>CANKAM010000037.1 GCA_947479755.1 Bacteroidota bacterium
ACTGCTGCAAAAATGATGGGACACAGAGATTTAAAAACGACACAGATTTATTATCAAACTACTCCTGAAAGAATGAGTAAGGATATTGATGGGTTGGAACAGAAATTAAAGAATAATAATAAAAAACAAAAGAGAAAATTAGCATAGTTTTGTTTTACATATTTAGCGGCTATTCAATATGCAGACAGCATCTATTAACTTTAAATAAAATTTTAGATTAAACAATATGACTTTTACATATAAATTTACCGGAAAAGGCTGGGCAGCAGGAAAACTTGAGATTGACAAACAACTTTTAGAGTTTGAAGTGAGTTACTTGTGCGACCCTTTAGCTGACCTTTTAGAGGGACTTGTTGAAATTACCCCCGGATATGCGACAACAAATTTTAATGAAGATGTTTCAGATAATGAAATGACTTTCATTTGGCAAGGAGAACCTTGGGGTTACAAGTGGTTATTAAAATTTAACTCATTTGATAGCTTAGTAATTCAAGTTACATCAATTTCTGATATATATGACGAGGCAGATGAAGGACAAATTTGCATTAATTCAACCTGTAATTACTTTGACTTTGTAAATACTGTAATTGAAGAATTGACCTTATTGCTAAAGAAACACGGACTTGTAGGTTACCATGAAACATGGGCGGGGAAAGCAGACTTTCCTATTTCTAATTTTCTCAAATTAAAGCATTTTATAAAGACAAAAAAAGCATTAGAAATAATGTCAGTTGAAACCTTAAATCCAGAGGATAAATACAACAGGACAGAAGTCACAATTATTAACGATGAACTTAAACTACTAACAGAAAACCTATGAGAACTTGGATAATAAATATACCAGTTGACCTTCGGGACTTCTTCGTTGAAAATGGACAAATACATCATTATTTGGCTGTAAACAAACAAACGGATTTAATTTTGCAGGGAGATATTGCGATTCTCTGGGGTGGAAGACATTCAAAATTTCCCGGAATTTTAGGTTATGGCATTATTTTGACAGAACCTCTTAAACCAACAGAAATTCCTAAACAATACAGGAAACTTTATGACACAGGTAGTTTTCAAATTGGGTTTAGACCAATTCATTTATCTTATGAAGCTGCACATATTCCTGAAAAATATGCTTATCAATTTCCTTCACTAAATGAAACTAAACAACCAACAAGAATTAATAAAAAAACTGCTTATTGGGGCTGGTGGTTGTTTTCTGAAATACAGCTTATTTTTGAGGATTATCCTCATCTTTTTAAGTTTGACAACTACAACGATGGACATTTTAACTTCGTGATACATCTACTTCGTGAAAAATACTTTACGGGCATTCATTTCAGAAAATTCAATACTAAACTGACAAGAACACCTTTAGTATGTAACTACTGCAATACAGACTTTGAAAAAACACTTGGGCGGAAAACAGCTTTACGAATTATGGAATTACACGAAGAAATTGAAATGCCAGACGGGGATTACAAGAAAATAAAAGCTGAAAATTTTAAAATGACTTGCCCAACATGCCACAAAATTGAACACAATAAAATCAGAAACGAAGAATAATGAAACTCTTCATCAAAAACATGGTCTGCAACCGTTGTAAAATGGTTGTAAAATCTGAAATTGAAAAATTCGGATTACATACTAAATCAGTTGAGTTGGGTGAAGTAGAAATTACTGAAGAACTAAGCGAACAAAAGAAAAACCAACTCAATGAACAGTTGCTTTCCTTCGGTTTTGCTTTGATGGACGACAAGAAAATCCGAATTATTGAAAAAGTAAAAAACCTTATTGTGGATTTGGTGCAGAATAAAAACAGCCAACTAAAAACCAACCTTTCTCATTATTTAAGTAAAGAACTTCACCACGACTACACCTATATCACCAATCTGTTTACGCAGGTTGAAGGAACAACCATAGAGCAGTATTTCATTGCACAGAAAATTGAGCGAGTAAAAGAGTTATTGGTTTACGATGAATTTTCACTAAGCCAAATCGCTGATGATATGGGTTACAGCAGCGTTTCACATCTCAGCAAGCAATTCAAAAAAGTAACAGGGCTTACACCTTCTCACTTCAAACAACTGAAAGAGAACAAACGCAAACCGCTTGAAGAACTGTAAATTATACCAATCAAATCCAAAATTGTATAACAGCCTTTCCTCAAGTTAGCCGCAACTTTGTGTCGTTAATTTAAACTCATAAAACAATGACACACACTTATAACATTTCAGGTATGACTTGCGCTAACTGCGAAGCCAAAGTAAAAAGCGGACTACTCACTTTACCCGATGTTACTTCTGCCGAAGTTTCAAAAGAAAAAGGAACAGCAATCATCACAATGGAAAAGCATATTGCTTTATCAGAATTACAAAAGGCAATTGGCGGTGAAAACGGCAAATACAAAATTACAGCCGAACATCACAGCGAAGCAACAGAGCAAACAAAGTCTTGGTTCGCTACCTACAAACCCATTCTTTTAATTTTTGCTTACATCACTGTAATTGCATCCACCGCATCCTTTCACAACGGGACAATTCACGCCATGCACTTTATGCAGATTTTCATGGCGGGCTTCTTCCTCACTTTTTCATTCTTCAAACTTTTGGGCTTAAAAGGTTTTGCCGATAGCTACGCCATGTATGATATTGTGGCAAAACGCATCCCGGTTTGGGGCTACATTTATCCCTTTATTGAACTGGCTCTTGGTCTTGCATACCTCACCAACTTCAATCCGTTTATTACAAACATCACTACTTTAATAGTAATGTCAGTAAGCATCATTGGTGTATTGCAAAGCGTATTAAACAAAAAGAAAATTCAATGCGCTTGCTTGGGTGCAGTTTTTAATTTACCCATGAGCACCGTAACCATTATTGAAGATGCGCTGATGATTGCCATGAGTGCCGCAATGCTTATACTTATCTAAAAACCTTACATTTGTAACCGATGCGGAATAAAAATTTCATATTATTCAGTTTGCTTTCAGCCTACTTGCTGATGTTATCGCACGCTGTAATTCCGCACCACCACCACAAAAACACACAGGAGGCAAATACTCACCACCACCATGAACAAACCGCACACCACCACGAACATGCTCCTACCGAAGGACATGGACACACATCACACTTTGTTCATGCACCCGATTTCGGAAGCTACGTAGTTACACCCTCATTCAAACTCACTGATGTTTCTCAGTTTCATTTAGACTTTCTGCTTATTGCCCCGACTGCGTTTAATTTCTATATTGAAACATTTGTAACAGAAGTGGACTGGTATCCCGATAGTCCACCGCCAAATCTCACATTCACCCTTCAACCCAATGGGTTAAGAGGTTCTCCGCTTTCTATTTCTCTGGCATAGCATTCAGATTTTCTGTTTGCGTGTTGCCTCATGCTTTTGCTCAACGCAAATCGCATACTGCTTTTAGCATTTGTCTAATTCAAATAGAAATGGAAAACAAAACATACATCCCAGCACTCAAATACAATTGGCTCACAAAATTCTATGATGGGCTGATAGAAAATTTTCTGCGCGAAAAATTTTTCAAAACTGCTTTACTTAATCAGGCAAGCGTTCCCTATCCGAAATCAATTATTGACATCGGTTCAGGCACGGGGACACTTACCTTCATGTTAAGCCAAAAATTTCCCGATGCCCTTATAATAGGAATTGACGGTGACGAAAACATTATCAGCATAGCCAATCAAAAGAACACAGTAAGCGACAACGTCTATTTCCGACAGGACATGAGCTACAATTTGCCTTTTGATGAGAACAATGCCGACATCGTTACATCTTCTTTAATGCTCCATCATTTAACCGATGCAGATAAACTCAAAACCATGAAGGAATGTTTGCGCGTGTTGAAACCTAAAGGCGAAATGCTAATTGCCGATTGGGGTAAAGCATCAAACCCGCTCATGCGTTTGCTTTTTTACATCGTACAGTTTTTAGATGGTTTTGAAACCACCACTTCCAACACCAAAGGCACGATAGCAGAATACATGAGTCAGGCGGGCTTTTCACAAGTAACCGTTTGCCAAAAAATTGACACTGTGCTTGGCACTATTGACATTTATAAAGGCATTAAACAATAACAGAATGAAACACAACGCTCACATACTTATTACGCTCTCGTTTTTGTTTTGCGCTCAATTCTTATCCGCGCAAACCACACTTACAGAGCAGCAAGCAATTGACCTTGCCCTCAAAAAAAGTCCTTTGCTCAATGCCGCTACCTTACAGGTTAAACAGCAAAAACAATTACAGGGAACAAGTTTCAATTTACGCAATCCCGACATTACTTTGGAAAGCCCCACCGGAGAATTTATGACCGTTGGAGTTTTGCAGTCCTTTGAATTTCCATCGGTGTATGTAAAGCAGGGGCAACTTGCCAAGCAGCAAACAGTTTTAGCAGAGAAAGGAAAAACACTGACCGAAGCCGAAGTAAAGCAACAGGTAAAATCCGCTTACCTCAGTTTACAGTTTGCCAATCAAATTTTGCAGCAACTTAAAAAGCAGGACAGCATTTATTTCAGCATTGCCGATGCAGCCGAACGACAATTCACCGCAGGGCAAATTGATTTTGTTGCTAAAACTTTTGCCGCCACACAATACGGTGAAGTGCATAATCAATATGTGCAAGCCCAAACCGATGCACAAATTGCCTTACAGCAATTACAACTTTACACAGGTGTTGCCGACAACATTGCAACAACTCCATTCAGCAAGGGCAGCGCAACGTTTTTAATTACAGGCATTACTACCGACAGCGCAACAATAGTTGGCACTCCTTTTATTCAATACTACACGCAAACGCAATCAGTAGCTAAAAAGTCGCTTGCTTTAGAAAAGAACAAAGCATTGCCCGGCTTTTCATTCGGCTACATGAACCAGGGCTTGAAGAATACGGAAATTCCTTTGCGCCTTCGCGCAGGTATTAACATACCAATTTGGTTTTGGCAATATAGCGCAGCTATAAAAGCGTCAAAAACCAATTTGCAAATCACACAGCAAAACACTTTGGCACAGCAGCAAAACCTTACGGCAAAAATGCAACAGGCAAAAGGCGATGCCATTAAATACCAAACATCACTTGCCTATTACGAAACCACAGGTTTGAAACAAGCAGACGATTTAATTACCTCATCTGGCAGAATATTTTCAGCAGGACAAACAGATTACATCGCTTATCTGCGAACCCTTTCGGATGCTTACAACATTCAGGTAAAATATTTGGAAACACTTCGCAGCTACAATCAATCCATCATAAACATTAACTACTTAAACGGTCAATAATGAAAACAACAATTCAAACAAAAGCAGTTACACTTCTCTTTTTGCTCATTGCAAATTGCACTTTGCTTTTTGCCAGTGGCGGAGACGACCACACGCACGGTGATGAAAAACCAACTGCAACAGGTCAGCAGCAAAAATACTTTTCATCCGAAGCCGTGTCCGACAAATACGAATTGCTATTGCGCTACGAACCCATTCACATTGGTGAACCCGCACATCTCACTTTGTTTGTGAGCGAATACGCTACCAACAAACCTGTCGGCAAAGCCGAACTAAAAATTACAGCACAGGAAGACAGCAAACTTGTCTTTACTGCCAAACAAACAGGCGAAGGCACTTATTCGGTAGAAACAAATTTCCCCGAAATGAAAAAGTATTCCTTGGCAGTAAGCATCAACAGCGCATTAGGTGCAGACCTCATTTTACTTTCAAACATTGAAGCGGGAAAAGAATTGCCACATGCAGAAGAAGAAAGCAAGCAATCCGCTTTTGCTAATTGGCAAACTTGGTTATTGGTTGCCCTTGCGCTTATTATCGGTTTAGGTCTCGGAGTTCTTTTACAAAAACGAAATACTAAAACAGGCAAAAGCTCCATCGCTGTTTTTCTACTTGCTGTTAATTGTCTTTTACCCGTTGTTCAATCAAACGCACATGGTGATGATGACCACGGAGCAAAAAAATCAGGAAACAATTTTTCCAACTCCTTTTCAGTTCCGAAAGAAACACAGTTCCTGTTTAATGTATTCACTCAAAAAATTGCTGTCGGCTCTTTTACTGAAAGCACAAAACTATTCGGAACAATTATTCCGAGCAGCAACGGTCAGGCATTGGTTACTACTCCTCAAAACGGAAAAATGATTTCGCTCAATGTTCGTGTAGGTGAACAAATCAAAGCAGGGCAATCCTTAGCCGTCATTGAACAAAACATTGATGCAGGAACGCAGGTAAATATGTTGGCAGAAAAAAATAACCTCACTGCCGAATACGATGCAGCCAAAAAAGAATTTGACCGCCTTAATTCCATCAAGGACATTGCAGCTAAACGCGATGTGGATGAAGCCACCGCACGTTTGCAGAAAGCAGAAGCCAACCTCAAACTATTCACCGGCAATTCAGGAAAAACAATTTCGCTCACCGCACCCATTAGCGGCATTGTTGCCAACTTCAAACTATCCATAGGCGCAACAGTAAATGAAGGTGAAACACTTTTTACCATCACCAACCTTTCACAGATTTATGCCGAAGCGCAGGTATTTGACAAAGATGCCGCCAAAGTAAAACAGGGCGCAAAATTTTCTATTGAATGCGCTAACGACAGCCACAAAACAAGTGAAGTAAAACTCCTTTCTCTCGCACAGGAAATAAACGCCACCAACCAGTCGCAGCGTGTTTTGTTTGAGTTGGGCAACCCCGATAGCGATTTCAAAATAGGTGAGTTTGTAAACATCCGTGTTTTTGCTTCCGAAAATTCACAACAGATTTCTTTGCCCAATTCTGCCATCACCGAAATAAACGGCAAGCCCGTTGTGTTCATTAAAGATGCAGCCGAAAAATACACTGTCAGCTATGTGCAGTTAGGCGAAAACAATGGCTCTTACACCAGCATCATCAAAGGTGTAGAAGAAGGTGAGCGCGTAGTAACCAACGCCAGTTATCAACTCAAAATGATTTATCTCAACCAATAATTTCCAAACAATTAAAAACAAAAATAAAATGAACAACCAATTTAAAACACTAACTGCGATGTGCGCCATTGCCGCTTCGCTTTTTCTTGCTTCCTGCAATAACAGCAGCAACAAAGAAAATTCAACTGCCCAAACCGAAGAACATCAGCACGGTGAAGGCGAACACCACGAACACATTTTCGCCTGCCCCATGCACCCCGAAGTTACAGGACATGAAGGCGAAAAATGCAGCAAATGCGGAATGGCACTCGTTCATTCTGATGGAACTACATCAAAGGGTAATTTTCAAATGCAGTTCACTTCTTCACCGCAAACTATTGAAGCAGGTAAACCCGCAACACTTGCATTCACACCAAAAAACAAAGACAACGCAAGCGCAGCCGTTCCTTTAGAAGTGCAGCACGAAAAGAAAATCCACCTGATTTTAGTGAGCGAAGATTTATCTTGGTTCAATCACATTCACCCCGAATACCAGGCAGACGGCTCTTTTACAGTAGAAGAAACTTTCCCTAACGGTGGCAACTACTTTCTTTATGCTGATTACAAACCAAGCGGCAGCACAAATCAATTGGAGAAAATAGATGTAGCAGTAAAAGGTAAAACCGTTACCGCCAAAACTTACAGCACTATTCAAAACACAGCAACAAGCGATGCTTTCACCATTACACTCAAACCCGATGATGGTGTTTTCATTGCCAACAAAGCCATTCATTTTGACGGTGTGTTTACCAAAAACGGAAAAACCTTTGATGTAAACCAACTGCAAAAATACCTCGGTGCAAAAGGACACATGGTTGCCATCAAAACCGACACAAAAGAATACGTGCATCTGCACCCCGAAGTAGAAGGAACTATTCTTCACTTTCATACCACGTTTGAAAACGCAGGGACTTATCGCGTTTGGTTGCAATTCATGGCAGACGACAAGCTGCACACCACCGACTTTTTTATTAAAGTGGAACAAGGCGAAGTAACAGAAGTGAAAACCGACCACGACCACAGCGAACATTCACACAAGCACTAAATCAAATCGCATTGCCATTTACTAATCGATAACTCATGCTCAACAAACTCATCAAATTTTCGCTTGAAAACCGCCTCTTTGTAGTTGCTTTTGCTGCGCTGCTTATAGTGTATGGCGTTTTCACCATCATCAGTTTGCCCGTTGATGTGTTGCCCGACCTCAACCGTCCGCGTGTTACAATTTTCTTGGAAGCCAATGGCATGGCACCCGAAGAAATTGAAACACAGGTTTCCATGCCTGTTGAAATTGCGTTGAACGGTGCGCCCGGTGTGGAAGCAGTCCGCAGCAGTTCGGCTATCGGTATAGGAATGGTGTTTGTTGAGTTTGACTGGAACACCGATATTTTTCGCGCTCGTCAATTAGTTGCTGAAAAACTGCAAACCGTTCAACTGCCCAACGGCATCACCCCTGTAATGGGTCCCATTTCTTCCGTCATGGGTCAAATTATGATGGTCGGTATTTCTGCCGACAGCACTTCATCCGCAGAACTCCGCACCCTTGCCGACTTCACCATCCGTAGACGGCTTATGAGCATCAAGGGAATTTCACAGGTCATTTCCATTGGTGGCGAACGCTTGCAGTATCAGGTGTTGATTTCTTCCGCAAAACTCAAACAGTTCAATCTTTCTATTGATGATGTGGACAAGGCATTACAACTTACCAACCAAAACAGCACGGGCGGTTTCTTTAATCAATACGGAAGCGAGGTGCTGATTAGAAATGTAGGTCGCGCTTACAATTTAGATGACTTAAAAAACACCGTTGTTTCCAACCGTTCGGGTTTGCCTGTATTGCTTTCACAAGTGGCGGAAGTAAAATTCGGGGCTGCACAAAAACGGGGCGATGCAAGTATCAATGGAAAATCGGCTGTCATTCTCACTATTGAAAAACAACCTGCTTATAGCACAGTTGCTTTGACAGATGAAGTAGAAAAAGCATTAGCAGAACTGCAAACCTCCTTACCCAAAGATGTCAAACTCAATTCCAAAATCTTTCAGCAAAAAAGTTTCATCGTAACTGCACTCTCTAATGTAGAAGCAGCCCTGCGTGATGGATTTATTCTTGTCGTTATCATTCTCTTTTTGTTTTTGCTCAATTTCCGAACAACCGTAATCACACTAACGGCAATTCCGCTGTCATTGGTTATCACTGCCATTATATTCAAACTCTTTGGTTTCAGCATCAACACGCTAACTCTTGGTGGTTTAGCCATTGCCATTGGTGAATTGGTGGACGATGCAATTGTGGACGTAGAAAATGTTTTCAGGCGCATCAACGAAAATAAGAAACTGCAAAATCCAAAACCGCTTTTACAGGTAGTGTATGATGCCAGCAGCGAAGTCCGCAACTCAATCGTGTATGCAACTATTATTGTGGTCTTGGTTTTCATTCCCCTATTCTATATGCAGGGCATGGAAGGGCGGATTTTTGCACCGCTTGGCATTGCTTACATCACTTCTATTATTGCATCGCTTGTTGTTTCGCTTACTGTTACCCCCGTTTTGTGTTCGTATTTATTGAAAGGAAAAAATGAACACAGCGAAAAAGAAAGTTGGTTAGTGCGTTTCCTCAAAAGACAAGACACCAAATTATTGCATTGGGGTTTGGCACGACCAAAAACAATTATCACTGCTGCAATCGTTATCATCATCGCATCCATCAGCATCGTTCCGTTTTTCGGAACAGAATTCCTACCACCATTCAATGAAGGTTCTTTTACCATCAATCTTTCCACTCCCGCAGGAACATCATTAGAGGAAAGCAACAAAATAGGAACTATGGCAGAAGAGCTGATGCTGCAAGTTCCCGAAGTGGAATATGTAAGCCGCAGAACAGGCAGAGCAGAATTAGATGAACACGTTGAACCCGTTTCAAATTCCGAAATTGATGTGTTGCTCAAAACAGGAACAGAAAGAACACGAAACGAAATTCTTGCCGACATCCGCAGTAAATTAGATATTCTCAAAGGCGTAACCGTAAATGTAGGGCAGCCCATTTCTCACCGCCTTGACCATCTGCTTTCAGGAGTTCGCGCACAGGTAGCCATAAAACTTTTTGGCAACGACCTCACAGATTTAAGAACCAATGCCAATCAAATTTCCGAAACCATAAAATCAATTCCCGGAGTGGTAGATGTGCAGATTGAAAAACAGGTAATGGTTCCCCAACTCTTAATAAAAGTAAACCGCGAAGCGTTGCAGCGTTACGGCTTGCAGGCGGGAAAAGTGGCAGAGGACTTGGAAATTTTTTACAACGGGAAAGTAACAGGACAAATTTTAGACGGCAACAAAACCTTTGATATTCTGCTTCGCACTACCGATGAAGAGCGCACTAACATTGAAGCCATCCGCAATACCTTAATTGATGCGCCTGACGGAACGCTTATTCCATTACAGCAAATCGCAAGTATTGAAAACACAACTGCAATCAACAGCATCATGCACGAAAATACACAGCGCAAAATCACCATTAGTTGCAACGTGCAGGGCAGAGATTTAGGAACAACTGTTCAGGAAATTCAAAACACCATCACACAAAAAGTAAAACTGCCCGAAGGTTATTTCGTGCAATACGGAGGGCAGTTTGAAAGTCAGAAATCAGCATCACGCCTCATTCTTTTTCTAAGCATCTTTTCCGTAATCGGAATTTTTCTTGTCCTCTATTCGCATTTCAAATCCACACAAATTACCATGCAAATCATGCTTAACATTCCTTTGGCATTGATTGGAAGTGTAATCACCGTATTGCTTACAGGCGGAACATTCTCAGTTGCAACTCTGGTAGGCTTCATTACGCTCACAGGCATTGCATCACGCAACGGCATTATGATGATTTCGCACTATATCCATTTAATGGAACACGAAGGCGAAACATTCAGCAAGCAAATGATTATTCGCGGCTCTTTAGAAAGATTAGTTCCAGTTTTAATGACAGCACTTGTTGCAGCCCTTGCACTAATTCCGCTCACCTTAGATGCACAGGCATCAGGAAAAGAAATTCTCTATCCTGTTGCCACCGTCATTCTTGGCGGACTTATCAGCAGCACACTTTTAGACATGATTGTAACGCCTGTGGTGTTCTACACTTTTGGTGAGAAAGCAATGAAGAAATATTTTAGTAAAAATAAAACAACTATAGAAAACTAAAGCGCCTCTGAAAACTTCAACATGATAACCTTTGAACTACCGTTTTTCGCCCGGTTCAACGACCTAACGGACTTGACCTCTGATTCCATAACACTATGCGCATTTACACCCATTTGTCTTTGCCTTGCCACCGCTAAGTTTTATAGTCCTTATAAACTTCATAAGATACTATAAATGACAATGCAGAGAAAATTACTTCTCTTTCTTTACAACCATATTAAGAGTGGCAAGTTTGTAACCGTCAATCACATCTTCACCGACAGCGGACTTGACACATACGAAATACGCGACACCATCAGGCAGTTTGACAACATTGGACTTATTGAGGTTACAGACGACTACAAACTACTTGGCAAAACAGGACATCGCAAACCTTATACTATAGCTGACATTACAATTAAAGCACGACTAACAGCAAAAGGTCAAATACATGCGGAGCATATTCTTTCATCAGAAATTAAATCTAATTCAAAATGATTCTTCGTTGACACCTTTGTGCGCTTCCAAACTTTTTTACTTTTGCATCTTCTTCATTGGTTTGTAGGTATTATTTGTCAGGTTGGTTACCTGACACTGCAAAAAGAAAACCCCGCTAATCGCGGGGTTTTCTTTTTTACCTGTTTGCACTTTTTTCAAACCAAAACCTGACAAACAGGTAAACTGCGTGGGCATACACAAGTTTACCTTACAATTAATTTATTCCTGTTCAACATAAGCAAAGGTCAATCCAGTAGCATCAGCATATTCCTCACCCGTTTCTTTCATATCCTCATCACCTTCCTGATAGTTCCAGTTAATACTGACTGTTTTACCTGCTTCATTAAGTTTTTTCATTCGCCTTAATAATGAAAACAAAAATTCAGTAGAAGAAGTGCTGACATATTCAAGGTTGATGTTCAGTGTTGTATTGGGGCGTGGGTCAGTTAAATACTTGTCAAGCCAGTTTAAAAGCGGTTGGTAAAAAGTTTCAGGATTATTTAGAATAGAGCGACCTTCAAGATTTAATACACCTGTCAAAGCATTAAAACTTATTTCAGGGGTTGTATCACTTCCAGCAATTCTTAAAATTGGCATACGTTAAAATCAGATGATGCAAAAATACATTTACTATTCAATTCTCGTTATCCGCCAAGCCGTATCTTCATTTATCCTGCGATACGAATACTTTTTTCCTTCCCGTTTTGAAAGCCGTTGAAGAAACGATGCAGGACTATAATCCGACTCCCATTTATCTTTTTCAAGAACAATATGCTCACCCGTTGTAAGTTTAATAAGTTGTTCGGCAACAGAACTAAATTTACTTGGATAAGCAGTGTTTAAACTCATTACTCGCTTTTCGGATTTATATCCACTTTAAAAGTAAAGAAAGAATGCTCTTCATTAATAGGCGAAAAATGATAATGCAGTTTACTTTGCGATTTCCGCATAATATCTATAAAGCCGAGTCCAGCACCGCCTTTGTCCGTAAAACTATTAGTCTGAATGGAATGTTTGTAAAACATTCGCAGTTCATCCGCATTAAGACTGTTCAGGTGGTCTAACTTTTCGCGCAGGTATTCTTTGCTTTCATGCGTAACCGTATTTCCTGCAAGAACAAAAAATTTCTTTTCATCATCCAACCCTATTACAAAAAGCGAAGCAACTGTATTACTACTGTCTTTGTAACCATGTGTAGCAATGTTTTGTAACGACTCCACCAAAATGTGCAGTATCTTCTTTTTGTTTTTTAAGTCAGTATTAAAATATGCCAGTTTATCTTCGGCAAGGTGCATCAGGTATTCAAAACTTTTGGGAGTAATATGGTCACTGTAAACCATAATCAGCTTATTCTGAAGCATCATCTTTTTCAGACTCCAAGCATTTTCAACTAAATTAAACGGATAACTTGCTGCTGCTACTTCCATGTAATAGCGACTAACGAAATAAAAATAAGTATTACAACCATAGTAACTACAGTTACAATTTTATCAGAAGTTTTTTGAATGCGCTCGTGTTTGTGCCAGTAATCTTCTTCCTGCATAAATCTAAAAATCAGTGCAATGATATTATTTTTTAAGTAGGAAATTAAGTTTAATTTAATCTTCCTTTATTTTTATTTTTAAAACAAAAAACAAACATTTGTCATCAACAGGAAAAAAAGCATACCTCAATTTACTACTGCGCATTTACCCCCCTCTTTACTTCCGAATCAAAATCCTACCTTTGAATTATGGAACAACAAAAAACACACTGGGACAATATCTACTCAACCAAGCAACCCAACCAAGTAAGCTGGACACAAGAACTTCCAAAAACCTCTTTGGACTTTGTGCATACTGCCAAACTTGACAAGCAAGCCAACATTATTGACGTTGGCGGTGGCGACAGCAAACTGGTTGACTATCTGCTTGACGAAGGTTTTCAAAATATCACCGTTCTTGACATCAGCAATGAAGCGCTGACAAAAGCAAAAAAAAGACTTGGCGGCAAAGCCGCCAAAGTCAATTGGATTGTCAGCGACATCACCGAATTTCAGCCTACAACCACTTACGACTTTTGGCACGACCGTGCAGCCTTTCATTTTCTTACCACCGAACCACAAATTGTAAAGTATCTTTCAACTGCAAGACAAGCCGTAAAAGAAAACGGTGTTGTTACAATTGGAACGTTTAGCGATTGCGGACCAAAAAAATGTAGCGGACTTGACATTAAACAATACACCGAAGAAACATTGACAGCCGAACTACAAAACGGTTTTGAAAAAATAAAATGTGTAACCGAAGACCACACAACACCATTCAACACCACCCAGAACTTTTTATTTTGCAGTTTCAAAAGACAATCAAACTAAAATAACCATCATGGCATTTAAAGAAAAATTAAATTTAAAAAATGGCGACTTCTGTAATGTTGTTGGTGGAACTCACAAGGGTAAATCGGGGACAGTGCAGGATTTAAAAACCAGTGAGACAGGAAATATTACAATCATGGTTCTTCAGCAGAACGGAGACAGATTTAAAACTTTGGGAAGGAATGTAGAAGTTCAGGACTCACATACTGCTTAGCAAGCAAGGGAATTGAAGAAATAACGAAGCAATTAACCCCCGTTCACTTCAAAAAAGCATACGCTCACTACATTTTGCCGCTGCAAATCACCACACCCCTTACATTTGCAGTCAAAAGATAATATATGCTGCAATTGATAAATAAGCCGTTCCCTTTTTTCCTTAACGACAACAGGAAAAACATCATTCTAATTCTTACCACAAGCATCTTTGTAACGCTTTTTCTTACGCTCTACACCCCATTTGAAAACCCCAACAACACCCTAATCAACAACATTCAATGGGGTGTTTTCTGCTTCATTGCACTTTATGCAAACCTCATTCTCATTCCAAAACTATTTCCCGCCCTGTTTGAACTCACCCGTTGGACACTTCTCAAATACATTCTCTTTAATGCTTGGCTCTTTTTATCATTAGGCATTCTGTTTACCGTAATCAATTCCCTGCTTTTTAAGTGCGACATCAATTTCATATCTCTTTTCATAAAAACCCAACGCGAAGTAGTCCTCACAGGTTTAATCCCTTTAATAGTAATAACCATACTTGCCAAAAACAATTTACTCAAACAAAACCTTGCCGATGCCTTTGAAATCAATAAAAAGTTGAGTGAAATTCAAACCATCAAAGAGCAACCAAAACAGCTTGACCACAAAACAACCATTCAAACCGACACCAACGAAACATTCAGTTTAAACCTCACCGACTTGGTTTACATTCTAGCAATGGATAACTATTCAGAAATCTACTGGAACGAAAACGGAAAGATTGCCAAGAAACTATTGAGAGTTACCTTAAAGAATGTAGAAACCCAACTCACCAACCAGTTCATTGTTCGTTGCCATCGCTCATACCTTATCAATGTTCAGGCAATAGAAAGCATCAGCGGAAACACCAACGGTTACAAACTGCAAATGAAAAACACCGATGTTGAAATTCCCGTTTCACGCGCAAAAGGAAAAGAGATTATCGCCCACATTCAGCAAATCCGCGACCTCTTAGACATAATGTAATAAGCCGTTCACCACGCGCTTACCCCACTCACTACATTTCCTATTCAGTTTACTACAACCTTCACCCCATCGGGGTTGCGGCACTTCATCTTTGTGCCCGATAATTCAATCATAAACAATTAAAACTCTCAAAATGCAAACACAATCAATTTTCAAAACCGTTCTCGCAGTCGCAGTAATGCTGGTAATGTATTCGTTCACTGCAAACAAATTTCAAACGCCCAACGAAATTTCCCTCAAGGTCAAAGTTTCAAGCGTAAAAACTGCCGAGGGAAACATCCACGTTTTGCTTTTCAATCAGGCAGTGGGCTATCCCACCAATCCTGCAAAAGCATTCAAGCACATCAAAGGCAAGGCAACAGCAGGAGAAGTAAACATCACCATTGATAAACTTCCTGCGGGAACGTATTCAATAGTTGCCTTTCACGACAAAAACGCAAACGAAGAATTTGACAAAAGTTGGTTTGGCTCGCCAAAAGAGGACTACGGTTTTTCAAACATACCAAGTGAGTTTTGCGGCACACCTTCATTTCAGCAAACCTCTTTTGTGGTAAACCCTGCAAGCAATTCAGTTACCGTTAAACTGATGAACCTGAACTGATGGAAACCCAACGTCTCTATTATATTGACCGTCTGCGTTTCCTTGCGGTAATCGTTCTCATCTTCTTTCATAGCGCACTCATTTTCGCAGCACAATCCAATTTTCCAATCAAGAATAATGAATTGAGTGCGCTCATAGAAGAATTTGTTTTCTTCATTCACGGTTGGCGGTTGGGACTTCTCTTTTTCATTTCGGGAGTAGGAACAAGTTTTGCCCTGCAATTCCGAAATAATTCCGATTACATAAAAGAAAGGTTAAAGCGTTTGCTCATTCCGCTTCTCTTTGGAGTATTGGTAATCGTGCCGCCACAAATTTATTTTGAACGCCTCTCACAAGGTTTCGCGTTTGAATCATTCGGCAGTTTTTATCTGCAATCTTTTTCAACGGGATTTTATCCCTATGGAAACATCAGTTGGAATCACCTCTGGTTTGTTGCCTACCTGCTTATCTATTCCATTTTATCCGTTCCGCTTTTCACGTTAATAAAGAAACACAAAGCAGAAGTAATGGAAAAAATAATGAGCAAAGGCGGAGTATTTCTTTATGCAATTCCTTTAGCCATTGTTGTAGTCTTGCTCAAACCGCACTCACTCGGAGTTCAAAACATCGTAAACGACCTTGCAATGTTTTTCTTCTACTGGTTGGTGTTCTTGGCGGGCTTTGCCATCAACCAAAAAAAGTATTGGCAGTATTTTGAAAACAAACTTATTCCGCTTTCAGTAGCTGTTGTCCTGCTCACCACATTATCCTATTTCATAAAATGGAATTTTCCGCAAATGGAAAAGGGAGATTTCGTTTACAACACGTTCAATTTTATCAAAGCCGCCAATTCATGGCTATGGATATTGACACTGTTAGCGTTGGCAAAAAAATACATGAACACTTCAGGTAAATTTCTGTCGCTCTTAAATGAATCGGTTTATCCTGTTTACATTCTTCACCAAACTGTAATTATCTGTTTGGGCTATTTTGTAGTGCAACAAAACTGGAGCATAGGCATAAAATTTTTCTTCATCACGTTTGCCACTATCATTATTTGTTGGCTGCTTTTCTTGCTCTTACGCTTAACCAAGTTCACAAGAGTATGTTTTGGGTTAGCCGAAAAGTCCTGCGCTGTAACTATCAAAAAACAAACTCTTTTGTAATCCTGTTAAGATTACAGGTAACTAATTAAAACCCTTTTACAGAAATAGTGGATATACTACAATATAAAATTAGTTCTTAGCCGGATTAAATATGTCCCACCCCGTTACATCATAACCGTTTTCTATTTTCTCTTTAGAATATCTCCAGCTATCATCTTTATTGATGATTATACCACCAACAGTTACTTTTCCTGACTTGTTCCTTTCCGAAATATAATCATTCAAAGAATTATGCTTTGCCACCATATCTTTATCTGATTCGGGTGTTTTGGTATCAAATAAACCAAGAGTTCCGCTATTAAATAAAATTACAAAGTCCACATAAAACAATGACTTCTCGCTTCTGCTGTTTATGTAAGGAACGGCAAAGTCAGCTTTACGTTCAGTTCCGTTTTTATACCACCAAACAATGTTTGACTTATTGCTTTCCAAGAACTGAATAAAGTCAAATTCTGTTTTGCTGTCAGATAAATAGCCGTTATTATTTCTCAGAAATAATGGGTCAAGAATGGCTTTATCAACTTCATGCTTTACAAAGTTATTATTGTAAATACGGAACTCAGGCACTTCCCAGCAAAGCTCTTTCACATCCGAAGTTTTAGTCTTTGCCTTTTCTTCCATCATTGCAGCGTAGAGTTCACGGGCTTTATTTATAAGGTCGGTAAACACTTGTTTGTTATGCAAAACAATTTTGTAAATCGTTTTATCTTCAAAATTGAAATACTCGGTCAGAAAGAGTTTAAGATGGTACTTTATCCTTTCCCAAGAAGCATCTTTCTGATATTCTCCGCAGCTATCAATGCAAAATTTATTGAACAACTTCTCTAACTGATATGCTGTTTTAGCAAAATGCGCTTTCTCCACTATCTCAATAGTCGATTCCTGCACTGCTTCAATTAATACATCAGAGGGAATTTCGATGTCAATGTCAGCTACATTTACTTCAAAGTAATTTTTCTCCTTTACTGTTTTCAAATTCAGCGAATAGAAAGGCTCTCCGTCTTTTGATTCCAAAGTAAGTCCCGGAAACATTTCAAGGGCAACTTCAAACAAGGTTTCTCTGAAATGCAATCCTATCCTGTTTCGTTGAAGAATACTCTCAATGTAATAGGACGGCAGATTAAGGTCGTTGTATATTGGTTTCCTTTCTGACTTATTAAAAGAGATATAGTCCATTTCATCCGGTTCAATCTTGATGTATTTCTGTTCAAGATTAGTGTAAACAAAACCGTAATTCAATGATTCATCTGTATAATGCTTTTGTTCAGGCATCCGCAAAATCCGACCTAAAGTTTGAACTGTAAAACTTTCTTGCTGCAATTCTCGATATATCAGTAAAACGTGCGCTCTCGGACAATCCCAACCTAATGCAATGGCTTGTTTGAATAACAAAACATTAACAATACTGTCGTTTTCAGAAATTCCTTTCAGGTTTACTTTATTATCACTGCCACTCATCCAAACTGCAAGTTGGTGATTGCTTTCTGTAATCTCCTGCGTAAAGAGGTAATCTTTTACAAGCTGCTTAATTTCGTTGTCCTTATCTGTAATTTTTGCCGACTCGGACGGAAGTTGAATAAGCAGTAAAGGGTTCATTTTACTGCCTTGCTTTTTATATTTTTCTGCTAACTCGTTTCTTTTTGCTAAAGCATATTTCAGCAATACAATATCTGCATTTTCCTCAGTCTGTTGCTTTGCATCCTTTATATGAGGGTTAAGATTGACACCCTTTTTTATCATTTGTTCTTTGACTACATCTTTCCTGTTTATGATAACATGGTAATCTGAAACAATTCTTGGGTCAGGAGTAGCAGTAACATCAATTTCAATTCTTGCATTTATTTTTGACAGAACTACTTTAGCTTTCTCTCCTTTACTGGCGAACAAATGTGCTTCGTCAAGTATTAATACAATTTCGGTGTTGTCATTTTTTGTGTTTTGTATGTAAGTATAAAGTGTTTTATCTGTTTCACTTTCTCTCACATATAAATTGTCCTCGCTGCTGATAGACTGCCAATTCAGAAACAACAGTTCATTTGGGCTTAGTTTATCATCTGTAATATCCTCAAACTGCATGGTGCGAATATCCCTCGTTTCTTCAAAAAAATGTTTGAGGCTTTCGTAACTCTGTAAATGCAGCGTGTTAGGCGCAATCCAAATATAGGCTATATTGCGGTTGGGAATATCAAAGCGGTTAGGCAACTCATTCACAAGGTCGCGCAAAAGTATTGCCATCGTTACAGTTTTACCCGAACCTGTGGGTGCTTTAAAAACGATTTTATTCCGAGTATTTACTTCGGGTAATAGAGAATAAAAATGCTTTTTCAGTAGTTTGAGAGCATCATCTCTGTATTCAAGGTTTTTTAACTGCATAACTCTTTCTTAAACTTCTTCTGTAACCTCGTTTCTGATTTTCCTTTTCTTGGGAAGTATATTCTGAAATGCTTTGTAGATAGCATCAGGCAAAGCGCATAGTTGCACCCTTTCCCCTACTTCATAAAAATCTTCTGTATAGGGGTCTTGCCCCTCTGCAAAAACATAAACCTTAATGGTCAGTTCATGCGACATTTTCTTTATCAACTCAATAGCAGCAGGTATATGAATATCATCGTAAATGATAACTACTGCTATTCCTTTCTCCTGAAAAATCTTGATTTGTTTTCCACCTTTTATTTCAGTGTAGCAGTTCTCTTTTATAGAAAGTAATTCCGTTGCGAATTCGGTTAATTCTCTTTTATTTTTCAGTGTTTTTTCTCTGCTAACAAAAGCCGTCTTGTAATAGCGAAAATTATTTCTCAGTAGTCCTTCAACTTTTTCTTCATTAGGTTTAGTATAACCTTCTATTACTTTTTTATTTCTGAGATATGTTACTTCTTCACATATTTTATTTTCATTATTCGTCACCAAAATACATTGTCTTTTTCCAGCATCTTCCTCGTTTAAAATCATAGTAGAATGAAGCGTTGTGCCACTACCAGCAAAAAAATCGAGGATTATTGATTCCTTTTGCGAGGATACTCCTATGATGTGTTTTATTAATTCGACTGGTTTGGGATATGAGAACAAAGTATTTCCTAATACTTCATTTATTGCATCTTTCCCTGACTCAGTTCGTCCAAAACGAGTTTCGTATAAAATACTTTTCGGAACAACTCCTAATGGTCTATAATATTTAGTATAAACTTTTCCATTCTTAAAAACCAATTTATCATACTCTTCTGTTGCTTTTTTCTTTCCCCATCGCCAGCATGATTTTTTACCTTTTATATTTCTTGGCAAGTATGAATTACCATCTGGGTCTTTAATTTCAAATACCAAAGAATCGCTATATCTAATAGATGATTTATCAAGCGTAACTAAGCCATATTCTCCTTCTTCATCCTTAAAAGGATATAAAGCATCACTTAATTCATGTGCAGCATCAAGGTTTATTTTAAAATAATCCTTGTTTTTACCATAGCAGAAAACATATTCATGCTCAATTACAAAAAAAGTCGAGTCATTGCCACCTCCTTGTTTCTTTTTCCAAACCAGTTCAGCAATAAAATTTGTTTCGCCAAAAATTTCATCACAAAGCAGCTTTAATTGTGCCTGTTCGTTATCATCTATTGAAATAAAAACAACTCCAGTATCTTTAAGTAAGCGTTTGGCAAGCTTCATTCGTTTACTCATAAATGATAGCCACATTGAATGCCGAAAAGGATTTTCTTTATCTACATCTCTTGCTTCATCATATCTACTGTCGTAATAACGAAAATCCTTATTGCCTGTATTATAGGGAGGGTCAATGTAGATTACATCAATTTTATTTTCATGCGTAAAGCAAAGTGAAGTAAGCGCATGAAGGTTATCGCCCTCAATCAAAATATGATTTGGGGCTTGCGATTCGTCCTTTTCAGGTTGATAAATAATTGCTCTTTCTTTTACTTCAGATAATACCGGCAAGGCTTCATTCAACAGTTCTTCCGCTTCCTCCGGTTTATCTTCCCACACAAGCCCGTATCGCTTGCGGTTTATTAAATCTATAAGTTGTGATTTTTCTTCAAGGGTGAGCGCATCAAGCCCCTTGACTTTTGAAATAAGTTCGTTTTTATTCATTTTTTGTGTTGCCAGCCACAAAAAATCTGCGTGGGTCATTCTACCTACTCACTACCGGGTACTGGCATACCACAATGGAGATAAGCAAAAGCCCACGCATTGCGTGAGCGTTTCTGCTTTTTCTCTCCATTGTTTCAAACTTGCCAGTTTCGGTAGTGGAGAATTAGCTTAACGCAAATTCTTATATGTCTTATTTATATTTTTCTATCTGATTTCGTTTTTGATTAATGATGAGCAAATGTAAATTATTTATAGTAAAAGAAAACTGCTGCAATTTGATTTACCTTTTCTTTTAACAATCTTCAAGCGGTCCGTCCGTATCCTGTATATCCTAATTAGGCAAAGTTAAAAGAGTTCAATCGTAAGGTCAGTTCTACTATCAAGTTTTACATTACACTGACAAAATTGCAGTCAAATCCACGAGGCAGAGTTCTTGATGTAACAACAGCAAAAAGAATATGGCAAAAGTAGAAATCCCACCATACGCAGAATTGCAGTCATACGCTGATGTTGTAAAACATCTCAAGAACAGACAAAAACATTTGCTTTTAGGAAATGGTTTCAGTATGTCTTATGACAACAACATTTTTTCTTACAACGCACTCAGCAAATTTATTCATGGGATTAAAAATAAAGAACTTCAACAGCTATTTGACATTGTAAATACAAACAACTTTGAATTGCTGATGCAGCAATTAGATAATGCAGCACAAATCGCAGAAGTATTTGGCGCAGACAAAAAAATTGTAAAGAAAATAAGAGAGGCAAGCGAAACATTGAAAACAAGTTTGATTGAAGCGATAAAAGAATTACACCCCGACCATGTTTTCACAATTCCTGAAAATAAAAGTCAGACATGTGCTAATTTTTTAAACTCATTTCTTTCACAAGGCGGGCAGGTCTTTACAACTAATTATGACTTGCTTCTTTACTGGGTTACAGAAAGGAATCAACTTGAAAATAGAGTTGATGGATTCGGAAGGGATGTAGAGGAAACTGACGAATGGGTTAAACCCGAAGACATGAATGTTTCAGAGTTGAGATGGGGTAAGTATAAAGACATTCAGGTAATTCATTATTTGCATGGCGCATTACAAATTTTTGACACAGGAATTGATATAGTAAAAGAGCAATATACAAGCGAACATTGGCTTTTGGAAAATATCAAAGCACGAATGGAGAAAAAGGAATATCCGATTTTCGTTACAGCGGGAAGCGGAAAAGATAAGTTGACACACATCATGCACAACAAGTATCTTTCGTTCTGTTACGAAACTCTAACTGCAATTGAAGGTTCATTAATTGTTTATGGTTTTGGCTTTGGAGATTATGATGACCACATCATTAAAGCAATCAACAAAGCAAGTAAGAAACGGAAAGACGAAAATGGAAATTGGCACATGTTGAACAGTGTTTACATTGGAGTTTATTCTGAAGAAGATTATAACCACATCAAGCAAATTGAAAAGCAATTTAAAGTTCCATTGAGAGTATTTGACGCAAAAACAGTAAATCTTTGGGGTTAAGAAATTTTAAATGGAAGATTTATTTGAAAATACAACGCAGGAACTTTGGGCTGAAAGGCAAAATTGGGTTGAGAAGAAACTTGAAGAAGCAGAAATTGGAATGAGTTACTTCGTAAGCGACCATGCAACAGCATTGTTTATGGATATGCAGAGAGCATATTGCACAGGCGCTTGGATTTCAGTAGTTGTGATGGCAGTTTCTGTAATTGATGCCCATTTAAGAGAAACCGAGGCAATGGATAATAATATAAAAACAGCAAAATTATTAGACACTTATTATGAAGGGCAAGATATTAACTGGTTGAGGAAACTTAGAAATAGCTATGTTCATTTAAACCTTGAAAATCCTTCACTGGAAACAAACACATGGTTCAACAATCAAAAAGAGCTTGAAGCCAATGCCACAAAGGCAATACAAATGACGATAAATGCACTTTTCCAAAACCCAGGAACTTGATTCTATATTGACAATCCACCGTTAATAGAATTCTGCATTCCACTTCAAACGAATTTGCAAAGCCCTATCTTTGCCTCATGTTTTACAGGAGAAAAATAATACTGGCTTTACTACAATTATTTGAAGACAAGCTGGATAAAATCAGTTTGCAGAAATTGCTTTTCCTTTTTACGCAACGGCAAGCAAAAACCGAGTATGATTTTATTCCTTACCGCTTTGGCTGCTACTCCTACTCTGCTAATGCAGATATGACAGCAATGGTAACAAGGGGCTTTTTAGCAGAAGATGATAAGCATTTTGAGAAAAAAGATAAAACAGATTACTTCAAACAACTAAAACCTGACGACAAAAAGTTTTTGTTGGAAGTAAAAACCAATTACGGAAAAATGAGTGCTGACGGCTTGATGAAGCACACCTACCTGAACTACCCGTTTTATGCCATCAACAGTGTAAAAGCCGCAAGTATTTTAACCAAACCCGAACTTGATAAAGTAAATGCAAGCAAACCCCAAAGCAGACAAACAATCCTGTTTACTATTGGCTACGAAGGAATTTCGTTGGAAGAATACTTGGTTCGCCTACTAAAAAACGATGTAAAAGTGTTGGTAGATGTTCGCAACAACCCTTTAAGCATGAAATACGGTTTTAGTAAAAGTCAGTTGGTAAAATATTGTGGGAGCTTAGACATACAGTATATGCACTTCCCCGAAGTAGGGATACAATCAAACCAACGACAGGAATTGAACTCGCAAAATGATTATGATAAACTGTTTACCTCTTACCGCACAGGCAACCTGACCAAAACAGTAAATACCCAAACTAAAATTCTTAACCTTTTAAAACAACACAAGCGCATTGCGCTAACTTGTTTTGAAGCTAACATTTGCCAGTGCCACCGTAAGCATTTAGCTGAAGCCATTGAAGCACTCCCTGACTTTGAGTATCAAGTAAAACATATTTAAGAATGGCATTGACCAAAGTTTTAATCGCAGTTAAAACCTATCCTACACTCTCAGCCAAGTATGATGAGTTGGTTTGCACTGCGGGTTTTCGTGAAGATGGAACATGGATAAGGGTTTACCCGATACCATTTAGGAAATTAGATTATGCTTCACAATACAAAAAATACGACTGGATAGAATTGGACTTGGTTAAAAATACCAAAGATTTCAGGCGTGAAAGTTACCGCCCAAAAACAATTGATACCGAAGTAACCGTAGTTGGTCATATAAAGCCATCAGACACTTGGAGCGAGCGAAAAGAATTTGCTTTAAAAAATGTTTACACAAATCTTACAAAACTTATTGCAGAAGCAAAAGACAAGAAAATCACTACATCATTAGCTGTTTTCAAACCTTCCGTCATCAAAAAGTTTTTAATTAAACCAGTTGAGAGAGAATGGAGCAAAGAGAAATTAGACCAGTTAAAGCAGATTAATTTGTTTGAGAAAAAAGGAGATGACTTTGAGATAGTGAGAAAAATCCCCTATAAGTTTTCCTACACGTTTGCTGATGATGAAGGAACGGAAAGCACCATGATGATTGAAGATTGGGAAATAGGTGCGTTGTATTGGACTATGGTGAAAAAGTATGAAGGGAATGAAGCAAAAGCCTGTGCTGATGTAGCAAAAAAATACTTTGATGACTTTGCAAAAACAAAAGACTTGTATTTCTTTCTCGGAACAACTTTTGTGAATCATTTTGTAGCAAGAAACCCCTTCATCATTATCGGAACATTTCACCCGAAAAAGGAAATACAAACCAGACTGTTTTAATCAACAGGGTTTTATAGTTTTGGCAAGTTTACCATTCTATAAGTCAACGAAATCAGGGAAATACATTAAACCGCATATCCCTTTCCTTAAAACGGTTCTTTGTAGTTATAGCAACCCCGTTTTCAACTTTTACCGTAATATCTGCATCGTGAACAATTTCATTTGAGCCACGCATCTGCCCTTCTTTTGTGGATTGGGAAATGGTGATAAACGCAGAGTTCGGAAATAGCTCCCGTAATTCCCTCAGTCGCATCGCGTCAATTTTCAGCGTATCCAAACTGTCAAGAAAGATGAAATGAAACTTATTTTCGAGTTTATCTTTTATTTCCTCGTAGTTTTTATAGTTAGCAAAAAACAGAAAGGAACTGTCGGCATTGATGTATATTACTTTGTCGCGCAAGGTCTTTGAAAAACCTTCTTCTCCGCTGATAAAGACAACCATACCAAAGTTTTCTGCAAGATATTGTGCAAATTGTAAGCAGAAGGTAGATTTCCCCTCCCCCGGCTTTCCATGCACCGCTAAACTAAACTCAACAGAAGGCAGTCCGAAAAAATCATTCCATCTGTTCTGAAAGTTCAAACTTTTATAGTCCATTGATTTCAATTCTTTACTGCTGATAACCTTGTCGGTGGTTTTAATAGTTGGTGGTTTTACATCACCCAAAGTTTTGTTTTCGCTTTTATTAACATTAAGTGATTGAGTTTTAGATAAAGTAAACGGCTTGCCCCAGACATTTGAGAACTGAACAACAGGTTCCTTTATTTGCTTGGTTTCATATCTTGTAATACCTTTCAGATAAAGGGTAGCTTGTTCCAAAGCTTTTTTTGCTTCGGCAAGCTGGGTTTCCAATACAGTTCTCTTTTCATTTAATAGTGCAATGCTTTTTTGCTTTTGCTTTTCCCTGTCTTCTTCAAACAAGACGGCATCTGCAAATTTGCCTATACCAAAACCAACCAAACCGCTCAATAATGTTGTCATGGGGTCGCCCTTGCTTTGTTTGTTTCCTATGTATCCAGCTGCGGCAGTCGCAGTTATGGGGAGCAAACCCATGTTCCCGTTTTGCAGCCCCTTTAGTTGCTCGTTACAAACGTTTAAAGCATCCGACACACGTTTGACAAACGTGTGTTGCTGGTCTAATTTGGCTTTTGCTTGCTTGTAAGCCTCTGTTTCTACCTGAACATCTTTAAGAACAAAATTTGGTTTTTCTGCTTTTTTATCTATTTCTGAAAGGGGTGAGAATATTGATTTTTTTACTGGTTCATCCCCTGCAACACCCCGTAGCGTTTGAGATAAATTATTCTCTTGTTTTACTTCAGCAGACGGTTGTTTAGCCACTACCTTTGCCGGATTCTTTTCGCGCCAGTTATTCCATCGGCAGGTATCACCGCAGAATACGGCATCACTTCGTTTAGGAATAAAGGTCTGTTGACATTGCTGGCATATTTTAGTTTTGTTCATGGCTGGTGATTTTATTTATTACAAACGTGTGCAAACGTGTTATTATGTGTAAAACGGATAATTAAGAGAACAAAAAAGCGGTCAGGATAACCCTGACCGCTTTTTTGTTACCACTACCACCCTACTCTTCTTCCTCGTCCCGGAGGTTATCAAGAATTTCTTCGAGCTTGTCAACTTCACGACTTTCCTCTTTGTCGTATTCGACCTCGATGGTGATTTCATCTTCACTTACACCAGTAATGGTGTTGTTAAGATTGCTGTTTACCAGTTCTTCGGCAAACGCTACCATCACTTCAGATGGCACATTGAATTCTGCTTTTCTCATTTTGTTTGATTTTAATTGTTGTTTGTATATAATTGATTGATTGGTTTCTATTATTGGATGTTTATTTTTTAGCTGCCAGCATTTGTTCGATTTCGGATTTTTTGAAAATATTTTTTCCGCCCATTTTACTTGGCTTTAACAGTTTTGAAATCGTGGTGGTTGATTTCACTTTATATCTTTCCTTTACCTCTTCTGTTGTGAGCCATTCATCTTCGGCTTTTTTCATGGTTATCTGCTCACTCAATTTATTTAAGTGCGAAAGGATTTCTTCCTTCATTGAATTAAGGTCGTCTAATGTTGCGATGTTCATAGTATGTGCTGATTTTGGGCACTAAACTACCGCCAATGAAGGGAAAGGACAATTTTTTAGAATTACTATTTGGTCAAATAGTAATAGTAATCTTAAAAATAAGCGAGAAAAGGAGGCTTTGCAGTTAACTTATCAGGAAGGAGAAAGCTTGTCTTTTATTTTATAAAAACTATCAGGGTATTGATAATTTTTTATTTCATCTCCTGTTAATTTTAAGAATGGATTAGCCCCTTTAATATTTTCAAATTGCCTTCCATATACATCTTCAAAAAAATATTCAATTTTTGAATACAGGTTATTAGTATGGCTTTTGGTAATAAAATCATCATCAGACAAAAGACCCAATTCTTTGAGAAAATATAAAAACCTAAATAATGATTTCAGATTTGATTTATTAGTCCTAATGTAAATATCAATCCATGCTATCCGTTGCTCTATTTCCTTAAATGGTAGTGGATTTGCACTGAATATCATACTAAATTCATGGATGCCTATCTCATCTATCAACTTAACATCATCACTTTGCATTTCCTTACAAAGCGCCAGTCTTTGTGCGATAGTTCCCTTCCATTTAAAAGGTGTCACAAAAATTTTGCTGTCTTTTGCTTTTAGTGGAGGACTTGATATTGGAGGAGGACTTGATATTACAGTGTTTACAGACGAATTATTTTCAACAATCCAATCAGTTACTGTTTCAGAAGTATCGTTCTGAATTAATAATTTGTGCTGCCGCAGACATAACTCTAAGAACCGCTTAAACTTTTTAATATCACTACTAAAATTATTTGTAAAATGATATTGGAGGTAGTCGTCAATTTCATGTAAATTATACTGCTTTAACTTTAAAGAGAAAAATAGAGGAAAATCATTATCTTTTGGAGTAAGTTGAATATCTGGGAAAAGTGAATACACCTTTCCTACTATAATTCCTGGCATGTAACCGTTACTTCTTATTTTCTCTGCTAAATTATCTTGGAAGTCAAGATATTCCTTCGTTTCAGATATAGTTTTGGGGTTAAATGATAAATATTTTTTAATTTGATTATCTGTGTAATGATTATTTTTTAAAAATTGTATTATTGGCACACCAAGATTCCGTTTAAATGATAGATTATGAACGATAGTGTAGATTTGTTGTTTTAGATGGGGGTTGTTACGATAACCTTCAAAAATATAAGGACCCTCGGCAACTAATATATTGCCTACATCAATTTCAAAATCTGACGCCTTAATTATTTCGGGTAACTTATTCTTGGCTGGACTTTTTTTAGGCATAATTTTAATTATGTAACTTCAAAAGTAGTCACAATAATCAAGTTTCATTACATTTGCATCTGATTGCTCGGTTACCTATTCGGTTACCTGTGATTGCAAGAACAAGAAAACATGATGATATTCAGCCTGATATGAGAATTGTTCAAATCCCGCCACCCCGACTGGATAAAAGTCCTGTCACGCCTAAGGCGAGACGGGACTTTTTGTTTTAATAAAACAAAAAAGCCACACTTCTCAGCGTGGCTTTTTTAACTTTAATTATGTATGATTATTTTAAGTCTTCAAACTCTACGTCTGTGAATGAACCGCTTTTATCTGACGGCTTTTCAGAAGCAGTTGTTTCTTCTGTTTCAGGAGGCGCTGTATATGGTTGTTCTTTTTGTATAAAATCAAACACCTCTTTCAAACCTTCATTAAATTTATCAAAATCTTCTTTGTACAGAAAGATTTTATGCTTCTGATAAGTGAACGTTCCGTCATCATTAAAGCGTTTTTTACTTTCGGTAATGGTAAGAAAATAGTCGTTTCCTTTGGTTGCTTTCACATCAAAGAAATACGTCCTTTTGCCTGCTCTTACTGACTTTGAGAAAATCTCTTCTTTCTTATGGCTATCAAATTCTTCCATGGTACTCATTGGTTTAAGTTTGAGCAAAATTAAAAAAATAACAACCAAAACGTTTTTTTGTAATTAATTTTAACGCAGGCAATTTAAGTGCTGTAGAAAACTTGTAAAACTTGTTGAAAAATTAATGATTAATTTTTAATGCCAGCCTGAATGAAAATATATATTTGTGAACCTTAAAAAAACTATAAACACGGTAAAATGAAATTCATAGTATCAAGCTCGGTTCTGTTAAAAAATTTACAAAGCATAAGCGGTGTGCTTAACTCAAGCAACACGCTTCCCATTCTGGATAATTTTCTTTTTGAAATAAATAAAAACAGGTTGCAGATTTCAGGTTCTGACCTGGAAACAACTATGAGCACTTCACTTGAACTGGAGAAAGCCGACAAAGGTGGTTCGGTTGCTATTCCTGCAAAACTGTTGCTGGATATTTTAAAATCATTACCCGATCATCCTATTACTTTCAATATCAACGCTGAGACTTTTGGAATTGAAATAAGTTCTGACTACGGAAAATATAAACTGAGCGGACAAAACGGAAATGAGTTTCCTAAAAATCCAAAGATTGATGGCGCTTCAAAATTGTCAATTCCTGCGCATGTGATTAACCGTGCAATTGGCAAAACTATTTTTGCTACAGGCAATGATGAATTGCGCCCCGTAATGTCTGGCGTATTTTTTCAGTTATCTGAAGATGCGTTAACCTTTGTTGCAACCGATGCACATAAATTAGTGCGCTACAAACGCACAGATGCAAAAGCACCAAAAGCAGCTTCGTTTATTCTGCCAAAGAAACCATTGAACCTTTTGAAAAACACTCTGGCGCTACTTGTGTCGGATGTGGAAATTGAATACAACGAAACTAACGCATCATTCACCTTTGATAACACCAACCTTATTTGCCGCTTGATTGAAGGTAAATATCCAAACTACGATGCGGTTATTCCCAAAAGCAATCCTAACAAACTTACGGTTGACCGCAGTTCATTGCTGAACTCTATCAAACGTGTTTCAATTTTCTCAAACAAAACAACGCATCAGGTACGATTGAAAATTTCAGGAAGCGAATTAAATCTTTCTGCCGAAGATCTTGACTTTGCAAACGAAGCAACGGAAAGACTTACCTGCCAGTTTACAGGCGAGGATATGGAAATTGGTTTCAACAGCAAGTTCCTGATTGAAATGCTTGCTAATCTGGAGAGTGAAAATGTGATGATTGAAATGTCGGCACCCAACCGCGCAGGAATTTTATTACCCGTTGAAAAGATTGAAGACGGTGAAGAAATTCTGATGCTGGTGATGCCGGTGATGCTGAATACCTAAGGTTTAGCAGCTTTAGGAATTAGTTTTAGTTCTCTGAAAATTACCACCAGTTTTTCAAGCAGAAAAGAAAAGCCCATCCACGCAGGCAGGTAATCCAGACGGATGTAGCCCATAATGTGCAAGCCTGTTTTATATTCCCATGGGCATGCACCTGTTAGTTTATCTAACAGAAATCCGCTTGCAAATTCTACTGCGAATATGCCAATTGAATAAACTACTAATCTTACCAGTAGTGGTATTTTAACCATTTTATCCATCACAAACGGAATCAGAAAAGATGCCGGTCCGTAAATAAAAAACATCCATACATAGGAATTTCCCGACAGCGACCAATCCCACGTTCCACCCTCCATAACTGAAGTGATGTTGTCATAAAATGATGTGAAAAATATCTCTGCAGTAATTCCTATACAGGCAAAAAGAGTGAATGCAATAATTCTGTTTTTCATTTGTTGGGTGAATTGTTTTCCGGAGGTTCTGTTGGTTTATAAATAATATTAATCTTGATTTTCGGATTGGTATTATCTGAATTAGTATCTGTGGGTTGCTCCTCAATTACTTCATCAACGAGCTCTTCATTTTCCCATTCGTAAACAATTTTTGGCGGACCTTCTTTGCGGAAATAAATAGCAGCAACTAAACCGGCAATTGCTCCATACAAATGTCCCTCCCATGAAACGCCTTTGTAAATGGGGAAAATACCCCAGAAAATACTGCCGTAAAGAAATATCACTAACAGGGAAATTACCATAGAGCGATATTCTCTGCGAATAACGCCCATAAAGAAAAGAAACGTTGCAAGTCCGTAAACAACACCGCTTGCGCCAATGTGCGTTATGCCCGGATGGCCTACAAACCATAACCACGAAGTTCCTGCAAACCAAACCCAGAGCAGAACAGTACCTGCAACTCTGTTGTAAAAATAGTAGAGCAACGAACCGAGAATAAGCATGGGAACTGAATTACCACTCAGGTGTTTAAAATCACCATGAAGAAAAGGCATGGTAAAAATTCCTTTTAAGCCTTGAAGTTCACCTGTGGTAAGCCCGAATGGAGCAAAATCTGAATGTGTAAAAACTTCCAGAAGCTTTACCACCCACATAATAACAACAAACAGAACAGGAATAAAAAAACTGTTAATTATCTTTTTCCTCTCGCTGATAGTTTCGTCTTGCACGGTGCAAAGAAACAAAAAAGGCGCGCCATGTGGCGCGCCTTTTTTTTAGAAGATAGATTTCTTAGTTTTTAATGTAACGGAATACATGTTCCACTTCATCATTGATACGAACTCTTACAAAGTAAACACCGTTTGCAAATTCGTCAATGTTGACAGTACGTGAAAGTGATGCAGTATTTTTGATTATTTCATCAGACATCAGTTGTTGCCCTAATACGTTTGTAACATTCAGGAATAAATCAACATTCTGATTAAACTGACCGCGAACAGTAAATACTCCGCTTCCAGGATTAGGAAACAACTCCAGATTTTCAGTATAAATATTATCATTGATACCAACGCTGAACTCAACGATTGATGACATATCAGAGCATCCGTTAGCATCCGTAATAAATACACTGTAGTTACCACTTTCTGTTGCAGTATAAACCTGATTTGTTGCACCGGAAATAGGATTTCCATTAAAATACCATTGGTAAGTTAAAGCAAGACTTGAAGTCAGGTTATTTCCGTTAGCAGTAACTGTTGCAAAAATTCCAGGATATACATTCACAACAATTGGAGTTGAACTAGCATTTCCGCTACAGCCTTGATTGCTTGATACTGTAACTGTGTATGTTCCTGAAACCTGAACGCTGATGGTTTGAGTTGTTGCACCATTGCTCCAAAGGTAGCTTCCGTAACCTGCACCTGCATCTAATGTAACGCTTGCTCCATCACAAAAATCTGTTGGTCCGCTTGTTGTTACATCTGCAACAGGGTTTGTACCCACAGTAACTTGTTGTGTTGACACACCCTGACATCCGTTAAGGTTAGTGTAAGTGTACGTGATGTCATACGTTCCGGCAGAAAGGTTTGCAGGATTAAATGTGCTTCCTGTAATTCCTGATCCGCTAAACTGACCACCAGCCGGAGTTCCTGTCAACACAGAGTTTCCTCCGTTCTGACATACACTTGCAGGCAATCCTGTGAAACTTGACGTAGGTGCATTTCTTGCCAAACCAAATGCCGGTTGAGAAAAGTTATTCCAGCCAAGAGTTTTAACTGTATTTAAACTTCCGCTTACTCCTGTTACAGGGCTAAGCATTCTTTGCCATTCCGGAATAGTTTGCCAGTGCGCATTATCATCCCAGTTGCCATCAGCAATAGGATTGTAAGTAAGTGTTAAATCGGCTGCAGCAGTTCCGCTTGTTCTTTCAATCAGGTGATAGTAGTTAGGATTGATTGAACAAATACCTGTTTCTGCAATACTTCTGTCATAGCCTTCAGTTGTTGCATCAACGTTTGCCATTCTAACTGCAAACGTGTGGGCCGAAGTGTTTCCGGGATTAACAGTTACCGGGCGGTAACGGAATGTTCCAACACTTGAGCCTACAGGAAATAAATAAGAACCTGAACTGTTAGTATTCCAGGCTAATCTTCCGCTTCCAAGGCTGCTTACAAAACCTGTTGAAAAGGTAACTGCAGCAGTTGATGTATTAAGAATGTTCATGGTGTTGGCGTTAGTTGCCAACTCAAACGCATTCAGGTTAAGTGTATTTGAAACGCTAGAATTGATGTTCAAACTCTTCACTCCTGAACCGTTAAGGACTAAATCATAAAATGCGCTTTGGTTAGTTCCGCCAATAAACTGGTTAGCACCGTAAAGATTTACCTGACTTTGGTCTGCAGTAAATGTTCCGTTGTTTACCCAGTTACCTTCAATGTTAAAAACGCTGCTGGTATTATTACCTGTAGTGATATCATCATTGATGTAATCACCTTCAATGGTTATCCTGCCTCCGTTATGGATTTCGCCCGATGCATTCTGCAATGAGTTTGTTTTAACAATTACAACGCAGGTTGGCTGAATACCAACAAGAGCGCCATTATTATAAACTAATTGTGCAGACACAGTTGAAGCAGCAAACGTAAGAAGTGTAAAAGCAGATGCTTTTATAATGTTGCCAAATTTTAGTGTGTAATTATTTTTCATAGTTCTGAAATTGAAAGGTGTAAATCTAAAAAGATTATCTTCTGTTACCAAGTATTTTTACAATGATTTTTTGTCCATCAGAAATTGCATCTTCCATCGCAACTCCATAAGGAAAATCAGACTTTTCGCAACGAATAACAGTTCCGTTTTTACCGGCAGTTACATAATCGCCTTTTTTTATTGCTCCTGAAGCAAATGCAGAAAACTCATCTTTTTTATCAGTTGCATTTTGCGGTTTGTTCACTGTTACATAAGGAACGTTAGTTGCAAAGCCAAGAATTTTCTCAAATTCATTACCTGAGCAAATTATCATTTTTCCCTTTTCATCCTGACACATTAAGGTGCCAAGTTGAACGCCTTCCATGGTTTTAGTATCCATTCTTTGTGCAATGGCTAAATCAAGTTTTTCGGCACTTGAAAAGGTTGATTGTGCATTTACCGAAACGCAAAATAATACTAAAGAAAGAATTATTGCTGAAATATATTTCATTTTTTTCATGATTATAAATTGTATTAATCGTTAATTTCCAAACCTTGCATGTAAGACTCAACTATATATGTAGCGGTACCACCATCACTTTGGTATGCTTGAACAGTGTATGTGTGTGAGCCGGCAGGTGGATTAGGATCCATCCCTGTTATTGCCCATGTCCAACGGGCAGCAAATAATGCAATTGTATATGCCTCCATAAAACCACCTGAAACGAAAGTGGTACCATCTCTCATTATCCTATAACCTATTAAATCTGCATAGCCTATTGTACTCATTGTTGCAGAAAGATAAACATTGTTACTACCTGTTGTTGTAAGTGTTACCGCACAATCTGAGTTTACCCATGCTCCATTTGTTCCTGTTGACCAATTCGAAGCATTACTATCATATGCTGTGTGTTGATTCACAGGTCCGGCAGGACCTGTTGGACCTTGAATACCCTGTGCTCCCTGAGCTCCTGCAGGACCTTGCGCACCTGTTGCTCCGTTTAATCCATTTGCACCGGCATTACCCTGTGGACCTGTTGCTCCTGTGGGGCCTGTTGCTCCTACTGCACCATTTTGTCCATTTGTTCCGTTTGTTCCCGGAGGTCCTTGTATTCCTTGTGATCCGGTAGCGCCTGTTGCTCCTGCAACTCCCTGGTTACCCTGAGGACCTTGCTGTCCCTGTGCACCTGCAACACCTTGCGGACCTGCAGAACCTATTGGACCTTCCGGACCTGTTGGACCAACAGAACCTGTTGCTCCGTCTTGTCCATCAGCACCTGCTAAACCTGTTGCTCCTGTTGGACCTTGTGCTCCTGTTGGACCTTGAGGACCTGTTGCTCCATCCTGACCATCTGCTCCGTTTTGTCCGGGTAATCCCTGAATTCCTTGTGCTCCTGTCGGACCTTGTGCTCCGTTACTTCCGGGTTGTCCTTGCGGACCTGTTGGACCAACTGCTCCGTTTGCACCAACAACACCTTGCGGACCTGTTGGACCTTGTAAACCTGCAGGACCTGTTGCTCCGTTAGCTCCGTTAAGTCCGGCTGGTCCGGGAGTACCTTGTGCACCTGCCAAACCTGCAGGGCCTGTTGCTCCGGGTGCTCCGTTTGCTCCCGCAGGACCTGTTGGACCTTGCAATCCATCAACTCCGGCAGGACCGGTTGCGCCTTGTAATCCGTTTACACCGGCAGGACCTTGTGGACCTTGCGGACCTATTGCCTGAACCCAAACTGTTCCGTCAAAATACCAGAACTGATCAACGTTTGTATCATAAACTAAAAGACCGGTTGCAGGGCTTGGAATAAGCAACCTGTCAACTGTTGTCATTCTTGGTGCAAGAAATCCTTTGTCAGTAGCTGATAAATCTAAAATTGCACTTGGGTTTGGTGATAAGGTTCCAACACCCATGTTGTCTTGCGCATTTACTGAAACTCCCAGAAAAATTGCTACGGTTAAAAGTGATATGCTTTTTTTCATTTTTAAAATTATTTTTTTATTTTATAATCGGTACTATTAGGGGTAATATAATCAGATGCATTCTCTTGAAAAGAAGTTTTCTTAAAAATATTTCTTATGTATTCTTCCTCTGAATCCTCAGTATAAAGCTGGCCTTTAACATCCTCTAATTTACTTCCTAAAACTTGATGTTGATATGAAACTTTTGCATACGCTGACCAATCTACGTTTAAATTAGAGACAGATTTTGAGGTGGTTATAGTAAATGAATTTGTTGATTTTTTTGTAACACTTACAATAATTTCAGGGTCAGAAGCAGTAAGCATAATTATAGGCACTTCTCCATTAAGCATTTCAATAAATTCAATTGGCAAGTTAACAACCATTGAAGTACCATTAATTGTTGCTGAACCAAATTCATTAATTTTTTTAAGCCCATTACCATTTGAAACAGATGATTTGATTTCCTCAACTTCTGATTTAAGCCCTTTCAAACCAGCCATTGTAAGTGCAGCAAAACCATATAAATCCAGGTGGGTAAAGGTTTTATCTTTAATATAATCAGGTACTTCATCCAACATCACTCCCATTCTCATTTGTGCTCTGTATTTGCTTGAAGGATTGGAAGGATCTAAAATATCTTCTTCTGCTTTAAATTTATAAAAATAAGGTGTTAGTTTATCAATGTCATTCCAAACCAAGTCCATTAACTCTCCATTTACAGGTGATAAATCACGTTTTTTCTCACGCTGAGAATACACATAGAAATTCCATGTATTTACCTCCCACCATGATTCGTTAAATGTTCCGCAAAGTCCCCATAGGTCTGCTGATGGAGCTACAACAGGATCTGCTCCTGAGTACCAACCAACACGTGCTCTGTATGTTCCATTTCCAAATGTTCCTGCGCCAAGCGCGTCAAGCACCCCTGTTGTTGATGCTGTTTGTGAAATATTTAATGTACCTCCGTTCTCATATAAAATAGAGCTACAAACTGCTGAAGTTCCGTTTGATTTAATAATTCTATTAGCAGTGTTGCATCCTACAGGTCCTGCAGGCCCCGTTGCTCCGGTATTACCTTGTGGACCTTGTGCTCCCTGCGGACCGGCAGGACCCTGAGCTCCGGCAGGACCCTGTGGTCCTTGTGCTCCCGTTGCTCCATCATTTCCAGCTACTCCTTGTATCCCTTGTGCGCCTGTGGCACCAGCCACTCCTTGTATTCCCTGAGCACCAGTTGCTCCTGCTACTCCCTGTGCGCCTGTTGCTCCATCATTTCCGGCTACTCCTTGTATTCCTTGTGCTCCAGTTGGTCCAGCTACACCTTGTATTCCCTGTGCGCCTGTTGCTCCATCATTTCCGGCTACTCCTTGTATTCCTTGTGCTCCTGTTGCTCCTGCTACTCCTTGTGCGCCAGTTGCTCCATCATTTCCTGCTACTCCTTGTATTCCTTGTGCGCCTGTGGCACCAGCTACTCCTTGTATTCCCTGTGCGCCAGTTGCTCCATCATTTCCG
>CANKAM010000038.1 GCA_947479755.1 Bacteroidota bacterium
AAGAATGGAGATAGCTTTATTCAGTTTCAACACATGCGCAATGGCAAGACACAACAGCATCTGGTAGCCCCAGAAAGGTGCGATGCCCATAAAAAAACCAAGCATCACCGAAAATATTTTTATCGAATCGGGTTCGGTAGAATTAAGAAAATGTTCGCGAACAAAGGTTCTGAAATTGGTTTTCACTAATCGTTTGAAAAAATCGCGGGGCTTGATGTAAAGCACGGCAATCAGAACAAGAAACGTATTGAGCACACTCACTCTGCTGAAATCCGGCACAGGACGAAAATGACTGATACGCTCCTCGGCAGGTGGGTAATAAACCTTTACCGGAACGGCAATTACACCAATGCCTTTCCACGCTGCACGCACTATTACCTCTACTTCAAACTCGTATTTAGGAGTAATAAAATTGATGCCCTCCAGTAATTTAACAGGATACAATCTGTAACCGCTTTGTGTGTCGGGAAGAGCAATTCCTGTATTGAACTTAAACCAGAAATTAGAAAACTTATTTCCGAAATTACTTTTACCCGGAACCGATTCCTGTTTCATGTTTCGCGCACCAATGATGATAGATTTTTTTTCTGTTTCCAGTTTTTCAACAAACACCGGAATATCATTTGCAAAGTGTTGTCCGTCCGAATCAATGGTGATTACATAATCAAAACCCTTTTTGCGTGCTGCTTCAAAACCAGTGCGCAGGGCAAAGCCTTTTCCCTTATTTTTCAGGTAAGAGACAACATGAATGTTATCAAACTTTGCAAGAATATGATTGGTTGAATCGGTGCTGCCGTCATTCACAACAATTATGCTGGCAGTGTATTCTGCCACATCATTGATTACCTTTTCAAGTGTTTGTGCGTTGTTGTAAGTAGGGATAAGAATGCAGCAATTCAGCGCATTCATTCGTTCACGACAATAATCAGGGGTCATCTCAAAAAATCAGCGCTGACGAATGAGCGCAACAGTTCCTACGTATTTATGATTATCGAAACCGGAGAAGGTTTTTATGTCAATGCGGTAAACATAAACGCCATCAGGTGCAGGGTGTTTGTCGCGATGCGATTGCCCGTCCCATTTGCCGTTTACAAAGTCACTGGTCTGATAAATAAGACTACCCCAGCGGTCATAAATGGTCATATAATAGCTGTCAACATCATATGCATTTCCAACAGGACCAAAGGTGTCATTCAACTCATCCACACTTCCCGGAGTAAAAGCATTTGGAATATAAAAAGTATAAACCGGATTTATGGTAACAAAATGAATTGCGGTATCCACGCAACCCGGATACTGCCCGTAAGCAAGAAGTATAACAGGGAATGTTCTCGCTGTATCATAGCGATAACTGGGGTTGGTATCTGTTGACGTTCCATTCCACTCATCACCAAAGTCCCATAAGTAAGTATTGGCATCTTCCGATTCATTATCGAAGAAAACCAACGGTTTAAAAATATCATCAGGTTGAATAGTAAATTCGAAATCTGCAATCGGTGAAGGAATATTTCCAACACTTGTTTTTGCTGAGTCTACACATCCGTTATCGTCAGTAACAATAACACTATAAGATCCTTTCAGCAATCCTGTTAAAATAGAATCATTACCTGAAATTGGCCTCCATGAATAATTGTAAGTTGCAGTTCCTCCTGAAACTGCAACTGTTGCAGTACCTTTTCCCTGCTCGCAGGTATCGGTAACCGAAGTAGCAACAAGCACCAATGGTGTAGGTTGAAGAATTATAAAATCCTGCTCAAAAATGCAGCCCTTATCATCAGTAACAGTTGCAGTATAATTTCCCGGGGCAAGATTACTTGCATTATTTCCTGTCTGCTGCAAAGGGTCATTCCAATCAACAGCATAAGCAGGAGTTCCTCCGCTTACAACAACACTTGCAGTTCCATTAGTTTCTCCGTTACAAAGTATATCGGTATGCGAAGTATCTACTGCAATTGCAGTAGGCTCATCAATAACAATTACCTCTGTAAGAACACATCCCATACTGTCGGTCATTTCAACCGTATAGTTTCCTGCAACTAATCCTGAAATGCTGTCTTCAGTTGCATTTACTCCGTTCATAGTTCTGAGAACTGTACCTGCTGAATTTTCCCACACATAATTAAAGGGGTCAAATGTGCTGGTAACCTCTGCCAATGCAGTACCTGTATTGCCGCCATTGCACAACACATCCGTTGAGGATGAGGTAAGTGTTGTATTGGAAATGCCAACCAGAACTGTATCAGAATAAACTAAGTTACTGCACTCAAATTCAACAGAAGCAACATAATAAGTTGGTTGTGTAGGCTGAACAACAATACTAAAACCAGTTCCAACAGGAGTCCCGTTAAGTAAAGTCCATTCAACGGTAGCTCCACTTCCTATGCTCACTATATTTGAAGGATTAAAAGGAATGGGAGTCATCGAGTAAGTGTTGGGGCCTGTTGGCGTAAACTTATAACCATCTGCCGTTGCCGACCATTGGGTTGGTGCATTTCTTCCGGGAACAACAAAAGCGGTTGCGCCCGCTGCATCTTGAATGCCGTGAATAGCCTGACCTGAGTTCCATGCTGCACAAATAGGTTTACTTCCGATATGCGTTTCAATCTCGTTAGTTCCTTCAAATATTTTTATCTGACTTGTAAAGAAAAGACTGGTACACGAGAACATAGCAACCGAACAAAATGATGTTACAAAAATCCTGTTAGGTGCTGTTCCAAACATAGCGTAGCGAACAGCTCCTCCACTTGGTGGCAATATATCCTGCCATGGCCCCATTATTGAGTTATATAACTCAGCAACACCATTTCCGGGGATAGCACCGGGAATACTCCAGGGTGAATAACCGCCTGCGCTTCCGGTATTAAATGTAATGTAGTTGTTAGATGAGATAAGACATTGAGTATAATCAACATCAAAATAATTGAAAGTAAATCCTATGGGAACAACTCCTGTATACTGGTCATCTGAAAGTGTAACGCTTGTACCCAGTTCCCCTTGTGTTATTGCAGTAAGAGTAATTGGCGAGTTAGAACAAACCACCGTATCATTCCCTGCAAAGATGAGTGATTGAGCTTGTGTATTCTGATAAAGAAATATAAGCAGTAATAGAAGGCTAAGCCCACTATTCTTTAGAAAAGACAACTTGCTTGTAAATGTCATTTGCATATCAGAAAACAAAAATAATGAAAATAATAATCACATTAACAGGCGATTGCACATATTTTTAACGTTGGCATAACATAAAAAAAGAAGGACGGGGTATCCCGTCCTTCTTTACCATTAAAAACCTTTGCTTAATTTAAGCTGTAGCTTTTGCAGTTTTAGTAGCGTGTTTTTCAGCTTTAACTTTAGCTTCAAGGTCAGCTACTTGTTTGCGAAGACCATCTAATTGTTCTTCTTCAGTTTGTTTAGAAAAACCAACTTTGTTTTTCAACTCGTTGAATTTGGTTTCAAATTCTTCTTTTCTTTTTTCAGTTTTTTCCAAGAATTCATCCACTAGTTTTTTACCTTCAGAAGAAGAGATTTTTCCGTTCTCAACCAGTTCTGTTACTGATTTTTGGAATTTTTCAGAGGCAGCTGCAGCTAAATCAACTCCAGCGTAAAGAAATTTTTTAAATTCGTTTTGCATTGTTTTGTGTTTTTAAGATTTGTTAATTGTTTGTTTTTGTTTGACGGTTTTGGAGTAGTCAATATCCGTGCTAATGTGCCGTGCCAAACTTTAATTAAGTCAAAAGGTTAGAAAGGCAGAAGGCTATAAAGTCCAATAAAATCAATGCTTTCAGTTATTTTTATTCTTTTCTGAAAATAAATTCTGGCTTATCTGTGCCAGAATTTTGGATACTGACACAGGTAGGTTGATGTCAGAAAATGAAAGAGATGATGTCAGTTGTGGCAGAATTTAATTGTCAGCCTTTACATCCAAGGCATCGCGAATGCCGTTGCCAACCAATGTAAAAGCCAGAACCATAAGAAGAATAGCTGTTCCGGGAATAAAGGCAAGGTAAACTTTGTCTAATATAATGTATCCATAATGATCTTTAATCATACCGCCCCAACTTGGAATAGGTGGTTGCGCGCCAATACCCAGAAAACTCAAACCTGCTTCAATCAATATAGCTGAAGCGAAGTTGGCTGCCGAAATCACAATCACAGGGCCCATAATATTTGGCAAAATATGTTTCACCACCGTTCTGAAACCCGAAAAACCCAAGGCGCGACAAGCTTCCACAAACTCTTTTTCACGAATACCGAGAATTTGTCCCCGAACAATACGTGCAACTTCTACCCACATTGCCAGACCTACAGCAACAAACACTTGCCAAAAGCCTTTACCCATGACTAGTGTGATTGCAATCACTAACAATAATAAAGGAATGGACCACACTACAGTTACAAACCACATTACCACATTGTCAATCCAGCCGCGAAAAAAACCGGCAATTGCACCCAATGAAATACCAACTAATAAAGAAATAATAACAGCAATAAAACCAACTGCCAGTGAAATACGTGTACCTAATATCATGCGACTTAACATATCTCTGCCGAAACGGTCGGTGCCGAAAACAAATGTGCGTTCGGTAAGATTCGATTCTATCGGTTGAGGAAAATCTTTCAGTAAATACTTTTTCAGTTCACCATCATTGGGTATTGCTCCTGTGTAAGTTTCTACCAATAAAGTATCGCCAACTACCCTGTGATTGAAAACAGGAACAGAAAAACAATTCCGTTCTGCCCCAGAAATTATTTTAGTTAAAATACCTGTATTATCAACATATTCAAATTTTGGTGCTTTTAAAATTGTTACTGAAAATCCCGGCTTCTGCGCAGCAATTTCCAAAATCTGCTCATTAGCATTCGGTGTTGAATCCGGCATAATCAGATAACCCAATGCAGCAATCAGAATACTAAGAATAACCACAAAAGAACTAAACATGGCAACTCCGTTCTTCCTGAAACGCTGCCAGGCAAGTTGTGAAAGTGATGTACTTTTTTCTTTAGTCATTATTTATTTCAATTCTCTTCCTTTCCATTTGTATTTGCCGTTGCTGCCGATTATTCCCATCAGCGTAACATATACAATTACCAAAACCTGTTCGGGTAAAAACCACCAAAGCAATTCTCTTCTTCCGAAAAATTTTGCAACAGGGTAAAGAAAAACAAAATCAGAAAAACATTTCAATAAAAATAACAGACCGAATAAAATCATGAACGAATTACCTGCTACAAAAAATGAAAGCAGAAAACCAAGTAACACAAAAAAGTTAAAAGCATAAACGAGTAATGCTGTTGCAATCACAGAAACGTCTTTGTAGCCGGGGCGCTTAGAAAGCCAACGCTTGCGCTGCTGAAAAAAATCATTCATACTTTTTTGAGCAAACGTTTCCACAATTGCTTCTCTTGATTTCAAAAAATGAATTGTTTCAGGAAACATTTTTTTTATTTTCAACATCAGAAAAACATCATCACCCGAAGCAAGATTATCATTGTGTTTATAACCACCAACTGCATTAAATACTTCGCGCTCATAAGCCAAATTAGCACCGTTGCACATCAACGGATTTTTCATTGCAACTGCAGCTGCACTAACTCCAATATAACCGATAAATTCGAGTGTCTGCAACTTTTCAAACAAAGATTTCTCTTCTGCAAAAGTTACAGGTGAAAGCAACATTTTTGTTTGATGCAGTTCATAATATTCAGTAATAGTTGCAAGCCATTTACTTCCCATTCTGCAATCAGCATCGGTTGTGATAATCAGTTTTCCTCTTGCAACAGAAACAGCTTCAGTGATAGCTCTTTTTTTGAATAGTGCTGTTGCACTTACATCCTTTAGTTTTACCAAACGAATTGTTCTGTCAGTATTTTCAGCAATTATTTTTTCAACCAACATTGCAGTATTGTCAGTTGAGTTATCATCCACAATAATAATTTCAATCAGATTATGAGGATAATTCTGCACTAACACATTTTGCAAACATTTCGCAATGTGCTCTTCTTCATTTCGTGCGGGAATAATAACGGTGATGGTTGTTTCAGGCGTTTTACCTTTTGATTTGAAAACCGGAAGTGACAACCATTTGAATGTAAAAGCGAGCATCATCGTTGCATATAATATACCTGCCGACATGAGCACAAAGAAAAGAATGAAAAGGATTATACTCATTCTTTATCCTGCCTGAAAAAGTTAAGATTAAAAACGAAAAATGTTCCGATAAAAGCAGGTAATGCAAGGTTAATCAGCCACAACACAAAAGATGCTGAAAGTATACCCGGCTCGTTGGTTGAGAGCAACCCTATAAAGTACAACGACACCGAACCGCGCACGGCAAAGTCGGTAATGGCAATAGTGGGAATCATGGTCATAACCAGGTAACTCATTGAAATCATCATGAGTGCAGGAAAAAAAGAAACAGTTACATCAAAAACGCGGAGCAACAGAAAAAACTGCAAAGCAAAAATGGCATATCTGCCATAGCTCAACAACAATACTTTCAGCAAATCTTTACTTTGATAAAAACTGAAAACCTTGCCGTAAGCCCGGTATTTCCCAAGAAATTTCATTCTGGCTACCAACGATGAAATTACTGATGTGTTCAGAAAAAGATAATTAAAAGCAACCAGCAGCAGCAGACCCAACGAATATAAAATAATGTATTGTGCCTGGCCAAAATATCCGGGTGGAGTTCCGTAACTCGGCAGAAAAAAAGCAAGACTTACAATACCTGTTACAAGCGTAACCAGTAATTGAGCATAACTTCCCACAAGAGTGAGCAAGGTGGCTTTAATAATATTTGCATTCTCAAGGTGAAAAACCCTTCCACCGTATTCACCAATACGGTTGGGCGTAAACACACTTATCGTTACTCCCGAAAAAATAGCTTTTAATGATTTAAAATAAGAAATTTTCTCCAGCCGCTGAATAAGCAATTTCCATTTCAGCGCCTCCAGTCCCCAGTTTAAGGGCATGAGTAAAGCAGCTAATGCAAAAAATCTGTAATCAATGGGAAGATTAATAAAATCAAGGAGCCCACGCCTTATGCCTACATTCTCTTCCTTTACAAAAATCTGTTTGTAAATAAACCAGAACGAAACCACAATAATTGCCAGTTTTATCAGCAAAGCCAACAGCTTTAATAATTTCTTCCTATTATTGTTCGCCCTCATTCGCTGCAATATTAAGGGAAAAGAAAAGAGAATTATGTATGAAGTATTAAGAATTACAAAGATGAAGTGTTGGCTATTTATTATATCTGCTGCAATAATGTCAAATCAACTACTTGCTCAAACAACTAAAACACTCAATATCGCGCATCGCGGTGCTTCGGGAAGCGCGCCTGAAAACACACTTACTTCTTTCAACAAAGCAATTGGATTTGGCGCTGAGGTGGTGGAACTGGATGTCCACCTTAGCAGCGATGGCGAATTGATTATTATTCACGACCACACACTGGACCGCACTACAGACCTAAAGGGTGAAATAAAAAATCACACATTGAAAGAAATAAAAAAAGCCGATGCCGGCAGTTGGTTTAAACCTGAATTTAAAAACGAGCGTGTACCCACTTTAGATGAAGTATTGTTCACAGTAAACGGCAGAGCAAAAGTTATGATTGAACTAAAAGAAGGAAATGATGTATACCCAGGAATTGAAAAAAAAACACTGGAATGCATAAAACGTAATGGAGCCGAAAGCTGGTGTGAATTACAATCGTTTAAAGATACTGCTGTAAATAATTTGTTGAAACTGACTAAAACAGTTCCGGTTTACAAATTAGTGGTAGGCAATGTTCCCGCTTTGCCTCTTTACCATGATGGAGAAGTGCATAGCGGCAGTGCTTACCAATTTAAAGAAGTAGCAGGAATAAACCCTAATTATCGTTTTGCACGGAAACGAATTTTAAAAAAACTTCAGCAGCGCGGACAAAAGATGTATGTGTGGACTGTGAATGATGAAAAACTGATGAAGAAGCTTCTGCGTTGGGGCGTTGACGGAATTATTACAAATTATCCTGAGAAGTTAACGGCTCTCAAAAATCAATAGATAGAATTTAAATTATCTTAGCTGCCGAAATCAAAAATCACCTATGAGAATTTCAATTTTTGCTCTTCTTGCCTTCCTTATCAGCAGTTGCTCGCAATCAAAACTTGCTGATGTTATTGACCATACATCGGCAATGGAGATTCGCTTTACCGACAGCACCGGCTATGTAACAGGCATTTATAAAAGCAATTTTTCGGGTGAAATAAATATGCTGAATAAATACTTCACAGGCGATGAAGTTCCGCAATATAAATCTGGCTACGATGGCAAAATAATTCTGAAAGGAAAAGACACCACTGAAATCGATTTTTCAGTTCAGAACAAATGTCAGCACATTTCATTTAAGCTTGACGGAACTGTTTATACGGAAGATATTTCGTTGGAAGGAATTGGTTATCTCAAAAAACTACGTTTTAAAGTCAGCGAAATTTCACCTGCTCCTACTCAGGAAATAAAAGCGGATACGTTGAATTCAGCCAAATAGTCATTCGTTTTAGCTTTACTCCTGCCAATTCTTCCTGATTTCTATCATTTTTTGCGTTGGTTATATTGTTGATACTTGCAGGATAAAATTCTTATCCCGGCTTTGCCTAATCGATTAAACAAAATCGGTGGTAAGGCTAAACAAATAAAAAATGAACTTAAATAATTTTACAACAAAATCGCAGGAAGCTGTGCAGCAGGCGCAACAGATTGCGATGACTGACGGTCATCAAAGCATTGAGAATGGCCATGTTCTAAAAGGTATTCTTAATGTAGATGAAAACGTAACCCCTTTCCTGCTAAAAAAGCTGAATGTAAATATTTCGTCATTCACCAAAGCACTTGACCGTATTGTACAGAGTTACGCCAAGGTTTCGGGTGGTGAACAGTATTTATCACAAAATGCAAACAAAGCTTTAACAAAAGCATCAACTTACCTGAAAGAATTTGGTGATGAGTTTGTTTCTATAGAACACTTATTGCTTGGAATTCTTTCGGCAGGCGACACCATTTCACAATTACTGAAAGACAATGGAGTAACTGAAAAAGGCTTAAAAGCTGCTATTACAGATTTGCGTAAAGGTTCAAAAGTTACTAGTCAGGGCGCAGAAGAAACCTATAATGCACTGAACAAATACGCTATCAATCTTAATAAGCAAGCCCAGAATGGCAAGCTTGATCCAGTAATCGGGAGAGATGATGAAATACGCAGAGTGCTGCAAATTCTTTCGCGCAGAACCAAGAATAATCCTATTTTGATTGGCGAACCCGGTGTCGGAAAAACCGCAATAGCAGAGGGTTTGGCGCATCGTATCATCAATGGTGATGTTCCTGAAAATTTGAAATCAAAACAGATTTATTCGCTTGACATGGGCGCCCTTATTGCAGGAGCAAAATACAAAGGTGAATTTGAAGAACGGTTGAAATCAGTAGTGAAAGAAGTTATCAGCGCAGAAGGCGAAATCATTTTGTTCATTGATGAAATACACACGTTGGTTGGTGCCGGTGGCGGTGATGGCGCCATGGATGCTGCTAACATTCTGAAACCTGCATTGGCGCGCGGAGAACTACGTGCAATCGGTGCAACAACACTGAATGAATATCAGAAATATTTTGAAAAAGATAAGGCATTGGAAAGACGTTTCCAGAAAGTGTTGGTGGACGAACCGGATGCAGCAGATGCCATTTCTATTTTGCGTGGACTCAAGGAGCGTTATGAAACGCATCACAAAGTGCGCATTAAAGATGAAGCAATTATTGCAGCAGTCGAATTATCACAGCGTTATATCAACGACCGTTTTCTCCCCGACAAGGCGATTGACCTGATGGATGAAGCAGCTGCGAAATTGCGTATTGAAATCAATTCTTCGCCTGAAGAATTGGAAAACATCGAGCGCAAAATCCGTCAATTGGAAATTGAACGCGAAGCTATCAAACGCGAAAACGATGCAAGCAAACTAAAAGGATTGAGCGAAGAATTAGCCAATCTTACGGAAGAACGAAACCGTTTAAAAGCTAAATGGCAAGGTGAGAAAGACATTGTTGAAGCTGTTCAAAAAGCAAAAGAAAACATTGAAAATTTCAAGTTGCAGGCTGAACAGGCTGAACGTGCCGGTGATTATGGAAAAGTTGCTGAAATTCGCTACGGCAGAATAAAGGAAGAAGAAGAAAAACTGAAAACGAGCATGGAGAAACTTGTAGAAATGCAAAGTGATTCCGCCATGATAAAAGAAGAAGTGGATGCCGAAGATATTGCTGGTGTTATCTCTCGCTGGACAGGAATTCCTATTACACGCATGCTGCAAAGCGAAAAAGAAAAACTATTGCATCTGGAGGAGGAATTACACAAACGCATAGTTGGGCAGGAAGAAGCAATCACAGCAGTTTCAGATGCCATTCGCAGAAGCCGCGCAGGAATGCAGGACGAGAAACGCCCGATTGGTTCTTTCATATTTCTTGGGACAACAGGTGTTGGTAAAACCGAATTGGCAAAAGCATTGGCTGAAATGTTATTCAACAACGAGAATGCGATGACACGTATTGACATGAGCGAATATCAGGAACGCCATTCTGTTTCACGCTTGGTTGGTGCACCTCCCGGCTATGTGGGTTATGATGAAGGCGGACAATTAACAGAAGCCGTGCGCAGAAAACCCTATTCAATTGTGTTATTGGATGAGATTGAAAAAGCGCATCCTGATGTATTCAACATTCTGTTACAAGTTTTGGACGATGGAAGATTAACTGATAACAAAGGTCGTGTAGTGAATTTTAAAAACACCATTATTGTAATGACTTCCAACATCGGTTCGCACATCATACAGGAACGTTTTGAAAAGATGACCGAAAAAAATGCAGAAGAAGTACAGGAAGCAACAAAAGCAGAAGTATTTGAACTGCTGAAAACAAGCATGCGCCCTGAATTTCTGAACAGAATTGACGATATCATCATGTTCACTCCGCTCACTAAAAAGAATGTACGTCAGATTGTAAATCTTCAGTTGGATTTCATTCGCAAGAAACTGGCAGAGCGCAATATCAACCTAACTGCAACCGACTATGCATTGGATTCTATTGCCGACATGGGCTATGATCCTCAGTTTGGAGCTCGACCAATCAAAAGGGTAATTCAGAAAAATATTCTGAATGAACTCTCCAAACAAATACTTGCCGGAAAGGTGCAACCTGACAGTGATATTCTGTTAGACTCTTTTGAAGGACAATTTGTTTTCCGAAATCCTAAAGAGAAAGTGAAGGCTAAATAAAAAAAGAAGCCCCGCGAATGGCGGGGCTTCTTTTTTTGCAACAGAAATTGCTCTAAAATCTTTCCAGTTTAGAAAAGAAGAAATCGCCTTCAATGGCGGCATTCTCATCGCTGTCTGAACCATGAACAGCATTAGCAGCAATTGATTTTGCATAAATTTTACGGATAGTTCCTTCTTCTGCTTTAGTTGGATCTGTAGCTCCAATCAGATTTCTGAAATCTGCAACTGCATTTTCTTTTTCAAGAATTGCAGCAACGATTGATCCTGACGACATATAGTCAACAAGTTCTCCATAAAAAGGACGTTCGCTGTGAACCGCATAAAATTCTCCTGCGCTTTCTTTTGAAAGACGAGTGTATTTCATTGCCACAATTCTAAAACCTGCTTCATTAATCATTTTTAAAATTCCTCCGATATAATTGTTACCAACTGCATCGGGCTTAATCATTGTAAATGTTCTGTTAGTTGCCATTGTTTATTAGTTTTTCTAAATCGTAAATTCAATTCTTTAAAATCGGGCGCGAAAATAGAAATAATCCCTATGCAGTGTCTCGCATATTATCGTTAATTTCGCTTTTCTTTTAAAAACGCCTTTGTGAGCAGCAGCATAGACCCTAATAATCTGATAACTTTATTTTCAGAAAGCAAGAAAATTGTAATAACCACCCACAAAAATCCAGATGCAGATGCTATGGGCTCCTCGCTTGGGCTTTACAATTATCTGATTTCAAAAGGTCATACTGTTAATGTTATTACTCCCAATTCCTATCCTCATTTTCTACATTGGATGCCCGGAAACGAGACCGTAACCGTTTTTAATAAACAGACTGACAAAGCAAAACAACTCATTGCTGACGCTCACGTGATTTTTAGTCTGGACTATAACAACCTTAGCAGAATTGAAGAAGCAGGAAAGGAAATTGAAAAAACAAAAGCAGTGAAAATTATGATTGACCATCATATTGAACCTGCTACTTATCCCGACTACACTTTTTCTGACACCGAAAAAAGTTCTACTTCTGAAATGATTTATGATTTCATTAATTTTCTTGGTGATAAAAAATCAATCAACAAAACAATTGGCGAATGTTTATATGCCGGAATACTGACTGATACCGGCTCATTCCGTTTTCCGTCAACACGTCCTTCAACACATAGAATAGTTGCAGATTTGATGGAATTAGATGTGAATCACGCAAGCGTTTATAATCGTATTCACAATACTTATACCGAAGACAGATTGCGCCTTCTGGGATATTGTTTATTTGAAAAACTGAAATTCATAAAAGAATATAAAGCCGGTTACATCGCGCTCTCAAAAGAAGAATTAAAACGTTTCAACTTTCAGGCAGGCGACACTGAAGGTTTTGTGAATTATACACTTTCCGTTGCAGGTATTCGGCTCGCAGCCTTATTTACAGAACAGGAAGGAATTATACGTGTTTCATTGCGCTCTGAAGGAGATATTGATGTGAATAAAATGGCTCGAGCGCATTTTAACGGGGGTGGTCACGCTAATGCAGCTGGCGGTCGTTCTGATGACTCTCTTGAAACAACTACAAAACGCTTTGAAGAAATTCTTCCGCTTTACAAAGACATTCTTGCAAAAAATTAATGTTAAGAATTACTGCTCTGTCATTTTTAATTATTCTATCTTCCATATCGGGTTGCAACCGTGATACTCAGCAGCACCCCGAAAAAGTTGAGCATCCTGAACAATACAATGATCAACTTGTAAATGTAAATAAGGGAATGGTTGCAAAAGAATCGGAAGAAATTGAAAACTACATCAAACGCCACAACTGGCAAATGCAAAGCACCGGCACCGGTTTACGTTACTTAATTTATCAACAGGGAAGCGGTGAAGCAGCAACAATCGGAAAAATTGCAGTACTAAAATATACACTGAATTTATTAGACGGAACCGAGTGTTATTCATCAGAGAAAACAGGCCCTAAGGAATTTAGAATTGGAAAAGGCGGTGTGGAAAGTGGATTGGAAGAGGGAATAAAATTTTTGAAAGTAGGCGACAAAGCAAAATTCATCTTCCCTCCTCACCTTGCGCACGGGCTTACCGGTGATGATGATAAAATTCCTGCGCGTGCAACTTTGGTTTATGATGTGGAACTTGTTCAACTGAAATAATATGAAACGCTTATCACTACTTGCAGCTTATTGCCTGCTGCTTACTTTCTTTTCCTGCAAAACACAGGAAGAAATAACACCAAACAGAACTGTTAAACTGAATAAAACTTATACCACCGAATCAGGATTGCAATATGTGTTTACTGAGGTTGGCGAAGGCGCTCGTGCAAAAAGCGGTGATAAAGTTTCGGTGCATTACATCGGCAAACTGACAGAAGGCAAGGAGTTTGACAACTCCTACAAAAGAGGCACTCCATTTTCATTTACTATTGGCGAAGGCAAAGTAATCAAAGGTTGGGACGAAGGAATTGCACTATTAAACGTTGGTGATAAAGCAGTTTTCACTATTCCTTCACAATTAGGATACGGACCAATGGAAATTCCGGGACTTATTCCTGCCAATTCTACTTTAGTTTTTGAAGTAGAGCTGCTGTTCATAGAAGCAGGGAATTAGTTTTCTATCTTCCAAGAACAAAAACCGCAGGTCTTTTGTGAATATCCGGAAGATTTTTCTTCCATGCTGCAATCGTTTTTGTTTTTATAAATTCTGTTGAAAGTGTAACATCACAGGCAATACACAAGCGCGTTTCATTTCCGCAGGCTTGCAAAATAGTTTCCAGCATTTTTGTATTGCGGTAAGGCGTTTCAATGAAAATCTGAGTTTGATTTTGTTGTTGTGCACGCTTTTCCAGTTCTCTCAGTTGTTTTGTAAGCAAATGATTTTCACGTTCCAGATAACCATTGAAAGCAAAATATTGTCCGTTCATTCCTGACGAAATCAATGCAAATAAAATAGAAGATGGTCCAATCAAAGGTATTACCCTGATATTTTTCTCATGCGCCATTTTCACCATACTTGCACCTGGGTCAGCAATTCCCGGGCAACCGGCATCTGAGAGCAAACCGATATTTTTTCCTTTCAATGCAACATCAAGATAATTTCTGGTATCTAAATCCTTGCTGTGTTCATTCAATAAATGAATAGTGATTTCATCAAATGATTTTTTGAAACCTATTAGTTTCAGAAATCTTCTTGCCGGCTTTGCATCCTCAGCAATAAAGACATCTATTGAGTTGATGATTTCAGAATTGTAGGAAGGAAAGATTTTATCAAATGACATCTCTTCTCCCAATGGAGTTGGAATTAAAAAGAGCGAGCCAAGAGTTGAATTATTCTCTTGCATTTACTTCAATTGATGAACTATTTTCTCGCAAGCCTTATCCAACATTTTAAAAACTTCGTCAAATCCTTCATCACCACCAAAGTAAGGATCAGGAACTGGTTGATTGTTTCCGGGATTAACTACGTTCATAATCATTTCCACTTTTTGTTCGTCCAACTCATCAGAAGCCAATTTCAGAACATCCCGATAATTGGAACTATCCATGACATAGATTTTATCAAATTCATCAAAATCCATTTTTGAAAACGGGCGGGCAACCAAATAAGAAATATCAACTCCGTATTTTTTTGCTACAGCTATTGCTCTCGGGTCAGGGTTCTCACCTTGATGTCCTGAATAAGTGCCGGCTGAATCGATTACCCAATCCAAGTTTTCACGTTTCGCCTTAAAACGCAATATGCCGTCTGCCAGAGGCGAACGGCATATATTGCCAAGGCAAACCATAAGAATTTTCTTCTTACTGGATGCTGATTTTTTTGTCAAGCTCAGTGATGTATGCTTTGAAACGTTTGTCGGTATCCATCAGATTATTCACCGTGCGGCAAGCGTGCAGAACAGTTGCGTGATCTTTGCCACCACAGTGCATTCCAATATTTGCAAGTGAAGATTTTGTCATTGTTTTTGCAAAGTACATTGCAATCTGTCGAGCCTGAACCACTTCGCGTTTGCGTGTTTTAGATTTAAGCAACTCAATAGGCAACTCAAAATAATCGCAAACAACTTTTTGAATGTAGTCAATAGAAACTTCGCGAGCTGTATTTTTCACAAACTTGTCAATCATCAGTTTCGCAAGATCAATGGTGATTGCTTTTTTGTTAAGTGATGATTGTGCCAGTAGTGAAATTAATGCTCCTTCCAATTCACGTACATTTGAAGTAATGCTGTAAGCAAGATATTCCACTACATCTTTTGGAAGTTCTATTCCATCAGCGTAAAGTTTTTTGTGCAAAATTCCAATTCTTGTTTCCAGCTCAGGAACCTGCAAATCTGCAGAAAGTCCCCATTTAAAACGTGAAAGCAGGCGTTGTTCCATTCCTTGCATTTCAACAGGAGCTTTATCTGAAGTCAGAATCAACTGCTTACCCGTTTGATGCAAATGATTAAAAATATGGAAGAAAACATCTTGTGTTTTTTCCTTACCTGAAAAATACTGAACATCATCAATAATAAGTACATCCATCATTTGATAGAAATGCACAAAATCATTTTGACTATTACTTTTTATAGCATCAATAAATTGCTGCGTAAATTTTTCAGAAGAAACATACAATACTGTTTTCTCCGGAAAATTATTTTTTATCTGAATCCCGATTGCATGTGCTAAGTGTGTTTTTCCTAAACCCACACTTCCATATATAAGAAGCGGATTGAAAGAAGTGCCTCCCGGTTTGTTTGAAACCGCAAAACCGGCTGAGCGTGCAAGACGATTACACTCACCTTCAATATAATTATCGAACGTGTAGTTAATGTTGAGTTGTGAGTCAACATTCATCTTGCGCAGGCCAGGAATGATAAAAGGATTCTTAATAGTGCTGCTGTTTAAATCAACAGGCATTGATACGGGTTCATTTTTAGTTCCGTTAGAAGATGAACCCGGAATACGAACCGTGTATGGCTTGTTGCTCGTAAGCACATTGTCCATAACGATGTTGTATTCCAATCTTCCTTCCGCACCTAATTCTTTGCGGATAGTTTTTTTCAAAAGGGAAATGTAATGCTCTTCCAGCCACTCGTAAAAGAACTGGCTTGGCACCTGAATGGTCAGCACGCTGACATCTAATTTTACCGGAGTAATTGGTGTAAACCATGTTTTAAAACTCTGCTCATTTACGTTGTCCTTAATTATTGCAAGACAATTTTCCCAAACTTGTGTAACACTTTTCTTCATTTGTTGTCTCCTACAATTTTATATGTTGTTCGCTTTCGCGTAAATTTCAATTTCGTTGTAAAGAAAAATTAATTTTTTGAATCCACAGCAACTTTTCTTGAAAAATATTTTATAAAAATTTTCACCTTACTCTTGTTTATGTGAAATATTTTTTAAGGAGGATTTTACAGATTTATTTTTTGTATTTATTTCAAAAAATAAATCCACTTTACCTAAGTTGATGCCAGCCCAACCTACCTGATTGATTAACACATCTTTGCCTTTTCTATTTAAAGCTACTGTTGGTTTTTCTAAAAAAGTATGTGTGTGCCCACCGATGATAATGTCAATGTTTTCAGTGCTTTCAGCAAGAATTCTATCACTTATTTTTTTAATTGTGTATTCATATCCAAGATGTGAGAGACAAATTACCACATCGCATTTCAATTCATTTTTCAATAACGTGCTCATCTCGTTCGCTTTAGTTATAGGGTTGAGATAAATTGTGTTTTTATAAAGTTGTTTCGGAACAAGGCCGTCTAACTCAACACCTAAACCAAACACTCCGATTTTAATTCCACCTTTTTCAAAAATTTTATGTGTAATGGTTTTATTTTTCATCACCGTGTCAGAAAAATCGTAATTGGAGCAGATGAAAGGAAACGCTGCATTCGGCAATTGTTTATGCAAGCCTTCAATGCCATTATCAAAGTCGTGATTGCCAATTGTTGCAGCATCGTATTGCATCTGCGACATCAACTTCAATTCCAACTCCCCTTTGTAAAAATTGAAATACGGAGTGCCTTGAAAAATATCCCCTGCATCAAACAGCAAAACATTCTCTTCTTCTTTTCTTATTTGGTTTATGATTTCTGCACGTCTTGCTACTCCTGCCATTCCTGGATATTTAGGGTCATTGAGCGGAAACGGATCAATGCGACTGTGAACATCATTGGTATGAAGAATAGAAATTTTCACCACATCTTTATATGCCAGCGCTTCCAACGGAATAAAATTCCATGCAGCAACTCCGGCAGTGCCTAATAATGTTGTTCTAATAAATTCTCTCCTATTGCTCATTGGTTAATCTTCCTCCCGGATGCGGTTTCAAAGAATTCCCTTTCTCTTTTTCGTTAGTAAGGTAATCAATAATAGCATCGCGGATTTTATATCCGGTAGTTTCAACCTTAATTGCATTTTTGAAAAATTCCATTTTATCACCGCCACCTGCAAGATAATCTGAAGTAATCACTTTATAAGTTTTGTTTTTATCAAAAGGCACACCTTGAATTAATGCATGAGAATTAGGTTGACTCATACTTTTAATTTGCAACCCGGAAACAGGCTGACCGCCAACACTTATAATATAGTGTATAAGCTCCGAAACTTTTTCTCCGTTCAGAGTCAGTATTACAATTTCATTTTCAAACGGCATTAACTCAAATACTTTTCCTTTTGTGATTTCGCCCTGCGGAAGTGAAACGCGCAAACCTCCATTATTCAACAAACAAAAATCAGCATACTTAAAATCAGCGGGGCGATAACGTTCATTACCTTTTTCAAAAACAATATCAGCAACAAGATTTCCAAGGGCGCCTTCTGGTTGAGCTTTTTCAAAAGCAGTTTCAGAAATAATGAGCACTTCATTCATTTCTTTTTCGAGATCTTGCTTATACGGCTCAATAAGTTGTTTAGCAGAAGCATCTTCTTTTATACTGTCTTTTATATTTACATTAATAAGATTGCTTTCGTGCTTAACAAGTTTTGCAGGCGCAGAGCAAGCAGCAAGAAGGAAAACTAAAAGGTAAAGAGAATATTTTTCAAAAAATACAGGTACAGTGAAAGGCATGCACAAGTGTAAGAAATTTGGGATTGATACACATGTTAAATTTTAAAGCAACAAAATGATTTTAGTAATTTGGCGCAATTATGTTTACTCACGAAATAAAATTAAGAACCCGCTATGCAGAAATTGACCGCATGGGCTTTGTCTATTACGGAAACTATGCACAATATTTTGAAGTAGCACGTGTAGAAGCTATGCGCAGCATAGGATGCAACTACAAAGATTTTGAAGATAACGGATTGATTATGCCAGTGCTTGATTTTTCAGTTACGTATTTAAAAGCTGCTTTGTATGACGAAGAACTAACTATAAAATTACTCATCAAAGAATTGCCAACGCTGCGCATTCATTTTGACTATGTGACTTACAACGCAAAGGGAGAATTACTGAATACAGCAAGAACCACACTTGTTTTTACCGACAAGAAAACACTAAAACCACTTCGTCCTCCGGTTGAATTCACAGCTGCATTGGGAAAATTTTTCTAATTCTGTGTTTTTACACAAATACTAAAACTTAGTTTTGTGCGTTTATAAATTATGCTGAAGCATTTTCTCTTATTAATTTTATTTCTGTCTGCGGTTTGCGGCTTTTCGCAGGATGCAAAAAGAAGCAAGTTCTCCGCAGGACTGAGTATGGGTTATAAAACACCCAATGGCTTGGGTTTTATTTTATCATATCATGCCAACCGTGTGGTACAGGTTGATTTAATGGCTGGTTACACACGCTACAACGGAGGCAAATTCGCAGCAGGCGGAAAAATTTATCCGTTAAAACCGATGAAAGTAAATCCGTTTATTTCTGCAACCTATTCAATAAGCACAGGTGCTGATGTGAAAGTAGGCTATATTCAACAACAAAAAGAACATTATATCACTTATTCAAACCAATATATTGTAACTGGTTTAGGCATTACAATACTTGGTGAAGAAACCGGGCATTCTTTACAAATAGGCTACAGTATTGGATTAAATGATCAAAAAATCGACCCTGTGATTAATGGGCAAACTCGCGATAGAGTTGACAATAGCCTTAAAGGGGGAATTATGGCAACTTATAATTTGTTCATCTTCTTCAACAAACCGAGAAAGCGGTAAAAGAAAAATGCAGAACAATTGTTCTGCATTTTTAAAATCTTCAATTATTAAAGAAGAAACTACCCACCTATTTGCTTTTTCCAGGCACCCATTTTCTTCTCGCTCTGTTCCATTACACCAAAAATAGTTTTTGCCCAATAGTTGCGAACACCGAAAAGCCACCTGCTTTTGCAGTTAGCTTTTCGGTGAGGATAACTTCTTTGGTTGCAATGTTGAAAAAGGTAACATAGATAAATCCTGATTCTTTAAACTTATCAAACGACTCAACAATAAAAACTAAACCCAATCCTTCTTTCTCGGTGCCTTTATATTTTTTCACCATTCCGGCAATTTCTGATTTGTCAAGGGTATAGCTGTTTGTTTGCACCCACTCACCGGGATTAATTTTTTCATTCACCGCTTCAACAGCAATAATATCGTTTACTACTTCGCCTTTTTTAAAAAATTTGCGAACATCATATTTTTCTGCTTCACTTAAAACAAGGCTGTTCCATGCCGGAACGTAGCGTTTCTGAATATCATAAGGATCGGTAAAGCCCTCTACTCCTACCAATTTGGAGCGAGACATATCAACTCCAAACCAAACCATTTTGGCTGAGTTAAAAAGTTCAGCATTGGATTGTGCATAGATAGAGCATATAGAAGAAAGGATAAAGAATGATAGAAGAAATAGCTTTTTCATTTTTTCAGGTTTTAAATTTTTTACAAATATAAAACCCTTGCTGCAAAATGTAACAAGGGTTTTATATGATAGTGATCAATACCGATAGCTATCGGAATTATTTAATATTTTTTGCAATAAAACCAGCCAATGTTTTTGATGATTTTGCATAAGCTTCTGCAAGGCGTGTACCTGCATCAAAATCATAACCACCAAATTGTGAACCTGGCGAGTTTAGGATTTCAATAGTAGCCACAACACTGCCACCTTCTTTCAATTCATAAAACATATCCGCAAAAGCAGGCATTTTTGAAATACCAATGTTCCAGCCCGGCTCAAGACGGGTTGTTTTTACAACCAGTGTGTACTTTGCGCCTGATTTACCTTCAGCTGCAGTAACACCACTCTTTTTCAAGCCGTCATTAAGCAATTCAAAGAATTTAGGTTTGTAGCGAGTGTCCGGAGCGCTTTTCCAACCTTCCAGCCATTTGTCGCCTTTGCCTGCTTCTTTTTTGTTGTGTTCTGCAACTTTTTCTGAAATGTAATCCGCTTCAGCTTTCGCTTTTTTGCCGCTTCCTACTTTCAGCGCACTGTAATCAAATTCAACATTCAGTTCGCTTTGTCCTTTAAGACCTTTAACGCTGCCCGACTTAAGAACAGCTTTTTGTGCATAGGTAAAGCTAAAGAGCAATACGGCTGCTAATGATAGAGTAATGTTTTTCATAGTATCGTTATTATTTGGTTTAGTTAACAAATGTAAAAAAGAAATACCATTGACAAAATCACAGAACAACAAGTGCCTCTTACCTGTTGCTAATCAAAAAGAAAACTTTAATTTTAACCACTCAACATTTGCATGAATTAGTTTTTGTTGACAAAAAAAGAATCGCTGCTTCTATCTGCCTTGTTTCTGATTTACTCTTGTTGCTTTGCCCAAAGTTTTACCATTGGCATTCAGGGACAAGCCAAAAGCACCTGGCTTATCAATACCGCTGTGCTGGGCGCAAGTGTTGCGCAGGAAGCAAAACCTTCTTTCGCCTGGGGAGGCGGCATTACAGCCAATCTGTATTTTAAGCAGCAAATTGAGACCTATCTTGGTATGGGGCTGGAATTAAATTTTGGAAATTTTGTACAGCGCTATAGCGGCAGAGTAAGCAATTCACCAACACTTGCAACCTACAACTCAAAAATAAATCTGCTTTATCTCGATATTCCTCTGTATGCAAAACTGATATTACGCTATGGAACCTTTATTGAAGCAGGAATGCAGTTTTCAATGCTTGCGGGTGCCAGTTATAAATCAACAGGTGGATTAGAAACCACTTCAAATGTTTCAGCAAAATTCACTCCTTTCTATTATGCACCCTTACTTGGCATTGGTGCAGACTTTGCAGTTACTGATGACATTTATATTATTGCCGGAGTCCGCTTACTATATGGAATCAGTGATTTGTCAGGTGTTGATGGGCAAGGTATTTCTTTAAAAGGCAATCCCGATTACTCGGGCGCAAAAACACATGCAGCCTTTGCAGCACTAAACATTGGCGCTTACTATCGTTTTGATTACGGTGAGTACGGAAAATCCGGAAAAGGAAGAAGGCGATAATTCTTTTTTTATTTTTTATGGAATTTGTTTTTTCGGTACATCTATTGTCCGAAAGCCAACAATTATTTACCCATTTAAAAACTAAAAATAATGAAAAAATTAATCACCGGAATATTCCTGACAATAGCTTCAGCCGTATTCGCAGCAAATGAAAAGCCCGTAAAATCAACCGTAAAAAATGTAACCGTATTTCTGCAAGGGGCGCAGGTTTACCGCAACGCTTACATAAACCTTTCACCCGGAGTTACCGATTTGGTATTTGAAAATGTTTCGCCCTACATCAATGCAAGAAGCATTCAGGCAGGCGGAAAAGGCAGCTTCATTATTCTGGAAGTAAAGCACGACATTAAATATCCGGAACCACCCAAAGCAGATGCTAACGCATTACCCAAAGAAATAGTGCGCGAAATAAAACTGATTGAAGATTCATTACAAGAACAAAGTTTTATTGCTGATGAATTGAACACTAAAAAGTTTTCGCTGAACCTTGAAAAAGACATGATATTGAAAAACAAATTAACCCGTGGAGAAGGCAAAAGCGACTCACTGCCCATGCTGGTTGATGCGATGGAATTTTTCAGAAAAAAATTAACAGACATTGATGTACAGGTTTCGAAAATTAAAAGAGAAGAATACAAAATTGCTCAGGATAATAACCGAATGAATGAACGACTTGAACAACTTTATGCTTACAAAAATGATAAGGAGCCTATTAAAAAATATGAACCTATTCACCGTGTTATAGTTACTGTAAGTGCAGATGAAAGTGTAAGCGGATCAATTGACATCAACTACATTGTTTCCAATGCAGGATGGACTCCTTCTTATGATTTGCGCTCAGGCAGCACAGCAGCACCCGTGCAGCTTACCTACAAAGCCAATGTTTTTCAAAACACAGGCGAAGAGTGGAACGATATAAAACTGAAACTCTCTACAAATAATCCTAACCGCAGTAATATTAAGCCAGTGCTGCCAACCTGGTATGTAAACTATTTTTACCAGACCACTAATGGCGCAACCGTTACTACGCAATCAAAAATTGCAGGAATGCCTTCAATGGCTTATGACGATATGGATTTTAAAATGGATGAGTTCAAAAAAAGGGAAGACATGATTAACGAACTTCCGGCTGCACAGTCATCAGCCAACTACGCCCAAATGGTGGAGACCATGACCAATGTTGAGTTTGACATTAAACTCCCCTACTCTATTCCTTCTGATGGAACCACACATCTTGTTGCAGTAAAAACAAGTGATATGCCTGCAAGCTATTACCACTTTTTAGTTCCCAAAATGGAAAGCGAAGCCTTTCTTATTGCAAAAGTTACCGGTTGGGAAGAACTGAATCTGCTTCCCGGGAAAGCAAATATTTTTTACGAAGGAACGTATGTGGGCGAAACTATGTTGAATGCTGCTTTGCTAAGCGACACTATGGAACTGGCGCTTGGCCGCGACCACGGCATAACTATTACCCGCACCAAACTTCCGGACAAAGAGCGCAACAAGCCATTAGGAAACGATGTTGAAAAAACCGTTACCTACGAACTGAAAATGAAAAACAACAAGAGCAACACACTTAAACTTGTTGTGGAAGACCATATTCCGGTTTCGCAAAACGAGGATATAAAAGTGGAAATGAAAGACAAAGGCAGCGCTGAATACAATGACAAAACCGGCCTGGTGAAATGGAATACGAGCATCAACAGCAAGGAAAATAAAACGCTGACATTTACGTATGCAATAACTTACGATAAAAGCATTCCACTCAGTATGCGTTAATTTGTCACCCTGAGCAAAGTCGAAGGGCAGACAAATAAAAAGGGCAGGATAATCTTGCCCTTTTTATTTACTTTCGTCAAAAATCAATAACAATTTTGGACAAGAAAAAAGCCACCCTGTTTTTCCTTTTGAAACTATTTACCATGTATGCACTTTACATGTATGTATGGAAACAGTTTGTATGGAATTCATTTTTAGCAAAGCCCTGGGAATTGCTGCACCACTTCCTATTAAAAGCTACCATGGCATTTTGTTTATTTTTTCTAAACCTTTTTGGTTACGAGGCTATTGAATATAGCTACCGTGTTATCGTTATGGTAAAACCCAACGCAAGTATAACTGTTCAGAATTATTGTCTTGGTTTGGATGTGATGGCGCTTTTCACCATGTTGATTATTGCTTACCCCGGACCATGGAAAAAGAAATTGCTTTTTATTCCTGTTGGAATTATTGGTGTTTTCATCATCAACCAACTCCGCATTATGGCAATCGGAATTTGCTTTGTTGATTTTATTGAATACGCATGGTTCGACAACCATTTGTATTTCAATGTAGCTGCGTACAGTTTTATTTTTCTGTTTTTTGTTGGATGGGTAAATTACCTGGAAAGGCAATCTGTTGATTTACCGCAGAGGCGCGAAGGCGCAGAGGAAAAGTAAAGTAAAAAAACTTTGCGGTAAAAGCTACCGGCATTCAGGATTAATCCCTTTTACGTAATGCTCAATGAGATTAAGTTTTGCAGCCGTCTCAGAGCCTGTAAAACCTGCAATGTTATCCGGTTTAATTTTTTGTGAATATTCTTTCAGAATTAAAGCTGATAAAGGAGTATAGCTCCAATGCCATTTCTCTTCTTCGTAACCATTAGGTCGGGTTTCATTCTTTACCGAATAGGGTTGACAAAAACCAAATTGTGCTGCATTTTTTTTCAGCCATTCGTAAACCTTTTTTCCTTCAGCAGTAGTGAAGTATGCATTCTCAAGGCTGTTCAAATCCATGTCGGTTCCCCAATGATGGCGTGATGTTCCGGGCATGGAACTGTAACGCAAAATAGTTTTTGCTCTTTCAACCGGGTCTTTAATTGTTTGCGAAAGATTTTTGCCGTTTACTAATCTGCTGCCGTTCCACTTCGCTTCCCAAATAGATTTTTGATCGTTGAAGTTTCGCATAGCCGAAATTATTTTCAGGTTTACACCTTCCTTTTTTGCGGCATCATACATTTTCACAAAAGCTGCAATGGTTTCTTTACGCAGATACATTCCTTCTTTACTGCAATACTTCATTGGAATTAAAGCAAACGATGTATCTGTTTTCGGATTGAATTTTCCTAAAAGATATTCGGCAGAATAAACACGAGCTTGTATTTTTTCTTTTTCCGGAAGAACTTCGTTTATAACTGTAGTATCTGTGTTCTCAGGCTTCCCTGAACAAGAACAGATTTCTAAAGTAAGTAAAGCAAACAGAATAAAACGAATATTCATTCTCTATTTCTTTCCTGCTTGTTGATTAACAAAAAGGTTCTTTTTCATATCACCTTCCTGCACCAGTTTACCTGCTTTATTGTACAGTTTTCCATATCCTTTAATAGTATCATTTACCCATGTGGCGTGCAATACATTTCCGTCAGTCATGTTGATAATTCCTTTTCCGTTACGCACGTTGTTTTTAAATTCTCCTTCAAATTTCATTCCGTTGGGCCAGGTGAAAATACCAAAGCCCTCCCGCTTATCGTTTGCCCAATCACCATCGTAAGTAGTTCCGTCTGCGTAACGGGAACTGCCTTTACCATTGCGCTTTCCATTAACGATGGGACCAACATACCCGCGATCGTGATTGATCTCAAAAAGATAAGTGTCCGGATTTTTCATCTGTTTTACCAGTTTGAACTTTTCCGGATTTTTCTGAACGGCAGGATACAGGTATCTTCCTGTTTGTCCAAACCCCAATTGCTCAATTACCAGATGCGTTGCTCCCACTTCTTTCATATTATTGATAAGGCTGTCGGCATTAGAAGAGTTGATAAAATTAGTTACGGTGCGATCGGCATAGAGGTAAAACAACTCGGGTTTGCGGCAGACTACAATTGCATCTTTAGGAAGGCTGCTTTTGGCAAACTTTGCAAGTTCAAAGTAATTGGTGTAAGCCGGATTCATCATTCCTTTTGCAAACGTCTCAAGATAGATTATGCCTTTTTTCTCCACCATAATAAATGCGAGAAATACAAAGGGAAGAATAACAACGCGAAGATTTTCTCCAAGCTTAACTTTCTCTGCCAGCCAATTTAAACCTTCATAAACAGGGAAAACAAGCAACAAATAAATAAAAGGAATGGCAGGTAAAATAAAACGCGTTCCATACCATGCATCAGGCCAAAGGGCAACAATAAAAGCTGTACCTGCAAGGTAGGCTATAACCAGCCATCGGTATTTTTTGAGTGTGAACAAACCTAAAATGCCCAACAACGAAAGAAAAATTCCCAGTCCCCATTTGCGGTCTTCCGGTTTTGCCTTATTGTAATTTTCAATTTTATAACACATTACGGAACTCGGAATTTCCATGCTTACGTAACGCTTCACATTTTTCTCAACGCGGGTAAACCAATCTTTGGCTTGCATTTTTCCCAACTCAGGGCGATACGGATTTATCATCATCAGTTGACGCTCATAGCCGCCACCGCCCAATGATTTGCTTCTGATATACCAAGGCATTGCCAACAGAATAAAAGTTCCGGCAACAATTCCCGCCAGCTTCCATTTGCGCTCAAAAAGGAAATAGAGGATAACACCGCCCACCAGCGACAGACCCGCAGTGCGTATGTAATAGCTTAGCATCATAAAGAAAATCATGAGCCAGAAATTGTAATCCTTGAGTGAAAACTCTTCCTTGTTTACCCGCATGAGAAAGAACACGGCTGCCAGCGAAGTGAAGAGAAATGGAATCTCCGACATTGCTATTGTGGAGAAGTTGAGCAGGTGCAAATTCAGTGCTGATAAAAGTGTGATAACAAACGAGAGGTGTTTGTTTCCCGTGAGGTTGATTAAAATAAAGTAGAGCAGCACCATGCTGCCGAAAAGAAAATAACCGTTTGCCTTGTTCATCACTTCAATATCGTCACCGAAGATTTTCATGATGCCGGCAGAAATTACAGGATATCCGGGAGGATAGTGATTGGCAGGTTCTTTTGAGGGCAGGTGGATATTGGTATAACCTGCTCCCTTCATCAGCGATTTTGCGGTGATGTAATACACAGCATTATCGCCACCGAGGTATAGTTTATTATCATAGACCTGATTGTAAACTTTTACAATTGCAAAAAGTAAGGCAATGATGTAAATCGTGTGAATCCACCACGCTTTTATTTCAAATGATTTTTTCGCCTGTGTTGTTTTTGATTTTGCTTTTGTAGCCATAAATTATTGTCGGAAAAAAATAGAGAGGGTATTGCTGACAGCTTATCTAAACAAATGAAAGAATCCGTGATACTCTTCATCCTTAATTCTCATTATGTAAAAATATACTCCTTCATCTTCGTCCCGTTTTCCATTAATTTTTCCATCCCAGCAATCACTAGATTTCGTTGTCTCAAATACCTGTCTGCCCCAACGATTATATATAATCAAATAAAAACACTCATCAAATGCACTACCAACCTCTTTGTTTCCAATTTTCACTATAAAACAATCAAAATTACCATCCCCATTTGGAGTCATCCAATTAGGAATTGAATCTGTATCAAAGTTTATTACAGGTAGACCGGAAGTATCAATGAAATCAATGGTATCAGCGCAACCTAGTGCATTTATGGTAATTAAAGTGATTGTGTCGTTGATATCAAACACATCGTAATTGTGTTCGGGGTTGGCTTCGGTAGAAGTTGCTTCACCGCCAAAATCCCAGAAATACTGAACCGCATCGGGTGTGGTGTTGGTGAAACTTGCATGAACACCTTCGCAGGCTGGTGTGAGTACAACCGTAAAATCAGTAGGCGCTTTTTCAACTACGGTAATGGTAACTGTATCCGTTCCGCTGCAATTTGGGTTGCTGGCTTCTAAAAAATATGTGGTGGTTTCATCGGGAAAAGCAAGCGGATTGGAGATGCCGTCATCGCTTAATCCCAATGATGGAGTCCACTGATAAGATAAACCTGAAACTGCTATTGCACCCAGCTGAATGGTATCACCTATGCAGATGCTGGTTTCGGTTCCTGCAAAAGTACTGAGGTTACCATCGAGGACAGTGATAGTAGCATAAGATGTATCTAAGAACGCAAGCCCTGCGCAGGTAAGACTGTCGTAACCGATTACCATAACGATGTAGGTTCCGGTATCATTGTAAACGTGTGAAGGATCTTCGAGGGTGGATGTATCGCCATCACCAAAATCCCAGTAGTAGCCTTGTGCGTTTACACCATTGGCAAGAAAATCAACGGTGAAAGGTGAGCAGCCGGTGGAAGAAATATTGTCTACCTCTACATCCACCTGCACTTCTGAAAGTTGAATACGGAATTTAATTGCGCCTTCGTTGCAATTGGTGCTGTTATTGCTTTGCGACCATGCGCCCGGAGTTGTTGGAAACATATCGCTGCCCCCGCAACCGGCACAAACAGCTTCATAGATAATTCCGCTTTTATCAAAGCGACTGGTACCGCCATCCACGTGTTCCTGCACTCCGTTGCCGCCAAAAAATGTTCCGTATAATAATGCTGTGGCATCCTGTTCCAATACCATGAAGTAAAAATCGCTGCCATCGGTTGATTGCTGATACGCATCAGAGGTAGTTGCCATTCCGTTTGTGTAGCCAAGGTTAGCACCAAAACCATTTACGGTATTTACGTCTCCACCCCAGCCTGCGATGTAAATCTTTTCACACACATCAACAAGCAATGCGGTTGGAGAAATATTTAACAACGCACCACCGTCACCAAACACAGTTGAGAACGCAGTATTCTCCAACAAACTATCCATTTTGTGAATGAACTGTTTGCTGTTTGGATTGGAATAAACACCTGTGGTTACAGGATAAGCACCCAGGGTTTGTCCGTAGAGATACACATCATCGTCACCATCAATGTCAATGAAGTAACTCTGGTCGTATTGGTTGGTGCCGATGAACGAAGAGCGATACATGTCAGCATCAAGAGGATTGAACGCTGCCACAAAACCATCGGTGATGCCGCCCTGAAAAGTTGGGTTAAGTACACCGGGTGTGGTAGGAAAATCAGAGCTTGCCGTTCCACCGCAAACAACAATAGTTCCTGCGCTGTTTATTTTCATGGAATAAATGGCATCGCCTGTGCTGCCGCCAAAATAAGTACTCCATTGCAGAGTGCTTAAAGTCGGGTCTAAGCGGAAGAGACAGCCATCCTGATTACCATTATAGGCTTGCTGAAACGCTCCGGGCGTTACCGGAAAATCAGAAGAGAAAGTAGAGGAACCGATAACGGCATTTCCGGCATCGTCAATAAAAATTTCGCCACGGGCATGGTCGCTGTAATTGTAGTTGAGAGGCGAAACATCATTCATACCATCATTGGCTGTGCCGCCAAAAAAGGTGGAAGCCAAAAGCGCTGTTCCATCGGAACTCATTTTTGAAATGATGATATCGGTGCCGGCAAATTCAACCACGTTGTCAACGGTTGTAAATGTTCCTCCATTGAAGCTCTGGTCGTAAGCACCACTCGTTGTTGGATAATTGGTGGAAGCCGTTGCACCGTAAATAAAAACCTCATCGTTTTGATTGACGAACATGGAGTAAGGCATTTCATTTCCTGAGCCTCCGAGGTAGGTTGAATACACTAATGCAGAACCATCGGGGGTGTATTTGGTGAGTGAGATATCGCAGGGATATGCACCCGGACCGCCACCAAAACCTGATTGATATGCACCCGTTGTAGTAGGGTAACCCGGTGCAAAGGCAATGCCGCCAGCGTAGAAATTTCCGGTAGCGTTGTAGGTTGCTGAGTAGCCCCAGTTGTCGGCAGTGGAGCCGGTGTAGGTCGAGAATTCGAGTTGCGGGTCGATCACCAATTCGTAGTCGGTGTTGTAGCCGTTGGGGAAAGAAAAAGAAACAGTTTTGTTGTTCAATTCAAAGCGGCAGGGAACAAAAACTTTTTTGCCTGCTATGGTTTGCCATGCTATTGGTTTGTGTTCGGTTACGGTGTTGAATGTGTTATGCACTTTCAGATTTCCGTTTTCGATTGCGAGTTTTTCAGCGCCATCGTATTGCATTTTTATTTGTGAAGCGTCAACATTTTTAGCAACAATGAAATCGTATTTCAACAAACCGTTCTTGCCGTAGATGTTCATGTCAATGCCGGGATAGAGAGCAGTGTAGTGAACTTGATTGTATGACTTCACACGCGAAGCCCAGTTTTTGGCATCGCTGCCGAGGAAGTAGTTGCTGTAATCCGCATACGCATTTTGTCCGGAGGTTTTTGCCCCGGGATTTGCATTCACAAAATTAACGTGGTAGGCGAATGCATTGTTTCCTTGAACAGGCTGCTGATTGCCGTGGGGATGAATGGTTTCAAGGTATTCGGGTGAATAGAATACCCATGTAAAACGGTTTTGCTCGAGGTAAAGATGAGCATTGCTTAAGCCCAGTTTGTAGAGAATGTTTTGATTCCACTGCCCTTTATTCTCGGTGAAACGGGGTGCGGGATTGTGGGTGGGTACTTTATTATCAGCATAGGTAAAGTTGATTGCCGCAAGAAAGAGGAAAAGGAGTTTACAGGTTTTTTGCATGACGCAGAGTTGTTAGTTGGCGTATGCTGCAAATATATGTTTTTCTACCACCCCACCACCCCCTAACCCCCTCCTTGGAGAAAGGAGGGGGGACAGAGAGAGAAGAAAGGTGGTTATAAGAATGTTATTTCGTAGGTGCCGGAATTTGGACCTTGATTTTGGATGTTGAGATAGGGTTTGAAGTCGGCAGCGGTGATGATGTGTATTTCTTCCTGACCGGTTAGCAGGATTGAACCGCCAGTGCCGGGATAGCCGTCACCGGGGTTGTTGGCAGGGAAGAATGCGATGCCACCTATCATTGGGGTGGTGGTTGTGTTTTTGATTTTGATTGTTGTACCTACACGCCACTCGGGGTTAGATGGGCCGAGTATGTTCAGTTGCTGTCCGCTGGTGATTGTGCCTGTGAGAACTATGTGCTGCATGACTTTGTTGCGGGTGAATTCTTTGCCTGCGGGGATGTGAAGATTGGTTTCGGTGATGGTTTGATAACCGAGTGCTGACCAATATAAATCGTAATCATCGGGAAGGAGATTGGCGATACCGTATTTGCCATCGGCATCGGCAGTTGTTTCGGCAATTTTTTCGGGCATGCCTGTTTTAGTGAGGTAGAATGAAGCACCCAGAAGGAAGGTGCCTTCGGGGTTGCGGAGTATGCCGCGGACTTTGGCGGTTGTAGAGCCAAGGTCAATTATTTCGCGAGAGAAGTAGTAGCCCTGGACGAAATCTGGATTGGTTGCTTTTACAGTGTTTACCATTCTATCTATCTGCTGTTTGAAAATGATGTTGATGATTTCGCGTATGAGGAGTTTGATATTTGCAACGGCTTGTTTTTTGGAAACGGTGAAAGCGCGAGGGTCTTGCATGGAGGCGCGGTAGAGGTCGATGGATGTTTGAAGGTCGGTGACATCGGTGGCGGTATAACCAAAAGGACCTGCAAGGAGGATGTTTGAATTTGCTTCGTCATGGATGGTCTGGCAGATGTCGTCTACTTCTTCTTTTTTGAAACGATTAAGTTGCGGCAAGGTGTAGGTTACTTTTCCGCGGAGTACATTATTATTAATTGTAGAGGCGTAGGCACTGACTGCATCACCGCATTTGAGGGCGATGTTGGACATTGTGCTACGGATGAGTATGGTATCGAGGGTGACGTCTTTTATTGAACGGATGACTATCTGGTCGAGCTGGTCGATGAGGACGAGCTTGTTGGAGGCGGTTGTTTTTACTCCTGCGAAGGCGGTGATGCCTGAGGTTGGTGTTGAGTTATTGGTACAATAGTTTAGTGTTGTACGAATCATGTTGGTGCGGTTTGTTTCTCTGGCTTCCATTTTGGTTGCTTTTTAGTTGTTAGTTTATTAGTTTATAGATGAGGTTGCTTTTTGCCCTTCGACTAGGCTCAGGGTGACACGCTCTGGGTGACAAAATTTGTTTTTACCGCAAAGGCGCGGAGGCGCAAAGCAGGTTGTATGGTGTTGGTTGTAAAGAAAACGGTGGCTCTTGCGGTGGCGGAGGTGTTGATTGCGGCACGGGAGGTGGCTGTTGCATTACCGCAGATGGTAATTGTATTACCGCAGTTTTGTGTTGCATTACCGCTGGTGTTGATTGCAGCGGTGCAGGTGTTGGTTGTTTTACCGCAGTTGCCTCTTGTATTACCGCAGTTGCCTCTTGTATTACCGCTGTTGGCTGTTGTATTACCGCAGGCTTTGATTGCAGCGGTGGAGGTGTTGGTTGTATTACCGCTGTTGGCTTTTGCATTACCGCTGGTGTTGATTGTATTACCGCAGATGGCTCTTGCAGCGGTGTAAGTGTTAATTGTATGACCGTAAGTGGCACTTGCATTACCGCAGTTGTCTTCTGCATTACCGCAGTTTTTAATATTTTGATGATTATCAGACATTTATGTATTTTTTATGGTTGAATAAAAAACGTTGTAAAGGTCTGTAAGAAAGGAATGCTTGTCAATGGTAGCTTTATGCTACCAAGAAAGTGCTATCAGTTAAATAGTTGTTTTCCGTTGAAATTGCCTTTGGTGTCGAAGCCGTTGGCGAGGGCGAGGGCAATGAGTTCGGTGTTTTTGGTTGTTTGTGTTTTGCGGAAGATGAGGGTGATTTCTTTGTCGAGTGTGTTGGGCTTGTTGCCAAGAAGAAGGCTCATGTTGTAGCGGTCAAGACCTTTGCAAAGCAGTGCAATGATTTTTGCATCGTGAAGGGTTATTTCTTTTCCGCAGAATTCAAGGTATTCTGTTTTCATTTGAAAAGGGTTTGGTTTATGAAAGTATAAACGGGGGTATTGAGAGAATATTGTTGAGGGAGAAAAATTATAAAGAACAATAGAGACTTTGGGGACAATAAAGGCAGGATGCCTTGTTAATAGAAGCGTAGCGGGACGCTACGCTGAACGGGGAGGGAAAAATATTTATTTTTGTGCAAGAGCAGGAAAATGAAAACACTATCGTCAAAAGCAGTTACGCATAACAACCAAACCTATTGGGCTATTAACTTTGAATATAACTCAGCACTGATTGCTGAACTGAAGAAGCTGCCGGGAACGCGGTGGTCAAAGACATTTAACTCATGGCTGGTAAAGGCAACCCCTCAAAATAAAAAGAAGGTTAGGGAAATATTCGGGATGCCAGCGGTGGAACAAACGCCTGTTTGGGTAGAGTGTGAGCGGCTGAAAGACTGGATGCAATCGCGCAGATACAGCAGCAGCACGGTAGAGGTGTATGCCGATGCACTGAAAACATTTCTTACCTATTATAAAGACAAAGCGGTTAAGGATATCAGCAATGATGATATTATTGCTTTTAACAACAAGTATATATTGGCAAATAAATTATCGGCATCCTATCAAAATCAGGTGGTGAATGCGATAAAACTTTATTTCAGGGCAATACAAAATACAGCTATTGATATTGATTTAATTCATCGTCCTAAAAAAAATAACCTCTTGCCTAATGTTTTAAGTAAAGAAGAAATAAAAAGCATTTTAACTGCGCAGCAGAATATTAAGCACAGAACAATGCTTTCACTTATTTACAGTTGCGGGCTGAGAAGAAGCGAGTTGCTGAATTTGAAACTAACGGATGTTGACTCAAAAAGAAAACTGCTTATTATAAGACAGGCAAAAGGAAAGAAAGACAGAATTGCTCCGTTGAGTGAAAAAATTATTGAGCTGCTGCGCGAGTATTATAAACTGTATAAGCCAAAACAATGGCTGTTTGAAGGACAAAAAGCCGGTGAGCAATATGATGAACGAAGTTTGCAGAGTGTTTTAAAACAAGCACTGGAAAAATCAGGAATTAAAAAACCTGTAACGCTTCATTGGCTCAGACATAGTTATGCAACACATTTGCTTGAAGCAGGAACTGATTTAAGATACATACAGGAAATATTGGGACATAAGAGCAGTAAGACCACTGAAATTTACACGCATGTAAGCACAAAAAGTCTTCAAAATATTAAAAGCCCCTTTGATGATTTATAATTATAAAACAATAAGTTTGTATGAAAATAAGTATGAAAAGAATCATACCTATACACCCCAAAACGGGCGGATAAGGATGATTTTATCAGACCTATATACAAGTTAAGGGCAAGCTTAATTGACAATCGATAAATCGTGCATGAAAGAAATGAATCATTCATCAAAGCAAAATACAGAGAAGGGAATACTCCCTTGCAAACAGGAAGGTCGATTAATCTCCTTAATTTAAAAAATAAAAAATAATTATGAAAAATTTCCTAACAATTTTGCTCTTTATGACAACAGGTTTTTCATTTGGACAAATCAACAATGGCGGTTTTGAAGTATGGGACACTGTCTATTCTGATTTATACTCTCCCATTTTGTCGAACACTTTTTCTGTTCCGAACCCTTATGGCGGTATTGCAAATAATTGGATTGGTATAAATGGTTGGGGAAATGTAAACGCTGGGGGAGTCAGTCAAACATCAGATAGCCATGCTGGTAATTATGCAGTGATCATCCACAATACATATACTTATCTCTCTAATTCAATCAACTACCACGGTGCGATTAATTATAGTCCTCAATATTTACAA
>CANKAM010000039.1 GCA_947479755.1 Bacteroidota bacterium
AAGGATGGCAGCAGCCGAGTCGTGGTAAAATGCAGATATGCCGAGGATTTTGGGCATTGTATTTTCAGGTGATTGCCAAAAGTAGCGTAAATTAAATTCTTATGTTTGTCCTTCAATTATTATGACAACTAAACTAAAAGATTTATATCGTTTTCTCAGCCCGAGATTTCAAACCGTTCATCTCGACTATCCTGTTCAGGCGGTTCCGCGTTACAGCAAGCAAAATCCAATTCCTGTTTTAAATGAAGCTGTTGTTTCTGGAAATGGGCGTTATGCTTCTTTGTTAGAAAAGTTTAAAAATTATTCAGATGATTTTACTGCATGGAAGTATGAGCAGGAAAATCCGCAAACTCCTTACTGGAACAACTCCTTTTTCCCGGGATTAGATATCGTTAGCCTGTATTCTATTATAGCTGAATACAAACCTAAACGCTACATGGAAGTGGGGAGTGGCAACTCTACCAAAGTGGCCTTTAGTGCAAAAAAGAAACATAGCCTGCAAACTAAAATTACTTCTGTTGACCCCATGCCAAGAGCAGAAATTGATCAACTTGCAGATGAAGTAATCCGTCAGCCGCTGGAGAAAACGGCTCTTTCTGTTTTCTCAACTCTTGAAAAAGGCGACATTCTGTTTATTGATAATTCACACCGTTGTCTTCCCAATTCAGATGTAACCGTTGTATTTCTTGAAATATTACCGCAACTGAAACCGGGCGTTATTGTGCATGTTCACGATATTTATCTGCCGTATGATTATCCGCAGTTTATGACCGAGCGTTTTTATAACGAGCAATATGTGTTGGGAGCCATGATTGCGGCTAATCCGCAACGCTACAAAACATTAATGCCTTGTTTTTATGTTTCTGAAAATGCTGAACTGGCTGCAAAACTTAATCCTGTGTGGCAGAAATTAGACAGCAGGATTGAAAAGCACGGAGGTTCTTACTGGTTGGAGATAGGATAACGTCACCCTGAACTTGTTTCAGTGTCTTTGTTTTAAGATGCTGAAACAATCCCGATACATATCGGGACAGCATGACGATAATATTGAAATGCAAATTGAACATAGCAGTAAATACAAGATTACTTCTTCATAACAAACTCGAAGGCATCGGGCGTTTCAGTTTTGAAACGCTGAAACGCATTACACGAAATCATCCCGAACATCAGTTCATCTTTTTCTTCGATCGTCCCTGGCATGAGGAATTTATATTCTCTGATACCATTACACCCGTTGCGCTTTTTCCACAAGCACGTCATCCGTTTTTGTGGTATTGGTGGTTTGAATTTTCAGTTGCTGCCGCTCTTGAGAAATATAAAGCTGATATTTTCCTTTCGCCTGATGGGTATCTGTCACTTTCAACCGATGTGCCGCAAATCCCGGTTATTCACGATTTGAATTTTGAGCATTATCCGCAGGATTTGCCTTATTTATATAGTAAATATTATCGCCACTATTTTCCGAAGTATGCAAAGAAAGCTGCAAGGATAGCCACAGTATCGGAGTTCTCTAAAAAAGATATTGTACAGCAATACGGTATTGCAGCTGATAAAATTGATGTTGTTTACAACGGCTGTAATGAGAATTTTAAACCTGTTACGGTTGAAGTAAAAGAGGAAACTAAAAAGAAATTCAGCAAGGCTTGTCCGTATTTTGTTTACGTGGGAGCACAGCACCAGCGTAAGAATCTACAAAATCTTTTTCGCGCTTTTGATGAGTATAAAATGGATGGCAGTAATTATAAGTTGCTCATCTCAGGACAAAAGAAATGGTGGACTTCTGAAATGGAAGAAGCCTATTCTGGTATGCAGCACAAAGACGATGTTATTTTTACGGGCAGACTTTCGGAAGAAGATCTGGTAAACGTGTTAGCTTCTGCTGAAGCATTGGTTTATATATCCTATTTTGAAGGCTTCGGCATTCCGGTTGTGGAAGCTATGCGTTCCAATGTTCCTGTAATTTGTGCCAATGCAACTTCATTGCCTGAGATTGCAGGCAAGGCTGCATTATTGGTTAATCCTTTTGCAGTAGATGAAATTGCCGCTGCTATGAAAAAAGTAACAACAGATGAACACCTGAGAAATCAATTAATCAGGGGAGGGCAGGAGCAGAGCCGTCAATTTACATGGGATGCCTCAGCAGATAAACTCTGGCAGACAATCGTTAAAACAAAGCTATAATACAAGGTTGTATTATTCCACCTCAAATGAACCGGTAGAAATAAATACATCATCCTGAGTGTAAAACTCAACGTAGTACGATCCCGGTTTATCAACTGTAATGGGAACGGTTACATAATTCCAGTCTGTACTGGGGATATCATATGAATCGTTTACTACAACTTCTTCGCCTAAGTAAAGATCAACATATACTTTAGTAAGCAATAAGGGTTCATCCTGCTCAAGTTTGGCTGATATTTTACGGGTGCCGTTTTCAAGGGTAAACAAGGTACTCTCACCTATTAATATTTCTTTGTCAACACTTTCCCCAAATGTTACGACCGCATTTTCATAGTAATAAGTATCTACATAGCCTGTATCTGATACTGCATCCGGAGCGAAAGCAATACTGGTATTGGTAGAAGCAAGTACAGCATCCCCTTTGCCTAATACATTAACTCTGTAGTTACCTTCTTCTGTAAAAAACAAATCAAACATTGCCCAGGTTTGTGCACTTTTTACATCGTTGTTAAATGCATACGTTCCGAAGACTTCATATAATCCGCTTTCATTTTGCTTTTCTAATCTGAGGGTTAGTGCATCTTTTATTTTTTTCTCCTGTGAGTAAACGGTATACACATTACTGCCTGTTGCATCAATTTCCCATGCTTCAAAAACTTCGGAAGCAATTCCGGTTATTTTATCGTAATCACCGCACAGTACCACTGATTGTGCTTGTGCGATTGAAATGGCAAACAGGGCGAAAAGAAGTAGTGTCAGTTTTTTCATGGTGATAAATATCAGGTTATAAACAACAATTATTCTACAAATAAACAAATAATATCGTTGTAACAGCACTGATATTTATCACCCTGAATTTTTCAGTGCATTCTTACCATTGCCAGAGTAAACAGAATAGTGATGAGGAAAGTTGTACGTAATAACATGCTGTTATAAAACGGCAGCGAATCGGGTTGTGCTTTTTTGCGCAGAAAAAACAGAGCAAGGTAAACCAGTGGTACTGTGACCATAGCAACAGTAAGCATTACAGAAGCTCCGGGCCAGTGCTGCACTTTAAACAAAATACCCAGCGGAGCAAAAGACAGAAAGAAACCAGATGCAGCAGCTACTGCTTTTTCAGCTTTGTTGGTAAGGAAATAAAAACCCATAGGGAAATAGTGTATTGCCAAACCTGATAAGCCAATTACAAGCAGTATGCTGGCTCCCGGCCAGTGCTGTAGTTTAAACAGTGTCCCTACTAAAGCAATGCCTATTACTGCTTTTTCGGTGTTGTTAGTGATGTTTTGTGCAGGTGCTTTTTCGCCTGCATCAAGGATGTTTTCTGACATGGTGTTTTTGTTTATTAGTTATTCCGGATTGCCGGTTACAAACTATAAAATGCAGTATTTTATAAAAGTAACAGTTTGTAAGAAAATTATTTTTAATCCGTAATTGTTGAGTGTATTAGTTCTGCTGTGCAGGCTCTAACATATTATCAGAAAGTTTATAAATAAATATGCCTTTAAATTCACCAATCTGTTCTTTTAAAAAGGGTTTTATATATTCCTGATTCAATGTTTCGTTATTTGAAATAAACAGATAGCGTGCGCCTTTCTTTATAAGGTAGTCAACATCTTTTGGTTCGTAAAATATCATGTAATTAGACCAGCCTCTATGCCCGCACAGGTATAACGATGTGTTGAATGAATTATCGGGTAATGAAATTACTTTATCATCTTCATTGATGCCTATTTCTTTCAGGTAGGGTTTCATCTTTTCAAAACGATACCAGTTGTTTTCAATGTCCCAGTTTGTCCATTTTGCTTCAGTAACAAAAGCATGATTGCTGACCATTATAAAGTTGCCTTCCTGTGCCAGCGTTTTTAATTTTACAATACTCAGGCAATACAGGAAATTAAACAGCAGAAAAAAGGAGAAGAATAGTTTTAATCTGATGCCTTTAAATGTTTCAGGAAATTCGTTTTTAATAAATACGGTAAACGGAAGCAATACACCTAAAAATACGATCAGCAGTGCGATGTAGTAATAATCATGCACACCCATAAGAGGAGCCCATAAAATAAAATAGACAACTCCGCCCACCGGTATTATAATATTGGCCAGGTATGCAAATACTGTTAGTTTTTTATTGAGAAAAAGGTTGGCAACGCCAACAAATAACAATGAATACAAAATGGGCTTACTGAAGTATACATTGATTGCAAAATTCTTCATTGTTTTAATTAAGGCATCGGTTTCTTCTTCTTTCATTACCCACAGCGGATAGATATCATTAAAGGTATATTTGAAACTATGTAAGCTGTTGTAATAACTTGCATACCAATACCACGAAAAAACAGAGAGTATTGCAGCGGCAAAACCAATCCATTCATGCAGACTGCCGGCATATAGCTTTCGGGTTCCGAGTGATTTTACACGGAATACAGCTTCCAGTATAAATACTGAAAGGAGGAATACAAACGCAATGAGACTCGATACTTTTAATAATCCGCCCAAGGCAAAAAATGCCATTGACAGATAGAAGAAGCCTGCCTTGTTTTTTAAAATGTATTGCAAAAAGAAATACAGCGCAACCAGTACAAATGAAAATGCAGGTGCATCGGTTAAAAAACTAACTCCGTAAATAACATAGGTAGGGGAGGTGAAGAGCAGCAAGGAAATGCCGATTGCCCAGTAATTATCATTTAATAAAAGCCTGAGTGCTTTGTAGAACGCAAACATTCCTGCAAACAGTATCATTAGATAAAACAGGCGATACGACAGATATGATTCGCCAAACAAATTCCAGATTTTACCTACCATGTAATACAGTATCGGAAATTCACCGGCAGTTTTACCTGATGTTTTTTCATCACCCAGCAAAACATTCATTTCGGGGCTGAAGAAGTTGGCGCCCTCAGCATAATTATGACTGAGTGAAAGGCAATCGGTTTGTCGCCATAGATGCGCATTAAGCGGCCCGCGGTCTAAGACTGAATCGTAATAGAATGCAGCAAACGCAGCAAAAATTACTATAAATATTAAATCATTTTTTAAGAAACTATACTTCCTTTTTGCTTCAAGTGTTGACATCGTGTTGCTGACCATTTATTTATGCCAAATGTATTAGAATTGTAAAGATAGTGGTAAAGCGAGTTTTGTTATTTGTTATTCGACTTCATTCGGGGCGAACAAATTTACCACCCTTCTTAGGTCGCGCTCCCATTTCAAATAGCAGCGTTCCGCCTTTGATGATATCGGCATGGTGCAGAAAAGGTTCTTCCAGTTTTTTCCCATTGAGGGTTACTGACTGCACATAGTAGTTGCGTTTAGATACATTGTTAGCTATTATCTCTAATTTGATTTCCCTGTTTGCGGGGTTGGGATAAATGGTGGCTTTCGGAAACAGCGGTGTGCCGATGGCATACTCATCCGTTCCGGGTGTAACGGGATAAAAGCCCAGTGCGCTGAATACATACCACGCACTCATTTGTCCGCAGTCATCATCGCCCCACATGCCATGGGGATTGTTCTGATAGTTGAGCGCACGTGCACGTTTCACTTCGCGTTGCGTTTTCCATGCCTGACCAATGTAGTCATACAAATACGTGTAATGATGCCCCGGCTCATTGGGGTGGATGTAGCGGAAGCCTTTGAAATTCTTGTCCAGTTTTTTGATAAAATTATCTCTTCCCATCAGCTCAATCAATCCCTGAACATCGTGCTGTACGGCAAATAAATACGTCCAGGGACTGCCTTCTGTAAAGCCTGCCTTGGTGTCTGTATGCCAGGTGCCGTCTGCATTGCGGGGTGCCATCATGCCTGTTTCGGGGTTATAAACATTCACGTAATTTTTGCTGCGTTTCATCAGTAGTTCAAAATCATCTTGCTTGTCGTAAGCTTTTGCAACCTGTGCCACACAAAAATCATCGAAAGCACCTTCTAATGTATTGGCCACCGACTCATTGGTTTTATCAACGGGCACATAACCCAGCTTTTTGTACCAATGCAAACCGGCACGCGCTTCAATAAATGTAAAGGGAGAGCGGTCGGCCCAGAGGTTGACGCTGTCGTTGCCCGAAGGCACCATTGCATCTTTCATGCAGGCATTGTAAGCTCTTTGCAAGTCAATTCCTTTCACGCCTTTAACAATGGCATCGGCCACCACGGCATCTGCATGGGTGCCGATCATAATTCCGGTGTAAGTGGGGTTGGGCCATTTGGGCATGTAGCCGCCCTGTTCATACATCTGCGTAAGGGCGTTTACTATGCCCGCCACATGCTCGGGCGCAGTAAGAATTAGCAGGGGATGCTGAGCACGGTAAGTATCCCAGAGCGAGTAATCGTTGTAGCTGATGCCGGAGTGAATGGTATCGTCAAAGGCACTGTAATACCTGCCGTATTCACTGAACTGTCGCGGAAATAACAACGTATGATACATAGCTGAGTAAAATATCTTTTGTTGCTTTTTTGTTGCGCCCTCTATTTCAATGCGGCTTAAATAGTTGTTCCATTGCTGTGCGGTTTCGTCTTTTATCTGCTCAAAAGTTTTGCCTGCTGCTTCGTGTTGCAGATTATCACGTGCCTGTTCTGTGCTGATGAAAGAAGTAGCAATTTTTACTTCCACTGCTTTTGTTCCTTTGGCAAACGAAACCCAGGCACCGCAGGCATTGGCCAACTGTTCGGTGGTGTTAGCATACAGAGTATCACCTTTCCATGTTCCGCAGTAAGTAAACGCTTCACTGAACTGAATAACAAAGTACCCTTTAAAGTTGGGCAGGGGCGGACCCAATGCAGAAGAATGGCGGTCGCTGTTCCAGCCAATGATTTCGCGGTTGACGCTGTCAATTTTAATATAGCCATTGAAATCAGGGAGCTGACTGGCTTCTATCAATACCGATGGTTCGGTGTTTTTAGGAAAGTGATAACGCATTACTCCGCAGCGTTCGGTGGCGGTCATTTCTACGCGTATCTTTTTTGCTTTTGCAGTACTCATTTTTACCGCATAGTACTGCGGACCTGCAGTTTCGCTGCTGTGTGAGAAGCGGCTGCGCTTTTCCAGCAAGGTGTTATTTATTTTTCCGGTAACGGGCTTTAGCGTTACGTAACCGTAATCGCCCATCCACATGGCGGGCTTGTGTGAGGCACGGAAGCCGCGCAGCTTATGGTCTAAATACTGGTAGTTGGGTATGCGTATGCGGCTGCTGCGGGTGCAGGCTGTCCAGTGCGTCATGCCAAAGGGGGGCGTTACAAAAGGCGTGGTGCGCCCGTAAAGAAAAAGTCCCTTGGTGCCGATAAGGGTGTTTACGTTGTTGACCAAACCTGTTTGCGCAAATACCGCAATCGTTGCAATACACAGCAGTAGGGTAGTGGTGAGCTTTTTCATTGGGCTGTGCGGTTGGTTTGGTGGTGCAATTTACAATTTGGGTTGTAATAAAGAGAACGGAGAAAATGTTGTAAGTTTGTGTATGCGGAAAATGTTGGTGGTGCTTGGAATGTTTGCAGTTGAACAGGTAATTGCTCAGAATTATGTGCATATACCCGACTCGGTTTTTGCCTCATATCTCGAAACGACTATTCCAGATGCTATGTATGGTGATTCTTTGGATATAACCAGCTTGTTGGTTACAATAGAAACAGACACTATTGACATTAGTGGTCTTCCCATATCTAACATTGAAGGGATACAATATTTTTCATCCTTAAAGTATATTAATAGTTATTACTGTGCTATAACAGCAATACCATCTTTACCAAGTTCACTCAGATATTTAGAATGCGGTAGAAATTTATTGGAGGAGTTGCCAACTTTACCGGATTCTTTAACTCATTTATTCTGTGGTGGAAATCTTATTGCTGAACTCCCGGTTTTACCTCATACTTTATTTTATTTGAGCTGTGGAAGTAACCTTTTAACAAACCTTCCTCCTTTGCCGAATTCTCTCAGAGCTTTAAGTTGTCCGGGCAACTCTCTACTAACTCAACTTCCGGTTTTGCCTGACTCTTTAGAAGTGTTGCGGTGTATGCAAAACTCTTTATCAACTCTGCCCGTTTTACCAAATACACTTACGGAGTTAATGTGTTTCCAGAATGAATTAGCCTCTCTTCCTGAATTACCTAATTCACTTACTTACCTTAACTGTGCAAGTAATTATTTAACTCTTCTCCCTGTATTACCCGATTCACTTCAGAATTTATATTGTCAAGGCAATTCTTTAACAAGTCTTCCTTATTTGCCTCATACACTTCAGCTACTCTGGTGTGGTAGTAATAATATAAGTTGCTTTCCAACTTTCCCTGAATCAATATTACCCAGCGTGTATCATTCATTTGGAGGGTATTGGCAATATTTTTTAGATATCAGTGGAAACCCATTTACTTGTGTGCCCAATTATCTCCCTGATGTTATGGTGCCTACTTTGGAATATCCTATTTGCTCAGACAACAATCCAAATCCTTTAAATATTAATATTGTCAGCGGGTCAACATCACTATGCTCAGGAGATACTGTATGTTTAAAATCCCCTGTTCAATCTCCATATTATCTTTGGAGTACAGGAGCAAATACAGAATCGATTTGCCTGACAACAGCAACTGATGATATACAGGTTTATTATATGCAAAATGGTGTTTGTAATATAGCTTCAAATCCTTTATCTATTACTAACTCGCAATTACCAATTGCAGATTTTCAAATTAGTCAACAAGGTTTGCAAGTACAATTCAATAATGCATCTTCATTTGGCACATCATATTTATGGGATTTTGGTAATGGCTTAACCTCAACTCAATCAAGTCCAACCTATCAATATCAAACCCCTGGAAATTATTTTGTTTGCCTTTCTACATCTAATAGTTGCGGAATAGATACTTCATGTCAATGGTTGAATGTGATTCCCTTTTCTATTGAAGAAAACAATCTCGCTAACTTTATCATCTACACCAACCCCGCCACCACCGAAATAACCATCACCGGCATTGCACCTGCTTACTTAAAACTTTGCAATACCCTTGGTCAAACAGTAGCAGAAGCAAACAAAAGCAATAAACTGTATGTAGGTAATTTGCCGCAGGGTTTATATGTGCTGCAAATGTTTGATGAAAAAGGTCTGGTGGTAAAAACGGAGAGGGTGGTAGTGGGTAAATAAATCTTACAGTATTTGGTAATTCTTTGCGCACTTTGCGTTTTCTTTTCTTTGCCCCTTTGCGGTAAAAAATAACCACAGCGGTAAAAAAATAACAGCCTTTAACCGCAAAGAACGCAAAGTAGCAGCCCGCAAAGGGCGCAAAGAAATTCAGATACTACAAATACCTGATCTTCATTAAAACCTTCTGCGCCTGATCAGGGTTTACGGTAAGTTTAAATAAATCAAACTTAGGGCGGTTAATTCCGGTAAGGTAAAAGTTGGAGAAGCCAAAACCTTCATCGGGCAGGCCAATAAAGTTGTAATCCATTTTGCCGTTATTGCTTTCGTCATCCAGCAGGGCAAATCCATATACGCCAGGGTCTAAACTGAATTTTACTATCAGTTCGCCATTTGCAGCACCTTCTTTTATATAGCTTAGTTTGCGGTATTCCTTATCAGCTTTAAAGCCCGCATCGTCTTTGAATATTTTGATGTGTATTTGACCGCTGGTGCTGCGCATACCTGCAATTTTTACTTCTATGCTTTGGGCGTTCAGGGTTGTAAAGCCCATTAACAGCAGCAGTAGAAAGAATGGGGCAGGGTGTGCAGGGTAGGGGTTCATTACATGGAAGCTGGAATTTGACAGGGTAGAAAATTTCAGTTAAAATATCCATTTGTAAACAGAGAAAAATAGTTTGACCGTAAAATCTTTTTACCTTAGTCGCCTCTGAATAATTCAATGGCTAAAGCAAAATCAAGCATACTCTCTAATCAGGCGCAGCACGAAATGCTTGAGAATTTTCGCCACGAAACCAAACGCTGGCAAAGTGAAATTGATTTCTGGAAAGTAGAAGGCTTGTTTTTTAAGCGTTTGCTCGACATTTATTCGCTTAAAATTTCCAATGATGATGATCGTCTTACCTTTTCCAGTTTTGAAGAAAAGCTAAAACAATACATTGAAAATGTAATGGACAATCTCAAAAAAGATATTCATCTGCATGAAGAATATCTTTCTGAAGTGCTGGATAAAAAAGCTTTTTCAGAAGAATACACTTATAAGTTACGCCACGAAAAACTGGCAAAAAACACTGCTGCACTGAAAAAGGAATTCGTGATGTTTAAAGAGCGGCTTTACAAATTCACAGATACTATTTAGTTGATGAAGAAAATATTAGTTGCCAATCGTGGCGAAATTGCTTTGCGCATCATGCGTTCGGCAAAAGAGATGGGAATAAAAACCGTTGCTGTTTTTTCTGAAGCAGACCGTAATGCCCTGCATGTGCGTTATGCTGATGAGGCTGTTTGTATTGGTCCACCGCAAAGTGCAAAATCCTATCTGGATATTGATAAGATTGTAGATGCCTGCCGCAAAACGGGAGCTGATGCGGTGCATCCGGGTTATGGTTTCTTATCGGAGAATGCAAAGTTTGCTGAACGATTGAAGAAAGAGAAAATCACATTCATTGGTCCTTCACCCGAAGCCATGGAAATGATGGGAAGCAAATTACAGGCAAAGGCAGCAGCTAAGAAATACAATATTCCGCTTGTTCCCGGAACAGACAAAGCCATTGAAAATATTGAAGAAGCAAAGAAAATAGCTAAAGCAACCGGTTTTCCGGTATTGATAAAAGCCAGTGCCGGTGGTGGTGGAAAAGGAATGCGTTTGGTTGAAAGTGAAGAAAATCTGGAAGAACAAATGAAACTGGCCATCAGTGAAGCTGTATCTGCTTTTGGTGATGGTTCGGTGTTTATTGAACGTTTTGTTACTTCGCCCCGACATGTGGAAATTCAGGTGCTGGCAGACAACCACGGAAATGTGGTTCACTTATTTGAGCGCGAATGTTCTATTCAGCGCAGGCACCAGAAAGTGATTGAAGAAGCACCATCCTCAGTGCTTACGCCTGAAATCAGACAGAAGATGGGTGAGTGTGCAAAAGATGTGGCGCGTGCATGCAACTACTCAGGCGCAGGAACAGTGGAGTTTCTGGTTGATGATAAATTGGATTTCTATTTTCTGGAAATGAATACACGTTTACAGGTAGAACATCCGGTTACCGAAATGATTACCGGAATTGACTTGGTGAAAGAACAGATAAAAGTTGCGCGGAACGAAAAACTTTCGTTCACTCAGGATGATTTGAAAATAAACGGACACGCTATTGAAGTGCGTGTTTATGCTGAAGATCCGACTAATAATTTTCTTCCTGATATCGGGAAGTTGTTGACTTACCGCAGACCGCAGGGTCCCGGCATTCGTGTGGATGATGGTTTTGAAGAAGGAATGGATATTCCGATTTATTACGATCCGATGATTGCTAAGCTTACTGTTCATTCTGATAGCCGCCAGGCGGCAATTGATAAAATGCTTCGTGCTATTGATGAATATGCTATTTCAGGAATAGAAACAACGCTGCCTTTTTGCCGTTTTGTTTTGCAGCATGATAGTTTTACTTCGGGTAAGTTTGATACCAATTTTATTAAGCATCATTACGAGCCTTCTATGCTTGAAAATAATAATAAGGAAGAAGCTGAGATTGCCGCTATTCTTGCTTCAAAACTGCTTGCTGAAAAACAGGAACACCACACTAATTCTAACGGTTCAGCCGTTAAAGTGTCAGCGTGGAAAAAGAACCGTGTTTAATGCACGGCACGCTTTTGGTATAGGGGTTTGCATCATGAGTAAACTTTCTTATTTATTGTCTCTTGTATTTTTAATTACTTTTTCTGTCCATGCGCAGGACACAATTCCTGCTCAGAATTCATTAAAGAAAAAAACTAAGCCTTCTAAAAAAGAACAGGAGCGAACCGTAATTAATGGTGATACGTTAGCTGTTTATAATCTGCCGGTTGTGAGCATTGGCGGAGAGCGTACTTTTAAAACAAAGAAGGAAGAAAAGAAGTATTGGCGCATGGTGCGCAACGTGAAGAAAGCCTTGCCTTATGCTAAAATTGCGAAAGAAAAACTGGATAAATACGAAGCGCAATTAGACGGAAAGCAAAAGCGTGAACGCAAACTGATTATGAAACAGGTAGAACAAGAACTACTTGATGAGTATTCGGATGAGCTGAAAGGATTAACCATTACTCAAGGTCGTATTTTATTGAAACTGATAGACCGCGAAACGGGACACACATCTTATGATTTAGTGGAGAGTTTGCGCGGCTGGTTTTCTGCAAATTTCTGGCAAGGAATTGCGGTGTTATTTGATGCCGATTTAAAAAGCGATTTCAATCCTAAGACAAGCGCTGACGATGCCATGATTGATGAAATTGTGGTGAGGATTGAGAACGGAGAACTTTAATTTATCCGTCATGCTGAACTTGTTTCAGCATCTTTAATGTCAGAACTTCTCAAACACTCCCAGTCCAAACAGCGCAAAATCATATTTCACAGGGTCTTTAGCATCAAACATTCTGAGGCTTTTTGTGAGTTCTTCTGTTGCCTGCCAATCGTTTTGTTTGCGTTTTAATAGTTTTAGTTTGCGGGCAACATTGCCTGAGTGCACATCAAGCGGACAATAGAGCAGGGCAGGAGAAATGCTTTTCCAGATTCCGAAATCAACACCGCGCTTGTCGTTGCGCACCATCCAACGCAGGAACATATTCAGGCGTTTTGAAGCAGAACCGGCTGCCGGATTGGAAACATGTTTCTCTGTTCGCTTGGGATGCGGGATAGAAAAGAATACGTTGTTGAAATGCACCAAGGCATCTTTTATGTTTTCTTTTTTACTGATGACTTTTTCCATTCCACCGTGCTGAGTATAAATGTTCCGGAGAGATAAAATGAAAAACTCTAAATCAACAGCATTGAATGTGCGGTGTTTGAAATTTTGCAGCCTTTGTAATTCGTTATTACTTGCCTGCATTACAAAATAGTAAGGACTTAAGTCCATCGCCTCCACCAGCTTTTTTGCATTATTGATAATGGTGGTGCGTTGCCCCCAGGCAATGGTGGCAGCAAGAAATGCGCTGATTTCGATGTCCTCTTTTTTGGTGAAGAGATGCGGAATGCTTATCGGGTCGGAAGGGATGAAGTCCGGACGGTTGTATTTGTCGTAAGCAGCTTCCAGAAAATCATGCAGCTGCTCTTTGTTGAGTGCTGCCATTATTGTCCCGTGATTTTTTTGTAGGCTTCTGTGTTTTGAAGCGTGATAAATAAGGTCTCAGTTCTTAGTCGTTCTGCGTCTGAAAAGCCAAGTGCTGCTGCTTCATTCAAGGCTTTTTCTGCTTCAGCAGTATTGTTCATCAGCATGAAGTATTTTGTGCGCAGGTAGGCATGTTCTGAATTTTTAGGGTCAACTAATTTGTAAATGCGGAGAAACTTATCTGCTTCGTGCAATCTGTTATTGTTTATTACCGAGTTAGAGTAACTGAATGCTGCAAGACTTAGGAAATTCTTCAACCGGATGTTCATGAACTTTTCATCTCCATTGGACTTTAAAATCTTTTGTTCAAGGTTTTTGAATTCATTTTTCCACCAGTTGAATTCATTTTTTACAAAGGCTTCGGAGTAGAATTGCTTTTGTTGTTTTTCCGTTTCAATTATTTTTTTGTCAATCGAAGTTCCCTCTCCAAAGGAGAGGGTTAGGGTGAGGCAAAACTGAATTGCTTCGCTCATGGTTTCCACCGGTGGCCACTCATGCGGACCATCAAAGTATGTAATCAAATGTTTTAGTTCTGAATTTTTAAGCGCCTCGCCTGCATCATAAATCTCGGTCAGGTTCATGTCTTCTTTTCCCGCAATGCCAACAAAAATCAGGTTGTTATTTATTTGTGAAGGTTGAGCAGGAAGTCCGGCAGAGCAGGAGATGACTCCTGCAATGTTGTTATCCTGTAGTGCAAGGTTGGAGGCAATTCTTGCTCCGCCAGAAAAGCCGCTGGTGAAGATTTTATGTTGGTTAATTTTCAGCTTCTGTTTTGTGTCGGCAAATAACTGATTTGCTACGCTGCTCACTTCGGGCCATTGCATTCCGTTTTTGGTTGCATTACTTCCAACCAAAATAATTCCCAGGCTATCTGATAATGATTTGTATTTCTCTATTGGAAGGTTTCCTTTCCCGTGCGGATCGAAGAAGTAAATTACAGGGAATGTTTTTGTGGTGTCGTAATTTGTTGGGAGGTACAGAGTGTAGGTATTTGATTTGTTGGCATCACAATTTATTGTGTAGGTTTTGCCGCCTGTGTATTGGATTGCGGGAGCACGCGCGGGGCTATTATTGGTAGTTGATTTTTGTCCGCAGGAAAGGAAGGCAAGGAGTAGGAGGGATAAGAAAAACGGAAATTGTTTTTTCATTGTTGCGTTCGTCATTCTGAACTTGTTTCAGCATCTATTACTTGAGACCCTGAAACAAGTTCAGGGTGACGGATAATTAATTCACCGTCTGCAATATCCAGCTATCTTTCAAAGGTATTTCCCAGTTTGTTTCCCAGTCTTTTTTGGTGGAGACAAGGTTGTTGAAGATAATGGTGTTTTCTGTTATCTCTGACTTTTCGAGCAGGGTTGAAATTTGAGGAAGTTTGCAGGTTTTTATCTGTCCGTCTTTGCGGTATGCAATCTGCATGCGGTCTAAAAGGTCGGTGTTAAAATCTGCTTCTATCTTTTTAACTAATGCTACTGATTTATCAATGGAGCAACCGCTTGCTGCCGCTTGTTGTTCGTCAACGCCAATAACTAAAAAGCGGTTGTGCAGGATTTCTGCCGCAGCTTTAAGGGCAGAGCCATGAGCTGACCATGTGTTTACAAATTCAGCGGCTAGGGTATTTATTTGCTGAACTTCAGCAGGGGTAAATTCTCTGCTGCTCAGGTAAATCCAAATGCGTGATTCCGGTGAAAGTTGTTTGAGTGTTGTCATTTATAAATCCTGGGCGTTAGCAATTAATTCAGCCACATCATAGACTTTTACTTCTGCTTCTTTGTTGAAGTATTTTACTCCATCGGTCATCATGGTCATGCAGAAGGGGCAGCCTGTTGCAATTACATTAGGGTTTAATGCCAATGCTTCTTCGGCACGCTCTACGTTTACTTCTTTATCACCGTGTTCTGCTTCTTTAAACATTTGAGCACCGCCTGCACCGCAACATAGGCCGTTGGCGCGGCTGCGTTTCATTTCGGTTAATTCGCTGTCGAGTTTTTCGATAACGCTGCGGGGAGCTTCGTATTCGTTGTTGGCGCGGCCAAGGTAGCAGGGATCGTGAAAGGTTATTTTTTTGCCTTTAAATGAGCCGCCTTCTACTTTTAATTTCCCTGAATCAATGAGTTGTTGAATGAGTTGGGTGTGGTGGATAACCTCGTAGTTGCCGCCTAAATCGGGATATTCGTTTTTCAAGGTGTTAAAGCAATGCGGGCAGCCTGTTACGATTTTCTTTACTTCGTAGCCGTTCAAGACCTGGATATTGGTAAAGGCCTGCATCTGGAAAAGGAATTCGTTTCCTGCACGTTTTGCGGGGTCGCCTGTGCATGATTCCTCGGTGCCCAGCACTGCAAATTTCACTTCTGCTTTGTTCAGAATTTTTACAATAGCCTTGGTTATTTTCTTTGCGCGGTCGTCAAAACTTCCGGAACAACCTACCCAGAAAAGTATTTCGGGAACTTCGCCATTGGCGATACATTCAGCCATTGTTGGAACTTTCATTTCCATAGTCTATTCTTTAGATAATTAATATTATGCTTCGTTAGCCCAGTTCATTCTGTCGGCCTGGCCGAATTGCCAAGGCGCACCGTTGTTTTCTACATTGGTAAACATTCCGGCTAAAGCAGCAGGAGCGTTTGATTCTTCCATTACTAAGTTTCTGCGCAGGTCAATAATGATACTCAAGGGGTCAATGTTTATAGGACAAGCCTCCACACAGGCATTGCACGAAGTGCATGCCCATAATTCTTCGGGAGTTATGTAATCGTGTAACAATGATTTTGTGTCGGGTGTGTTCTTGTCAAGATTTTTACCATACTCTTCCAAACGGTCGCGGGTATCCATCATAATCTTGCGCGGTGAAAGTTTTTTGCCCGTAATGTTGGCAGGACAATTAGATGTGCAGCGTCCGCACTCGGTGCAGGAATAGGCATTCATCAGTTGTACCCATGATAAATCGTTTACATCTTTTGCTCCGAACTTAACGGGAGCAGCATCAGCGGGTGGGGGAGTGGCAGAGGGATCGAACATCAGCTTCACCTCGTTGGTAACCGATTCCATGTTGCTGAATTTACCTTTAGCATTCAGGTTGGAATAAAATACATTCGGGAAAGCCAACAGAATGTGGAAGTGTTTGGAATAGGGAACGTAATTAAGGAAGAACAATATTCCGCAGATGTGGAACCACCAAATAGAGCGCTCAATCATAATGAGTGTTTCGCTGCTGAGGCCTGTGAACAGTGCAGAATAGTAGTGCGAAATAGGGTAGGCACCTGCCTGAATATAATGCTCAACACCGCGGCTTTGCAATACCTGATCGGTTGCATTCATGGTGAAGAAGGCGGTCATTAATAATATCTCGATGGTGAGGATGAGATTGGCATCGCTGCGCGGCCATGAAGTCATTTCGGCTGACCAGAAACGTTTTAATTTAAGGATGTTTCTGCGGATAAGAAATACGATACAGGCAAGGAGAACGCCTAAACCAAGAAATTCAAATGAGCCAATAACAAAGTCATAAAAACCACCGAGAAATGCGAATACACGGTGAGTGCCTGCAATTCCGTCAATAACAATTTCGAGCAATTCGATATTCATAATCACGAAGCCGATGTAAATCAAGATGTGCATGATACCTGAAACGGGGCGCACCACCATTTTTGACTGTCCGATGGCAACCATCGACATTACTTTAAGCCGTTCGGCAAAGTTGTCGTTCAAGTTTTGATCTCTGCCCAACCTGATGTTGCGCACGATGGTTTTGATTTTGAGCGCGAATAAAGTGAATGCGCCAACAAATAGCAGTAAGAAGATTATGTTTGAAATACCCATTGTAGATTCTGTAGTAGGGTTAAACGTTAGAATTATTTAGTAGCTTTCTTTTCCTTGCTTCCGAAAACCGAAATGGTTACGTACCGGCCCGGATGTTCTTTGATATCAATGAACAGGTTGTCGAGGTTTTTAGAAGCGTTGTTAAGGTTATTGTAAAGGCTGTCGTTATTCACGAGCATACCAATTGAACCTTCACCACTATTGATCTTTTTGAATACATCGGCAGCTTCGGATAAGGCTTTATCTGCACTTTGAATAGCTGATTTGAAATTAGATTTAGCCAATGTATCACTGAGTGCCGAGAAGTTGGTGAGGATGTTCTCAATCTTATCGTTGTTGTTTTTGATGTTTCCGGTGATGGATTCAAGGTTGTCGAAAATCTTGGCCAACTTGTCTTTCTCTTCGCTTACGAGTGTATCAAGACCGCCTGTAGCGCTTTCCAGATTTGCGAGGGTAGATTTTAAACTCGCCACGCTTTTGGAGAGGTTGTCGCGGTTTTCTTTGTTTACAATGTGGCGGATATCGCCCATTACTGAATCTAACTGCGCGAAAATGGAAATGGCACGAGCCTTCAACGGTTCAACGGTTTTGTTCAACTCGTCAGTAAGGGTTGCTTTTATATCAGGACGTAAAGTGTCACCGCTTTCGGCATAAACAAGGGTGTCTTTCATTATCAGTTCAATAGCTTTAGAACCCAATAAATCTGAACTGATGATGCGGGCAATAGATTGAACAGGAACATTAAAGCTGGTGTTGGTAAGCTGCATTTTAACGATTACGTTTCCTGAATTATCAGGGTGGAAGTACATGGTTTGTACAAACCCGATTTTGTAGCCGTTAATTAAAACGGGACTTGAAATGGTAAGTCCTTCTACCTTTGGGTAAACTGCGTAAAAGTGGCGCTGTGTGCCGAAAATATTAAAACCTTTGAGGAAGTTAAAACCCCAGAAAGAGAAGGCAATGGTTAAAACGATAACCGCACCTATTTTTATTTCTTTTGAATATTTCATATTAAGACATTTTTTCACCGCAGAGGCGCGGAGACGCAGAGTTTTGCTGCGCTTTAAATCTATCTGAATTTCTATCTTTCATTCCCTTTGCGCCTTAGCGTCTTTGCGGTTTATTTGTTCAAAATTTCTCTTGCCTTTGCCATGTCAATACGCTCACCGTTAAGGAAAGCAATTACAAACGCATCAGCAAAACCCGCTTTGCGCACCTTAGCCTGATGTGCAGTTGCGGCCTCAATACTATCAAAATTTCCTGAAGCATATTTATGTAATCCGCCTGCCTGGTATTCATAGATATTATCAATAGCAGAAAATTTTGGCGAAGATAATGGAAACGAAGTAGGTGAACTAAAAAATTGTACTCTGAAAAATAGCTTGCCTGTTGCAACTGTTTCTTTAGGTTTGGTTTCGGGTTGTGTTTTGAGTGTTTGAACCTGCTCTTTTATTTCTGTTTTCTTTGGTTCTTCTTTCTTTGGTTCTGTTTTTACTTCTGTTTGTGTGGCAGGATTGTCTAAGGATTCTCTGATTTTACGCAAGAGTTCTTCTTTTTTAGCCAACATTACTTCGCGCTCCAGTTCTGCTACTTCATCTGCTTTTATGCGGGCAATGGCTTCCTGTTTTGCTCTTTCTTCTAATTCTGCCTGCTCTTTATCATTATTCTCGGTTTCGACTTTTGCTTTGGCTTCTGATTCCTGTTTCAGCTTTTGCTCTGCCTCCGCTTTTGCCTTTGTTTCTGCTTCTTGTTTTGCTTTTTGTTCAGCAAGTTGATTTGCTTTTTGCTCTGCCTCCATTTTTGCTTTGGCTTCTGCGTCAGCTTTTTTCTTAACCAACTCAGCTGCCTTCTTAGCTTCCGCTTCCTGTTTTGCTTTTAAAGCGGCCTCATCTTTTGCTTTTTGTTCTGCTAAAGCTTCACTCTTTTTATCTTCATAATCATTATTCTTTGATTTTTCAAACAACTCAGCATCTATTTTTTCTTCTATTTTTTCGCCAAGTTTTGCATTTTCATCTGCTGCAATGTTTATCTTGTTTAATGCTTCTTCCTGTTGTTTTTTTATGGATTCTAGTTCTTCTTTTTCTTTTATGCGTTGGTTAAATTCTGCAAGTAACTGAGCCTTTTCCAGATTCTTTTTTTCTTCTTCCAGCAAAGCTTGTGCCTCAGCTTTTTGTTTTGTATTTTTTGTGGCTTCCTGTTCTTTTATATCCTGCTCTTTAATTGCTTTCAGCTTGGCTACACGGTCTGCATCTTCTTTAGCCTTTAGTTCTTCTGCCTCTTTTAATTTGTTCTCTTCTGTTGTTTTTGTTTCGGTTTGTTCTTTACTTTTAGTATCGGCTTTTGCCTTTGCTTCCGCTTCTTGTTTAGCTTTCAGTTCGGCTTGATCTTTTGCCTTTTTCTCTGCCTGCAGTTTAGCGGTTAACTCTTCAAAAGCCTTTGCTTTGGCATCTGCTGATTCTTTGGCTTTTAGTTCAGCCTGTTCTTTAATTTTCTTCTCTGATAGTGTTTTGGATTCTGCTTCCTGTTTTGTTTTTAAATCAGCGTCTGTTTTGGCCTTAGCTTCTGCTTCCTGCTTAGCCTTAAGTGCAACTTCTTCTTTTATTTTTGTCTCAGCTTCCTGTTTTGCTTTTAATTCACTTTCTGCTTTTAGCTTGGCTTCGATTTCCTGTTTAGCTTTAAGTACTGCATCTTCTTTTGCTTTTTTCTCGGCCAGTGCCTTTGCTTCGGTTTCTTGTTTTGCTATTAATTCACTTTCTGCTTTTGCCTTGGCCTCAGACTCCTGTTTTGCCTTTAATTCAACTTCTTTTGCAACAGCAGCATTTTTATTTCCCTCATCCTGTTTTGCTTTTAAGGTTGCTTCTTCATTTGCTTTAATTTCTGCCTGTTTTGCTTTTAAAGCTGCGTTTTCTTCCAATAGCTTTTTTGTTTCTTCTTCCAGTTGTGCTTTTAGTTCTGCTTCTGCTTTTAACTTTTTATCAGCCTCAGTTTTAGCCTTTGCATCGGCATCTGCTTTGAGTTGTTCAGGAGTTTTTTTGCTTTCAATTTCAGATGGGGCAATTCCTGATCTATCTGTTTCGTGTTTGCTTTTGTATGTTTTAAATGCGTTGAAAATAGCCAGCGACATTTTTTCTTTTCCGCTTGCCGAAACCAGATAATCTTCGTCTGTTTTATTGGTGAGAAAACCTAACTCGATTAATATGGAAGGCATGGTTGTTTTACGCAACACAAGAAATCCGGCCTGCTTTACTCCGCGCTCTTCGCGATGGGTTTGCTTCACAAATTCGTCCTGCACGTGCGCTGAAAGTTCAATACTTTGGTTAAGAAAAGCACTTTGCATCATGGTAAGCGCAATAATGCTCTCGGCAGAGTTGGGATCAAAGCCTTCGTATTTGGCCTCGTAATCATCTTCCATAAAAATTACCGAGTTCTCCTGTTGCGCAATCAGCAGGTTTTCTTCTGTTTTGTGCAAACCCAGAACAAATGTTTCTGTTCCGTTAGCGCCAAGGTTTTTTGCTGCGTTGCAATGAATAGAAATAAATAAATCGGAATTGGCATCGTTGGCAATCTTAGCCCGTTCATCCAAACCAATGAACACATCCTTGTCTCGGGTGTAAATCACTTTTATCTCAGGAAACTCAGCTTTTATTTTCTCTCCAAATTTAAGAGCAACTTCAAGAGCAACGTGTTTTTCGGAGGTTTTATACCTGCCTGTTCCAAGGTTTCCGGGGTCTTTGCCTCCGTGTCCGGCATCAATTACAATGGTCTTAATTTTGTAGCCGCCACCCGGAAGAAATGTCCAGGCGCAGGAGAAGTAGGCAGCAAAAACAATAAAAAGACTGATAAGTCGTTTATTCACAGAGATAATTAATTGAGATAATTGTGCAGGCTGAATACCCTGTTACCGTTCATAAAAATATGTAGTTTTGCCCTCTTCTGAAAACAACGTTATTCCTGCAAAAATAGTATAAATTGCGCTTGTCTAAACCCCTCTTAATTTTAGTTTTATCAACAGCGCTTGGTTTATTCACTGATGCAGTTCAGGCACAGATAAACAAACGAAAAGATATTGTTGAAAGTGACAGTGCCAAAGCCGATAGTTTGCTTCCTGTTGTTTTTTCTGTTCCTGATACAATTCCGGGGAAGAAAGATAGTGTTGTAATTGTAAAGCCTGCAGGCGATGGTTTCCTGAAATCTAAAGTGCATTATACTGCAGATGACTCAATTCGTTTTGATGTGAAGGAAAAGAAGGTTTATCTCTATGGAAATGCCGACATTACCTATGAAGAGATTAATCTGAAAGCAGCCCGGGTAATTATTGACTGGAATACAAATGCTGTTTATGCAATAGGTGCGCCAGACAGCACAGGGAAAATGCAGGGTAATCCTGTTTTTACTGAAGGAGCACAAAGTTTCAGAACTAAAGAAATCACGTATAATTTTGAAACCAAGAAAGGAAAGATTAAAGAAGTTATTACCACCGAAGGCGAGGGACATATTCATGGCGGAGTGGTAAAGAAGATGGAAGACGACAATTATTTTATCAGTAAAGGCGGCTACACTACCTGCGATTTAGATGACCCGCATTTTTTGATTGCTGCCAATAAACTGAAAGTTATTCCCAACGATAAAGTGGTAACAGGTCCGGCTTACCTGATGATAGAAGATGTGCCTATGCCATTGGTATTGCCATTCGGATTTTTTCCGAATAAGAAAGACCGAACAACAGGAATGAAGTTGCCGGCTTACGGAGAATCGCCTGCGCTTGGTTTTTTTCTGAAAGAGGGCGGCTATTATTTTACATTGGGACAAAAAGCAGATTTACTTTTATTAGGCGATATTTATTCAAAAGGAAGTTATGGCGCTAAAGTGATTTCAAACTATAAACAGCGCTATAAATATTCGGGGAATCTTCAACTGAGTTATGCAAGCGTAAAGGAAGGCTACAAAGAGTCTCCGAATTATACAGTAAACAATAATTTTTTCGTGCGATGGAAACACATTCAGGACCCCAAGGCCCGTCCAAACAGCACGTTTTCTGCTGATGTGAATGCCGGTAGCAGAAACAATTTTAGAAACGCTACTACCAGTAATGCACAGAACTTTTTAACCAATACGTTTCAGAGTAATATTTCTTGGAGTAAATCATGGGCGGGAACACCGTTTAATCTTTCGGCAAGCATGGCGCACAGCCAGAATACTCTAAATAAAACGGTTGATTTAACTTTGCCACAAGTTGCGTTTACTGTGAACAGGATTTATCCCTTGAAAAGAAAAATTGCAGTCGGGAAATCGCGTTGGTATGAGAAGATTGGAACCAGCGCAACATTGGATTTGAAAAACTCTGTAAATACAGCCGACTCTCTTTTCTTTAGAACAGAGACATTAGGAAATATGGTAAATGGAGCGCAGCTATCTGTTCCGGTAACAACGCAATTTAAAGTGCTGAAGTACTTTAATATCACGCCAACATTCAGTAGTAATGCAAGACTCTATTTCCAGACAATACGTAAATACTGGAATAACGAAACGCAAACAGCTGTTACCGATACTTTACAAGACATAAGGGTAAATGGTGATTACAGTGTGAATGCAAACATCAACACGATTATTTACGGGATGTTTAAATTCAAGAAAGGAAAAGTACAGGCTATTCGCCATGTAATGACTCCAAATGTTGGTTTTACTTATCGTCCTGATTTTGGAACGAATCAATATGGTTATTACGGTTCAGGTGGTGCACTCACTTCTTATTCTATTTATAATATTGGTTATGGCGCACCACCTTCGGGTGAGACAGGTTCAATCAGTTTTAGTTTGAACAACAATCTGGAGATGAAAGTGAAAACACCAAAAGATACGGTGAGCTCAACCAAAAAAGTTCCGATTTTTGATGTGCTGTCCATTGGTGGTTCTTACAATTTCTTTGCAGATTCTTTAAAACTTTCCGACTTCTCTTTAAGTGCTAGAACAACCATTTTAAAGGCAATAAATATTGTATTTTCATCTACTCTTACTCCTTATGTTTTAGATTCGCTGAACAGGAAAATTGACACCTATCGCTGGAATGCAAAACAAGGTTGGTTAAAACTTACCAATGCATCGCTAGCTGTTGGGTTTAGTTTGAACAGACAGGGAAATAAACAAAAGCAAAGTAACAAAGGCACAGAAGCAGAACAAAATATGGTTAATGAATTCCCCGATCAATTTATAGATTTTAATATTCCGTGGCAGTTTTCTGCGAATTATAATGTTACTTACAATGCGCTTTTGAAAGAGAAAAATGTAACGCAGGCATTCAGCTTTAATGGGAATATAAATCTTACTCCGAAATGGAAATTAGGATTTAACTCAGGTTATGATTTTGTCGCAAAAAAACTCACTCAAACTTCACTAAATATTTACCGCGATCTGCATTGCTGGCAGGCTACTTTTAACTGGGTTCCATTCGGAACTATCCAAAGCTATAGTATTGATATTAATGTAAAATCGTCCATTCTACAGGACTTAAAACTTTCGCGAAAGCGTGATTGGTATGACTTTTAAACTATGCGTGACCTGATAAAAAAATACATGATAGAAGGCGAGGCAATAACTGCATGGCTGATTATGAAAGCTCCTTTTCTGGTAGCTCTTATTTATTCATTTATGGCTGTCAGGGGAGACCAGCAGGCAATTTGGGTAACACTTTTCTTTTTTCCGTATGTGTATTTGCTGATAAAAAATCTGTGGCTTGAAATTGTATATGCCGAACTGCTTACAAAATTGAAAACAGAAAGCGGACTTGAAATTGATGTGATTAAAAAACTGTTCAGAGTTACACGTTTCAGCATTGCTGTGCTTGGTGCAGCAGAAATTTTTCTGGTACCCGTTTTACTCAATTTGCCCGGAAGTCCAAAGCTGAGTGACATTCCTCTGATGATGCTTACGAGCTTTGCTTTGGTTGGAACCTTGTCTTTGTTTTTCTTTCAGGTTAAGTTTGCTTATCACATCGGCAAATTGCTTTATGTTGTTGAAACAAAACGAAAGTTTGATCCTTTAAAAGAATTGAATAGTGAACATCGTATCAAAATCCTGAATCCTGTGGCTTTCAAAAAATACCACAACAGGATAAAGTCTGTATTGAAAAAGCAGTAATTTCACAGCCCTGATTTCATAAAATATGTCAGTCTTTAAAACAAAAATAAACCGCAATTCCGACAGCTATAAAAGCAATCTTGCATTGATGCAGGAGAAGATAAAAGAGTTGGACGGAAAAATGCAGGAGGCCTTATTTCAGGGCGAAGAAAAATATTTATCACGCACAAAAAAAGCAGGAAGATTATTAGCGCGTGAACGCATTGAATTATTGCTTGACCGCGATTCGCCTTTCATGGAATTATGTCCCTTAGCCGGGTGGGGAATGGATGGCTTTGGCCCCGGTGGAACTATCGTTTGTGGAATTGGTTTTGTAAGCGGAAGAATGTGCATGATTAACTCCAACATAGGAACCATAAAAGGTGGAGCCATTGATTATGCTACGTTGCAGAAAGGTTTGCGTATTGGTGAAATTGCGTTGGAAAACGGTTTGCCGGGAATTAATATGGTTGAATCTGCAGGAGCCAATCTTCCCGATCAGGCAAAGATTTTTAATTATGGCGGAACTAATTTCCGCGAAATAACAAGACGTTCAAAAGAAGGCATACCAACAATTTCAATCGTTTTTGGAAACAGCACGGCTGGTGGAGCTTACATTCCTGGCATGAGCGATTATGTTATTATGGTGAAGAACGAAGCGAAAGTTTTTCTTGCCGGACCACCGCTGGTAAAAATGGCAACTAACGAAGTTACGGATGAAGAAAGTCTGGGCGGAGCAAAAATGCACAGCACCGTTTCAGGGGTTTCGGATTACATGGCAGAAGATGAGTTGGATGCGTTGCGCTTAGCCAGAGAAATCCTTTCAAATCTTAAACAACCTCTGGAGAAAGAAAGCCTTGAAATTAATGAACCGCTATATGACAAAGAAGAAATTCTTGGAGTTGTTTCTGCGGATGTGCGCATTCCTTTTGACCAGCGCGAGTTGATTGCACGGATTGTTGACGGCTCGGAATTTTCGGAATTTAAACCACTTTATGGCAGCACATTGGTTACAGGTTATGCCACTATAAATGGTTTCAGAATTGGAATTTTAGCAAATAACGGAGTTTTATTTTCAGAATCTGCAAACAAAGGCGCTCAGTTTATTCAGCTTTGTAATCAGAATAATACACCACTGCTTTTCCTTCAAAACATTACAGGTTTTATGGTAGGAAAAAAATATGAGGAAGAAGGAATAATAAAAAACGGAGCAAAGTTGATAAATGCTGTAAGTAATTCAACAGTTCCGGCAATCACCATTATTACAGGTGCCAGCTATGGCGCAGGAAATTATGCCATGTGCGGAAGGGCTTATAAGCCAAGATTTTTGTTCAGCTATCCTCATTCTAAAATTGCTGTAATGGGTCCTGACCAGCTTGCAGGTGTGATGCAGATAATTGGTCGCGCTTCTGCTGAAAAATCAGGAATTTCATATGATGAGGAACAGGGGAAACAGATGGCGCAATACATCGCGAAAGAAGCTGAAAAGCAAAGCAATGCATGGTATGCCAGTGGTCAATTGTGGGACGATGGTGTTATTGACCCGCGTGAAACCAGAAATTATTTAAAAATGTGTATGGATGTAATTCATAACACAGAGTTTAAAGGTGCTGAAGGATTTGGAGTATTCAGAATGTAAAGGAGATTGAATATGACTAAGATAAAGAAAATATTAATTGCAAATCGTGGTGAAATAGCCATCAGAATTGCGCGCACGGCACAGGACATGGGAATTATCAGCGTTGCTGTTTATTCCGATGCGGATACTAATGCATTGTTTTTAAAAGCAACGGATGAGGCAATTTGTATCGGAGGAACACATGCTTCTGAAAGCTATCTGGTGCAGGATAAAATTATTGATGCTGCAAAGCGTTCAGGCGCTGATGCCATTCATCCGGGTTATGGTTTTTTGTCTGAGAATGCTTCGTTTGCAAAGCGCTGCAAAGACGAAGGAATTATTTTTATCGGACCATCACATAAGGCGATAGAAAAGCTGGGTTCAAAAATGGGAGCAAAGCAAATAGCTGTAAAAGCTGGCGTTCCGGTGGTTCCCGGATATAGTGGAGAAGACCAGAATTTTGATCGTTTTAAATACGAGGCGGGCGAAATCGGTTTTCCTGTTTTACTGAAAGCAAGCGCAGGTGGCGGTGGAAAAGGAATGCGCATCGTAAATAAAGCATCGGAACTGAAAGAAGCGTTTGATGCAGCAAAGCGAGAAGCCGAAAAAAGTTTTGGTGACGGCACGTTGTTAATGGAGAAATATTTTTCTTCTGCCAAGCATATAGAATTTCAGATTTTTGGAGATACACATGGAAATTACACTCACTTTTTTGACCGTGAATGTTCCATGCAAAGGCGTTATCAGAAGGTGATTGAAGAAAGTCCTTCGCCTTCGCTTACTCCCGAATTGCGCGAGCAAATGGGAAATGCTTCCGTAGAATTAGCACGTGCTGTTAAATACACCAGCGCAGGAACGGTTGAGTTTCTTTTTATTCCTGCTATTGAAAATCAGGAAGCAGCATTTTATTTTCTGGAAGTGAATGCGAGACTTCAAGTCGAGCATCCCGTAACCGAAGCGGTAACATGGCTTGATCTGGTACGTTTGCAGATTGAAGTTGCACAAGGAATGCCTTTGCAATTTACCAATGAAAATGTTCAGCAGGTTGGTCACGCAATAGAATGCCGCATTTGTGCAGAGGATCCGGAAAATAATTTTTTTCCGGCAACAGGTGAGTTGTTATATTACCAAGAGCCACATTTGCCAAACTTGCGCTACGACAGCGGTGTGATGACCGGTTCGGAAGTAAGTGTGTTCTATGATTCTATGATTGCAAAAGTTGTTTCGTTTTCAGAGAAACGTGAAAGCGCCATTGCGCACATGGTTCACGCACTCAAGAAAATGAGCATTCTCGGTATTACTACCAACAAAGATTTTTTGGTTGAATTAATTACTAATCCATCTTTTGTTGATGGTAGTTTTGATACTAAATTAATAGAGCGCGAATACAGCTCCTATAAAAGAGAAATATCTGAAAATGTATTGATGGAAATGGCGATTGTATCTACTATCTATGATTTTTTAGATCGGAATATGGGTCACAGTTATCCACCGGGATTACTTGGCTGGAGAAACATTTTTTATCAACATCAATTTTTTCAGTTGGACTATAACGGAAGGGAACTGAAAGTGGAATACACCTATTTACAGAAAGGTAAATTTGATTTCAAAATCGGTGAGAATAAATTCTCGGTTGAAACAGGAGAAAATCATAAAAACCTTATTGCGTGCAGCATTGATGGTCATCGTAAACATTTTTTCATTGCAAGAAATAAGGAAGAGATTTTTGTACAGCATCCAACGGAAGGCACCTTTAAATTTAAAGAAATTTCGCGTTTCCCTGATCCGGGAGCAGGTGATTCCAAAAGTGGATATGTTGCTCCCATGCCTGGTGAAATTATTAAAGTGCTGGTAAAAGCCGGTGATAAAGTTCAAAGTGGTAAAGGCTTGCTGGTGATGAGTTCTATGAAAATGGAAACTACCATTGAGGCGCATGCTGATGGAGAGGTGGAAGAAGTTTTTGTAAGTGATAAAAACTTTGTGGAAGCAGGAACAGTTTTATTGAAAATGAAAGAATGATTTACACTGCTGAACAGGCTCTGAAGCTTAAAGAATATACGTTTGCACATTTGCTGGTGGAAGAAAACAATCACCTGCTTACCCTTACATTAAATCGTCCTGAAAAGAAGAATGCGCTAAATCCTGTGTTGTTTAAAGAGATTGCTTTTGCGCTTAATTACGCACACTACAATCATGAAATATGGGCGGTAGTGATTGCCGCAAAGGGTGATGTGTTTTGTGCAGGTGCAGATTTAAAAGCTTTTGCAGGACAGACCGAAGCAACCATTTCAACTGTTCCTGAACCAATCAGTGAAGTAGTTATTGGTAATGTGTTTAACAACCTGCACAAACCTTGTATTGCAAAAGTTCATGCACCTGTTTTTGCCGGTGGATTTCTGATTATCTGCGGCTGCACACACGTGATTGCAACACCAAACACAACATTCAGTTTGCCTGAAGTAAAAAGAGGTTTGTTTCCGTTTCAGGTTATGCAAAGTATGTTGCAGATAATGCCGCCAAGAGCAGTGCTGGATTTTTGCATCAGAGCGAAATCAGCAGATGCGGCAGAAGCTCAAAGGCTGGGATTAGTGAGCAAAGTAGTGGAAGCCACAAATCTTGATTCAGAAGTTCAAAGTTTGGTAGATGAGATTTTTCAGTTCTCACCTTCTGCAATTCGTTTAGGTTTACAGGCGTTTGATAATCTTAAAAACATACCTGCTGCTGATGCACATAAATATTTGAAAGAAATGTTAGGGCAGGCCATTCAGACTGAAGATGCAGCAGAGGGGGTGATGGCGTTTATGCAGAAACGTAAACCAGAATGGAAAGGAAAATGATTCACCACTAAGGACACTTAGAACACTAAGAAAATTAATAACTAATAACAATAAATACATAAAATAAACTTAGTGAACTTGTGTCCTAAGTTGTAAAAAAATCAAATGGCAAAAAAAATAGTAATTACCGCATCATTAACAGGAGTATTGGCAAGACGCGAACAATGTCCTTATATACCTTACACACCAAAAGAAATAGCAGAAGAAGGCAAGCGAGCTGTTGATGCAGGCGCAAGTGTTTTACACATTCATGCAAGGCAGGATGATGGCTCACCGGCTTATGATATTGAAAGCTACCGCCAGATAGGAGAGGAGGTTCGCAAACTTTGTCCTACTGCAATTATAAACTACAGCACAGGTGCAGTTGGGCTTTCAAGAGAAGAGCGTATTCATCATATTGTTGCTTTAAAACCCGATATGGCTGCGCTCAATATGGGTTCTATGAACTACGGAATCTATTCAGCAAAGCACAAAAAGTTTTATCATGATTTTGTTTTTCAGAATTCCTTTACGGACATTCAATTCTATCTTGAAAAAATGAAGGAAGCCGGAACAATTCCTGAGATGGAAGTGTTTGATAACGGACACATCAATAATGCTGAACCTTTGATTGACATGGGACTTTTGCAAAAACCGTATGTATTCAGTTTTGTAATGGGCGTGTTGGGTGGTATTCCTATTTCTACAAAAAATATTCTGCATCAGGCTTCATGCGTTCCTGCAGGTTCACACTGGCAGGTGATTGGAATTGGGCGTAAACAGTGGCAGGCCATTGCGGCTGCAATTACTGTTGATGGTCATATCCGCGCAGGACTAGAAGATAATTTTTACCTGCCTGAAGGAGAAATGGCAAAGAGCAATGGTGAGTTGATTGATGCCGCTGCAAAACTTGTTCGTATGTTGGGCAGGGAAGTGGCAAGCATTGAAGAAACCCGCGCGATGCTGAATATTCCATTGAGAAAATAAATTGTATTAATTTTGAAGTATAAAAATATAATTCGATGAATATTACACTCACAATAGATGACAAGTATAAAGCAGCATTTATTGCTTTTATAAAAACATTGTCTTATGTAAAAATAAAGGAGGAGCAAGAAATTAGTATTTCGGAAAAGGATAAAGAATTAGTGAAAGAACGTATTAAAAACACCAAACGTGAGGAATTACTTGATTGGGATGAAGTGAAAGATAACTTCAAATTGGATTGATGCGTTCCTTTATATTCAAGATTCAGCCGAGAGTTTATGATGAAATTCAAAACGGAATCACTTACTATAACACTAAGCAAAAGGGATTAGGTCGAAAATTTCATATAGCAGTAAAAAGCTCATTTGAAATTATAAGAGAAAGCCCATTTTATCAGGTTCGTTATGAAAATGTACGTTGTTTCCCTGTTACTAAATTTCCTTTTATGGTTCATTATATCATAGATGAATCAAACAATACTATTATTGTTTACGCTTTGATTAATACTCATCTTGACCCGGAAACAAGTTACATTAATAAATAAAACATCAAAAATCTAAAATAATCATGTACAACACCAATCCTTTTACCGAAGAACACAACCTGCTCCGTGAGAGCTTTTCTGCTTTTGTTGACAAAGAAATTCGTCCCAATATTGAGAAGTGGGAGAAAGAAAAAATCTGTGACCGCGAAGTATTTCGCAAAATGGGTGAGCAGGGATTTTTTGGCGTAAGTTTTCCTGTGGCTTATGGCGGCAGCGGAATGGACATGTGGTCGGCAGTGGTTATTGCCGAAGAGTTATCGCAAGCCAATATTGGCGGACTTTCTATGTCGTTGTATGCACACACGTATCTTCCCCTTCCTGCAATTAATGCATTGGGAACCGAGGAACAAAAACAAAAATATCTTGCTCCTGCTTTGCGTGGTGAAAAAATTGCAGCGCTCGGAATTACCGAGCCGGGTGCAGGTTCAGATGTTGGCGGAATAAAAACCACTGCTGTTGATAAAGGCGACCATTTTGTGGTAAACGGTTCAAAAACCTTTATCACCAACGGAACAATGGCTGATTTTATAGTATTGGTGGTTCGTACGGGAGAGGGGCATAACCTTTCGCTCTTGTTGTTTGATACAAATACACCGGGCTTTTCTGCCAACTCTATCCACAATAAATTGGGGATGCATTCGTCTGACACAGGTGAGTTATTTTTCGAGAATTGCATTGTTCCGAAATCTGCTTTGCTGGGCGAACAGAATTTTGGTTTCTACTACATCATGAGCAATTTTCAGGAAGAGCGTTTGATAGCTGCTATTACCGGAACAGCTGCGGCTGAATCGGCAATGGAGAAAGCAAAAAAGTACATGAAAGAGCGTCAGGCATTTGGTCGCCCTATTGGTAAATTTCAGGTGCTGCGTCATAAATTGGCTAAAATGTCAATTGGTGTTGAGGCTTGTCGTTCGCTTTCTTACCGCGCTGTTGCCGAGTTTATTGAAAAAGGTCCTGAGGCCTACAAAATTATTTCTATTGCAAAAGCTTTTGTTTGCGAAGAAGCGTTCACTATTATCAATGAAGCGCTTCAGATACATGGCGGTTGGGGATACATGGAAGATTATGGTATTGCCCGTTCGTTTCGCGATATCCGCTTAATGACTGTAGGTGCAGGAACTACAGAAATCATGTACGAAATCATCAGTAAGATTGAGATTGATGAAGTGAAGCACAAACGTCAGATTAAGGCGAGGGTTTAATTTAATTAGCCGATTAGCTAATGTGATAATTAGCTGATAAAAAAATTCTCGGAAAAATTTACTAAGTAAAGTTTTTGACTTGCGCGAGTGAATGC
>CANKAM010000040.1 GCA_947479755.1 Bacteroidota bacterium
AGTTCAACTCTGTCGTTTAGCAATTAAGTTCAGTCGAAAACTTAATATTTGCTTTACATTTATTTATACTTTAAACCCCGAATAATACAATTGAGCATGAAGAAAAAAGTGTCTGCAAAAGTAAATCCCTCAGATCCTAATGAATTAGGTGAAAATACGGTTCCCGAAACCCGTTATTTCAAAGAGAAGAAACAATTTAATGAAGCCGTTGGTCTTGATTTTATTGAACATGCCAATGAAGTAACCTCAAAAGGTGAACGTTATATTGTAGGGCTTTCTCACGGGCAGTCACCTGCAGGTGTTTATGATTATATTTTTGAAAATTATGCAAAGCTTAAAAAGCCGGAACTGATACGCTACACCTTTGTAAATTCAAAACTAAAAAGACAAAGGCACCTTGTTGATGTCACCGATGCCACTGAATTTCTGAAACAATTATTGCGCAGCGAACGGATAAAAAAGAGCCAGATATTAGGCAGAACTTTAAATCGCGATAGCATTGAAGCCTATACCGATGGTCTTAATGATTTTCTTACCGGTTACCTTGCAAAACATAAAAAGCAGGCATTGGATTATGTATTTCTGGCAACCAATCCTGCCGGACAGGTTGCAGGAATAACACGCAACTCCGAAGCATTCAAATCAACGGAAATTGCAATGACGGTGTTAGATGATACCAACGAAAAGGAAATCACTTTTACTCCCCAGTTTCTCAAAAAATCAGCACGCATTGCTTTTCTTGCTACCAAGGCAGATAAGAGACGTCCGCTGGCATGGCTTTACTACCGCTGGGCAAAACAAAATGAAAGCCCCGGATTTTTACGCTACATGGAAAATGTGCCTGAGCGCATGACTGTTTATGTTGATGACAATGCACTCACCTGGCCGCAGGTTGAAGTTACCCGTCTTACCCGCTACGGACCAAGCACCATAAGAGTTGATATGGCAAAACCGTATGACGAAAGCGCAAAGAAAAAACTACCGGTTATTCTTTTCATTCACGGCTTTATGGGACTGAATACGTTTGATGGTTTGCTGGCAGCAATTCCTTCGCGTAAATATATTGCCTGTGCCATGCACTATGGTACTATACCTAATGATTTGCCGCCAGTGCAATACTCTCAGTTTGTGGTGTATAATATTGATGCGGTTGTAAGTCATTTCGGTGCAAAGGGACATCCGGTTTACATATTTGACCATTCCATGGCCAACATCTATTTCCTGATGATGGACCGCGCGATTGATAAACTGGAAGGCATAAAAAATTACCTGTGCGGACGCATTGGTGCTAACCCGTTTTTTGGCAGTGAAGCAAAACACGCACTGCTCGGGTTTCTGGACGATGTTATTTTGCCTTCTAAACTAGGTGTTGGCGAGCGAGCCATGTTTGCCGCTGCCCGCGCTATTATTCCATGGGACAGCAGACGCAGTGTGCGCAGAAGAGGAATAAACCTTACCGAATGGCTGATTGGCGTTAATTCAAGTATGCGCGATAATATCTGGAAGTCAACCAAAACGCGCATCATGTTTCTGATGACTAATCTTGACTCATTACCACATTTAAACCGCATACCTATTGAACAAGCGTTAAATCGCTTGCCGGCAAAGGTGTTTGCCATTCAGATTCACTCAGGATTGGAGGCCTCAAAAACTTTTGATGATGAAGTTCGGTTGCTGAATATGCCTGCCTATAACATTCCCGTTCTTATTTTAAAAAGCGAGCGCGATGGAGTGGCTAAATATGTTCACGGAATTTATGAAGGAAGCGAACTGACCGAAGTAATTGATATTACCACTAAGGAAGAAACCGATTTATTCCGCGAGCATTTGTATCATATGATTCATCCGCAGAATACCACTAAAATCATTGAGAAATTTATTCAGGAAGCGGAACAGATGAGGCAGGTAAAAAAGGCAAATAGCAAAGTAGCCAATTAGGGAAATAGTTAAGTAGCATACCGTCATTGCTATCCGCCTCAGGCGGACGAAGCAATCTCGTATATTAATTTTATAGTTATAATTGTGAGATTGCTTCGTTGCACTCGCAATGACGATTAACAAACCATGAAAAGTCTAATCAGTTTCTGTATCCTCTACCTTTTTAAGGTTTTCTCACATCTGTTTTACCGCTTTAAAATTGGATGGCCATCAACTAAAATACGCTGGAACGATGTGCGTTTAATTGTCTTCCTTAACCACACTTCGCTGATGGAGGTTTTATTTCTCGGATTTTTGCCTACCCGTTTTTTGCGCAGGCTCAGCAAACGCATGGTGGCTCCGGGTGCTGATAAAACATTAGACCGTCCGCTGGTGGGTACCTTGTTTAAACTGTTCAGCCCGGGTATGACAAAAATTACCCGCAAACGTGACGATAGCTGGACCGAATTTCTTGAATCAATTTATGACGATGCCGTTATACTGATTGCTGCCGAAGGCCGCATGAAACGCAAAAACGGTTTGGATGTTGACGGCAAAAAAATGACGGTACGCAGCGGGGTAGTGGATATTCTGAGTCGCCTCAAAAGCGGACAAATGGTTATTGCATACAGTGGCGGACTGCATCATGTGCAGGTTCCGGGCGAGGGTTTTCCTAAGCTTTTCAAAACACTGAAAATGAATCTGGAGGCAATGGAAATTCCTGATTACAAGGCTATGTTTAATTCAGCCGTTGAAGGCAGCGATGAGTGGCGAAAAGCCATGCTTGCCGATTTGCAGATGCGGCTGGAGACAAGGTGTCCGGCTTAGTTTTTTACTGCATTTTTTTTCACCGCTAAGGCGCAAAGACGCAAAGGGAAACAGTATTTAAAACTTCGTGTCTTAGCGCCTTAGCGGTAAAGAACCTTAGCCGCTTCTGCGGTAAATTTTATGATTAACGTCATATTAGCTTAACACATATTGCGTATTCTTGCAGCACTAAAACAAAACACTTCATGGAAATAATTATCAATAAAAACGAGAAACTAAAAGACATACAACAACAGTTTCAGGAGCATTACCCGTTTCTGAAAATTGAGTTTTATAACACAGCACATATTGAAGGTGAAGGGTCAAAACCTAAAACCCACCTTGACAGCAACCTTACTATTGGTGAGGTGCAAAGCAGCAATAAAGAAGGTTTGCTGCACATACGTGCCATAACCAAAGTATCGGAACTGGAGAATGACTTGGTTGAACAGTTTGGCTTATCTGCTCAGGTTTTTCGCAAGTCGGGAAATGTGTGGCTGCAAACTACCAAAACCGATGACTGGACGTTGGCCCAACAAAATGCTGCTGCTGGTGAAATGAATGAAAACGTAGCTGCTCCCGAGCCGGGTGATTATCACGAGCAGGAATAATTTACTTTTGCCGCTTAATGTCCCTTTTTAAGCGTAACATCAATTACCTGCCTTACAAGCCCATGAGCCGCTGGCGCAAGCTGGCACTCAGCACCTGGCGCACATCGGAAGAAGCCAGTTTTTATGGCTGGGTTGATTTTGAGGCTAAACCCATTATGGAGGTTATTAACCGCCTGCAGCAAAGCGGAACCAAAATTTCGCCTACTGCTATTGCCGCAAAAGGGGTGGCGGTGGCTATTGCCAATTACAACAGGGTAAACGGTGTTATCCGTTTCGGGCGCATCTATCACCGCCAGAGTGTTGACATATTTTTTCAGGTGGCACCTGATGATTCGGGTGATAACCTTACCGGTATTGTTATTCGCGGTTGCGATAAAAAATCACTGGAAGAAATTCATGCCGAAATAAAACAGCGTGCCGAAAAAATACGCGGTGGCGAAGATGACTTTGCCGGTTTTGGTGAGGTAATGAAATACATACCCACCTTTATGATTGGCTGGATGCAGCGCCTGGTGAGCTTTATCTGTTATCAGTTAAATATATGGTCGCCTGCATTTGGTATTCCGCAGGATGCTTTTGGCAGTGCCATGGTTACTTCAGTAGGTATGCTGGGCATACAGAGAGGTTTTGCTCCGCTGCTGCCTTTTGTTGAATGCCCCATTATAGTAGCCATTGGTAAAATTGAACAAAAACCGGTGGTGCGCGATGGCAAGGTGGAGATAATTGATGTACTTCCCGTTTGTGCTACTATGGACCACCGCCTAGTGGATGGGGTAGGGGCTTCAAAGATGATGAAAGCCCTGAAGGGCTATTTTCAGGAGCCGTATTAGTATTAATCCGTTGTTTTTTACCGCAAAGCCGCTAAGTAACGTTTTAGACTTTGCCACCGATTCACAGATTTTTTTGCTGACTTTCATTCAGTTTTTTCAACAATCAAATAAAAAATATCAACAGCAACAATTGTTAATATCGCTAAATGTATTGATTTTATTGAGTTTGTAATATGTTGTTATTAACAGGGTTAAAATGCTGCCTGTTAGTATCTTGACGTACTGTTTTTGGAATTAAAAACGTATTTATGTTTGCCGCCATCAAACAAACAAAAACAATTTATTAACCTAAAAAACAAAAAACACAATGCCAATACCTTTACAACTGGGTGTTACGTTTACACCCGCAGAAATTACAACCATGAAAATGGCTGCACAAAGCATTACTAACCTCATTATCTCTAAGGTAAACTTTAACATGAGTAATGAGGAGCGCGAAAGCCTGAGCAAAGTAGGAGATGAGCGTTTGCCTTATGTATTTAAATCTATTGGCGACTATGCAGTAAATTATCCGGGCCTTAACGGGCAGGCTTATTCAATGGCGCTGGCAACCTTAGATAAAGATACCTACGGGCAAATGTTTGAAGTGCTTACGCTTGTTAAAGAAGCAACCGAGCGTTGCGAAGAGCTGCAAATGGTGGCCGGCCATTTCTGCTTTCAGTTTATGACCGACCAGTATGACAACGCCAAAAAGTATCGCGACAAAAATGTGGCAGGTGCGCAGGTGGTGTATGACGGGTTAAAAGGATGCTTTGAGGGGCAGGGCCCGCAAAACCCAACACCGGGAAATCCATAAGGATAAAACCGGTAAAAAAAAAGTCCTTTGCATAATAGCAAGGGACTTTTTTATGGACTTTAACTGCTATGAAGTACTAACAACCTAAAATTAACTAAGCTTAAAGCAAAGATAACTCAGGTATGCGTAAAATTAAGTTAGTAAAAAGCAAAGCTGACTGAGCATAACGTAAAGCTAACTAAGCATAAGATAAAGTTAAGTCAGCACACAGTAAAGTTAACTCAATGAAAAGTAAAGTTAAGTAAGCCTAACGTAAAATTAAGTCAGGTACAACGTAAATTCAGAGTACAAAAAATGATAGAAAAACACGGAAAAGACGAAAATGATGGTGAATTGCCTATCAGCCGCGGCAGAAACACGCTGTTAAGAGTAATGCTGCTGCAGTTAAAGGTAGGCGAAAGACTGTTTTTACCAAAAGAAGACTGGAAAACAAAAAGCGGCCCTTATCATGTGGTGGCACGGATAAAAAAAAGCAAGGGATATGAATACATTCATGGCAGAGCATTGGATAAGCCGGGGTGGTGGTTTAAGAGGGTGAAGTAAAAATATATTCGAACTAAGCGAAGCGCTCATTTTAGCCTTGTTAATACAATTATTCTAAATAAACTTGGAGTTGCGCAATGCCGACACCCGTTGGTTGGACTTGCGCAAGTTTTTATAGTTTTGTTGCGCATATATATAAGTTAGCCGCAATGCTGACCGACCTTGCTAACCTTGACCGACAAACCAAAAAAACAAGCAGTATGAAAAAGTTTTACATTATTTCTTGGACAATATTTTTCATAGGTTTTATTTTCAAGTTGTTTCATTTGCCTGCTGCCGGGTTACTAATGTCAATTGGTTCACTCCTAATTTTAATTCACAGCATAATACACTTCACTAAATACGTAAAGACCGACTTACCACTGACTTTACTCTACGCTTCAATTGCTTTTATGACAGTTTATTTACTCTCACGCTTACATTATTGGAGTATTGCCAGACCTATATTTCCTATTGCCTGTCTACTTTCACTTGCTACAATAATTCTATTGTTTTATAAAAAAGTTGAGTTTGCTTTTCCTCAATACTTTCTTATTGCTTACTTTATTTTCTTTTTTACTATTTCCTATACACCTTCTTACAAAATTTTTTATATCATGACATTGAACTCTGTATTAAATGGCGAATCACGCAATACCGACTACAGAGGTTGGGACAAATACAGTTGGTTTCTTTATCTCGATGACAAAAATGACGAAGCACTTGAAGCAAATACAAATGCAAGAGACGCTTTAAATACGTATTTGAAAATTATTGACGACAACGAAGCTGCACAGTTCTCCAATTTAATAGACCGACACAATCAGCAAATACGAGAACGTAACTGGAGTGACTATCCTTAAAAGACTTTATAACTTAATTCAAACAATTGCGCTTCGTGGACAGATTAGCACATGCAGGTAACATGGCCTTGTTGCAAGCGGGGCTGACGGTGGAACTTCTAACTGTATCACTTTCTACTTACATTTGTGATTAGCGAGCCGCAATTTTGTAAACACTTATCAAACAACAATACAATGATTGATAAATTAATGAACCTGCCAAATCCCCTTCAAATTTTGATGGACCCGGCATCCATCATAGTGATAAGTGTTTTTCTGGTCCTTATGATTTCTGAAGAGTTTTTTCCGGGCAGACCTTTACCAAAAATCAAATACTGGAAAATAAAGGGGATATTATCCTTTGTGATTTATTTTTTTCTTTCAACCTATCTGCCCATGTTTTGGAATGACACACTTGCACACTATCAACTCGTTGATATGTCATTCTTAGGTGATTTTGGAGGAGCTGTTGTTGCATTATTGATTTATGAATTTGGCGTATACATCTGGCATCGCTCCATGCATAAAAGCGATGTTCTATGGCGCATATTTCATCAGATGCATCACAGTGCCGAGCGTGTAGATGCGTATGGTGCATTCTTTTTCAGCCTAATGGACATGATAGGTTTCACATTCTTAACAAGCCTTGCATTAGTAGTAGCAGGCGGATTTACTATTCAGGCAACAATTTATGCTATATACGCAGCAACATTTCTGGCAGTAATTCAGCATGCAAATATTAAGACACCCCAATGGATGGGATATATTTTTCAAAGACCTGAATCGCACTCTGTTCATCATGAAAAAGGAGTTCATGCATACAATTATTCCGACCTTCCACTTTTTGACATTATTCTGGGAACTTTCAATAATCCAAAAGAATTTGCCCGCGAAACAGGGTTTTATACAGGAGCATCTTCAAGAATAGCAGATATGTTATTGTTTAAAGATATAAATAGTGGCCAGGAAACACAGGAAGGAAACAAGTAAATCAGCCGATCTGCAAACCAATAAACGGCAAATAATCTGAAAAAATAAAATGAATAATTTGTATAATGATTCGGATGTAGAAACCATTATAGAAAGATTGGAAAAATTAACTCCTGCTTCAAAAAGATTGTGGGGTACAATGAGTGTTGCTCAAATGTTAGCCCATTGTAATGTGTCGCTTGAAACAGCTATGGGCTTAAACTTTCCAAAGAGAAAATTTATTGGTCGTATTTTTGGAAAACTATTAAAACTGAAATTCCTTGATGCAAATCCAATGGTTAAAAATTCAATAACCGAAGATTATTATGTCACTTCAGATGATGTATATGATTTTGAAAAAGAAAAAACCAAGTCGATAGAACTGATTAGGACATTTTATAATAATGGCCCTGAAAAATGCACAAAACACCCGCACTCATATTTCGGAAAACTCAAACCGGATGAATGGGCGATGTTAAAATGGAAACATTTTGACCATCATTTGAGGCAATTTGGAGCGTGATAAACTAAACTATGAAACATTTATAAACCAGCACTAATACCTAAACATTAACACCATGAGCCAATCAGCAAAAAGCGTTTATTATTTTGGATTTTACTTAGTATTTCTTGGTCTGACACTACTGCTGCAACCCAACCTGTTGCTGGGTATGTTTGGCCTGCCGCTAACCAATGAAGTATGGATACGTGTGGTGGGCATGCTGGCGCTGGCGCTTTCGGCCTATTACATTGTAGTAGGCAAAAGCGACCATACCTTATTTTTAAAAGTAACGGTATATGTGCGCTCGTCTATAATTATTTTCTTTATTGCCTTTACCCTTGCCGGCTGGGTGCAGCCTGTTATTATTCTGTTTGGTGTAGTTGATTTGCTGGCTGCAGCATGGACTTATCTGTTACTTAAAAAAGAAGGTAAACTCTGAATTAATAACCACTAAAACCAACAACAACATGCAAACAAACATTTTCCGCCCCATCAGCTTCGGCAAAGAAGTATTTCATCCAAAGTCGTATGACGAAAATTCATTTATCATGGACTGGACCATGGAAGCAGGAGGCATGGTTCCCCCGCATTTGCACAAATACAGTGACGAACATTTTACCGTTACCAAAGGCGAAGTGCTGTTTACCGTAAACGGTGAAAAGATTACAAAGAAAGTAGGCGACACCTTATTAGTGCCAAAAGGAACACCTCATTCCATTAAAAATCCGGGAAAAGGGCATTAAGAGATTTTGCTCGCGGACAAATCTACTTTGAGTTTTCAATACTAAGAATGGGTAAGCGGGTAGAAAATATACTCATTTTTGACGACTTTATTTTTGTACTTGAGTTCAAAGTTGGTGATACAGAATATCAAAATCATGCAATTGAACAAGCCGTTGACTATTGCTTAGAGTTACAAAATTTCAATGCATAAGGCAATAATAATACGTTTCAGCAATCTGAGAAATGTATTCGTTATATTTTTTCAGGAAAAGATATAGTTTTCATCTGAAAGAAATATTTTCTCATTGCCATTAACACGATTATAAATGTGATATATATTTCCTGGTTCAAGAGCTAAAATTGCAGATTTGATTGTCTTACTTTTTCAAAATTCTGAAATTATTTCACCTTTTCAAAAGTTCAAACTTTGGAAGAGGGATGGCTGTCATCACCTCAGCAACGTAACACTTCCAATAGTGCTCTGCTGCCCGTTTTCATAAACTTTTCCAGGCCAAATCATTCCGTCACCGAACCGTGCTATAATATGCCATACATAAGCATTCTGCGGAAGAAGTTCTCCTTTGTGAATACCGTTCCATCCTTCAACCGGTTGTCCGTTTTCCAGTTTACTGGTTTCAAAAAGCAGGTTGCCCCAGGTATCAAATATCTGCAGGGTATAGGTTTTCAAACCTGTGCCTTTGGGTAGAAAAAGGTTGTAGCCGTCTTCTCCCTGCGGAACAAAAGCGTTGGGAACCCACAGCCCGCTGAAGAAATCAACAAAGATGTTATACGTTGCCGTGTCAATACATCCACGGGTATCGGTAACAATCAGCGAAACAGGATAAGCGCCATAGTTGCCGAACTGGTGGGTAGGGTTGGGTTCGTTAGAAGAACTGCCATCACCAAAATCCCAATGGCTGCTGATGATTGGCGAACTCAGGTTGGTGAATTCTGTTGTGCCGTCAATGTTAGGTTCGTTTACTACATGATAATCAAATGCAGCAGTCGGGTTTTCAAAAACGGTGATGATGTTGGCATACGAAACCGAATCAATACAACCGCCTTCGCCCACAATGGTAAGACTAACACCGTACACACCAGGGTCGGTATAAACGGTAGTGGGATTAACTTCATTGCTGCTGCTGCCGTTGTTGAATGTCCACGAATAGGTAAGTGCATTTTCGGTTAAGCCGCTGTCGAACGTGATGCTCAGGGGCTGACAACCTTCCATTGCCGAAACGCTGAAATCAGCCCAGGGAATAGGATATACGTTGTAGATGGCAGATGAAGTATCGCTGCAACCGAATTGATTTGTTACCAGCAATGTTACCGGATAAGTTCCCGAAGTATCGTACACAACCGAAGGATTGAACACCGCAGAGCTGTCACCATTGCCAAAGGTCCAGTTGTAAAGTGTTGCGCCTGTTGAGATGTTGGTAAAGCCAACGGTAACAGGGTAGGTGCAGGACGAATCAGAGTTAGCAGAAAAGCTGCTGACAGGGTTAGGGAAAATGGTGGTGGAACCCGAAGTGGAGTCAACACAACCAAAGTCGGATGTGGCTAACAACGTAACGGTATAAGTGCCCGGTGCAGCATAAATCTGTGTAGGATTTTGCTGGTTGGAAGTGTTACCATTTCCGAAGGTCCATTGGTAGTTTGCAATGCTTCCACTGTTAATGCTAGTGCTGTCGCTGAAAACACTTATCTGTGTGATGCAGACATCTTCAACACTGAAGTCGGCAACCGGCAGAGGATGAATGGTAACGGTTTGTGCGGTGCTGTCGCTGCAACCACCATTGCCTGTAACAACCAGACTTACCGTAAAGGTTGAGTCGATGGCATAAAAATGTTCCGCATTTTGTGTGAAGAAAACAGTGCCGTCACTCATATCCCAGTTCCATGAAACAATGTTTCCCGTTGCAATGGTACTCAGATCGGTGAAAATACCGGTGTCGTTCAAACAAACATCCGGTGCGCTGAAAGCCGCAACAGGAATGGAGTTAACAACCACATCGGTAGTAAAGGTGTTGTCACAGCCGTTGGCAGTGGCTACAAATAATTCAACGGAATAAGTTCCGCCCTGCGAATACAGGTGTGCAGGGCTTTGCAGTTGCGAAGTATTGCTGTCGCCCAAATCCCATTGCCATGCAATTATGCTGTCGCCACCGTTTACTGATAGGTCGGTAAAGAAGGTAGTATCGCCTGCGCAAACGGTGTTGAAATCAAACGCTGCTGTGGCGGTATTGCCAACGGTAACGGTAACCGAGTCAATGTTAGAGCAATCTCCATCGGTAACTGTAACAATGTATAGGGTAGTAGCTGAAGGTGAAGCCACAGGATTGGCAATAGCAGGATTGCTTAATCCGGTTGTGGGGTTCCATGCATAGCTCGTTCCGCCTGTTGCAATCAGTTGTATTGAATCTTCGCGGCATATTGTTACATCGCTGCCGGCATCAACAACAAGAGGCGAAACGGTTATGCTTCCTGTTCCCGGAATTACAAAACTGCAACCGTTGGCATCCTGCAAAATAAGGGAAGGGAAGAAATTTCCTGATTGGGTGTATTGGTGTGGTGTGCTTTGTCCGTTGCCCAGATTACCGTCACCAAAATCCCAGGTGTAGGTGGTGGCATTGCTTGATGCCGCATCAAAAGTAACGGTGAAAGGCAGACAGCCTGCCGAGTCAGGTTGAAACGAAAATGTTCCGCTTGGCCCAGAAAGGTTGATGATGCCGGGCATCAGTATCGTATCAATACAGCCAAATGAATTGGTGATAATTAAGGTAACATCAAACAATCCGGGAACAGTGTAAACGTGTGCAGGGTTTTGAATGGTTGAAAATGAACCATCACCAAAATCCCAGTTCCATGCTACAATATTACCAACCGATTGATCAGTGAAATTAACCAGCAACGGAGGACAAAAAGCAACTGTAGGAAAAGCTGTGAAGGCAGCATCGGGCGTTTCAATAACAATGTAATCGGTAATAGTTGCCGTGCTGTCGCAGCCATTGCTGTTTGCAGCAGAAAGCGAAACGGTGTAAACACCGGGTGCTGCATAGGCATGCGTAGGCATACTATCGGTTGATGTAAAACCATCACCAAAATCCCATACAAAACTTACGGCATCAGAAGATGAATTATTGTTGAACGTAATGGGTTCGCCCGGACAAGCTTCATTTTGCCATGCCAGAAAATCAGGAGTAGGGTAGGGAATGTAATTCACAAAATTGAACAACAGGCTGGAGTTGGTGCAACCTGCATCATCGGTAATGGTAAGTGCCACATCGTAGCTTCCTGCATTCTGATAAATGTGTGTAGGGTTTTGCTGCGTTGATGTTCCTCCGTCACCAAAACTCCAGTTCCAGGTTAGTACACTTCCGGGTGGTGATGAAAGGTCGTTAAACGCTACTGCCAGTGAATCACAACCTGCAGTAGTTGCAATTTCAAAAGCGGGAACAGAGCCGGTTACCACTATCATGTCAAGATTTATCAGCGTGTCGGAACAACCGTTGAGGTCAGTAATGGTAAGCGAAATATCATACGTTCCCTGATTGATAAACGTGTGTGTTGGATTTTGTTCGGTAGTGGTTGAGCCATCACCAAAATCCCAATACCATGCAACGGCATCGGTAGCGCTTTCGGTAAAGTTTACGGTAAGCGGTCCGCAGCCCGAAGTGTTGGCGCCCACAAAGTTTGCAACCGGATCGGTAATGGTAAAGTTCTCAATCTCTGATGTAACACAGGAGGTGGTATCGTTGGTAACGGTTAACACCACCTCGTAATAACCGGGCAAGGTATACGTATGTGTAGGTTCAAATACAGTTGAAACAGGGCTTCCGTCACCAAAATCCCAGGAGTAAGTATTTGCAGCAATGGAATTGTTATCAAATAGAATTGTGTATGGGTTCGTGCAATTCAGAACGGGCTCAAACTCGGCAACAGCAGGGCGTACATACACGTAATTGAAAAACGTAATGGTATCGGTACAGCCGTTGTTCAGGGCAATTAAGGTAATGCTGAAATAGCCGGTATCGAAATAGGAGTGAACAGGGTTTTGCTCGGTTGAAAAAGTTGCATCACCAAAATCCCAGCTCCAGTCAGTAGCTTCGGTTGAAAGGTCGGTAAACTGAATGTCTTCGCCTGCGCAAACATAGTTGGGTGTTCCGCTAAAGTTGGCTCCAGGAGGCGTGTATGCAAAAATAATGTTGGGGCGCACCAGGGTATCGATGCAGCCATCAGCATTTTCAATAATGAGGGTGATGGTATAAAGACCTGTATCACTAAAAGTATGTGTGGGGTTTTGCTGGGTAGAGGTTGTTCCATCATCAAAATCCCAGTGCCACGAGGTGATGGGGCTACCCGAAGTGCTGAGTTCACTGAAGTTTACGGTAAGCGGAATGCAAAATCCGAATACATCGGGATTAAAGTTGGCAGTTGTTTCGCTCAGCTGAATGTATTGGGTTTGGTTGTTGGTAACACTGCATCCGGTGGTGTTGCTAACGGTAAGCGACACATTGTAATTGCCAAAAAAATTGTAGGCGTGTTGCGGGTTCTGGTCGGTTGAAGTTTGACCGTCACCAAAATCCCAGAGATAAGTGAAAGGCCCTGTGCCGGTTGAGTTATCGTTAAAGTTTACCGTAAGCGGAAGCTGACAACCCGTTGTAATATCGGAGTTAAAGTTAACTGCCGGTGCATCGGCTACGGTGATATAGTTTGTCAGCAACAAGGTATCGCTGCAATTACCCGTGTAGGCGGCTATCAGGCGAACAGAGTATGTGCCGGGTGTAGTGTAAACGTGCGAAGGATTTTGGTCGGTTGAGGTTTGTCCGTCACCAAAATTCCAGAGCCAGGTAGCAGGTGGTGGTGAGGTTAAGTCGGTAAAATTTACGGGAGCATTGGCGCACACATTTGTAGCGGATACGCTGAAATCAACATTCACCGTTTCCACCACGGTAATGTAATTGGTTTGGGTAGAAGTTGCCGAGCAGCCTATAGGGTCTGTGGCAGTTAAACTAACTGTATAAACACCACCGCTGATGTACGTGTGATTTGGGTTGGTAGCAGTTGAAGTTCCGGCATCGCCAAAATCCCATGCGTAGCTGAGCGAACCGCTTCCCGATGAAGTATTGGTAAAACTTACCGATTGAGGAACATCGCAACTGAAAAGCGGAGTTGCACTGAACCCAACCGTTGGAAAACCTCCTGAAACATTGATGTAATTATTAAACGTCAGTTGCGTAAAACAGCCGTTGGCATCAGTTAGCAGCAGGGTAACGTTATAGTTTCCTGAGTTAGGGTAGGTGTGGCTTGGGTTTTGGTCGTTACTGATAGTTCCGTCACCAAAATCCCATATCCACGAGGTAATGGCTGTTGAGCCGGGAATGGAAAGATCTGTGAAATTTACAGGAAGGGGGAAACAGCCTTGGGTATCGTCAGCAGAAAAGTTGGGTGTTGGCGGAGCAAAAACTTCAACGTAATCCACCTTGATCTCGGTGTCGGTGTCGGTTCCGTTGCTTACGGTAAGTGTTACGGTGTAAAGCCCGGGAGTAATGTACGTTGCCGATGGACTTGTTGCGGTGGAAGTGTTTCCGTTGCCAAGGTTCCAGGAATAGGTGAGGGTTCCGCTGCCTGTACTCAAGTTATTGAACTGGATAATCAACGGACCGCAGCCATCTGTATTGATGGCACTGAAATCAGCAGTTACCTGTGCAAATGAAAGATGAGTGGCTAGGAGCGAAAGCGCTGAGAGGTATAGTTTCTTTTTCAACAAGCTATATTATTATATAGCGAAGCTATACGAAGAAACGGAAAATAGGTTTTGTCGTTAGTAAAAACAGAAAAATATAGGTTCCCTCAGATTTTTATAGTTTTGGGGCAGTAAAACAAAAACGCTTAAGGAAGGAAATTAATGAACCAGGAACCAACTAATGAATCAAACAACGGCTGCATTACCTATTTTGGCATAGCAGCAGTTTTAGCTTTTATTCTTTTTGGGATAGCACTGGTGGCAGGGCCTATAACCTCGGTGTTCTTTCTTGTTTTCGGAGGACGCTAAATTAATTGCTGGTGTATCTCCAGCACCTGCGGAATAACTAATTGTTTGTCGTCATTCACAATCACAAAATCGCTGAGGGCAATTTTCTTTTCATCGGGCCATTGGTTGGCCATGCGGGCTTCCACTTCTTCATGGGTTACATTATCGCGTTTCATCACGCGCTGAAGGCGTATTTCTTTTGGTGCCGATACCATAATCACTTTGTCAACTCCTTTATTGCCTCCGCTTTCAAATAAAATGGCGGCTTCTTTTAGTATGTAGGGCTTGTCTTCGTGCTGCTTCAGCCAATTCTCGCCATGCAGCCAAACGGCAGGATGAATAACCGAGTTCAATTCGTTCAGTTTGTTTTTATCAGAGAAAACTATTTCAGCAATACGTTTGCGGTCAGCTTTGTCTTCGCTGTTGTAAATAGCGTTCCCGAAAATTTCTTTCAGGCGTTGTTTCACTAATGGGTCGGTATTCATAATCTCCTTGGCCCAGTAATCGGCATGGTAAACAGGAATGCCCAATTGCTCAAACACCCTTGCTACGGTTGTTTTTCCACTTCCTATTCCTCCGGTTATTCCTATTTTTTTCATAGTTTTTTCCGTCATAGCGAGCAGAGCGAAGCAATCTCTTTTAACGGAATGCAGTTTTCAATTGTGAGATTGCTGCGCTCGCAATGACGTTTACTTCTGAATTATATACTCCACACTCACAGGCTCTACCCTCACCGAATTAACGTACGAAGGTGCATTCTGCACTTCTACTTTTACCTTGTTTCCTTTGCCTTTAGGCAGGTTTTTATAATTGAAACCCACTGCAAATATTGCTGCGTCAACTTTATCGTAGTTACTCAACCCCACCAGATAAGTAACCTTTACTCTTTCAGGATAAACTTTTAAGCGGCTGCCTTTAGGGAGGTTGCGCACTGTAACAGGAATTTCTATGCTGCCTTCGGTATATTTTTCAACGGAAACAATAATCTTAATCGTTTCAGGCGAAAAGGTAACAGCGCCTGAGTTTTCGGGTTTGGCAAAGCCAATATTCACCTGCTGTTTGTCGCTCACATCTTTGAGTGTTACCTTTTCAGTTTGGGCAAACTGCATATTATCAACAATGTTTTTGGGCCCTACCACATTTACAAATTCAGGATCTGTTTTTATGCTATCCATCAATCCGTGCTGCTTTTCTAATGTCATATTTACATCGGGCTTTACGCGCAGTTTGCGTTTTGATTTCTCGGCAAAGTCAATGAAGATCGTGTCGGGCGAAATATGCAGCACTTTTATCTTATCACCCAATTGTGCTGAAATTCTTTCAATCCTGTTGTTGGTGAGTGAGTAATGGTTGCCGTTTAGTTCGCGCAGTTTTGATGAAGGAATTTCAAATATAATTGGTTCGCCTTGTCCTTTTAGTTTATACCAAAGCAGATTAAATCCTCCGGCATTTACGCGCGCTGTAATTGTTTCGGGTAAATTATTTGTTACAACTTTGCTCTTAGGAATTCCAGCATAGGTAACCGGAAAGACAATGTCAGTGTCGTATCTGTCGCTTAGCGTTATCAACAACCACAGTAGACACGAAAGTAAAAGGCACACAATATAAATGCCCAACTTGCGATTGAGCTTCAGCTCACCATTACCTACTAATCGTTGAAGAAAACTTTTGGGTGTATCGCTCACTTACTATTAATTGTGCGCTAAAGATAGAAATTTGAAGTGGAATGTATTCTCTGTTTCGCTGTTCATGTCTTCATATTTTGATTTTCGACCGTTTTTGCTTTCTGAGTTATTTAGCTTTTTAAGGGCAAAAAGTTAATAACCCGCTTTCCTATTTTGGTTCATAACAATGTAAGAAGTACAGTAATGTAGTTTTTTAGTGGTTAATAACCTGTTAATAACCGGTGCAGAAAAGGTGAATAAATACAAGGGCGAAATCTTGACTTCGCACCCCTTTGTGCTGTATGTTTGCATCAGCAGTTGAGAGATAAGAAGGTCGGCAGTAAAAAGCCGGACGATTGAAAAAAGTTCTTTGTAAAAAGTGTTAGTTTCAACAGTTAGTATCAAGACCACAAAACTTTCGCAAGAAAGTTGAGAGGTGAGACAAAACAGAAACAAGGCGTAATTCCATGTAAAAGGGATGAAGCCGATAAGTTTATTCCACTTGTGTTGCCGGTAACGGCAGCGATAAAGGATAAACGAAGGGACAGGGTTAGCAATGGCCTTGTAAATGATGCAAGACTTCTAAAAACGCGCAAGCGGAAAGCAAGATATAACCTGATGAACTGTAAACTGCAGTTCCGGAACAGCTACGGCTGTATCGGTAACAAAAAGGGTAAGTGTTTGCAAAAACACTTACCCTTTTCTGTTTTAATCTGTTTGGTTTTATAAAACTGGTTGTATGTCAACAACAGCCTCAATCACATTCTCAACATTGTCGGGAACCAGGTTCAGAATATTATAACCTGTCTGCGTTTCAATATAATCAACTGAAACACGATAATACTCCCAACTTTGTGAGTTTACGGTTTGGTTGTTTGGCATATCAACTGCTATAACTCTAGTAGCAGTTGAAACTCTGTTTACATCATTACCCCCTACCGGCAAAACAAGCATCACTTTCCAAACACGCGATGGCACATTGATTTGCCCGTTTGCAATGGTATAGGTAACTCCACCGTTCCAGCCGGTTCCGCCAGAACCGTAACCGCCTGCAATAATATAAACTTCATATCCTTGATTGGTAAGTGTGCGACCATAGCTTTCAACACTAAGCCAGGTCCGTTGATTATTAATCGGAGCCTGAGGAATAATGTTTGTCATTAAAAAAGTTGCCTGATTATCGGTGTGATTTCCGTCACGATCTTCAGAGTTGCATAAGTGTCCGCGGTCAAAACCCGTATTAGTGTAATGTGATGAAGTTGCTTTGAAAAAACTGGAAGGAAGTGTGTTATCAGAAGCAAAACAATTGCAACGTGGAGCATCGGCTTGCCAAGCAGAACTTAAATGCCAGCTTACCCAGTTGGCACAGCCTTTTGAGTTATTGTAAGAAAGTGCGTATTGTGATTTTACCAACAAATAGTTATTTGGCATATTAACATCGGTAACTGCATTGCTCGGATTTCCCATTCCCATATTGTTATCACGCGTGGGAACAGGAATGTCTTCTTCTACTGAAATGTTATCAATATTCAGTCTTCCGCCAGTTAACTTGCGTATCTGAAAACGCACATTTCCGCTGTAAGCCATGGTAAAGCTTGCAGTAGAAAGTGTGGTTGAACTTGTTGTAATGGTTGAACCTATTTTAGTCCAGGTGCTGCCCGAATTGGTAGATGCATATAAATCCCAAGTGCTGGCAGCATCCGTTCCGTAAACGCCATGACTGATTGTAACCAATGATGCTCCATTGGTTAAATTGAAATTCATGGTTAGCATTCCGGTACTTTGAATGCGGGCAGATTTTAAACCTGCTTTTCTGTCGGAAGCAGAAGTGCCGATGAGAGCATTGTTAAAATTCCAACTACCTGTTGAAAGTGTTACATCTGCTGTGGTGTAGCTTGTTTTGCTTCCTGCTTCAATCGTTTCGGGAAAGCCAGCGTAAATAGGAGCTAAAGAATATTCATCTGCATACCCTGAATTTGTTTTGTTAAGCTCTAAATTATCTTTCTCACAAGAAGCAAAAGACAGAATGAATAGAGAAAGAAGAAGGTATTTGAATTTGATCATTTATACAGTATTTACTTTACAATTAAATAACCTTTACATTATAATTTGATAACATTGAACATAAAGGCGCGCAAAGGTAGTGGTATTGTAGTACCAATTGCATAAAATGTCTTTTAAATGGTTGTTATTTGCCTTCAGGATGAAATCCGAGTGAAAGCGAATTCACACAATAACGCAAACCTGTTGGTTTAGGTCCATCGTCAAACACATGTCCGAGATGCCCATCACACTTAGCGCATAAAATTTCAATGCGCGCCATTCCAAAGGTTAAATCACGCACTTCTTTTATTTTTTCTTTGTCTAAGGCTTCAAAAAAACTTGGCCATCCGCAACCTGAATCAAACTTTGTATCGGAAGAGAAGAGTTTACTGCCGCAACCTGCACAGACATACATTCCCTTTTCTTTATGAATATTGTATTTGCCTGTAAAAGCGCTCTCGGTTCCTTTCTTGCGCAAAACATCAAATTGTTCAGGCGTTAATGCGGCTTTCCATTCGGCATCTGTTTTCTTTATTTTTTCTTCCATTTTTGTTTTATTCACTAATCAAAATATTTTATCTTCGCTGCAAAATTACTCACTTTAAAATTAAAGCATCATGGCAAGTTACGAACTCACAGGCAGATTAGTTGAAAAATACAACGAACAAAAAGTAACGGACAGTTTCCGCAAACGCGAGTTTGTTGTTGAAACCCGCGAATCAAAGAACGACAGAGAATTTATTGAAGCAATTAAGTTTCAATTAACTCAGGATAAATGCGCTCTTTTAGATAATGTTAATCTGAACGAAGATGTGAAAATAACATTCAACCTGCGCGGCAGACGTTATGAGAAAGATGGTAAAGTAAGTTACTTCACCAACCTTGAAGCATGGAGGGTTGACTCATTGAGCAAAGGCAATTCAGCGCCCGCTCCTGCACAGCAACAATCATCACAGCCAATGGAACAGGTTGCAAGCACATCTGCTCCTGATGATGATTTGCCATTTTAAATGATTAAATTTCTTTGCAGGCTTATCTTTAAGCTTAGCGGCTGGACATTGAATAATAAAATGCCCGCAAACATCGACAAGTGTGTGATGATTGCGGCACCACATACCAGCAACTGGGATTTGGTTTATGCATTAGCTGCTTATGATATGATGGGAATTCCCATGCGTTTCACGCTGAAAGATCAGTTAATGAAATTCCCGTTCAATCTTATTTTTAAACCGGTTGGTGCAATTGCAATTGACCGCAGACCAAAGGTTGCAGGTGGTCAGCGCAAGAGCATGACGGAAGCTATGACTGATTTGTTTAACGGTCGCGATCATCTCAATATTATGGTTACGCCAGAAGGTACACGTTCTCTGAATAATAAATGGAAAACAGGTTTCTATTATGTAGCATTAAATGCCAAAGTGCCTATCGGTCTTGGTTATCTTGACTACAAAAACAAAGTAGCAGGAGTAGGAGGAATGGTTTATCCATCGGGCGATATTAAAAAGGACATGAAAATAATCATGGACTTTTATAAAGATATCAAAGGGCAGCATCCCGAGAAGTTTAGCATTGATGCTGAATATGCCTGATCAATATTAGCTTAATAATCAATTTTAGTTATCTGTGTTTTTTCATATGTTTGTGCAAAACACAAATAGTAAATGGTTCTCTTTCTTTTCAGAATTCTTTTCAGGCTTTATGGTTTTAAAATAATCACGCCTGAAAATCTGCATCTCAAAAAAGCTGTGGTAATTGCTGCACCACACACCAGCAATTGGGACGGAATAATAGGTTTTGCTTATTACGATATTGTTGGTATCAAAATCCGTTTTGCTATTAAAAATAGTTACATGAAGTTTCCCCTCTCGCTTATTTTTAAGCCCATGGGAGGAATTGCCATTAACCGCAACCCTAATGAAATAGGAGGAGAAAAAAAGAGTATAACTCAGGCAATGATTGATTTGTTTGCAGAGAACGAAGAACTGAATTTATTGGTAACTCCTGAAGGAACCCGCAAGCAAGTAACCAAATGGAAAACCGGTTTTTACTATGTTGCATTGGGCGCTAAAGTGCCTATTGCATTAGGCTACATGGATTTTAAAAAAAAAGAAGCAGGCATTGGCAAAGTAATTTATCCATCGGGCGACATACATAAAGACATGCGTGAAATCATGGATTTCTACCGCAACATTAAAGGCCGCCATCCTGAAAGATTTAGTCTGGATTTAGATTACGACTGAGTTTCAGACTACGGTATTGCAGATTGAAAAAATAACCTTAGTTTTGAGAAAAAGGTATTAGTTTATTCTATGAATTCCATTCTTGCCAAGATAGTAACCGACACCATCCTGCAAAAGAAAAGGCAGAATGCAGGAAAGCAGGATGCTTACTCACAGTTTGAATTAGCAAAAGGACTGAGAGAGCTTCGCATAAATGTTATTAATTTTATCAAAGATATTTTTCTGGTTACAGCCGGAATTTTTTCTGCCGGTTTCGGATTGGAAAGTTTTCTTATTCCTAACAATTTTATTGATGGTGGTGCCACAGGTATAGCACTGTTGCTTGCAGGCATTTTTAAGTTGCCTTTGCCGCTATTGCTGGTAGTGATTAATATTCCGTTTCTTATTCTTGCTTATCATGTTATCAGTAAATCGTTTGCAATTCGTGCGGCAGTTGCAATTTTTTTTCTCGCAGTAGTAATTGCTACTGTTCATTTTCCGGATATAACTCAGGATAAATTGTTAGTCTCTGTTTTTGGTGGTTTTTTTCTCGGTGCCGGAATTGGTCTTACTGTTCGCGGAACGGCTGTGCTTGATGGTACCGAAGTTCTTGCCATTGCTCTGAGCCGCAAAACAGGATTAACTATTGGTGATATTATTCTGCTCATCAACATTGTAATATTTTCTACTGCTGCTTATTTTATTTCTATTGAAACGGCATTGTATTCCATCATCACTTATCTGGCTGCATCAAAAACATTGGATTTTATTATTGAAGGTATTGAAGAATACACGGGTATTACCATAGTATCAAGCCATAGCGAAGAAATACGTGCAATGGTTACTGAAAAATTGGGAATGGGAGTTACTGTTTACAAAGGAAAGCGAGGTTTCGGAAAAGATGGACATCAGAGCGATACCGATATTATTTTTACAGTTATCACGCGCTTGGAAATAAGTAAGCTGCGCGCTGAAATTGAAAAGATTGACCCTAATGCTTTTGTGGTAATGAACAGCGTAAAAGATACACGTGGCGGTATGATTAAAAAACGAGCTTTTAAACACTAATCAATGGCTAATGATCATCAACTTGTAGGTGAAGCACTTGATGCCTATTTCGAAAAATACGGACTTGGTAAAGATGGCGGGTTGGACAAGCTCTGGGGAAAAGTTAAAGTAGGCAGTTTTTATATTCCGATTCCAAATCCTGAATCGCGCAAACGTGCTTTGGTTTTTCACGATATACATCATCTGGTAACAGGCTACTCAGCCGAGTGGAAAGGCGAATTTAGCATCAGTTCCTGGGAAATTGGTTCTGGCTGTAATGATTATTATGCTGCATGGGTACTTGACCTTGGACTGATGGCGTTGGGTATTTGGATTTATCCTAAAATGGTTTTCAATGAGTTTGTGTGCGGGCTGCGTTCGCGCAACTTATACCATTATTTGCTTACACCCCAACAGGCAAAGCAAATGACCATTGCAGAGCTGCGCAGTTTTTTGGAAATAAAATCACCCGGTAACGAAAATCCTACCACCAAAGAAAGAATTGAATTTGTAAAATGGTGGTTTATCTCCTGGGTATTTTCGTTTGTTTTTTTTCTGCTGCCGCTGCCGTTGATTGGATTTGCGGTGTGGTATCTAACATCACACTGAACTTGTTTCAGTGTATTTAAATACGAGATGCTGAAACAAGTTCAGCATGACGGAAACTCTACAAACCTTCTAATATATCCAACAACCCTTGCTCAGTAGTTTCAGTAAATGTTATAGGCGTTGAAAGTGCATCTGAAACAACAATGGGCGCAGTGGCCACAAACACATGCCCATCCACAATGTAATAAGTAACCAGCGTAGCGTTTAATCCGCTTGGGATATTGTAAAACTCAATATGATTACTTGTGTAATTATTGTAATGCAAAACAGCATTTAAATCATTAAACACAAGATAGGATTGGAAATTATATATGGTTAATGTGTCAGCAGTTGGAAAGAATACGGCTACTCTGGGTGCTGTATTATCATAGAAATAATCGCAGTTTATCCAGTTGAAGTTTTGTTGGAAGTAGCTAGTGCTTAAATTCAAGTAGTAATAAGTAGAGTCTCCCGAAGTATTGTAAGAAATATTACCTACTGGAGGACCATAAATACCCGAAGAATCAGCGGAAAACCAATTGAAATCATCTCCAGTAATAGCACCAACAAAGAGATCTAGATTATTTGTATCAGCAGAAATAGTTTTACTGATTTGAAAGTTTTCAACTCTTAACTCAAATCCATTTTGCAACGCCTTTAAGTAGTAAACGCCTTGCGAAACAATTAACTCATTATCACTGATAGTTGGTGTTTGGCTTAATGCCATATCTTTTTTTGTAGTAATCTCTCTTAACTGAATATCCACATTTCCTGAAGTAACAGGTGCTCCCGACATGGTAAAGAAAGAGTTTGCACCAAAATTTATAGTGCAACCTTTTGCTCCATGTATTTCAGATGCAACTCCTGCCTGAACAGTAAAAGTCTGTAAAGCCGGTTTGTTGTTATTTAAAAAATCGGCAAGGTTAGGTTTGTAGGGCTCATCATCAAGTTTATCACAGCCGTGTAAAACAACCAATGATGATAAGAGCAGGATAAGGAAATATTTTGCGTTCATGAGTTTTGGTTTTAGGATTATCAAATGTAAATCATTCTTTAATTGAAACAGAAAAAACATATTTGAATAATTAACATGTCTAACCTGATATCAGATTGTTACGCTTCTTGCAATACTGTACAACGAAGGTGGTTGGAGCCTAGGTCTTTTGCTTTTTCTTTTTCGCAGCCGGAAAAAGTATGTTGTTAAGAATAAGCCTGTATCCCGGTGAGTTGGGGTGTAATGCTAAATCTGTTGGAGGGTCTCCGACAAAGTGCTGATAATCTTCGGGGTCATGGCCTCCATAGAAAGTCCAGGTGCCATTTCCATAAGTTCCGTGAATGTATCGCGCTTCATCCAGCGCTTTATTTTCGCCCATTATCAGCACTTCTGATTTTATGAATTTTTTGGTGAAGGCTGTGCTTTGTCCCATAAAACCTTTGATGATTTGCTGATGGTTCTGGCAAAGCATGGTTGGGATAGGATCCCATTTTGCAGAGAAATCAAATAGTGTGAAAAAATCAGTTGTCTTATTCACTTTCATTGCTCGTGTTTGGGTAGCATCAATGTTTGAGAATTCGTATTCCATCGGATTTGTTTTCAATGTGAAATCTTTGAATGCAAAAGTTTGAGAGTAATCTAATTTTTTGTTGTAGTCAGCAGTTGTGCCGTCACCGTCAAACATACTTTCGCATATGTCTAAATTTTGAGCTGCCATGGCAATGTCATACGAATCAGTTGCAGAACACATGGTAAAAAGAAAACCACCACCGGCTGTAAATTCTTTTATCCGTTGCGCAACTGCCAGTTTCATTTTTGATACTTTATCAAAACCGCGCGATTTTGCACTTGATTCGGAATAACGCACTTGCTCCTGATACCACGGAGCATTTTGATACGAAGCATAAAACCGTCCGTATTGACCTGTGAAATCTTCGTGGTGCAGGTGAAGCCAATCGTAGAGCGGAAGTTTACCGTCCAGAATTTCATCGTCATAAATTACTTCATAAGGAACTTCTGCATAAGTAAGAACCAATGTTACAGCGTCATCCCAGGGCTGTTTGTTCTTGGGTGAATACACGGCAACCTTTGGCGCTTTCTCCAATTTTGCAACATCCATATTTACTTCCGGGTCGGCAATTTCCTGTAAGATGGAAGTTGCCTGAACATCTGCAATTATCTCGTAGCTAACCCCGCGAATTACACATTCGTTTTCAATGGTTTTGCTTTGCTTAATCATAAAACTGCCGCCACGGTAGTTGAGCAACCAATCCACTTCCACATCTTTGGTTAAAACCCAGTAAGCAATTCCATATGCTTTCAGATGGTCTTTCTGCGATTCATCCATAGGAATAAGGATGTAGGCAGCGCGCAGACTTCCGGCTAACAATACAAATGCAACAATGAATATAATGCGTTTCATTTTCATAAAATACTAACGCAAATTTCGGAAAGAAATTGGATTAAACCGTGAATTCAATTAAAAAGGAGAAAGGTTATCGTCTTCCTCAATGTTATTCATTCGCGAAGATTTTGTGGTAGTTGGATTATTTACAAAATCAGTAGAATTTGAAATGCCTGCATGCGGATCAAAATTACCCTCGTAATCATTGTTGGCAAATTTTGCAAGGTGTGCAATAAATTTCAAACGCACATCTTCCAGCGAACCATTACGGTGTTTGGCAATAATCACTTCAGCTTGTCCTTTTGAAGGATCGCCATTTTCAAATTCTTCCAGTTTGTAATACTCTGGGCGGTAAAGGAATAACACAATGTCCGCGTCCTGCTCAATCGCTCCTGATTCACGTAAGTCAGAAAGTTGCGGGCGCTTGTTTCCTGTTCTGGTTTCAACCTGACGACTTAACTGCGAAAGCGCAATAACAGGGATTTCCAGTTCTTTGGCAATGCTTTTCAATGAGCGCGAAATCATACTTATTTCCTGCTCACGGTTTCCGTTTTTGCTGTCGGTACCTGATTGCATCAACTGAAGGTAGTCGATGATAATCATTTCAACATTGTGCTGCGTTTTTAGTCTGCGGCATTTGGCGCGAAGCTCAAAAATGGAGAGGGCAGGAGTGTCGTCAATAAATAGCGGAGCATCGGAAAGCGGTGTTATTTTCGATTGCAGTTGCTGCCATTCGTGACTTTCTAATTGTCCGCGTCTTAGTTTATCGGCAGGCAATTCTGTTTCGCTGGAGATAAGCCTGTTCACCAATTGAATGGATGACATCTCTAACGAAAACAGCGCAATGGGCTTTTTGAAATCAACAGCAATGTTACGCGCCATTGACAATACAAAAGCTGTTTTACCCATACCGGGACGGGCGGCAATAATTACCAAATCTGATTTCTGCCAGCCTGCAGTAATGCGGTCTAGCGCAGAAAATCCTGAAGGAACTCCGGTTAAATGCCCGTCATTATTTTTTGCTTTTTCAATTTCTTTAATAGCTTCATATAACAACGAACTCATTTTATCGTAATTCTTGCGGATGTTGCCCTCGGCAATACCGAACAAATTACTTTCTGCTTTATCTAATAAGTCAAATACATCGGTAGTATCCTCAAAGGCATCGTTATAAATTTCGCCCGAAACGCGAATTAGCTCCCGTTGAATAAATTTTTGAGAAATAATTCTGGCATGAAATTCAGCGTTGGCTGATGAGGCAACACGGTTGGTAAGTTTGGTGATATAATAAGGCCCGCCAACCAATTCAAGCTCGCCTGTTTTCTTTAATTGTTGTGTAACTGTTAATATGTCAACCGGCTGGCTTTCGTTGAATAGTTTCATGATGGCAGCATAGATTTTCTTGTGCTCATCTCTGTAAAAACTTTCTGGTTTCAGTATTTCAATCACATCTGAAAGTGCATCTTTTTCAAGCATCAATGCGCCTAATACAGCTTCTTCTAAATCAATAGCCTGTGGCGGTAGTTTTCCCAGTTCAATACTCGGGAGTTGCCCTGTAGACTTGGTTTTTCGCAATGTTTTTATTTTATCTCCTATTTTTTCCATGCTGCAAATATAGCTGCAAAATGCGCCTTGATTTTTAGTGTTTACGGTTTATATTTTCAAACAAATCCGAGCCTGTTATTTGGCTAAAATTATTTGTCGAAAAATCTTAGTCTTGGTAAGCCCTTGATTTTTAATTTTGGGTTATTAACATTTAACTAACAAGTTGCCGACAGTTTATGAACCTAAAATTAAACATTATTTATCGGGCACTGAAATTTTAGATGCCTTAGTTTTAAACAAACAGATTTTACTCACCTTTGTAAGCATAAACTCTTAAAACCATGAAAGACCTTTTAATGAAATATGCCGACTACAACCTTTGGGCAAATGACAGAATTGCCACTGTGTTGAAAGGATTGGATAATTCCATTCTTGATAAAGAAATTCCCAGCAGTTTTAATTCTATCCGTAAAACGGTTTTTCATATCTGGGATGCCGAGTTTATATGGTTGCAACGTCTGAACGGACTTTCATTGACCGACTGGCCAAGCAAACAATACGGTGCAGAAACACCGGTAGATAAATTTCTGGAAACCTCACAAGCATTTAAAGAATTTGTGGAGCAATTGGCTGAAGCAGATTTTACTGGCGACTGCGTTTATAATAACCTGAAAGGCGCTGAATACCGCAACCCGCGAAATGAAGTCTTTCAGCACATTTTTAATCATTCTACTTTTCACCGCGGGCAGATAGTAAACATGCTACGTAATTCTGGAGTTACGGAACTTCCTGCAACAGATTTTATTTACTACATACGTAGTAAGTAATTAAAAAAGCCCGCTCCCCACACAACAAGGGAACGGGCTTTACCCAACTAAACACACACTATTTTATAACGGTAAACCGTTTGCTTACACTTCCTTGTTCGCTTGAAATTCTTACAAAATAAATTCCGGCAGCTAAATCAGAAACGTTCAGACTTGAGCTATTAGATGTTAGAGTTGTGATGGATATCACTTGTCCGGTTGCATTCAGTATTTCTGCTGTGGTCTGTTGACCGAATGCTGTGGACTCAATCACCACATTTAACACATCTTTAGTCGGATTAGGATAAATGCTGATGCCTGCTTCAAGACTGTTAAGTTCATGCACTGAAATGCCAAGATTGGTTACAACAATAGAATCGTTTTGTATGCCAAGCTGCACTTCGTCCTCATTGTTGCGGATAAGCTTTACATTGGTTATATAAAGGTCAAGTGTTTGGTAAAGTGTTTGTTTTCCGCTCAGGTTGTCTATGGTTATAAAGCTCAGTTCGCCAATAGTTCCGTGTCCTGAAATATTCTGGTGGTCAATGCGTGTTAAGGCCACATCCATCATTCCCTGCGCATGGAAATTTTTGCGGATAGAAATTGCATTCAGTCCATGAACACCAAACCATGAATTATTAAAACTGATTCCCATGCTGTTTGCCTGCAATAAATCAGGATTGTAATGCACGGTAAAACCAATTCCATACACATCGGTTGCATGCACGGTGTCGGTTCCAAGGTTAACCAGAACAACCACTGAAGTGCCTGTTAATACCGTATCAACAGGTGCAGTAAGGTACAACATCGGATCATTGTCAGAACGGGTTTCAATGCCGTTGAAACTGTGAAGTGAGCCGTAGTTTTGAATAACGGCAAGCGTGTCGTTCACATCAATAACAGCATCACCGTTGCAGTCAATGTGTTTGTAATCCACACCCGATACCAGTTGTTGTCCCCAAGCCGGTGAGGCTTCGGGCTGCCAGTTAATGGTTGCGTTTGGTCTTAATAAACCATTTGTTCCGTATCCAATTCCTATGGTCAGCAAGTCCATGTTATGAGCCTGTCCGTCAGCATTGGCATCACCGGGCCAAACAGAATCTGTTTCGCAGGCAACTACATGAAAAAGGCTGGTTAAAGCACCGCAGCCCGGGTAATAGGCATAACCAAAATAGGTTCCCGGATTAATTACGTTAATGGTTTGGGTATAAAGATTAAGTCCTGAACCATTGCCTTGCGGGTCGGTATAATACTGCCAGTAATATTGAGTAGCACCTGGTCCAAAATCAAGTGTAATACTGTCGCCACACACTTCAAAAGTATCAACTATAAAGGTGTAAGAAGTAACCACAATATCATCTGTTGAAGAACAACCTGTGTTAACATCGGTAACTGTAACAGTGTATTGCATATTGTTAACCATACTCGCCACCGGATTAGCTATGTATGGATTATCCAATCCTGTTGAAGGACTCCATTGATAGAAATAATTTCCGGGAACGGTAGGCGTTGCATTCAAATGAGCCACTCCCTGACAGGCAAAAATGCTGTCGGGATATTGTGGTTGACCATTAGGAGCCTGACAGGAAACAGCTGCCTCAAAACCACCAAGTACAATACTAAAATCAGTAGTAAATTTAATAGTAAGCGCACCGGTTGGGTTATTGGTAAAGTTGGCTGTTATAGTCCCTATTGATAACGAACCTGAAGCAGGGCCATACAAAATGGTTCCGCTTGCGCTGTTGTTATTGTAAATGGTTATGAAATCATAATTTGTTTCAGAGTTGAAATAAGAGAAATTGAGGCTTGTTACATTTCCCTGTGTTGCCGGGTAAACAGTGAAAGCCAGATTTTCATTATTCTGGTAATTTCCGTTTGACCCACCTGAGTCATAGAGCGTGCCACCACAAGTAGTAATGTTTGAGCCGTTATTGATATTCCATTCTTCCACATTGCTGTAATACGCTGTTATGTTTACCTCAAAACCATCGGAAATGGTAATGGTTTGTGTTGTAACCGAAGTACATCCGTTTACATCAATAGTAGTAAGCGTTACGGTATACGTTCCTGCACTATAGTAGTGGTAAAGAGTTGCAAGGTTTGAATTAAATGTGCTGCCATCACCAAAATCCCACATGTAGACAAAACATTGTGCTGATGCATTTGCATTGAATAAAACAGAGTCGCCACAAGCCCATGGATTGCTTTGGTAATTGAAATCATTGAAACAGGTTTGCTCACAAGGCAATACGGTGTAATAATTTGAAGTAGTAGGACAACCGCCAAACCATGCGTAAGCAAAATAGGTTCCGGTATCACTTACAGTAATGCAGTTTGTTTGTTCGCCTGTAGTTGTCCATATGTAATTGAATGCGCCTTCCTGCACACACAACTCTACAGTTGAGTTGCAGAGATACACAGTGTCGTTTACCGGATGGATGTAATCAAGGCATATCGTATCTATATCATAACAACCGCCTTCACTATAAGCTGTTACTGTGTAGCAAATAGGCCCCTGAACAATGGCTAATGGGTTAGCAATACCTGTAGCGTTTAAACCTGTTGCAGGAAACCATTGATAAGTGTAAATTCCTGTTCCTCCGGTTGCACTTGCATTGAGCTGATAAGTTCCTGGCTGACATATAGTATAATCGTTGCCGGCATTAACAGTAACAGGAGTTCCGCCTTGAATAACAATGTTGTTGTATGAAGTAGTTGTGCACCCGTTAATGTCAGTGGTGGTAAGCGTAACAAGATACGCAACTCCATTAGCTGGCAGGTAATAATGATAAACTGTAGGTTGTGAATTTGTTTCAATATGCCCGTCACCAAAATCCCAGGTCCAGTTTACAATTTGTGTTCCTCCTGTACCTGCAAATAAAACAGAGTCACCGCAGGCCCAGGGATTGTGTTGGTAAGTGAACACGTTAAAGCAATTGGTATTGCAGGGTAAAACATGGAAGGTTTTTACCACCGTTCCGCAACCTTGAAAATAACCATAACCTGAATAGGTTCCGGTTGCGTTTACAACAATTCCTGCAGTGGTTGAACCGTTAGACCAGTTATAATATTGCGCTCCAGTTGGCAACAGAAGATAAGCCTGACTGTTGCAGAGATAAACTGTATCGTTACTTGAATTACCCTGCAATGCTGATACAACTATCGTGTCTAAAGATGTACATCCGTTTATATCGGTTGCCCATACCCAGAAAGTTTCGTTATAAACATTGCTGAATGTTTGAGATTGCAGCGTTGGATTTAAAAAATACGATTGAGGCTCCCACAGGTAGGTGTAGTTTCCGCTACCACCTGTTGCCTGTGCAGTAGCAGTATAACTGCCGTTGCATATAACGGTATCCTGACCTGCATCTACATCTATGTAACTGATTATGGGTGTTACTGTCATGCTTGAATATGCTGTACAGTTGTTGGCATCAATGGTTATCAACTCAACCAATCGTGGTGTATTTTGAGTTAGTACTAGCCATCCGGTTGATGTGGTGCTGAAAATATCAGGACTTGCATACCACTGCCACGAAACAATTTGTTGTCCACCTGTGCCTACAAAGAAAATGCTGTCACCACCGCAAAAAGGCATATGTGTGTAATTGAAAAGATTCCAGGCATTAGTACAAGCATCTTCGCAGAGGCCAACAAAAAACTGGCTTGTAAGAACGCCACAACCTTGGGTGTATTCAAGTGCTGTGTAAGTTCCAGGCTGAGTAACTGTAATGCTTTGTGTTGTTTGGTTAAGTTGAGTATAGTTGCCAAGTGTGTCCAAAAAATTAAGCCATTGATAGGAAGATCCGGGGCCAAGATTAAGAGTTGCTGTATTGTTATTGCACAGGAAAACACTATCGCTGCTGGTGGTATAAGAAGTAACAATAACATTATCAACAGCTGTGCAGCCATTGGCATCTGTAACAACCAGTGTGTATTGCTGATTAAAAACATCTTCAATTGCCGGGTTGGCAATGTTTGGGTTGCTCATACCAATGGGCGGTGTCCAGTAATAAGTAAAGGGTGCTTGTCCTGTTGGTTGAGGATTGGGAATATATGCGCCCTGACAGACTGTAGTATCAGAAACACCAATTTCAACCGAACAGTTTGTAATCTGCTGAACATTTCCAAGTGTGTCAAACGAAGCCACCCAGGCATCTTCAGCACCGACCTGATAGTCGTAATCTCTTCCAAAAACTGCCAACTGACTTGTCCATGTTGGTATTAATTGATTAGCATCTAATTGATAATCGCCACTGAAGGTATGTATTAGTTGTGTTACTCCACTGGTGTTTACA
>CANKAM010000041.1 GCA_947479755.1 Bacteroidota bacterium
ATATTGTTGTTTCTGGACTTACTACTGCACTTGTTGGACTTGCAACAGCAAATTTTTTAGGCATGGCCATTTCTTATTTTATTAAAGCATTTATCATTTGATTTTATGGAAAACGTATTTGATATAACTATTGTAGGTGGCGGAATTGTAGGTGTTGCAACAGCTTATAAAATTCAGGAATATTATCCTTCCTTGAAAATTCTGCTGATAGAAAAAGAAAAACAATTAGCAGGTCACCAGACCGGACATAACTCAGGAGTTATTCATTCCGGATTATATTACAAGCCGGGTTCACAAAAGGCGAAGAATTGCGTGGAGGGCAGAAAAGAGTTGGTTGCATTTTCAAAAAAATACGGTGTTGCTCACGATGTGTGCGGAAAGATTGTGGTTGCTACTGAAGAGAAAGAGTTGCCCCACATGGAGAAGATTTTCAACAATGGAGTAGCCAATAATACAGAGGGAATTGAGAAAATAGGAGAAGATAAAATCCGTGAGATAGAACCAAATGTGATTGGCATTGCCGGCATCTGGGTTCCCTGCACAGGAATTATTGATTTTGTTGGTGCTACTAATAAAATGGCTGAATTGGTTGTTGCTAAACAGCCTTTAAGTAAAGTTGTTTTAGGTGAAGAGGTAAAAGGTATTGAACGTGATGGAGAAATTTCAAAAGTAGCCACCGATAAAAATGTTTACTTGACACGCAAAATGATTTTCTGCGGTGGCTTGCAGGCAGACAGATTGGCAAAGAAAGACGGTTTGAATCCCGATATGAAAGTAGTTGGATTCCGTGGTGATTATTATGACCTGACGCATGAAGCTGAACACAAAGTGCGTAATCTTATTTATCCTGTTCCAAATCCAGAGTTTCCATTTCTTGGTGTGCATTTTACGCGCATGGTGTTGGGTGGCGTTGAGTGCGGACCTAATGCAGTCTTCACCTTCAAACGTGAAGGTTACGGCAAAACAGATTTTGATTTACGTGATACAGTTGATGCACTTACATACGGAGGAACGATCAAATTTTTCAGCAAACACTGGCGTTTCGGAATAGATGAATACCGTAGAGCGTTCTCGAAAAAACTTTTCCTTAAAACTCTTCAGCGCTTAATTCCTTCGCTTACGATGGAAGATTTAAAACCCGGAAGAGCAGGTGTTCGTGCCATGGCACTTGGTGATGAGGGAACAATGATTGATGATTTTAAAATTGAATACAAAGAGAATAGTATTCACGTGCTCAATGCTCCGTCACCTGCAGCCACAGCTGGCTTAGCAATTGGTAATGACATTCGCCTGATGGCAGAACAGCATTTTGGATTAAAGAATTAATTACTCCGTAATTTTAAATTTCTCCGAAAATAATTCCCAGTCAATAATAAACTGGAAAACAACTTCATCCAGGTGTTTCAGAAAAATCGGGTTAGGAGTATTCATGTTTTTGAAATACTCTTTTTGGTGGTCGTTCAGATTGTATTTGAAGAACACTGCTTTAGACATAGCATAGTGCGTATTCTTTGAAGGGTAATTCACTTTAGTGAAAAAAGCATGATGGTCTTCAACAATGTATTTTAAACGCGCAACAGGCATGTCAAATACTTTGCTCAGTTTTTCATAAACCATTTCTGATATCCGTTCTTCACGGTTTTCTTCGCCAAAATATTTGCCGAGGAAACGCAGGTTGCCTGCAATTACAATAAATAAAAACTTGTCTGAATTTTCTTCTGAAATTTGAGGTCGGTTAACAAACTCTGTATCGTTATTGATGATAGCAGCAACTTCGGGGAAGCCGCGCTCTACCGATTTAAGGATAGTGTTTACAAATATATTGGCAACTTTATCTTCAGAAATCTTTTTCTTGAATAAGGCCGTCAGCAGTTCCATTCGTTTTTAGGTTTTGTCAAAATTAGACCTAAATGCAGAATCTGTTTACTTGTATGTTAAGTAATTGTCAACAGCTAAATGTTGATGAAGCTACCTCAATAAAGTTACTGTTCCCGTTTTCTTTTCTGTTACTCCGCTCAAGGTAGTTTGCACCACATAGAAATACGTCCCTGCCTTAGCCTCGGCACCGCCTTTTGTTTTTCCATCCCAGATAAAATTCGGGTCAGATGATTCAAAAACTTCGCGTCCCCAGCGGTTGTAAATCAAAACAATAAATTCGTCATAAGCACCGGGAGTAAATGAAGTGAAGCTGTCGTTATTTCCATCACTGTTGGGTGTAAAAACATTGGGCAATTCAACACTGCAGGTTTTACCAACCACATGAAAATGTTTGAAGTATTCGCAAATGGCTGTGTCCACAAAAATGGTAACATCATACCATCCGCTGTCGCTGGTGGTAATAGTTTGAGTGGTTTCACCATTACTCCAGATGTATTGTGCTCCTGCAATAATTGCATCCAATGTAATCTCTTCACCGAGACAAATTGTATCACTGTAATCATCTTCAGGCGATACTTCTACAAACACCGTCATGCTGTCTTTAGATGCGCAACCACCACCACCTGTAACGGTAGAAGTGATAGTGTAGGTAGTAGTGGTGTCAGGTGTAACCGTTACTTCAGCAGTATTTCCAATGCTGTTGTTGAAATTGTCTTTCCAGTCGTAAGAATAAGTGCCTGTAACGGTATTCAATGTTACAGATTCTGATTTACAAACGGTTGTATCATTTCCGGCTTCAACAAGCGGATATGGTTTTACGTTTATGTTTTTAGTCCCGTCACTTGCTCCGCACATATTCAAAACGTGAAGGTCAATTCCGAATGTTCCAACGCTATCCCATATCATGGTGAGCACGTTGTTGGAAGTATCAATTAAAACGCCTCCATCGGTTGTCCAGCTATAAAAAGTATTATCGTTGAAGATGGCATTGAATTCAACGGTGTCGCCTAAGCAAACATTAGTAGGGCCAACGATTACAGCTGACGGATTAGATGGAAGAACATCTAATGTATCAGATGTTACAACAGGACCAAAGCAACCGAAATTATTTTCCTGTACCTGCATTACCCAATCATTTATTGCATTGCCAAAACTGATGTTGATACCAACTGCTTCGTAAGGACTTCCGTTAAAATCTCCTGTCCAGGTATAGGTTGAGTTAAAGTTGATGGGAGTTGGATAATATGTTACCGACTCATCTTCGCAGGCAACAGGATCGGAAGGAATCATTTGTATGCCCAAAAATTCATTAGGTGCGCCTATGGTTAAACGCACCAAGGTTCCCAAAGAGTTTTCGGGGTCAGATGATTCGGTGGCAACAATGCGCATGTAATACATACCGGGCTGCAAGCCAAGTGTGCCAAGCAATAGTGAGTTGGGCACTGTAATCGTTACCGTAGTTCCTGTTTGCGAAACCACAAAACCAAGTCCGCTGATATTCACCTGTTGAAAAGTCATTCCATCTAAAAGTTCAACCTGGAACTCGTTTCCAGGTCCGTAAGTAACGCCCTGATTAAATTCATTGATGTCAATTGATATAATAGTGTCGAAGCCGGTTGATTGCGAGATACAGGCAAGCACATCGGTTTGCTGATTGGTATTAATATCACATTCCTGAATGCAGAAAGGTCCCCACGCAGTTCCTGTTGCTGCTGGCGAATTGGAGATAACACGAATAAAATATCCGCAGCCCGAAGGCACGTTTGGAATTAAGCCCGAAACACTTCCGGGAGGAAAAGCATCAAAAGTTTCACCGCTGTTAAGTTGCCCTATAAATGGAGGTGGCGTTTGAAAAATTCCGTTGCTGTCTGATAGTTGAGCCACATAACTGTTGAACTGATTGAAAACTCCGAACGATGAAAACGGAACATCAATTACACTGCCGATGCAGACAGCATTGGTGTCTAAGGTTACTGCCGGTTGCTGTGTATTTATACTGTTGGGACAAAACTGAATATCAATACAAACGCTTACATCGCTGATGATAACAGGTGCCGGGTCGGTGCGGATAACGCGCACTTTGTAACAACTTCCGGGCACAAGATTTTCGGGTAATGGTAAGGACACAGCACTATTAATCTGGTTGGCAAGGTTTATACTGTAGCCAAAATTAACTGGGTTGGCAAAGCTTCCGGTAGCATCAGAAATTTCAAACTGGTAGGAGCCATAACAAAGTGGTGTAGAAAAGTCAAAGAACATAATCAAATCATTTTCCTGACAAATAGGATTTGGAAAAACCTGTCCCATGGTAATGGTTACAGGGTTGTTCACATCATCATAAGTGGCAACGGCAATAATATCATCAATACCAAACGAAGCCGGTGTTGCATTAGTGCCATTGTCATTTTGCCAGCGCCATCCGAAACGCAGGTTGGCAACGTTTGCCCAGGCAGGATCAGTAAACGTAACATACTTCCATCTGCGCTGATCGTTGTACATGCTTTGTCCGTATTGTGTCCATGCGCCACCGTCAATACTGTAATATAACTCACCATAGGCACTTGGCGAGCCTTCACAGATGTAAAAGAAAGAGAGAATAACATCGGTTAAGCCGAGTGTGCAAAATCCGTCAGCCATAAATGTAAAGCGGTCAGATGCTGATGCCGGATTATAATTGGCATTGGCAATTCCGTTGCTTTGAACTTCGGCAAAATCATGAATGTGCAGGTAGGTGCTGAAGGGTGAAGATGTGATGGTTCCGCTTACGGTGCTGTCTTCGTTAATGGTGTTTGGATAAGTCGGTTGGCCGTCATACTCGTTATTGATAATCCATTGGTTGAGGCCGGAACTGCTTCCCGGTCCGCCTGAGTTAAGCGTGAACGCTGCATCGTTGTTGTTAAAGTTTTCGGCATACAGTTGTATGTTTTGCGCACGCGCAGTTGTAGCAAACGTTATTGCTGCAATAAAAAGAGGTAATAGTTTCTTCATGATACGTTGACGTTAAGAGCGTATAAATATAGAATGATATTCTATATAATTATTTAAAAATATTTTACTTTTACAAAACATAATTGAGGCTGTGTGCTTTTTTAAGTATTTGAAAATGTATGCTGCTCTAAAAAAAATAAACTATGCAAAAAAAACTACAACGTTCGGCTGAAACAAAAATCTTCGGAGTTTGCGGAGGATTGGGTGAGTATTTTGATATTGACCCCACTATTGTACGCATTATTTTTCTGGTAGCACTGGTTACATTCGGTACCGGTTTACTACTGTATCTGGTGCTTGCACTGGTGATGCCCAAGCCATAGTATCAAACGTCATTGCGAGCGTAGCGAAGCAATCTCACTAATTGAAGAGATTGCTTCGGGTGAAAAAGCCCTCGCAATGACGAAATAACAAGATGTTCCTCAACTTCTTTTTTCTTTTAAAACAAAAAGGACTTCCGGTAAGCCTGCACGAATTGCTTGCGCTTCTTGGTGCCATGAAGAAAAAGGTGATTGCCTATAACGTAGATGATTTTTACGCCCTCTGCAAAACAATTCTGGTAAAGCGCGAAGAGCACCTTGATTTATTTGACCGTGTGTTTGGCGAATATTTTCAGGGTATGGAAGCCATCAGCACCGAGCAACTGATGCAAGTTCCGGAAGACTGGCTGGAGAAAAACCGCAAGCGACAACTGACGGAAGAAGAAAAAGCCTTGATTGAAGCCTTTGGCGGCCCCGAAGAATTGCGCAAACGTTTTGAAGAACTTCTGAAAGAACAGAAAGAGCGCCACGAAGGAGGCAATCGATGGATTGGCACAGGCGGCACCAGTCCTTTTGGTAACAATGGTTTTAATCCGCAGGGCTACAGAGTAGGAGGGGAAGCCAGCGGAAACCGCAGCGGATTGAAAGTTTGGGACAACCGTGATTTTGCCAATCTTGATGACAAGCGTGAGTTAGATACCCGTAACTTAAAACTTGCCTTAAAACGTCTGCGCCACTTTACCCGCGAAGGTGCCGAAGAAGAATTAGACATGGATACCACCATCAGCAAAACTTCGCGCAACGCAGGTTTTCTGGATATTGCCATGCAGCCCAGCAAAGAGAATAGAGTAAAAGTGCTGATGTTTCTGGATATTGGCGGAAGCATGGACGATCATGTTGATTTATGCTCGCGTCTTTTTTCAGCAGCCAAGCATGAGTTCAAGCACCTGGAATATTTTTATTTCCACAACTGCATTTACGATTATGTATGGAAAGACAATGAAATGAGCTGGAACGACCGCACATCAACTTATGATTTACTTCACAAATACAACCGCGATTACAAAGTGATTATTGTAGGTGATGCTGCCATGTCGCCCTACGAGATTTTGAGCGACAGCGGCTCGGTAGAATACAGTAATGCTGAATCGGGTTATGCCTGGCTTAACCGCATGAAAGAACATTTTCCGCAAATTGCATGGCTTAACCCTAATGCCGAAACATCATGGGATTTTTTTCAAAGCACCGTTATTATTAAAGAGATTTTTACAGACCGAATGTTTCCTGCAACCATTGAGGGTATTGAGAAGATGATGAAGAAACTAAGGGGAAGTGTAAAATATGTATAATTGTCACCTTATCATAGTCAAAGGTTTCAAAACATTTGGAATATTATATTGTTTATTAAGCAACTTTTTAAAATTGAAACATGGAAAACGAACACGTAAAATGCCTTATCATCGGCTCAGGACCTGCTGGATACACTGCTGCAATCTATGCTGCCCGCGCTGATATGAAACCCGTTATGTACACCGGCTTGCAACCCGGAGGGCAATTAACCATCACCACCGAAGTGGAGAATTATCCCGGTTATCCCGATGGAATACAAGGGCCGGAAATGATGGAGCATTTTCGCAAACAGGCGGAACGGTTTAAAACCGATATCCGTTACGAATACGTTACAGGAGTTGACTTTTCAGCAACACCGCACAAAGTATTTATAGACAAGAAAACCGTTCTTGCCGATTCGGTAATCATTGCCACAGGCGCTTCCGCAAAATGGCTGGGTTTGCCTTCTGAGCAGCGACTGAATGGCTACGGAGTTTCGGCCTGTGCCGTTTGCGATGGTTTCTTTTTCAAGGGACAAGATGTAGCCATTGTAGGTGCCGGTGATACGGCTGCCGAAGAAGCATCATACCTTGCCAAGCTGTGCAAAAAGGTTTACATGCTGGTGCGCAAAGGCGAAATGCGTGCGTCAAAAGCCATGCAGCACCGCGTGATGAACACACCTAATATTGAAATCCTTTTCAACCACGAACCGATTGATGTGTTAGGCGAGAAAGGTGTAACCGGTGTACAAGTAAAAAATAATCAAACTGGTGAAGAAAAAATATTGACCGTTACCGGTTTATTTGTTGCCATTGGCCACAAACCCAACACCGATATTTTCAAAGATTGGTTAGACATGGACGAAACAGGTTACCTTATTGTAACTCCCGGAACCTCCAAAACAAAAATTGAAGGCGTGTTTGTAGCCGGTGATGCTGCCGATAAGATTTACCGTCAGGCGGTAACTGCTGCGGGCACAGGTTGCATGGCTGCTCTAGATGCGGAAAGGTATTTGGCGGATAAAGGGATACATTAATTCTTAAGTTGCGAGTAGTTTACCAACCTCACCCCCTTATAATAATACCCAAGAATTTTCTTGTAACTATAGCCTCTGCGCGCCATTTCAATAGCGCCCTGCTGGCAAAGGCCAACACCATGTCCTGAGCCGCGCCCGGTAAAAATGATGTTATCGCTATTCTGTTCAATATGGAACAAGGTAGAGCTTAGTTTAAAGTCTTTCCGCACTTGGGTGAGTGGTATTTTAGTGCCGAATAATTCAAAATCGCTTTTGCGTTCGGGTTGGTAAAAGCAGTAGAGCGAATCAGTTGGTTTTATGTAATTCTTGTTTTGTTTTACAAGGTATTTCTCCCAGTCATTCACCGAAATAACTTTTTCCCAGTTGGCATTTCTTGAGCTGATGCAAAAGGTGTCAATCACAGGTTTCAGGTAACTCTTTTCGGTTTTCCATACATTCTCCGAGTAATCGGTTTGTCCGCCACAGTTGCTGTGGTAAGCAGCAAAAATCGGTTTGTTTGTTGAGTCAACCAATACAATTCCGCTGGTGGCTGCAACTGCTAATTTTATTTCGGGCTTACGGTTGTTTCTTCCTTTAAAAACCTGGCAATGTTCACGGTCGCAAAGGTCGTAGCCTTCCGCTTTGTGTTTGCCTTTACTCTCAATTGCAAACGTGCGGCACATGATTGCCTGTATCTTGTAATATTCGTCAGGCGCAGAATAACCGGTTTCAGCTTCTACAACACCTGCCACATAATTATCCAAGTCAACACTGTTTATTATTATAAGAGAATTTTTACCCGAGTTAACATGCAAATCATCATCTAAATGCGTTTCTGTTTTTCCGTCAGCAGGTTTTATTTTAAGAGTGGCAAGTTTTGCTAATGCAATTATTTGCACACTTTTAAATTTACCAAATATTTGTGAAATGTTCTTTACCTCTACTGAATCATTAATAAGTGAAAGTGAAAGCACATCATTGAGCTTGATAAGCGTAAGCATACTATCTCCCGCAAATACGCTGTAAACATCCGATACAGGCGCAACCAACAGCCTTGTAATTTTTTTGCCCGATAAAAGGCCTACATTAATTCTCTCTGATTGCGAAAAACAATAAGGTGAAGTGATTAAAAATAAAAAGAGCAGAAGGATTTCTCTTCTGCTCTTTTTTATAGTGGTTAATTCAATCATTTCTTAACGCAACATTCTTCTCAGAATTTTTCCAACCGGAGTTTTTGGTAATTCATTTCTGAACTCAACAAATTTTGGAAGTTTGTACCCTGTAAGGTTTTTCTTACAATGTTCCATTAGTTCGGCTTCGGTCAGTGACTGGTCTTTTTTAACCACAAAAATCTTCACCACTTCACCTGATTTTTCGTCAGGAACACCCACTGCCGCAACTTCCATTACTTTGTCGTACATGGCCACAACTTCTTCCACCTCGTTAGGGAACACGTTGAAGCCCGAAACCAGGATCATGTCTTTTTTGCGGTCAACAATTTTGAAGAAACCATCTTCACTTACTACGGCAATATCACCGGTTTTCAGCCAGCCATCAGGTGTAAGAACTTTTGCGGTTTCCTCAGGTTTGTTGTAATAGCCTTGCATTACCTGCGGACCTTTTATCCAAATCTCACCTGATTCACCTTGTTTCACTTCGTTGCCATCATCATCAACCAGTTTCATATCTGTTGACGAAACAGGAATTCCGATTGTTCCGATTCTGTCTGAACCATTAAGCAGGTTACAACTTGCCACAGGAGAACTTTCGGTAAGTCCGTAGCCTTCCACTAATGATTTTCCGGTAAGTTGTTTCCATTTTTCAGCTACAGGTTTTTGTATTGCGGTTGCTCCGCCTACAATTCCTTTTACATTACTGAAATCAATTTTACCGAAGTTAGGATCTGCCATCAGCGCATTAAACAGCGTATTCACTCCTGTCAGGAAGGTAAATTTATGTGCCTGCAATTCTTTTACAAATCCCGGAATGTCACGCGGATTTGTAATCAATACATTTTTTCCGCCCATGCTCATAAACGCAAGGCAGTTTACAGTAAGCGAGAATATGTGATAGAGTGGGAGCGGAGTAATAATAATTTCTGTTCCTTCATTCAGGTAGCCGCTCATCATGGTTCTGATTTGTTCCATGTTGGCTATTATGTTCCGGTGCGAAAGCACAGCACCTTTTGAAACTCCTGTTGTTCCGCCTGTGTATTGCAGAAAGGCTGTGTCAGTATTTTTGGCTGTAACAGGTGTAAATTTCAGTGAAGAATTTTTTACCACATCACGGAAACTGATGGCCCCTGGCAGGCTGTAAGGCGGAACCATTTTTTTTACGTTCTTCAAAACGAAGTTCACAATCACTCTTTTCAGTGCGGGAAATAAGTCAGGAATTTCAGTAACAATAACAGTCTTAATGTCTGTTTTAGAAATAATTTCTTCCAGACTTTTAGCGAAGTTTGCTACAATCACAATTGCTTTCGCCCCAGAATCTTTGAACTGGTATTCCATCTCGCGTGGGGTATAAAGTGGGTTGGTATTTACCACAACCAACCCTGCCAACATAGAACCGTAAATAGCAATAGGATACGAAAGAACATTTGGCATCTGAAGCGCGATTTTGTCGCCCGGTTTCAGGTTGGTTTTGTTTTGCAGGTAAGCAGCAAAGTTATGAGCCATGCGGTCGAGGTCGCGATAAGTAACACCAACACCCATATTTTCAAAAGCTACTTTGTCGCTGTATTTTTTGCAGCTTTCTTCAAATAACTGAACAATATTTTTATAGCTGTCGGGATTGATTTCGGCAGGCATGCTTGCCGGATAATGTTTAAGCCAAACTTTTTCCATTTTCTTCTGTGATTTTAGTTTTAAGGGCGGTAAATATAGATAAATGCGCGATTAAAAATGTTCAGTTTTAAATTTCATCCTTGTAGTTTTTTAGTAAGCCAAAATTCCTACTTTTACCGTCCCCTAAAAAAAGGTTATATTTAGAGCATACAGATTGATGAAGAGTTTTTTGCGTTTAATTTTACCTCTCCTTTTTATTTCAATTTTTTCTTGCGAAAAAGCAGTTTCGCAGGTAAGTTTTGAATCGGAAGAACAATTGGTTGCACAGGCAAACAAGTTGTTTTTGACTTCCGATTATGTGAATGCCATGCCATTATTTTCGCAGTTGTTGAGTTTGCATCCTAAAGATGCCACCTACAATTACAAGTTTGGCGTTTGTGTTTTACATAATGATGAAGATAAGGTAAAGTCATTGCAATATTTTGATTTTGCTGTGAAAGAAGCAAGTGTTGACAAAGAAGCTTTTTTCTATGCAGGAAGGGGCTATCAAACCAATGCTCGCTTTGATGAAGCACTTGCGTTTTTTGAAAAATATAAAGCAAAAGCTGCTACTCCTGACCCATTGGATGCTGCGCGTTTTATTCAGCAATGCAAAAACGGTAAAAATCTGTATGATAAAAATGTTACGCTTCAGGCATTAGAGAAAACAGAAACACTGGAGAATGAGTTTTACCGCAACTATGATTTGAAAGCAATGAAAGGGCGCATTATTCCCAAACCGCTCAATTTTAAATCAAAGAAAGATGTGAAATTGGAAGACAATACCCTGATTTTTGTAGGAACGGAAAATCAAAGCATTGTTTATGCGGGTTATAATGATGAAGGATTGAATACCAGTCGAGAACTTTTCAGAGTAAATAAATTGCCTAATGGTGAATGGGCTGCGCCTTTGAATATTGGCGAGCCTGTTAACTCAGCTTTTGATGAAGAATTTGCTTTCCTGCATCCTGATGGAAAAACCTTATACTTTTCTTCCAAAGGACATAACACCATGGGTGGTTATGATATTTTTCGTTCTGTTTATGATGAGCAAACTAGTAAGTGGTCAGCGCCTTTAAACCTTGCTCACCCTATCAATTCTCCTGCTGATGATATTTTCTATGCTTCGGATGAAGCAGGGACATTTGCTTATTTCGCCAGCAAAAATTTTACCAAACCCGGAAAAATAAAAGTCTATAAAGTCAGTATACAAGGACTGATACAGTCAAGCGAACCGCTTGTAATAAAAGGTGCATTTGCAGTTAATGGCGAGCGTGTTTACACAAAAGCAGAAATAAAAGTAACTGATAAAGCAACCAACGCATTGGTTGGAACTTACAACTCCAATCGCCTGACCGGTAAATATCTTTTATTGTTACCTCCCGGTAAAAATTATTCTCTTGAAATATTGCCTGAAGACTTTGTTTCGCACAAATTTGATTTGATTGTTCCTGCAAAAACAAGTGCAGATTTTTTTGAACAGAAAATAAATTTGCAGAAAGATGCAACAGGAGAAACGCTTACCATCACTAACTGGTTTGACGCAACCGGCAAAACAGCAGGCAATAATTTGCGCAGTATTTTAACAAACGATCAGGTAGCTGAAAAAGCAAAAACAGAAAACAAGAAAGTGATTTCTGCTGAAGATCTTGCGAATTATAAAATGCAAAAAGCAGATGAAGGAAAATTGCACGCAGCTGCACAAAACAAAGCACTTGCTGAAATTGAGTCTAATAAACAAGAGGCTTTGTTGAGAGCAGAAGCAGAGAAAAAAGCTGTTGAGGCTGCAAAGTTAAAAGCAGAGCAAGATGCAATTTCAAAAGTTGAAGCAGACAAGAAAGCAGCCGAAGAAGCTAAACTAAAAGCAGCACAGGAAGAAAAGCGCAAAGCCGATGAGAAAATAAAAGCAGAACAGGCGTTAGCTGCAAGCATTGAAGCAGAGAAAAAATCTGACGAAGTTGCCAAGTTAAAATCAGAGCAGGATGCACTAGCAAAAGTTGAAGAAGAAAAGAAAGCAGCAGAAGAAGCTAAACTAAAATTAGCGCAGGAAGAAAAGCGAAAGGCTGATGAAAAACTGAAAGCAGATAAGGAGTTGGCTGCAAAAGCAGAGACAGAAAAAAAAGCTGCTGAAGCTGCAAAAGCAAAGCAAGAGCAATTTACGGCTACTGAAAAACAAAAAGCTGAAACAGTAGTTGAAACAAATCAAAAGTTTAAATTGGCAAGCGATTCTCTGACAGCGGAACAGACTGCAGCTTATGACAAAATGCAGAAAGAGAAAGAACAAAGTCTTAAGGCTGTTGAGGAACAAAAGATGAAAGATGCTGAATTGAAAGAAGAGCAGGCGAAAGTAGATGCTGCTGCACAGGAAAAATTCCTTGTTGAAAAAGCGGCAATAGAAAAAGCTCAGAAAGAAAAGGATGAACTTAATCGTAAATTTATTGAAGAACAGAAGTTAAAAGAACAACAAGCATCTGCAGAAATAACGCGCAAGAATAAAGCAGTTATGGATTCCATTGCCTTGGCGAAAAATAAAAGCGAGAAAGTTGTTAATACAGATTCCTTGGCAGTAAGTAATGAAGCAAAACGAGTGCAGCAATCGCAGGATCAGAAAAAGTTGAAAGCTGAACAGGAGAAACTTGTTGCAGAGCAAGCTGCAAAAGTAAAACAAGAAGAAGAGCAGAAGATAGCTTCCGAAAAGTTGAAAACTGAAATGGCAGCTGCAGAAAATGCAGCAATTGAGAAGGAAAAACTCGAACAAATTTTATTAGAACAAGAGGAACTGAAAAGACAAAAAGAACAACTGCAGGCAAATCTTGATGATAAAAAAAGATTAATGGAAGAAGCAAACCGTCAGCAAGAGAAAATGAACAGAGTTGCCGACTCACTTGCCATTGCTGCAAAACAAAAAGAGCAGCTTGTTGCTGTAACTGATGAAACTGAAAAAGTAAAGATGATAGAGGCTGCGGCACAAGCAGAAGCGCAGCGCAAAGCCTCTGAACTTAAAGCGGCAGAAGAGAAACGTAAAACTGCCGAAGAAGCAAAGCTAAAAGCCGAACGAGAAGAAAAGCGTAAAGTTGAAGAGCAACAAGTTTTAGCTGTAAAACAAAAAAATGAAGAGACAGCTAATCTTAACGCTGAAGAAGCTAAACGTCTTGCCCTTGAACAAAATAAAAAACAAGAAGAGGAAAAATTAACCACTATTACAGTAAACAAATCAGTTGTTGTTGAAAATACGAATGAAACTACCGAACAACGCAAGTTGCGTATGCTCTTGGAAAGAATGAATGCCGAGCAAAAAGGCCGCGCAATAGTTGAGAATAACCTGAAAGCACAACAGCAATCTGGAAACGAAGCACTAGCAAATGCTCAGCGCTATAAAGAAGTTGTGACAAATAAAGAAGTTGTGTCGGTTAATAAAAAAGAAGAAAAACTGCGTCCGCCATTTGACAAAACAGACTTGCTTAGCCATCAGGGAGTGATTTATAAGCTGGAATTAAAACTTCCACCTGTTCAACTTCCGGATGATATCGCTGCCTTGCTGAAACCGGGAACCGGTGCATCAGAAGAACCTGTTTATTATTCTAGTGGTGCATACATTACGCTTGCAGAAGCAACTTTAGATAAAAATGAATTTGGTTACAAAGGCTTTTCAGCCGGTATTGTGGCGTATTTGAATGGAGAAGAAATTAAAATCAGCGATGCAAAGAAACAACCTGTGGCTGAATAGAATCATTTTCATACCTTTAGCGTAAGATTTAAACGAAAAAATCATGAACCCATTTCCACAAACACTTACTGAAACCGATATTGAAGAAGAAATTCTTCGCGCGGAGAAGAAACAGAATGAGTTGGTCATTTATAATGATGATTTCAATTCGTTTGATTACGTGATTGACACGCTGATTAAGGTTTGCGGACATGAAGCATTGCAGGCAGAACAATGTACACTCATGATTCATTACAACGGAAAGTGTTCCGTTAAAATGGGTGAATACAAAAAGTTGCGTCCGCTTTGCGAGAATATTTTGGAGCGTGGACTTACTGCGGAAATTATCTGATAGAATCCTAAATCCCTTGTCTCTTACCGCGATTATTCTACTTATTGTTCTGGGCTTAATCTTTATTCTGCTTGAATTATTGATTGTTCCCGGAAGCACCGTTGTTGGTGTTATTGGCGCTCTGCTGATGATTGCCGGTATCTGGTTTGTATTTTCAAAGCATGGAACAGCTGCTGGAATTTATGTGCTTTCAGGTTCAATCGGAATAACATTGCTTATAGTTTACATCGGTCTTAAAACCAATACTTGGAAAAAATTTTCGCTTGAAACCAAGTTGCATGGAAAAGTAAATACATTTGAGCACGCTGAACTGAATGTTGGCGATAGCGGAAAAACCGTTTCGCGCCTTGCACCTTCAGGGAAAGCATTGATTAACGGAAACTATGTTGAAGTGCATACGCAAGGAGAATTTATTGATCCGAATACAGATATCATTATTACCAAACGAACAGAAAGCAAATTAATAGTAACCACTAAAACCATTTAAAAAATCATGGAAGGACTACCATTTATAATCATTATCGGCATAGCATCGCTTGTCGGACTTTGGATTTTGTTTTATTTTATTCCCGTTGGGCTGTGGTTTTCTGCGCTTGTTTCGGGTGTTAAAGTTTCGCTCATTCAACTTGTATTGATGCGTTGGAGAAAAGTTCCTCCTGAAGTTATTGTAACCGCAATGATAGCAAGTTCTAAAGCCGGATTGAAACTCAACAGAGATGAACTGGAGGCTCACTTTCTTGCCGGAGGTCGTGTTCAATTAGTTGTAAATGCCCTTATTTCGGCCGACAAAGCAAATATTCCGCTTGATTTTAAATCAGCAACTGCTATTGATTTGGCAGGGCGAGATGTATTGGAAGCCGTGCAGATGTCGGTAAACCCGAAGGTGATTAACACGCCTCCAGTTGCAGCAGTTGCAAAAGACGGTATTCAGTTGATTTGCAAAGCAAGGGTAACGGTTCGTGCCAATATCAAACAATTGGTTGGTGGTGCAGGAGAAGAAACCATTCTTGCACGTATCGGTGAGGGTGTTGTATCGTCTATCGGTTCGGCACAATCGCATAAATCGGTGCTTGAAAATCCTGATTCTATTTCAAAAGTTGTATTGGCAAAAGGATTGGATGCCGGAACAGCCTTTGAAATTCTTTCCATTGATATTGCCGACATTGACGTAGGTATAAACATTGGTGCCAAATTGCAGATGGATCAGGCAAATGCCGATAAAAACATTGCACAGGCAAGAGCCGAAGAACGCAGAGCTATGGCAGTTGCATTAGAACAAGAGATGAAAGCCAAAGCACAGGAAGCCCGTGCAAAAGTTATTGAAGCCGAAGCTGAAGTACCAAAAGCAATGGCCGAAGCATTCCGCAACGGTAACCTTGGTATTATGGACTACTACAAAATGGAAAATGTAAAAGCCGATACCGGCATGAGAGATTCTATTTCAGGTAAAGGAACCGGAAAAGGAACGGAAGGGGAGAAGAAGTAGTCTTACTATTATTAGTTATATAAAAGGGGGGCAATTGCTCCCCTTTTTCTTTTCTCTATCTTTACCCCCGACAAACTGTTCTATCGTTCTTTTTTGTATAATGCAGAGAGGGAAGGAAAGTCCGGGCAACACAGGGCGCCATACTCTTCGAAAGCGGAGGTATTTAGTAGAAATGCTGAGTAACAGAAAGTGCCGCAGAAAATAACCATCCGCCTCAGGCGGAAAAGGGTGAAAATGTGAGGTAAGAGCTCACAATGCAAGGCAGCAATGTTGGGCATGGGAAAACCTTATGGGTTGTAAGACCAAATAAACCCCGATTTTGAAGCTGCCCGCTTCAATGTTCTGCAAAGAGCTATCGGGAAGGGTAGGTTGCATAGATAAATGATAGGGCTCGACAGAACCCGGCTTATAGGTTTGTCAATTTATGAAAGGTCGTCTTTTAATTAAGGCGACCTTTCTCCTTTTAAGGAGTGTTGCTTTCTTTGCGCCTTCGCGTCCTAGCGGTGAGAAATTGCATCTGCGAAAATCTGCTTAATCCGTGTCATCCGCGTTCTATTTCACATCCAAATGTAATTCAAGCCCTTAATAACCCTACATTTGCGCCCTCTTAAAAATTAAATACATATACAATTGAACACATTTGAAACATTGGGAATTGACGGAAAAATCCTGAGCGCTATCAAGGACATGGGATTTGAAAACCCAATGCCCATACAGGAAAAAGCCATACCCGAACTACTTAAAAACGATAGCGATTACATTTGCCTTGCACAAACAGGAACAGGAAAAACAGCTGCCTTCGGTCTCCCCTTGGCACAACTCATAGACTTCAAAAGCCCCAAAGCACAAGCAATAGTACTGTGCCCTACACGCGAATTGTGTATGCAAATCACAGGCGATATTACCAACTTTGCCAAAAACATAAGCGGAGCCAACATCGTTGCAGTATATGGCGGAGCAAGTATTGAAGGACAAATAAATCAGATAAAACGCGGAGCACAGATTATTGTGGCTACTCCTGGAAGGATGGTGGACATCATCAACCGCAAAAAGGTTGACCTTTCTGAAATACAGTGGGCCGTTCTGGACGAAGCCGATGAAATGCTCAACATGGGTTTCAAAGAAGATTTGGATACCATACTTTCAAAAACATCTAAAGAAAAACATACCTGGTTATTTTCAGCAACCATGGCACAAGGTGTTGCCGACATTGCCCGCAACTACATGAGCAACGCCAAAGAAATAAGCGTTGGCAAAAAGAACCAGGGCGCAGATAACATCAGCCATATCTATTATGTGGTGCATGCCCGCGATAAATACCTTGCCCTCAAACGCATTGCGGATTACAACCCCGATATCTACGGCATCATCTTTTGCCGCACCCGTGCCGAAACACAAACCGTTGCCGACCATCTTATAAAAGACGGTTACAGTGCCGATTGTATTCACGGTGATTTATCGCAGGCGCAACGCGACAGTGTAATGAAAAAATACCGCAGCAAAACCATCCAAATGTTGGTTGCAACCGATGTGGCAGCCCGTGGTATTGATGTGGACGATGTTACACACGTAATCAACTACAGCTTGCCCGATGAAGCGGAGAACTACACTCACCGTAGCGGAAGAACAGCACGTGCAGGTAAGTCAGGAACTTCTATTGTTATCACTAACATGAAAGAGATTGGAAAAATCCGTTTCATCGAGCGCATCATTGGCAAGAAGTTTACAGAGGCAAAAATTCCTACCGGAAAAGAAATCTGCGAACGCCAACTGTTTTCGCTGATTGATAAAAGCATAAACACTCCCATCAACGAGAAAGAGATTGAGCCTTATCTGCCAAAGATTTTTGGTCAGTTAGAGCATTTGAGCAAAGAAGATATTATCAAACGTCTTATATCAACTGAGTTCAATCGCTTCCTTGAATACTACAAAAACTCCAATGATTTGGCAGGCGACAGGTCGCACTCTGCAAGTCATTCAGGCGGAAACTTCAAACGCATGTTCATCAGCCTTGGAAGATTAGATGGCGTTGATAAAGGACAATTACTCAACATCCTTTGCACAGGCGCAGACCTTACCAGCACCAGCATCGGCAGAATTGATCTGATGAACAGCTATTCATTCTTTGAAGTTGACAATAAAGATTTAGAGAAGTTGAAATCAGCTTTTAATGAACACGATTTCAAAGGCCGTAAAATCAAGATAGAAGAATCAGAAAAACCTGCTGACGAAAAAAGAGAACGCTATGGCGACAGAGACAGCAGAGGCGGTGGCGAGAAAAGAGAGTTCCGCAAGTTTGGTGGCGACAGAGGTGGCTACGGAGGCAAACGTGATGGCGGTGGAAGAGGAAGTTACGGAGGCGGAGGCGACCGCAAAAGCAGCGGTGGAAGCGACAGAGATGGAGATAGAGGCGGTTTTAGCGGTGGAGGCGAAAGCCGAGAAGGTGGTGCTGGTTCCAGACGTGATAAATTCGCGAAAGGCTCAAGACCAAGAAAGAAGTTCTAAAGACTGTTTAGTTTTTCAGCTAACAGTTTTACCTGATATTCTCGTGAAATAGAAAATATCTCCTCATCCGTAATAGATGTTTGGATAGATATTCCCTGTTGGAATTTGTTGTAATAGCTTTCAATTTTTTCAGCTACTTCATCAGCAGTAAAAGCAAAGGTTTGAATATCTCTTCCCTGAAAGAAGGGAGTTTCTTCAGTCCGCTCTTCCTGTACCACTAAAATAGGATTGCGTGTGGCTGCATATTCATAGGTCTTTCCGCCAATGATACCTTTCTTTTGGCTACCAATAATAAACATAAGCAGGAGAGATGAGTTTTTCTGATATTGCACCATTTCTTCAAAAGGTAAGCTGTCGAGAATGACTATCTGCTTTGAATGTTTTTGTGTGAGTGCTTCAACTTGTGAAACATAATTGCCCGGTTTCAAACGAATACCAATGAAATAAACCTTGAAGTTTTGAGGTTTGTTTTGCGTGATGAATTTTTCTAAACCACCTATAAAAGCATCAACAGGCTGCGTATCGTAAAGCGTTCCGGTATAAACAATGCTGAATTCAGTTGTGTCTTTCTTCTTTGTGTTTTTATAGAAATCATATTCAACTCCGTTCTTAATAACAATAGATGTATTGTCGGAGATATTGAATTTACCGGCAATCCCATCTGTTACTTCTTTAGATACGGAGCCAAATAGTTTTGCTTGTTGAAGATACTTGCCTTCAAAAATGCGCTCGTATTGATAACGCAATTTATTCAAGAATGATTTACTTAACGAGTGGTTTGTTGTCCAGCCATCACGGTAATCAAGATAAAGCGGAATGTCATGTTTCTTACTTAGGTAATGCGCTTGTTTAAACAACACAAACGGTTCACCCGTAACTAAAATAAAATTTACTTTTTCTTTTAGCAGAAACGCATCAGCTCGTTGTTGTAAATAGACTTTATCGTCTGCTGAATCAATAATCCATTTGAAGAAAGTCTCATAAAGCGTAAGTAACTTGCGTAGCAGAACAGAGGTATCCATTCCTGAGTTTGTAATCAGTTTATCCTTTCTGCTTTGTTTGTGCGGAATTCGGATAAGAAGGTTTTCAGCAGTTCCAATTAATTCTTCTTTGCCTTCATCAGCCTCAAAATATTCATCCAGCGTTTTAATGCCTTTCTTCCACTTTCGGCAAATTACGGTCGGGTAAAAACCATATTTGTGAAGATGCAAAAACCATGAATATGGTCGCTGTGCACCAATTGAAGGAAGTGGCGGGAAATCGTAGCATAGCACTAAAACCTTTTTCATCGGCCTTGAAAATAAGTCAACACTTTTTCAAAATCCTCTTTCCGGTGAATATCAAAACCAACAATGCTTTTATCAGAAGGAAGAATTATCGAAGCAGGTGGCAGCATTTCACGCTTGTTTTGCTCTACATAAACACCTTCTGAAATTGCTTTTTGGATAAGCTTTTCAAGAAGTGGTGTATGGTCTTCCAGCCAGTTTCTTTTTTGCAAAAACCTTCCTGGATGCACATAAACACGGTAATAATTTTTCCATCTTTTGTCTTCAAAGAGTTTGGAGAATGAATCAAACCAAAGGTTTGTATTGTCCGGAAAACCATGACAGGCAAAGGCAATAAGAGAAATATCGTTGAGGATTTCTTCAGGAATATCCAATCCGCCACCGGGTAATATTTTTGCTTCCGCACCAATCAGATAATTTACCTCAGAATATTTTTTACCACACGCTTTTATTTCCGCAACAAAATCTCTGAATGAATATTTTAATTCTTTCCTGACATGTTCAGTGAACATTAATGTTTGCACCCCATTCTCAGTGCAAAATCTGAAATGGTCTTCAACGCTAAGTTTGCCGTCAGTATAAAAAGTGTGAAGGTGAAAAAGGTATCTGTCAGAAAGGTAATCGTTAAATGCTTTCAATGATAACGTTTTTTTGTTGGTCAATCCCCACACCGCCCCAGTAGCGCTTGAATTCTACTTTGTCTTTTAAGTCAAACTTATAAGTTCCATCCGGGTTTAAAGCTTCAACAATTGAATAATAAATCATATTGCAACCCGCGGCAGCAGCAGCAATCATGGTTCCCTGAACACGCGGATTTGATTCTAATATTTTAGGAACATCATTTTCATCCAGCTTAAACTGGAAACCAAAACAATAATTTAAGTCTAGCGACTCAGCAAGTTTTTGTGAGTATGCAATTATATCTTCCCGTTGCAAATCAACAACTGTTTCAAAGCTAATTCCACTTCTAATGCTTTTTCTGATCCGTGGAATAATTACGGTTTGTTTTGGTGTGCGAAAAACATCAACAGAGTATTCTTCTCCGGGCATATATTCAGTTACCAATAGTTCTGGGAAAGTTTCAACACCTTCAAAAATTTTCATGAAAGTAGTAAGGTCAATCTCTAATCCCGAAGGCTTGTCACCTAAATAAGATTCTAGCGTTAGTATTTGTTCTGTAATAATACGAACTCCTCGCAAACCATTACTCATACGAGGTTTTACAATTACTTTCTTTTCAGGGTAACCGATTGAATATATAGCATCATTTAACGATTTTGTATCTGTAACCAAAAAGTATTTAGGAAAAGGAACACCTGTTTTCTCGCACTCTTTAATGATGAGGTATTTGTCGTTTGCCCGTGCAATATTTTCACCACCTGATACAATTACTTTGCAATCAAGGGATGCTTTGTGTTTAGAGAGTAAATCAATCTCACGTGTTGTTTGCGGGATAATTACATCTACATTTTCTTTTCGCACAATATCTTTTAAAATCTCAAGATAATTGCTGCTTTCTGGTTTTGGTAAAACATAAAACGCATCACTCAAAAACCTGCCGACTGGGTTTTCAGAAATATCAGTAGAAATAATTCTGAACGGTTTTTTGTCAGGATTTTGCCGGACAGAATAAATAGTTCCTGCTATTCCTGGTGCGCCTGCGCCTGTTATAAGAATGGTTGTCATTGCTTTACCAGTTTACCCAACGAATAAGGTCAAAAGCTTCAGCATAGCGTGCACCAATCTGAACTCCGCGCGTGTAAGCGAGCGATTTAATAAAGTCTTCGTTCAGGTAGTTGCGGTTTTTTTGCGATTCATACTCTTTCAGAGCCTGAATTTTTATTGCAATATCTTGTTCTTCGAGGGCAATAAAATAATTGGTGTTGAACGATACATTATTCCAGGGCATTTCATAACCAAGAAGTGAATTGTTTTTGAAAGCACGTAAGCCTTCATTAGCTATTACCTGATGATCCTGATGCAAATCATTTAAACTCGGAACAAAAACAATATCAGGTTTAATCTCATTTTTTAATTTTACCATGTCTTCCAAAATCCGCTGACGGTCTTTCGGGAAGTCGCGAACATCGTAATCAAAAAGTATAAGGTTTTCTCTTTTTATACCTAGAATATTAGTGGCTTTTATTACTTCTTTCTCAAGCGTGTCAGGCGCAAGATGTGCAGGAAGAGACCTGCGGCAGGTGGAGAAAGCAACATAAAAAACTTCATTTCCATCACGACAAAAACGGGCTATGCTTCCACCACAACCCAATTCGCCATCATCAGTGTGAGGCGCAAGAACTAATATTTTTTTTGAACCCATAGTTTATTCTTTACAAAACAAAGCTATAAAAACCTATTCACTTAAAGGCATTAGTTTCCTAAACACTTTTCTAAGTGTAGATAACTTCGAGTAATAATTAACGGTTGAGTGGAATTCGGTATGCTTCCGGATTGGCTGTTTCATCATTTCGTTAAACTCAATTTCAGTAAGTCCAAGTTTTTTTATAACATATTCTTTGTCTTCTTTTAATTTCTGTTCATTATAAATCGGGAGTTTCATTAACTCCAATGCCTCATTACGTGTAAGCTGACCTGAGCAAATCAGTGTGGAGTAATGTGACTTTCTTTTGTCGGCATGAAATTTTACCGGCAATATATAGGACTGATAGAAACGTGTAAACACAGATTCATAATGCTTGCCTCCATAATCCCTCCATTCAAGTTCATCAATAATTATCTGCTTTGCTTTGTTTTTATTGAAATCAATATAATCAAGAAGAGGAATAGTTTTTATTCTTTTTACTCTTTTGTAATAAAATGATTTCAGCTCTCCTAATGTCGGGAAGGTTTTAATTGCAATTTTACCAAATTTCCTATGTATATCTTTTATGTTAACCAAATCATTTTTTAAGTGAACCCAGTTTGGAGGCATTCTTCCCTCGGTTACAAGATTTTCTCCACTTAGAATATATTTTATTCCCCGTTCTGAAGCAGTTTTGTAAAGAATGGCATTAATTGAATGGTCTGTAAGTGCTTCAATATCAACGACAGAAGCTCTGAAGTAAGATAATTGCAAATCTCTGAATTCATTCCAGTTGATAACATGTGTATATAAATCAAATCCTAGTTTACGAACTATGTTTTCAATATTTTTGACTGCAAGTTCAGAGTTCCATCCATTGTCAAGATGAACAACTAATGGGCGTAGGCCTAATTCTTTCGTTTTGTATGCAACATAACTACTGTCAACACCACCGCTTAAGCCAACCACACAATCATATTCATGGTTTACCCCTCCTATTTTAATTTCTGCTATAAGTTTATGAAGTGCTTTTACCTTTTTGTCATCTGACAAAAAGTATTTTGCTGCTATTTCATCGTAAGATCTGCACATATTGCAAACTCCATGATCATCAAAATTAATTTCAGGATAGTCAATGTTGTCTAGTATACATCTTGTGCAGACTTTATACATTTCAGAGTCTAACGAAAGCACCTCTTCAATAAATGTTTCATTGTTTTTTGTACTGTTAAATTTTGTATTCCACGTTTGATAAGCCGATGAGCATAATTCCTTATAATCTAATTCTGAAAGTTGTTTAATATTAATAAGTGCATTTGCAATTTCTTCTTTTGTGGGGTTGCTGTTTAACAAAATCCCGTTTTTTTTATTAATTACAATTTCACGGTTGCCTCCTACATCGGTTGCTATAACGAGTATTCCGAACGACATGGCTTCCATTATTGATACAGGTATTCCTTCAGATAAACTTGTATTAACAAGAACATGAACGTTGTTATTGCTAAGAAAATCATAAATTTCTTTCTTAGATAAATTGCCATGAAATTTATAAGACACATTTGGTTTTCCTGAAAGCAATTTTTCAGAAAGATTTCCAACGTAGGTAGCTTCCTCTCCTCCACCTCCAATGTGATGCCACTCAACATCAAAATCATTTATCATGGAGATTGCTTCTGCCAGTAAATCCACTTGCTTTACTTTAGAAATAAAGGCAAGGCTTAGCACAAATAATTTGTTGTCAGGTTTTGTATGGTTGGGTAAGCGGTTAATAGTAGTGCCAAGAAAATTAACACTGATTTTGTCTTTATTTATGTCAGGAATAGTCTGTTCTAAGTACCTTTTCCCATCTTCTGAAACAGAGAAGGTCTTGTCGGTTTGGTCTATTATAAATTTCCGAAATGGCAGATAGGGAGGCTTATGGACATTCATATACAAATCCCATCGATGAACTCTGGTAAATGCTTTTATGTTTTTATAATCATTTTTTAATAAGCCAAGACCAAAGGTGTAATAGGTGCACCAATAGGAATAGATATAATTAGATGCCTTGTGACTGTTATCATTATTTATTAGTTTATCCAAATAATTCCTGAACGCTACCCCATGGATTACATAAGAAAATAATAAGCGTAATGTTGAAATTGACAGCGGTAGTTTATAGGATTGCTTAATGATTTTTAGTTCTTCTGAAACCGCTGGTTCTGAAAACGAAAACCATAGTCCTCTGAGCCTAGTGAGAAAATTATTTTCCGGAATATAAAATTTCAGTTCAACATTTTCCGGAACTGAGAATTTATGCTCAAGGTTGTTAATATGTAAAGAGTTGGTTACGATAAGATAAACTTTATCAAACCTTTTAGAAAGTGCAATTAACTCATCTTCCAGAAATGGTTCCCCATTCCCATAAGGATAGTCAGAAACAATTAAGTAAAGTCTTTTTTCGTTAAGCATTTGTCATAAATGAGTTGGTCTCGCTGCAAAACTATTCATTTACGACTCAATAAAAAGCTTTTTCAGTTCCGGTTTTGGAATCATACAACTCTCTTGTTTGCCAAACCAGCGATAGCGGTTGCGCGCTACAAAATCATAAATACTATCACGCATAAATTTCGGAATGATTATAAATACATAAAGCGTAGAATAAATTCCGACCAATCGTTTTGCTATTTGCAGTGCAGCTGTGGATTTTAGCTGAACAGCATTGTTTTCAAAAAGCATAACACTGTCAATGTTCTTATTCGCTAAATCATATTTTTTAATAATTCTTTTTCCAAATTCTGATTGAAGTGAGGCAAATCTGAAAACACTTTTTTTGTCGTGTTTGATAATAAACTGAACAGAAGCATTGCAAAGATTACAAACTCCATCAAATAGAATAATAGGGTGATTAATGGTTTCCATTTTAGTGACTTACCACAAATTTTTTCACAATAGTATCTTGCTTTGTTCTTATTGTCATTATATAAATTCCTGAAGAGAACGACACTGTGTTTAAAGCTAACATTGTTTGCCCTTTTTGCAATTGAACAGATGATATAAGTTGGCCTGTAACGTTGTAAATATCAGCAATGGAATTGGTTTTGAGAGGGGCTGAGAAATTGAGCGTAATATTTTCATTACATGGATTTGGAAACAATACTGCATCAATAGTTTGTATTTCAGGCTTTGAAATGCCGGTTGTAATGCCTGTTGTATCGCCTTTGTAATAGCTTACACCGCCTGTATAGTTTCCAATAGCGATGTCCATCAGGTTATCGTCATTAAGGTCTGTTCCAGAAACGCTTGAGCGAACGCCTTCAAATAAGTCAAGCACTCCTTTTTTAGGAAATGAAGGTCTGAGTGTTAGTTTCATATTTGGTCTAAGTATTGCCGAAGTAGTTGAAGCCATCGTGCAACCTACAGCATTGTTTGCTGAGGCAGCAACATTAGAAATAAACGTTGTTGAACTGCAATAAACACTGCTGTTTGTACTTACAGCAAGCGTAGTGTCAAAACAAACCTGCACCAATAAATCAGATCCGGGGTGCCATGTGAATTTCTGATCTAATACAAATTCTTTCCAACCTGTTGCCTCAATCACGGCATCTTCAAAAAATACCGTTGTGGAATTCAGGTCTTCAAATTCAGTTAAGTCACCGCTTTCTCTGTTTGCAAGGTTTATTTTAAAACTACGAATTGTTCCGCCAGCTGCTGAATCAACATTAAATGCAATTGTTTCAATAATTCCATTTTGAAAACCGGCTGATTGTAATTCTTCTGCCTTGATTAAAAACTGATTTCTTCCGTTTTTGAATTCTGAACCAAAAGGTGTTGTTTGTGCATCAGAGGAAATAGTGGTTCCTGTACCTATTTCTGCATTAAGGAGGCTAGCTGCATTTAGGGTTTCTTCAATGCCGATGTATTGATGAATGTCACCACTTTCAGAGCCTACAAAAAGCTGCAGCTCATCATTTATGCTAAACATAAAAGGTGTGCTGTAGCCAATATTAAAACCTTGTTTTCTTACATCAACTCCGCCAAAATCTTCTGATATCAGGGTGAAAACAGGATTGTTTGCAGTCCCCGTATTTTCATAATAATTCAGGTTGCCGTTGCGCTCGCCAATTATAAGGTCTAAGAGTGTGTCGCCATTTACATCAAATAGTTGTGGTGCTGCATTTATACCTACATCAATAAAGTTAGGTTGTGAAAGAACAAAACTTGCTGCTTGTCCCGGCTGAGCATTATTTTCAAAAACATGAATGTATCCGTCAAGCCCACCAAGTATCATTTCAGAAACATCATCACCGTCAATATCGCCAAAGGTTGGAACAAGACTCTTAATATTTAATGCTTCAATGCCCGCATAGTCGCGGGTTATAAGCTGAAATGCGGGGTCGCTTACAGTGCCTGTATTCCTATAGTAGGACAGCTTGGATTTGTAATTTCCATTGTCGGAATAATAGCCGTAATTGCCTACAATCAAATCCTGCACCCCATCGTTATCCACATCAAAAAATACTGGAAATGAAACTTCTCCCACTTCAATCATGTTGTCTTGCAAAAAATTATTTTGTATGAATTCAAAATCGGGTTGAGAAGTAATTCCATTGTTTTTGTAAAGCCATACACTGTTAAAGTCCTCGGTAATGTTGGTTGTATTCGGACTTGCAATCAAGTCCTTCACATTGTCGTTGTCAATGTCTTCGTAAAACGCTGCCGGAAAAACAGCAATGTCAGCAGCAGTTGTATTTGGCGGAGCAGCAGGATTCTGGTCATATATATGAGCATCCAGTAAAGTGCCGTCATTACTCAGTAGAACAAGGTTTTTAAATGAAATATCACCCATCATAAATTCTTTAACTCCATCGTTATTCATGTCCAGTGCAAGAGTTGATGAACCGCTGTGGCGATTGCCGGCTTCTCCACGGAACTGCCCCCAGTAACACGTGTCTAAATAAACTGCGTTTGAAGCACTGTTCTCTGAAAAGTCGCCCCAGCATTGGTCATACAACGTAAATGAAAGACTATCGCTGTGACCATAAAGTTCCTGACTTTGGTTGCTATGAAATTCAATCTGCAAACCTGAGATGTGAAACGTAAGCACATCTAAATCTCCGTCATTATCCACATCAATAAAAGTGGGCATATCAACCGGACTGATATAAAGTGCCAGATAATTGGGGTTGTAAAATGATTTCAAATAAGCAGTCATCAATTCAAATGTAATGCTGTCTGCCGTTGTTGTTGTGTTGCGGTAAACAGCAGTTGCTCCATTTGAGTATGTGAAAATATCTTTCTTGCCATCCATATCGTAATCACGCAGCAAAACCCAGTCGTGTAAGGTGCCGCGGTCGTCATGCTGGTTTACAAAATGTGTGCGGTATTGCGGTGCTATTGTGTAATCAATTGTTCCCGCAGTTCCATTATTGATAAAGGTTGTTATCTTATTTCCTGCGCGATCAAAAACAAACAGGTCTTCAATGTTATCCATGTTCAAATCAATGGTTGAAAACTGACAGGAATTTAGTCCGCCTGCCCAAGCATATTTCAGGGCATTACTGTTGATTGTTACCGGAATAGAATCGTAACGGTTAAAATAAGGCTGTGCAGAAGAATTCAGAATTAAGACTGAACAACTCAGAATGAACAGGGCAGTAAGAAAGCGTAATTTCATGAAAGCGTTAATAAGGCTGCAAAATTAAGAATTTATTACGCCTGATTTTTTTTATTCTTTACTTGCTCATTTTTTCTATTTTCGCCTTGATTTTTAAAACCAAAACCTAATGAAATACTTTTACTTAGCTCTTGTTTCTTTTATTACGATTAATGCTTTTGCCCAAGGCGAACAAACCTACAACGATTACAATTCCAGAAGCGAACTGAACCCGCAGTTAGCTCCGTTTTATCACGGAGTTGCATCATTTGACCCTTTGCCTAACAGCATACTTATCTGGACACGCATAACAGTAGATAATCCCGGTTCGGTTGATGTAAACTGGAGATTTGCAACCGACACATTATTTAGCAATATTGTAGCATCAGGAACGGCAACCACAGATGAGAACAGCGACTACACAATTAGTGTTGATGTAACAGGATTGCAACCCAATACATGGTATTATTATGAGTTTAATAACAGCGGAAGGTACTCTCTGATTGGAAGAACCAAAACTGCTCCGGTTGGTGATGTTGATAGTTTGCGTTTCGCACTTGTTTCGTGTGCTGATTACGAAAACGGATATTACAATGCTTTTAAACACATCGGTCAGCGCAATGATATTGACGCGGTATTGCACGTAGGCGATTATATTTATGAATATGCTGCCGGAGGTTCTATTTCCGGGCGTGAACACGAACCCGTTACTGAAATTGTTTCTTTGGATGATTACCGTACCCGTTTATCTCAATACCGCTTAGATGCTGATTTGCGTTACGCTCATCAACAATATCCGTTTATTTATGTTTGGGATGACCATGAAATAGCAAATAACACCTGGCACGGTGGAGCTGAAAACCATACAGAAGGCGCTGAAGGTGTTTGGGCAGACAGGGTAACTGCTGCTCACAGAGCTAACAATGAGTGGCTTCCTAAACGTTTAAATAATCCCTCAGACCTTGATAAAATATACCGCACCCTGCGATACGGTGATTTGTTAAACTTATACATGCTTGATACCCGCTACTATGCCCGTGATGAACAAGGGGCAGGAGCAGAGGAAACAAGGGACCTGCTTGGTAATGAACAAATGAACTGGCTAACCAGCCAGATGGACACCGCTACCGTATTGTGGAATATTTTAGGGCAACAGGTAATGGTTGCACCGCTTAAAGTTTTTGGAATTGTAGTGAACAACGATCAGTGGGATGGTTATCCTGCAGAACGCGATACCCTTTACCAGCGCATACAAGACCTCGGTATTGAAAACGTGGTTGCACTTACAGGTGATATTCACTCTTCATGGGCAAACGATTTACCGCTGAGCAATTACGACAATTCAGATCTTCAGAACGTAATCGGTTCGGTGGGTGTTGAGTTTGTTGCAACCAGCATTACCTCCGGTGGGGCACCGGGGGTTCCGCAAACTATCATTACCGGACAAAATCCGCACATCCGCTATGTAGATCTTGCCAAGCGCGGTTATGTTTTATTGGATGTAAATAAAACCCGCACTCAGGGCGACTGGTATTATGTGAGTACCATCACCGACCAAAACTTTACTGTCGAATCGCCACAAAATTGGTATGTAAATGAAGGTGAAACATTTTTGCAGGTGGCGCAGCAAGGGCCAAGCGTATACCTTGGTGAATTGCAGCCGCAGGCTCCTTTGTTACCAAACAATCCTGTTTCGGTGGGTGAAAATGACCCGATTGCAGCCTTGGTAGGTGTTTATCCTAATCCGTTTGTTGACCGCATTGTGCTTCAGTTTAACCTGTTCAAATCTGAAAATGTTTTGATTGAAATGTATGACAACACCGGCAAAACTGTTTACAGCAAAAACCTTGGTAAAGTGCGTGATGGCTTGAATTATTTTGAAATGCGCGACTTAAATCTTTCTACAGGTGCTTACTTCCTTTCAATGAAAGTTGCAGACAAACAGCTGAACAAAATTTTAGTAAAAACGAAATAAACTCGAGTTATAACAGTTATTTAAAACAACTAGTTTGTCGTTTTTTTTAGAATTATAATAACACATTAGCGTTTTGATATTAGTCCCACATTTTCAATTGATTAGGATTTTGTTCTTTGAAATATTGTAATTGAGTTTCTTGAAACAGTTGGTTTATGGGCGTTTTCTCAAAAATTGAGATGCTCAAAATCTGTAGAATTTCGTAGAGCG
>CANKAM010000042.1 GCA_947479755.1 Bacteroidota bacterium
AGTTGGTCGGCAGGCTTTGATTTTGTTCCTGTGCATAATATGGTATATGCTTTCTCTGATGAAATTGCAGCAGCAAATTCGGCAATTTCAGCTTCATTGCTTTCATTCAGTTCAGAAGAAATAAAAATAATATCACATACTATCGGTTCGCTTCCTGTAGTTTTACTTTGTATGGCTTCAAACGTATCAACATTAATGGAGAATTGAACTCTGTCAACCTTTGCATCAATAGTTAATGGAAGCTCTGCCATCGATTTTTGTTCTTGATTTTCACCACTTAACCAATTAAGCAACTGAGCTAATTTCTGAGGTTCAGGTTTATCAAGGCAAACCACATTAATCAACCAATGTGTTTTATCCAGCACCATGCGGAATAAATTTACAGAATCAGAAAACTGTCGAGAGTGGCTTTGGAAACCACCTTCATTGAAAATACCTAAAAACTCATTGTAAAGCCCGAAAACTTTATTGTCTGCTGACAGCATACGATTTTAATTTAACGTGCGAATATCTAAAAAAAAATGCCACAATGGACATTGAATAAATTCACATACTCATTTAACTTATTTTAGGTTAATTAACTTGAAACATTCATCCCTTCCCTAGATTGGAACTCCATTTTACCAGATCAAATCTATCCAGAGTTAACGAAATTTTCATTTAGTCAATGAAATAAATAAATTTGTCAAAAAAACAATGAGTTGACACACCTGAATTCATATTTTAACCAGGATTAAATCAAGATAACAATACAGCTTTAATTTGTTGAATATTAATTATATAGTACTATATAATTGACTACGTTCAGCATGACTACAATTCACTAATTCACAAATAATAAATGAGCACAATAGCCAACATAAAAGCCCGTCAGATTTTAGATTCAAGAGGAAATCCAACCATTGAGGTAGATGTAGTGAGCGACAATGGAGTGATTGGTCGTGCTGCTGTGCCTTCAGGCGCATCAACCGGTAAGCACGAAGCCGTTGAATTACGTGATAGTGACAAAAAAGTTTACTTAGGTAAAGGAGTATTGAAAGCGGTTAACAATGTTAACACCACGCTGAATGCTGCATTAAAAGGCATTGATATTTTTGATCAGTCTGCTATTGATAAAAAAATGCTGGAATTAGATGGCACAGAAAATAAAGCCAATCTTGGAGCCAATTCAATATTAGGTGTTTCACTTGCTTCTGCCCGCACTGCAGCTCAAATTAAAGGTCAGCCGCTTTATCGTTATGTGGGTGGAGAAGATGCAACATTGTTGCCAATTCCGTTGATGAATATTCTTAACGGAGGATCGCATGCCGACAACAGCATAGACTTTCAGGAGTTCATGATTGTGCCGGTAGGAGCAGAGCGTTTCAGTGATGCGCTGCGCATGGGCGTTGAAGTTTTTCATCACCTGAAAAATGTTTTAAAATCTTCAAAACACTCAACCAATGTGGGTGACGAAGGTGGTTTTGCGCCCAATCTGAAATCAAATGAAGAAGCAATTAACGTGGTGTTGCAGGCCATTGAAAAAGCAGGCTACAAACCCGGAGTGGATATTTTTATTGCAATGGATGCTGCAACATCTGAATTTTTTGATGCAGAAACTAAAATGTATCATTTTAAAAAATCAACAGGTGATAAACTGACTTCGTCTGAAATGGTGAGTTTCTGGAAAGACTGGTGTACTAAATACCCGATTATTTCTATTGAAGATGGTTTAGATGAAGACGATTGGACAGGTTGGAAAGAACTGACAACAACACTTAGCGATAAAGTTCAATTAGTTGGTGATGATTTGTTTGTTACAAACGTAAAACGTCTGAAACGCGGTATTGACGAAGGAATTGCTAATTCAATTCTTGTAAAAGTAAACCAGATCGGAACACTTACCGAAACTATTGATGCTGTGAAAATGGCAGATAATAACGGTTATACTTCCATCATGAGCCATCGCTCGGGCGAAACGGAAGATACCACCATTGCCGACCTTGCAGTTGCATTAAAAACTGGACAAATTAAAACAGGCTCAGCCTCTCGTAGCGACCGGATTGCAAAATATAATCAGTTATTGCGCATTGAAGAAGAGTTGGGAGGCAATGCCCGTTTTCTTGGAAAAGATTTTAAATTTTTAAAAGGAAGATAAACCTTTTACAGCATCACCAATGCCAAGGCAATTCCTGTAGCGATAGCAACAGATTTTATCAGATTAAAGCGGTGATTATCGGTTGACTCAAATAAAATTGTTGTTGAAACGTGGAGGAAAATCCCCACTACAATTGCCAGCATTGCATTGTAAAATTCTGCCAGATTTTCAGTGAAAAAATTACCGGCAATTCTTCCTGAAATTAAGCCAAGAGGTGCAGTTAGTGCAAACAATACAAGATAACCGATTGCGGTATTTTTGCTCAGTCCTGATTTAAGCAGCATGGTAACCAGCACAAACGAAATTGGAATGTTGTGCAAAATAATGCCAACCAGTAAACTGTTATTTGCAAGGTTAAATTCTTCTGAATTTGTATTGGCAGCCAGCGGCATTCCTTCAAGAAATGTATGAATACAAAGCCCTGTTATAATAGCAAGCGGAAAAGCATTTTTGCCTTTATCGTGGTGATGAAAATGGCCGTGTTCAATACCTTCAGAAATAAATTCAAGAATAAGTTGCAGTACAAAACCGGCAAGAATAAAAACACCGATGTAATGATTGCCGCCTGAATAAATTTCGGGTAAAAGATGCAGAACACTTATGGATAGGAGGTAAGCACCACTGAACGAAAGAAAAATTTTATTCAGTGTTTGCTTGAAATTTTGCAGAAAAATAACAGATAGCCCGCTGATAATAACAGGAAGAAAAAGAAGAATGCAGGTAGATAACAGCATTTATTTGAGCACTGTAATTATTAGTCTGTTTGATGTTTCGGAATTAAACTCATTCAATGAATAATCACCCCAAACGTTTGTAATCTCAAAGCCAGTTTCAGCAAACCATTTTTTAAAATGTTCTGGTTGCAGTAATTGTACTTTCTCCATAAAATGCTGCACTTTTTCGCCCTTGCGCACTTCAATATCTTTAATGATGAAACCATCTTTTACCTGACGACTGATATGAAATTCGGTATCATCAGCGGTAACAATTTCTGCTGCAATTAACTCACGTTCAACTTTGGCAGCGTTAAAGAAATCAATCACAAATACACCGCCCGGTTTTAGCGAATCATAAACAGATTGCAGCGTTTTGAGGTTGTCGTTCTCATCATCAAAATATCCGAAACTGGTGAACAGATTCAGAATGCAGTCGTAATAGTTTGACCAATACAATTCACGCATATCGTGCACAAAAAAGCCCAGTGTCTCGTTCTCCGCCTTTTTTGCAATGTTTATACTCTCTTCTGATAAATCAATTCCTGTGACATCGTATCCCAGACTGTTGAGATGTATGGCATGACGCCCTTTGCCACAGGCAAGGTCAAGAATTTTTGCGCCTTTTTTAAGGTCTAATTTTTTTACAAGATTATCAATGAAAAACTGCGCTTCTTCTTCGTTGCGGTTTTTGTAAAGCAGATGGTAGAAAGGCGAATCGAACCAAGCTTCAAACCAGCAAGGTTCTTTGGCGGGCATTTCGTTTTCTTCCATGGAGACAAAAGTATGAAGTATTACTTCAGGAACTCCAGAATATATTTATTCACCAGTTCAGGATATTCGTTCTGCACCCAGTGGCTGCATTTGGGTATGTATTTTATTTCAAACGGTGCGCTGAAATATTTGTCCAAATCATAGGTTAATTCTTTGCCAAGTGCTTTGTCGTTTTCTCCCCAAATAATCAGGGTTGGAACAGAAACAGGTTTTTTCTCCTTTTTGTTGTCTTCTTTCCAGCTGCGGAAAGCAGCGCGGTACCAGTTCAGTCCCCCGCGCATAGCGCCCGTTTTACTGAATGCTTTTACATATTCTGCAATCACATCATCGGTAAATTGCGCTTTGTTATATGCCCATCCGCGAAATGATTTTGTAAGTGTTTTGCGCAATGTAAGTTTCATAAACAACTCGGGCAGCAAAGGAAGTTGAAAGAAAAACATATAGCCGCTTCGCTTTCGTTGTTTTGGATTGGTCATCAGGTGTTTTTTCATCACTGAGGGGTGTGGCGAATTGAGGATGATGAGTTTATTCAACTTTTCAGGATAATTCATTCCCAGCTCGTAACCAACGGCACCGCCCCAGTCGTGAGCAATTACGGTTGCTTTTTTATGTCCTGTTTTTTCAATCAGTTCAACAATGTCTTTGGTAACGGTTTCTATTTTGTAAGCACTTACGCTTGCCGGTTTGTCTGATTCGTTAAACCCTCGCTGGTCGGGCGCTACCACATGAAAGTGTTTTGCCAGCTCGGGAATTTGTTTGCGCCACGAATACCAGAATTCGGGCCAGCCGTGAAGCAGGATTACGAGTTCGCCTTTGCCTTGTTCTACATAGTGCAGGCGTATGCCGTTTACATCCGTGAATTTGTGTTGTAGTGGTTCTGACATTTGATAAATATTTAACTACAAATAAAGCAAAGAATTTCTGATTAGTTTTGCGGCACTAAAATAAAACGATGTCCGATATTTTTACCACCACCGCATTAGTCAGTCTGCTTACCCTTACTTTTCTTGAAATAGTATTGGGGATTGATAACATTATTTTCATTTCAATTGTAGCCGGAAAACTTCCCAAGAGCCAACAAAAACGTGCGAGGACAGTAGGTCTTATTCTTGCGCTGGTTATGCGCGTAGGTTTGCTTGCAGCTATTTCATGGCTTGCTAGTGCAGAAAGTTCTTTGTTTGAATTGCCGTTCAGTTTCTTGTCGGAAGAGGCGAGGAGTATTAGCATCCGCGATTTGATTTTATTTATTGGTGGTTTGTTTCTGATGAGCAAAAGCACCACCGAAATTCACTCGAAAATTGAAGGAGAAAAAGAAAAAGCTGCCAAGAATGCAAAGGTGCTTACCCTCAATATGGCTGTAGCACAGATTGTAATGCTGGATATTGTGTTTTCATTTGATTCTATTTTAACTGCAGTGGGTTTAACCCAGCACCTGGAGATTATGATTGCAGCAGTAATTATTGCTATGCTCATTATGTTGGCATTTTCTGAGAAGGTGAGCAATTTTGTCAATGACCATCCTACCGTGAAAATGCTGGCGTTATCATTTTTATTGATGATAGGTATGCTACTGGTTTTGGATGCTTTTGCTGTAGATGTACCGAAAGGTTATGTGTATTTCTCCATCGCATTCTCGCTGTTTGTTGAGATGCTGAACCTAAGGATGCGTAAAAAAGCTGCGTGATTTATTTTAGCACTAAGACACAGAGAGCACTTAGAGCCACTGAGAAAATCTTAGTGCAACTTAGTGTCCTTAGTGCCTTAGTGGTTATTTTAAACTCGTGTAATAACAGTGAGCAACCAACCTTTACCAATCGCATAGCTCCTATCATTTATAAAAACTGCACACCTTGCCACCGTACAGGCGAGGCAGGAGGTTACTCATTCGTTACCTATCAGGAAATTGCCCGCCATGCCGATCTTATTGCTGCTGTAACCAAAGATGGCTATATGCCGCCCTGGCCTGCCGATACAGCATATTCCCGTTTTTGTGATGAGTTTGTTTTAACACAAAGCGAACTGGAAGCATTGCAGGTTTGGGCAAAAACCGGTGCGCCATTAGGCGATGAAAATACTATTCCAAAGCCGCCTGATTTTTTTGTGGATTCAACTCACGAAAAACCAGATCTGGTTTTGAAAATGACTGAATCGTTTTTTATCAAAGGCGATAATTCCGACAAGTTTATGATTGCTAAATTCCCTTATGAAATTGCGAATGATACCTTCATCCGCGCCATAGAGTTTGTGCCCGACAACCGCAAGTTGTTGCATCACATGAATGGGCACTTGGTTTCGTATCCAGAAGGCAAAAAGAAAAATGTTGCAGAAGGGCAACACTTAGTTGAAATGGATATGGACACGGATCAGGTTGTGATATATAAGCAACTCGGGTTGCAGAACGATGACGGTACTTTTCCAACACTTACTCCTTCTGTTATTAATTACCTGCCGGGCGTTATCAGTACAGTTTATCCCGAAGGCATTGGCGGCTACCGCATGAGCAAAAAAGGTGCTTTTCTTTTAAAAGATTTGCACTATGGGCCAACACCTGTAAATGATTCAGACCAAAGTATTATCAATATTTATTTTGGTAACAAACCACCTAAACGCCCCACAAACGAATTGATATTGGGAACGCTCGGTGTTTCTGAAGTTGTTCCGCCCCTACAAATTCCGCCTGATGAAGTAAAATCATTTTCAACCGAAATAACCACAACCGAAAAAATATCCTTGCTTACTGTAAATCCACACTTGCACTTGTTGGGCAAGTCTTTTAAATCCTATGCAGTAAAACCAAATGGTGATACCATTCCGTTGGTGAGAATAAACAAATGGGATTTTCGCTGGCAGTATTTTTATACCTATAAAAAGCCGGTTATTATTCCTAAAGGTTCTCGTATACGAGCCGAAGCAACGTTTGATAACACAACTGCAAATCCCAATAATCCTTTTTCTCCGCCACGCCAGGTGGGTGAGCGCAATACCAGCATGCGCACTACGGATGAAATGTTTCAGTTTATTATTACTTTTTTGCCTTACAGAAAAGGTGATGAGAATATAAATCTGGAGCGTTAAACTGGAATTAGACTTGTATAAAATAGCCGAAACATTTTTCCCTGCCTGTTGTTTTCGTGTCTAAATTTACCGGCAAATAATAAAACTATATTCGCAGTCGGTTAAAAAATAGTAATTCACAAATTAATAATTCATAAGTAACATGGACAGCATAGGCGACATCATATACGTAATAGCAATTGCAGGCTATATTATTTACAGTTTTGTTTCAGGCGCAAAAAAGCAAAAGGCAAAACGCAAAACAGTTGACGAATCAACTACCCGTCCGGATGCGGAGCCAGACATTAGAAAAATGTTGGAAGAGATGCTTGGCAAAACCGAACAGGAACCAGAGCCTGCACCTGTTTATGAAACGCGAAAGCCAACCATACAACCTGTTTACGAAGCACAGGAAGGACAAAGTCAGGAAGGTAAAGCTATGAACCCGGTTGACAATTATGAATTCGGAAACTATAAAACTTTGGAAGATGAGGTTGCCGATGAAGAAGCGGTGGCATCTCAATACGAACAGTTTAATTCAACCAATTATTCAGAACAAACAGCGGCACACAGCATTGCAGAAAAAGAAGGAAATAAGGAAGTTGCAGCTAGCGTTGAAGAGAAAGAAACAGCTCCATTTTTAAAAAATTTTGATATTGAAAAGGCCATTATTTACAGCGAGATATTAAAGCGCCCTGCATGGGCTGTGTAGTGCACTTTAACATTTGTTAACAAAAATTTCACAAATTTTGGCTTTGAAATCTAAAAAACATACTTTTAGCCCCCCTAAAAAAACGGATTAATCCACATTAAAATAATACAGGCACATGCAGAAAAAATTACTTTCATTGGCGTTGACCTTCCTCGTTTTCGGTTTTGCAGCAACTGCTCAAATCGGCACAGGAACTCTAAAAGGTAAAGTTACAGACGATAAAGGAGAACCTCTTCCGTTCGCTAACGTGGTGGTTGAGCTTAACGGAACGCTAGTTACCGGAACCCTTACCGATTTTGATGGTAATTACACCATTAAACCAATTTCTCCGGGAAGGTTTACTGTAAAAGCTTCAATGGTAGGTTATTCAACTTCACAGATAAATAATGTGCAGGTAACTGACAGTAAAATCACCTTTCAGGATTTTAAAATAGCTCAGGGTATCCAATTAGGAACTGCAACTGTTACTGAATATGAAGTTCCTCTTATCAAGCAGGACGGTGGTTCTGAAACTACCATTACAGCAGAGGATATTGTAAAAATGCCGGGAAGAACAGCCGAATCTGTTGCCACAACAGTTGCCGGTGTTTATTCTCAGGACGGTGAGGTTGGAAGTATCAGAGGTTCGCGTGGTGAATCAACCGATACTTATATTGATGGTGTTCGTGTGCGTGGCTCTTCTGCCATTCCGCAGTCGGCAATTGAGCAGGTAACTGTTGTAACAGGTGGTTTGCCGGCTCAGTTTGGTGATGCAACCGGTGGTGTAATTTCTATAACAACCAAAGGTCCTTCACGCCAGTTTTACGGTGGCGCAGAATTGGTGACCTCACAATACCTTGATAATTTCGGATACAATCTGGGAGCATTAAATCTTTCCGGTCCACTGATTATGGTTAAAGATAAAGCAAACGAAGGTCAGAAAAAGCCTTTGTTTGGTTTCTTCCTTTCAGCTGAAGGAACTTATGTTAAAGATCCGGATCCATCTGCAATTGGAATTTATAAAACTAAAGATGAAGTGCTTAAATACCTGGAAGAAAATCCAATTCGTCCTTCAGGTTTAACAACAGGAGGTTCATACCAAAATTCAGCATTTATTCATCAAGATGACCACCTTCAACAAATTGCTGCCCGCCAGAATGTTGCCCGCAAGGATCTTAACCTTTCAGGTAAAATTGATTTGAGCACTTCGGGAACAACCAATCTTACTTTCGGTGGTTCAATGGCGCTGAATGAGAGTAAAATTTATGATTACGGAAATGCGTTATTTAATACTGTAAATAATGGTCAGGTAATTAACAATACCGTTCGCGCTTTCGGAAGATTTACTCAACGTTTTAGCTCAAAAGAGCCTAAAGAAGGCAAAAAGAGTGGTGGAATAAGTAATGCGTACTACACTATTCAGGTGGATTATACAAAAGTATTACAAACAGCTCAGGATCCGGACCATAAAGACAATCTGTTTAATTACGGATATGTAGGTAAATTTAAAACCTACACCGTTCCAACTTATGGTTTTGGAATTGATACAACAACCGGTTTGTTCGGTCGTGTTCTGAATGGATTTGCTGACACACTGGTTGAGTTTACTCCATCAGATATTAATCCTACAACTGCGGCCTATACTACTCAGTTTTATGCCCAAAATCCTGATGCGGAAGACAACTACGAAAACCTTTTTCAAATTCAGAACAAAGGTGGTTTGTTGAATGGTCAATCACCCGGAAGTGTTTATGGTTTATGGAACAATACCGGTTCACAGTATAATGGATATTCAAAAACAGATAATACATCTTTAAGGGTAACTGCACTTGGTTCCGTAGATTTAAAGAACCACGCCTTTACTCTTGGCTTTGAATATGAGCAAAGAACCGATCGTTTTGTTGGCTATTCTCCGGTTGGATTATGGACATTAGCAAGACAGCTAACAAATTTTCATATTTCTGAGGTTGATGTTACAAATCCACAACCTGTTTTTGTAGATGGGGTGTTTCAGGATACTGTTAATTATCCGCGTTTTTACAATGCAGCTGATCAGGCTTTCTTTGATTATAACCTGCGTCAGTCGTTGGGATTACAAACAAACGGACTTGATTATGTTGATTTAGACAGCTATGATCCAAGCCAGCTTAATATCAATTTCTTCAGCGCTGATGAGTTGCTTAACAACGGTAACAATTATGTGTCATATTATGGTTTTGACCATACCGGAAAAAAACTTACAAGCAATCCAAGTTTTGATGATTTTTTTACTGCAAAAGATGAATTTGGAAATTTCAAAAGAGAAATAGCTCCTTTTCAACCAACTTATCTTGCTGGATATATTCAGGATAAATTTGCTTTTAAAGACCTTATTTTTAACGTAGGTGTGCGTGTTGACCGTTACGATGCCAACCAGAAAGTGCTGAAAGATCCGTTCTCCTTGTTTGAAACAATTAAAGCAGGAGAAGTTACACAGCTTGGAGGAAATGATGTTTCACATCCTTCAAACATAGGTGATGACTATGTGGTTTATGTAAATGATATCAACAGCCCAACAGCTATTGTTGGTTACAGAAACGAAAGAACATGGTACAATGCTGAAGGTGTGGAGATTTCTGACCCTACTGTTTTAAGAACCGGAAGTGGAATTGCTCCTTATTTAGTTGACCCTTCTGATAATATTGTAAGTTCAAAAGCATTTAAAGATTACCAGCCGCAGACCAACATCATGCCGCGTATTTCTTTCTCATTTCCAATTTCTGAAGATGCATTGTTTTTTGCTCACTACGATGTGTTGACCAAACGCCCGGTTGGCGGAAACAGACTTGATCCTACTGATTACCTGTTTATCGAAAATCGTTCATCAACAGTTTTGAATAACCCTGACCTTAAGCCGGAAAAAACGATTGATTATGAATTGGGTTTTCAGCAAAAGCTAAACAGCAACTCAGCAATTAAATTCTCTGCATTTTACAGAGAGTTAAGAAATCTGATTCAGACTACCAGAATTCTGGAAGCTTATCCAAGAACCTATAATACATATGGTAACCTTGACTTTGGAACTGTAAAAGGACTTTCGTTGAGTTATGACTTACGCAGAACAGGAAACATCTGGATGCGCGCCAGCTACACGTTACAGTTTGCTGACGGAACAGGATCAAATGCTACAACAGGACTTAATCTTGTAAACTCAGGTTTTGGAAATCTTAGAACTATTCAACCTTTGAATTTTGACCAACGCCATAATATTGTTGTTACTCTTGACTATCGTTTTAAATCAGGGAAAGATTACAACGGTCCGGTATTATTTAAACAACAAATTTTTGCAAACACAGGTTTAAATATTATAGCACGTGCAGGTTCAGGAACACCATACACCCGTGCTATTCTTCCTTCTTTTGGTGGAGGTGGAACAAGGGTTGATGGGTCATTAAACGGTTCACGATTACCATGGCAATTTAAAATTGATGCACGTTTAGATAAAGATATCCCTCTTAACTTCGGTAAAAAAGAAGGGAAAAGAAAACCTGCAAACCTTACTGTTTACTTACAGGTTCAAAATATTCTTAATACTCAAAACATTATCAATGTTTATCGTAAAACAGGAAATCCTAATGACGATGGATATCTTGCCGCAGCTCAGTTCCAAAATAATATTGCTTCGCAAAATGATGAACAGAGTTTCCGTGATTTATATGCAATAGCCATTAACAATCCTGATAATTACAGTCAACCACGCAGAATAAGATTAGGACTAATGTTTAGCTTCTGATTACATAAAACAGAAGACATAATATAGAATAATTAAATAGTACTACAATGATTAAAAAAGCAAATTCAATCGTTATTAATGCAGTTCCGATAGCTATCGGGATAGCGTTTATGTTTTTGTTCAGTAATGCCTTTGCTGATAAAACACATGGTGTAAATGATAACAGCGGTAAAACCAGCTCACCGCAATCTGTTTCTGCAGGATGTGTTCCTCCTTCATCAGGATTAGAGTTGGCTATCAACAACGTAAAAACTGTTATTTATGCAGGTGCTGACAAATGGTGGGATTTGATTGGTAATGCACGTTACGAAGTTCCGAAAGGTTCAGGTAAGCACTCGCTTTATACCGGTTCACTTTGGATGGGTGGTGTTGACGTAAACAGTCAGTTGAAAGTAGCAGCTATTCGTTTTCGTCAGGTGGGTAACGATTTTTGGCCAGGTCCTCTTACTACCGATGGCGCTGCCTCTATTGAAGCTGATGTTTGTGCAAAATATGACAAGTTTTTTAAAATTACACGCGCAGAGGTGGATGAGTTTGTGGGTTGGTATAGCTTAATGAGCGACCCGGCTCTGCAGGCAGAATTGTTTCCTGGGTATACTATTCCGGCTTCTATTTTAAACTGGCCTGCACATGGTGATGTAACGCTTGGTCAGGATTATTACTTAGCTCCGTTTTATGATTCTGACGGAAGCGGTGACTATAACCCTGAAACAGGTGGTGATTATCCTAAATACGATTTAACCGGAGATGTTGACTGCCGCACAACACGTGATATTCGTTTGTTTGGTGACGAAACCTTGTGGTGGGTTTTTAATGACAAAGGAAATATCCACACCGAAACAGGTGCTGATGCAATTGGTATGGAAATCCGTTCACAGGCATTTGCTTTTGCTACCAACGATGAGATTAATAACATGACCTTTTACAACTACGAGTTGATTAACCGTGGTTCATTTACACTAACCAACACCTATTTTGCACAATGGGTTGATCCGGATTTAGGTTTTGCTACTGATGACTTTGTAGGTTGTGATGTAGCTCGTGGATTAGGGTATTGCTATAATGGACTTGCGGTAGATGGTTCAGGAGGGCCACAGCAATATGGAGCTAACCCGCCTGCAGTTGGTATTGACTTTTTTGAAGGCCCTTATCAGGATGACGATGGTATTGATAATGCTAAAGGAATTGGACCAAACGAAGCATTGAATGGCTTGGGATATGGTGATGGTGTTATTGACAACGAGCGTTTTGGAATGAGACGGTTTATTTTTCACAACAACTCAGGTGGTGGTGGTAATCCGGCTCAAACAGATCCTTCAACAGGAACTGATCACTATAATTATCTGCGTGGTATCTGGTTAGATAATACTGTAATGTGCTATGGTGGAAGCGGACATCCTTCAGGCGGAGGAAATTCAAGTGTTCCTGCACAATTTATGTTCCCGGGTGATACTGACCCATTAGGTTGGGGAACAAATGGAAACGTGCAGGCTTCCTGGACAGAAGAAACTGCTGGAAACGTTCCTTATGACAGACGATTTATGCAATCAGCAGGACCTTTCACACTTGAAGCTGGAGCCGTTAACGATATTACAGTTGGAGCAGTTTGGGCACGTGCAACTTCAGGTGGAGCTTTTGCTTCCGTTGAGAAACTAAGATTGGCAGATGATAAAGCACAGGCATTGTTCTTAAACTGCTTTAAAGTTTTGAACGGTCCTGATGCACCGGATGTATCAATTATTGAATTGGACAGAGAATTGATTTTAGCAATTTCTAACAGATCAACTTCAAATAACTACAACGAAGGATACGAAGAAATTGACCCCTTCATCATCAGCCCTCCGGGAGAAAGTTATGATTCAATATTCAGATTTGAAGGTTACCAGATTTTCCAGGTATTAGATGCAACTGTGAGTGTGGCTGATTTGCACGATCCTGATAAAGCACGTTTAGTAGCGCAATGCGATGTTGAAAATGCTGATACACTAGGAAACCCTATTGCACAGTTGGTAAACTTTGAATTTTCTGATGACCTGAGTGCTAATATTCCTACTGAAGAAGTAAACGGTGAAAACAAAGGTATCCGTCACACATTTCAGATTTTGAATGACGAATTTGCAGCAGGCGACAGACGTTTGGTAAATCATAAAAAATACTACTACATAGCTATTGCCTACGCTTATAATAATTACAAAGATTATGACCAAAGCGACCCCTTGCAATTAGATGGTCAGAAAAAACCATACAAAGCAGGTCGTAAAAGCGTAACAGGTGCTATTAAAGTAAACACCGGAATTCCTCACATTAATTCACCCGAAGATGGTGGAACAATTCTTAACTCAGTATACGGAACAGGGCCAAAACTGAAAAGAATTGAAGGAACAGGAAATGGCGGAAACGCAGCTGATTTTACTACTGAAACCGTTGCCGAAATTCTTGCAAATGGCAGAGCAGAAAACCCTGTTTACCAAAATGGAAGAGGACCTGTGGATATTAAAATTTACAATCCTTTGAATGTTCCGAATGCAAACTTTACTTTCAAAATGTTGGATACAACAGGCGGAACATTGGATGATGCATATTGGTCATTGAAAAATGATGATAGTGGTGAAGAATTCTTTGCAACATCAACAATAGCAAACGACAATGAACAACTTATTTCTGATTGGGGAATGTCGTTAACAGTTAAGCAGGCTCTTGAGCCGGACGATGATGAAGCTAACGGAAGTGAATACATCGAATCTTCGGTAACGTTTGCCAACAACAGAGAAATCTGGTTGAGTTCAGTAACAGATGCTGATGGTGCTAGTGCTTTCAACTGGATTCGTTCAGGAAGTACTTCAGATGATGCAAATCCGGAGAATAATGACTACGGAGATGCCGGTCAAACCTATGAGCAAGTATTAGGTGGAACATGGGCACCCTATAAATTGGCTTCGCAAGAAGATGGTTTTGCATCACCAACCTGGAAGAAATTTAAGGTGTTAAATAGTTTGAATAATCTTCATAGCGTTGATGTTGTTCTCACTGCCGACAAAACAAAATGGACTCGTTGTCCTGTTATTGAAGTTGCAGACGATGGACTTCCTACAATAGCCGGTGCACGTAAAATGGATTTGAGACAAAGCCCTTCGGTTGATCAGGATGGAAATCCTGACGGGTCAGGAACATTGGGTATGGGATGGTTTCCGGGTTATGCAGTAAATATTGAAACAGGTGAACGATTAAATGTCATTTTTGGCGAAAACTCTTTCCTTGCTCAGGACAGAGGCACAGATATGATATGGAATCCAACATCTCACACAAGAGATTTTCTGAATACTTATTTTGGTGGCGGACATTATATCTACATCATGGGACACAGCGGTGATACCGGAAACGATTCGCCAGCTTATGATGAAGGTGCATGGATTTACCAGCGTTTGAGCAGTAATAACTATACACCAAGTGATATTGACAAGCGTAATGTTTACAAAGATGTGATGTGGGTAAACATGCCGCTGGGGGTGGATAATAAAGCATTGCTTGCTACTGATGTTACTTATAAAATACGTGTAACACGTCCTTACAGAAAAGGATTTAATAATGCAACATGGGAATCAGGCAGTCCGCAAAACGGAAACCTTCCGATGTACACATTCAGCACAGGCGACCTGTTTACCGTGAATGATGATTTGACAACTGCAACAGATGCACTGGACTTAATCAATGTAGTTCCTAATCCGTATTATGCATATTCAGGTTATGAGGCCAACCAGTTGCAGACAACAGTTAAAATTACAAACCTGCCGCAAAAATGTGTGGTATCAATTTATACAGTTAACGGTACACTCATCAGACAATTCAAAAAAGATGAACCAAAAACTTCCATTGATTGGGACTTGAAAAACACTACAGGAATTCCAATTGCAGGAGGCGTTTACCTTATTCATGTAAATGTTGACGGAGTGGGAGAGAAGGTGATTAAATTCTTCGGAGCATTGCGCCCTGTCGATCTTGACTCATTCTAATTTATTAAGAAAATAAATAATTCGCAGATGAAAAATAAATTCAAAGTATTTGGTGCAGCGGCTCTTTCAGCAGTAATGCTTTTAGGCTCAGCCACACTGTATGCAGGAAACGAAGACCGTGCCGGGCAGGCAGGTGCCACTGAGTTACTCATCAATCCCTGGGCACGCAGTTCGGGTTGGGGTGGAGCTAACTCAGCTTCTATGCAAGGTCTGGAAGCTATGTATATGAACGTTGCCGGAGTTTCGTTTACCAAAAGAACAGAAGTGATGTTTGCACACACTCGTTGGTTGGTGGGAAGCGGAACAAGCATCAACTCATTTGGTTTAACCCAAAAAATAGGTGAAGCCGGTGTACTTGGTTTAGGAATTATGTCAATGGGTTTTGGTGATATTTCTGTTACTACAGTTGACCAGCCCGAAGGAACAGGCAGTTTCTTTTCACCGCGTTACATGAACATTGGTTTGTCGTATGCAAAAACATTTTCAAACAGTATTCACGGTGGTATTTCGGTTAAAGTTATTTCTCAGTCAATTGCAAACGCAACTGCTCAGGGTTTTGCTTTTGATGCCGGGATTCAATATGTAACACGTTTGGGCAAAAAAGATAATCCGCTTACAAAAGACAATCTGGCTTTTGGTATTGCGTTGCGTAATGTTGGTCCACCCATGAGTTTTTCAGGTGACGGATTTTCGGTGCGAGGATTGGTTTCATCAACAGGAACGAGTTTAACATTGGAACAACGTTCAGCTAAATTTGAAATGCCTTCGTTGCTGAATATCGGTATTACGTATCACTGGCGCATGGCAGAAGCACACCGTATAAGTTTTGCAGGAACATTTACATCCAACTCTTTTTCTAAAGATCAGTTTCGCGGAGGTTTAGAATATGGTTTTAAGCAATACCTTGCATTGCGTGGTGGTTATGTATATGAAAAAGGTCAGGGAAACGCAGAAACCAGCACTACAGCTTTCACCGGACCTTGCGCAGGTGCAACACTGGAACTTCCTTTTGGAAAAGAAAAGAAAGGCTCGTTTGCTGTTGATTATTCATGGACAGCTTCGAATCCTTTTCAGGGTAATCACAGCATAGGTGTTCGCATAGCACTGTAAATATTTTTTCTACATTTGTATCAAAGAATCCCGTCAAGCGGGATTCTTTGTTTTTTAATCACCATCACTAAATACGTTACCATGTCAACAGGAAATTATTTTACTCAGGAAGGATTAGATAAGTTGAAAGTGGAATTAAACCAACTTGTTTCGGTTGAGCGCCCGAGTATTTCAAAGCAAATTGCAGAAGCGCGGGATAAAGGAGATTTATCTGAGAACGCAGAATACGATGCTGCTAAAGAAGCACAGGGTTTGCTGGAATTAAGAATTTCAAAACTGGAGGATGTGGTTCGTCATGCTAAGTTAATTGATGAATCTAAATTAGATAATTCTAAAGTGCTTATTCTTTCAAAAGTAAAGATGAAGAATGGCAAAACAGGAAGCATCGTAACGTATACACTTGTTCCGGAAAACGAAGCCGACCTTAAAGCAGGAAAAATATCTATTGATTCTCCCATTTCAAAAGGCTTGCTGGGAAAAAGCGTTGGCGATAAAGCGGAGATAAAAGTTCCTTCCGGTATTATGGAATTTGAGATACTTGAAATCTCCAGATAATGGCCACCATTTTTTCACGCATAGTTGCAGGCGAAATACCCTGTTACAAAATAGCCGAAACAGCTGACTATCTTGCTTTTTTGGATATTAACCCGCTTGCCGTTGGTCATACATTGGTTATTCCTAAAAAGGAAGTGGATTATATTTTTGATATGGATGATGAGTTGTATGCCGGCCTTATGCTGTTCTCAAAACAAGTAGCAGCAGCGGTAGAAAAAGCCATACCCTGCCAGCGCATAGGTGTTGCAGTTATCGGCTTGGAAGTGCCCCATGCACACGTGCATCTTATTCCGCTCAGGCATGTGAGTGATATAAATTTCTCACGACCTAAACTGCAACTTGTGGCTGAGGAGTTGCAGGCTACTGCGGAGAAGATAAGGGCTGAATTTGCATTATAAAAGAAGCCCCGCGAATTTCGCGGGGCTTCTTTTATTTACAGTCGGGCAATATTGATTTATTTCTCCGTCAAACGCGTAAAATAATTTACAAACCCCATCATCTCACCAAGGTTTGAGATTTTAATTTTGCCCATCATCACCGCCATTTGCGGGTTGGTGCGGCCTAGTTCTACATCCTCATAGTCCACCGCTTTTGCGCGTACTATGCATTTAGCTTCACCGTTTAATCCGTCTTCAACGGTGCAAACGCCATCTACTACAATAGCCGTAAAATGTCCGCCTGTTTCGCCTTCAATCTCGAAGTGGAAACGGGTGTTTACGCCCACCGCTTTGTCGGCTTTAAAACGTTCAGGTAATGATTTAATAATTTCTGATGCTTTCTCCATGTTGTTTGATTTTTGATTGTTATTGGAATTGTTTGAGTTGTTTAAAGAGTTTGAATTGTTTGTGGTTTGTGGTTGGCTGCTAACTTCGGACTTTGAACTTTGAACATTGGACTTGCTGCTCCCATAAGCCGATTTATACTGCACATCATCAATCACAATTTTGGCAAGAATTTCTTTCATGATTTCCGAAGTGCCGCCAACAATGGTTCCCACCCGTGCATCGCGATACATACGAGCAATGGTATATTCTTCCATGTAGCCATAGCCGCCAAAACATTGCAGACATTCGTCCGCCACTTTTTTGCCCAGTTCGGTGGCAAGCAGTTTTATCATGCTGCATTCTTTTACCGCCATTTCGCCTTTGCTGAAAAGCCATGCCGCCTGATAAACCAGTTGTCGTGCGGCTTCTATCTCCGTAGCAAGGTCCACTAATTTGTGGCGCAGCACCTGGAATTTTTTAATCGGGCGGCCAAATGCTTCGCGCTCGGCAATGTATTTTAAAGTTATTTCCAGACAATGTTGTGCGCCTGAAACACCACCAATTCCTGCTACCAGTCTTTCCAACTGAAAACTCTCCATGATGTAATAGAAGCCTTTGTTTTCTTCTCCAATAATATTAGAGGCGGGAACACGCACATTATCAAAAAACAGTTCGGCAGTATCACTACTGTGCCAGCCCATTTTTTTGAGCTTGTTGGTTTTAAATCCCGGAATATTCTGGTCAACCATAATCAGGCTGATGCCGCTCATTCCCTGTTCGGGTGAGGTTTTGCAGGCAAGCGTTACAAAGTCGCCATAATAGCCATTGGTGATAAATGTTTTTGAACCGTTGATGATGTATTCATCACCCACACGCACAGCAGTGGTTTTTATAGCCGCCACATCTGAGCCTGCGTTGGGTTCAGAAATAGCCAATGAGCCCCATGCCTCACCACTAATGGCTTTTGGTAAATATTTTTTCTTCAGTTCTGCACTTCCGGCTTTCAGCAAATGCGCGGTAGCCATATATTGATGAACACCGTGTGCAGCGGCAAAGCCACCCATGGTGCTGCGTGCAGTTTCTTCCAGCAGAACTACGGTGTTAAAAAAGTCAGCATTTGTTCCGCCATATTCTTCCGGAAAATTAATTCCCAGAAAACCCAGATTGCCCATCCGTTTCCAGATGGTTTTATCAATCTGTTGCTTTTCTTCCCATTCATTGGTGCGCGGCACCACCTCAGTTTCTATAAACTGGCGTACGCTTTGGCGGAAAAGCTCGTGTTCTTCGGTGAAATATATTGAGGCCAATGGAATAAATTTAGGGCAGCGAAGATAAGGTTTTCGGTAAAAATCTGCGATATATTTTACTTTTGCCGCATATTAGAAGAAGATGGTAAACGAACAAATTATTTCAAAAGCAAAACAGTGGCTTAATCCTATATATGATGAGGAAACACGCAATCGTGTGCAGTGGCTGATTGATAACGACCCTAAAGAACTGGATGAATGTTTTTACCGCGACCTTGAATTTGGAACTGGTGGTTTGCGCGGCATCATGGGTGTTGGCACCAACCGCATGAATGTTTATACTGTGGCAATGGCTACACAAGGCTTGTGCAATTACCTGAAAAAAACATACCCCGGTGAATTGTTGAAAGCTGCCATTGCTTATGATTCACGCAACAATAGCGCTTTGTTTGCCCGCAAAACTGCTGAGATATTTTCGGCTAATGGTTTTATGGTTTATTTGTTTGAAGAACTGCGCCCTACACCTCAATTGTCTTTTGCCATCAGGCATTACGGTTGTCATACAGGTGTTGTAGTTACCGCTTCGCACAATCCAAAAGAATATAACGGCTACAAAGTTTACTGGAATGATGGCGGACAATTAGTTGCGCCCCACGATAAAAATATAATTGCCGAAGTGCAGGCTATCAAAGGAATTGAAGATGTGAACTTTGATGCAGTTGAGAAAATTATTCTCACCGTGAAAGATGATATCGATACAGCCTACATTGAAAAGATGAAACTGCTTTCTCTTTCACCGGAAGCAATTCAGAGACAAAGCAATTTAAAAATAGTCTACACCTCACTTCACGGAACAGGTATCACACTGGCTCCGCGTTTGCTGAAAGAATATGGTTTTACTAATGTGATGACAGTTGCTGAACAGGATAAGCCCGATGGAAATTTCCCCACCGTTCATTCGCCTAATCCCGAAGAACCAGCAGCACTTGCATTGGCATTGAAAAAAGCGGAAGCAGAAAATGCTGATTTGGTAATGGGTACCGATCCCGATGCCGACCGTGTTGGAATAGCAGTAAAAGACAACGACAATAAATTTATTCTGCTCAACGGAAATCAAACAGGTTCGTTGTTGGTTTATTATTTATTACGCAGATGGAAAGAGCTAGGAAAATTAGATGGCAAGCAGTTTGTTGCCAAAACAATAGTTACTACATCACTAATTGAAAAGATTGCTACCACCTATAAAGTAGATTGTTATAATGTGCTTACCGGTTTCAAGTTTATTGCCGAACTGATTAGAAACTTAGAAGGAAAAAAACAATTTATTGGTGGGGGAGAAGAGAGCTACGGTTATCTTGCCGGTGATTTTGTGCGCGACAAAGATGCTATTCTATCCTGCGGCCTTATTGCCGAAATGACTGCATGGGCAAAGGACAACGGCAATACTTTATACAATCTGCTGATTGATGTTTACCTTGAATTTGGTTTCTATAAAGAAGGTTTGCTGTCGCTTACCAAAAAAGGAAAAGACGGCTCGGAAGAAATTAGTAGCATGATGGAACAGTTCAGAATTTCACCACCGACAGAATTAGATGACTCGAAAGTAGTGCTGGTAAAAGATTACAAAAACAACACCATTAAAGATACAGCAAACGGAAGTGTAACCGAAACAGGCTTGCCAAAATCAGATGTAATGCAATTTGTATGTGCCAACGGAACCATAGCAACCGTGCGCCCTTCAGGAACAGAACCTAAAATAAAATTCTATTTCAGCATTTGTGGAAACTTGCAAAGCCGTAAAGATTTCGAGAAAGAAAATGCTGTGTTGGATGTGAGGATTGAGGCGCTGAAAAAAGTATTTGCTTAATTCAGTTGCAAGGCACAAACGAAATCACCTGCAAATAAATCCCTGTTCTCCCTAGCTGCCCGTTAAGCCAGGTTCTTCTTTTGCGGTGCTTAACAGGTGAAGAATAATTAGCAATCAGAAAACGGTCTTTGTCTAAACGTTGTATAGAAGGGAAGGCTGTATCGCCTGCTCCCGGTAGGTTCATAACCCATTCCACTTCTCGAGTTGCTTTGTTAATTCTGTAAAGTGCCGTTGATTTAGGCGACAGTGAAAATCCTACCCAGTTTCGGATGCGTTGCTTTTTAATGGATAGTTTTCTGTTTGCTTTGCCAAACGGTTTTTTGCCCAATTGTTTTCTTGCTATCAGATAAAGTTCATCTCCGTGACGAAACATTTTTGGCGACATATAACAATTCGGGTCAGCGGTTTCAGGGAATTGCCAGTTGTCAAAATCATTCTTGTCTGCGAAAACGACATGCGAGCCAAAGCCTGTTTTGTCGCCATCTTCTAATCTGGTAACCGCCCAAACGTTGCCGCTTTTATCAAATTCAAATGCTGTTTCTGATACGCCACCAAAGTAAACTCTTGCGCTGTCGCCAACGGGATAAAAATCTTTTCCGTTTGTTGTTTGCTTAAAGAAAAGCGAGACTTTGCTTTCACCTTTTAAATTGTAATGCGAGCCTTCATAGCTTGTCATATACGTTTTTCCGTTTCTGTTCAGCAAGCTCCAGTGTACCTCTCCTTTGTCTAATATATTTTCGGGTCCGGTCCAATTGCCATCTCCAGCAGAAGAATAATGAGAGATAAATTCAGGTTCAAATGCTGTCATTTTTGTTCCTGCTCCAAAACAATAGAAATGCAGTTTGCCTTCAATCGGAATCAAAAATGGTTCTCTGAAATCCCGTCCGATAAAAAACTCCATTTCTTTTTTCCAGTTGGCACCATCTGCCGTTGAGATAATGTACATGCCGGTTTTCCTGGAAGCAAAATGTGTAGGTCCTGTGCGGAAAGCCAGAAACAAGCGATGGTTGAAAATGCTTATAGAAACATTGTTGTTTGATTTCTGTGGGTTTACCTCTTTTGGTAAATCAAGAGAAGGAATTAACCAATAGGGTTCGCTTAATTTCGGACAATAGGTTGTGTTGGCATTAATGCTGTCATCAAACAAAGCAGGGTCATCAGGTGCAACGGCATTTAATGGAAGATATGTGGAAAGAATAGACTTCATTTCGTCAGGTGCGGCTGACTGGAATTTATTCAGAGGATTGCAGGCAGTAAAAGAACATGCTGCTGCAATCATCAGCAGTATATTTATTCTTGAAATCATTTCAGGAAACTGATTGGTAGGTAATAAATCAGCTTAGTTTTTCTATTGCCTCTGACAGCGTTAGCGCGTATTGCTCTCCGTTGCTCATATTCTTTAGTGCCACAATACCTTTCTCTATTTCATCTTTTCCGGCAGTAATTACAAACGGAATTTTCTTTGAATCGGCATAAGCAAACTGTTTCTTCAGTTTGGTTGCATCCGGATATAACTCGGTGTTGATGCCTGCTTCACGTAGTTGTCTTGTAATTTTTAAGGCATAGTTTTCTTCTGCCTCACCAAAATTGGTAACCAATACTTTTGTTGAAGTTGATGCAGAATCAGGAAACAGTTTCAGTTCTTCCAATACATCGTAAATTCTGTCGGCACCGAATGAAATGCCGACACCCGAAACGTCGGGCAAACCAAAAATGCCTGTAAGGTCATCGTATCTGCCACCACCGCAAATGCTGCCGGTAAAGGTGCTGTTGGGTTCGTTTACTTTTACTTCTATAATTGCTCCGGTGTAGTAGTTTAAGCCACGGGCTAACGTTATATCTAATTCTACATTCGACATTCGATGTTCGACATTCGATATTTTTTCAAAAATATATTCTAATTCCTCAATTCCTTTTTTACCAATTTCCGAATCTGCAAGTACCCATTTCAATAGCGCTAGTTTTTCAGTAGTGTTGCCTTTAAAAGTAATCAGCGGTTGAAGTTTAATAAATGCTGTTTGTGAAATTCCTTTCTCCTGCAATTCTTTGTTCACTCCATCTACTCCGATTTTATCCAGCTTGTCAATAGCAACGGTGATGTCAATTATTTTATCTTTTTCGCCAATCACTTCTGCAATGCCACTAAGTATTTTGCGGTTGTTAATTTTGATTGTAACACCAAGTTTTAGTTTTGAAAAAACTTCGTTAATGATTTCAATTAACTCTACCTCATTCAACAAAGAATTACTTCCAATTACATCTGCATCACATTGATAAAACTCGCGGTAGCGTCCTTTCTGAGGGCGGTCTGCCCGCCACACTGGTTGTATCTGGTAACGTTTAAACGGGAATGTTATGTCATTACGGTACATTACTACATAGCGTGCAAATGGAACAGTTAAGTCGTAGCGAAGTGCCTTGCCTGAAATGTTTGAAACCTTAAAATTCTCGTCTGAAATTTTGAATTGGTCAAATGGATTTCCCGAGTCAAGAATTCTGAAAATTAATCTGTCACCTTCCTCTCCGTATTTCCCCATCAGCGTTTCGGTATTTTCCATGGATGGTGTTTCAATGGGTAAATAACCGTAACGCTGGTAAACCGAACGTATGGTGTCAAAAATATAATTGCGTTTCACCATTTCTGCCGGTGAAAAATCGCGTGTGCCTTTTGGAATAGAGGGTTTCAATGTCTTTGGTTTGCGGACAAATATAAACAGTAATCAGAAACGTGGTACGAACGTCACCCTGAACTTGTTTCAGGGTCTTATTATTAGAGATGCTGAAAAAGTTCAGCATGACGAAACTATTTCTCCACTTTATAAACCTCAGTCCATGCGTTGCGCTCTTCAAAGCGCTCCAGTAACTTCAGTCGTTTAGTGGTTTTTAAAAACTCGTAGTTCTCTTTGTCTTCTACATTGGAGAAAACAGCGTATTCGGTTTTGTCGGTAAATTTTCCATCTACGTTGCTGAATTTGTTGTCTTCGGTTACATAGCCTGAATAAGGATTTTCCATGTAACGCTCCATCAGAAAATAGCCGTAGAAGATTTTATCTTTCAGTTCTTTTTCTTCGCAGTAAGCAATTGCTTTCTCGTGCGTTTCAATAGCATCGGCATAACCAAGATTGTGATCTGAATTGGTACGTTTGTTTATCTCCTGCCATTGCAAACCTGCTACTACAACCAACGCCACCCAGGGCACCCAGTTGAAATCAAACGCTTTGTTAATGCTGAATGCAAATAACAATGCTATAACAGGAATTACTGACATCGTATAACGGTCGGAATAAAAATTGAGGCAACTGAAAAGAAGGTAAACAAAAATGTAAAGCAATAAAACCAACACTGCTTTGCTCTCGTTCTGTTCCAGTGTTCTTCCACTGAAAGGCACTACCAGCAAGGCTATAATGGTAGAGAACGTGAGCAGATTTCTTCCCTGATAAATAAAAACATAAGCAGCATAACGCTCTAACTGATTTAAGATTTTTTCAGGAGTACTTGCAATTAAACCAATGTGCTCCGGGAAAAAGAACCAACCTTGAATCATATTTTGGTAAACAAAATAAGCAACAAAAGGAATCAGCGGCAGGGCAATAATAAGGGAGTTGACAAAAAACTTTTTCCACTTTTTGCCATCACTTGAAAACAGCGCTTCGAGTAAGGTCCAGAGCAGGAGCGTGGCAATAACGGTCAAGCCTGATTCTTTTGTGAACAGTGTTAGGATGCCCGCCAACACATAAAGTATGCGCTTGTTATCTAAGAAGAAATAAAATGTGAGCAGTGAGAAGAGCGCCAGCATTACTTCGGGCAACAGCAAACCACTTTGTGCTAAAAATATCGGTTGCAATGCCAGAACAAATGCAGCAGTAAATCCTGCTTTGTCACTAAGAAAAATCTTTTTGCCGAACACATAAACGGCAACAAATAAAAAAATAGAAAGAAACAATGGAAAGATATGACCAACGGTTGTTGATGTTCCGAATAATGCCATCCACGCTGCTCCTAAGAAGTGGAAGAGCAAAGGATGTCCTCGTGAAAGTTCAGGAGGAAGTGCGTCAGGTAAAATGCCCAGCTTTGTTGCTTCCATCGTGCGGATGGCAGGACCATACACCCATGCTTCATCCCAGTAATAAGGAAGAGAGAGGAACGGAATCTTTACACCCACAAAAACAATTATCACCAGCAGCAGGCCGGTAAAGAAGGGATTGTTTTTTAAGTAGTCAATCATTTTGAAAAGATAGAACGCTGATTTTTATGATTGTTAAGATTTATTAAGATTTTATATTATCCGCGTCTATCATAAAGATCATAATAATCTGCGTTCTATCACTGTAAATTACACTACTAATTTTTTATAACGTAATCTGTGCGGTATGGCATCACCCATGCGCTTCTTGCGGTTCTCTTCGTATTCAGTGTAACCGCCTTCAAAATAATACACCTGTGAGTTTCCTTCAAAGGCAAGTATGTGTGTGCAAATTCTATCCAAGAACCAACGGTCGTGAGAGATAACCACCGCACAACCTGCAAAACTTTCCAAACCTTCTTCCAATGCACGCAGTGTGTTTACGTCAATATCGTTGGTAGGCTCATCGAGCAGCAATACGTTGGCTTCCTGTTTCAGAGTCATCGCAAGGTGCAGACGATTTCGTTCACCGCCCGATAGCACTTTTACTTTCTTGCCCTGATCCTGTCCGTTGAAGTTGAAACGCGATACATAAGCACGTGAGTTCAAACTGCGGTTACCCATTTCAATAATTTCGTTTCCACCTGATATTGTTTCCCAAACTGTTTTCTCGGGGTCAATCTCTGCGTGTGCCTGATCAACATAAGCAACCTTTACGGTTTCGCCTACTTTAAATTCTCCTTTGTCAACTTTCTCCTGTCCCATAATGAGGCGGAACAAGGTTGTTTTACCCGCACCGTTAGGACCAATAATTCCCACAATTCCCGCAGGCGGCAATTTAAAATTCAGGTTCTCGTATAACAACTTATCACCGTATGCTTTTGAAACATTGATGGCTTCAATAACTTCGTTACCCAAACGCGGACCGTTAGGAATATAAATCTCCAGTTTTTCCTCTGTTGCTTTTACATCCTGATTCAACATTCTGTCGTAAGCTCCAAGCCTTGCTTTCTGCTTTGCCTGTCTTCCTTTCGGACCCATGCGCACCCATTCCAACTCACGCGCAAGCGTTTTCTGGCGTTTGCTTTCGGTCTTTTCTTCCTGTGCTAAACGTTTGCCTTTTTGTTCCAGCCATTCGGTGTAGTTTCCTTTCCACGGAATACCTTCTCCGCGGTCAAGCTCCAATATCCAGCCCGCAACGTTATCCAGGAAATACCTGTCGTGGGTGATGGCGATTACAGTGCCTTTGTATTGTTTTAAGTGCTGCTCCAGCCAGTCAATTGATTCGGCATCCAGGTGGTTGGTTGGCTCATCGAGCAACAGGATTTCAGGTTCCTGCAACAGCAAACGGCAGAGTGCAATTCTTCTTCTTTCACCGCCCGACATGGTGCCAACTAATTGGTCGCCTTCCGGACAACGCAAGGCATCCATGGCACGTTCAATTTTACTGTCTAATTCCCACAGGTTATGCTGGTCAATCAAATCATTCAGTTGTCCCTGACGGGTGATGAGTTTATCCATCGCCTCATCGCTCATAGGCTCGGCAAATTTGTTGTTCACCTCTTCGTATTCTTTCAGGATGTTAGCCAGTTCTTTCACGCCTTCCATCACAATTTCTTTTCCTGTTTTAGTGTCGTCCAGTTTTGGTTCCTGTTCTAAGTAACCAACTTTGTATCCGGGCGAAAAAGCTACTTCACCGTCAAATGATTTTTCAACACCTGCAATGATTTTAAGCAAGGTTGATTTACCCGAGCCGTTAAGACCGATAATACCAATCTTAGCGCCATAATAGAAAGAGATGTAAATGTCTTTCAGTACTTGTTTTTGTGGTGGATAAGTCTTGCTGACTTTCACCATCGAGAAAATTATTTTTTTATCGTCTGCTGCCATGCTTCTTTATTGTTGAGAAAGTATAAATGTTTTGAAAGTTTGAATGTTCATCAGCTAATTAGCTAATAGTCAAATCAGCTAATTAAAATGAGCGTGCAAATATCGTAAAATAGGCTTCACTTTGCAGGGAAAAATATCGGATGTTTTTCGTTGTATTTGCGCAGGTAAAGAAAGAGCAGGTCTTTTTTCTGTGATCTCTTCAGGGCGTTAAATTCGTCAAACAGGCGCTGGTCGCGTTGCAAAATGTATTCAAGGTTTTCCTGTGTAAAATCCATTGTTTTTCCGGTTTTGAAATCCAGCATCATCTGCCGCATCTCCTGCGTGGTGGTGGGCATACTGCCCGGCCCGTAATAGGGATTCATAAACGGACTGTTCATGCTGTTATAATAAACCGTTATGGTAGCCACAAAATGCGAAAGGCTGCCCAACACGGCAATGCGGTTAAAATCATTTCCTGCACGGATAAAAATATTGTCGTTGCGCGAAAAGCCCCATACATTTTCGGTACTCAGTGTTTGTACTGAGTCGCGTTCATCTTTATAGCTGAATGTTTTCTCATCCAGAATACCGGGTAAAAACTCGGTATCTGATTTATCCAGTTTGCTGATGATTGAGTTTTTAGGAATAGGATTATTGTTTTTGAATGCTTCAAACGTAGCATACACTCCTTCGCGAAATTCAAAGCCCGGTGCGTATTGCAGCAACTCCTGTGCGTTGAGTTGAAGACTTGCAAAAATAAACAGTAGGAGCAGGGCAGGGGATTTCATTGCTGCAAAAGTAAGAAGAGTTTTTACCCTTAGAGACACCGTTTTGTAATTGCTACATTTGTACTGTCTAAATCTCCAACTATGAAAACCTTTTATCTTCCTCTCCTGTTTGTTCTTATTCTTTTCAAAACATCTTTGGCACAAAGTCAGGCTTTACAGGATGTTGTGTATTTAAAAAACGGAAGCATTATCCGCGGACTGGTGATGGAACAAATTCCCGGTAAAACACTTAAAATACTGATGGCTGACGGAAGCCTGTTTGCCTACCAGGAAAGTGAGGTGGAGAAAATTGTGAAAGAAGTTAATCCGGGGCAGCCGGGCACAACCGCGCAAACAAAAGTAAACAGCATGGACAAACAAGGGCGCATAGATGCTACTAATTATTACAGAGGCTACAGAGGCGCACAAATAAGTACGTTGTTTGCCAGCCTGCTTGCAGGCCCGTTTGGGTTGGGTGTTGCTATTCCCTGCGCTGCAACTGAACCTAAAGAAGAATCACTCTATACCGACAATCACCCAAACCCCGAATTATTTAACAACGAAGAATACAAAAAAGGATATACCGATAAAGCCCGCAAAATGAAAAAGGTAAGAACCTGGGTTAGCTTTGGTGTTGGCTTTGGTATTAATGCAGTGTTTATGGGTGCTGCTGCATTGCGTGCTTCGCAGAATAATTACAATTACTAAAGCTCCCGATGTAAACGGGCATACCTACGAGTTTAAGGGTACGGTTACGTTGGTTAGATAGGGGGCGGGCTGTCACGGTGAGCGTAGTCGAACCGCATTGTTATTTCACGCAAAGGCGCAAAGGGCGCAAAGAAATTATACAGAAATAGTACAAATCAGTTGCCCCGCCCTTTAGGGCAGGGATTCAAGATATTCCCGACTTTAGGGGCTTTAGCCCCATTTCTTATCCAAACTAAGGTTAAAGATAATGTGTAATTTGTGTAGAACAAGTGCGTAAACAACTTTACACACCGCCCGATAATTTTGCCTGCCATGATAGACAGGCATGCCATAATAAACCAGCGCGTTAAGGAATCTGAAAAGGATATAGCAGAGATAGCGCGCATACTAAAACTTGAGCGCAGAACTATCTATAACTGGCTTAATGATCCCGCACTTCCTAAAGATAAGATTGCCCTGCTTGGTTATGCTATAGGGTATGATTTCTCTAAAGATTTTGACGACCTGAAAGGCTATCATTTCAATTTTGACAACAAGCAATACTTAGTAGGCGAGCCGCTGCCTGTTTACGGCAGCACTTCAAAGGAAGACATTGCCGAACTTAAAAAGGAGATAAACACGCTTACCCAAAAGGTGCGCACTCTTTCTAAAGGGGCAACTAATCATACCCAATGGCAAAAAGCTATGGACAGTAAGATTGCCATTTTACAGGATACGCTAAACCGGGTAATCAAAGGTTTGAACTAATTCCCATGCAACTGTTAATGAAAAATACAAAGAAAAAGTTCAGTGTAGGCAACCTGTTGCAGTCGGTAGTACTCCTTAGCCTTACTGAATGCAACCTGTTACAGTGGGTTACCCGCCTCAGCATCAGTGCAAGCAACCTGTTGCAACAGGTTACCCTCCTCAGCAGCCGTGTATGCAACCCGCTGCAACAGGTTGCCCTCCTCAGCACCAATGTATGCAACCTGCTGCAACAGGTTACACACCTTAGCAGCAAGGTATGCAACCCACTGCAACAGGTCGCCCTCCTGAATAGTTATGTATGCAACCCGCTGCAACATCTACCATCATTTACTAAAAATCAACATTAGCGTTTTGATATTAGTCCCACATTTTCAATTGATTAGGATTTTGTTCTTTGAAATATTGTAATTGAGTTTCTTGAAACAGTTGGTTTATGGGCGTTTTCTCAAAAATTGAGATGCTCAAAATCTGTAGAATTTCGTAGAGC
>CANKAM010000043.1 GCA_947479755.1 Bacteroidota bacterium
ACTGCCGCTTTTATTCAAACTTACACATCTAATACATTGGTATTAAGAAATAATATCTTTTACAATGAACGAATAAATACTGGCGGATCTAGCAACCACTATTGCCTATATTTAATCCCGGGAACAGCACCAACAGCTTTTAATTCAAATAATAATTTATTGTATGCACCCGGTGCTAATCATTGGATTGGCCAATACAATGGAACAAATCAGGCAACAATTGCAGGATGGAGAACGGTATTATCTCCAAATATTGATGTTAATTCTCAAAACGGCAAGGTTTTATTTGTATCTAATCCACCTACCAGTGATTTAACGCCAGACGGAACACCAAATTGTTGGATTGATGGTAAAGGAACGCCAATTACTTCCGGTAGTTTTGGTATAAATGTGAGTGATGATTATGTGTTAACAGCCCGCAATTCATCAACCCCTGATATCGGAGCTTTTGAATTTACAAGTGCTGCTAATCCACTTGTAACACTAACAGATAACAGTAACAGCAGCACATCAACAACTGCTTTAACAGTATGTGAGGGCAGTTCTTATTCAGCTGCAGCCACTACTCTGGCGCCTACCCCACTTACCTATAGCTGGACTGTACCTGATGGAGCAAACGTTGGAACTGCAATTAACTTTACTCGCAATGCAGCAAGCAATATGGCCGGAAGCCAAAATGTAACCATTACCGACAATATTGGCTGTGCATATACAGCAGCGGCAACTTTAACAGTAACTACAACAGCTGCACCAACAGGTACTTCTGCACAATCATTTTGCTTAGGAGCCAATCCGACAGTTGCTAACCTGACTGCATCGGGTACATCTATTCAGTGGTATGCAGCAAACACCGGTGGAAGTCCATTGGCTGGCTCTACTGCTCTTGTAGACGGGTCGCATTATTATGCTACACAAACTGTTTCAGGTTGTGAAAGCGCAACAAGATTTGATGTTACTGTTGCTTTTACCAATTGCGGCATTTTCTGGGATGGCAGCACCGATAATAACTGGAACGATGGTACCAACTGGAGTAATGGTTCTGTACCTCTATCAACGGCTAACGTTAATATACCTGTTGGTATGCCGCGCTACCCTATAATAACAACTACAACTATTGCAATTAACAATGTTGACATAGATGCAGGTGCTTCACTTACTGTAAACAGCGGGGCTGCATTTACAGTTAACGGAGTATTTACCAACAACGGAACGGTTAACGTTGCCAACAACGGTAACTTTATACAAACAACAGGCAGTACCCTTGCAGGCAGCGGAACCTTTAACGTTACCCGCAACGGTACTTCATCTGCTACGGTTTACAATTACTGGTCATCGCCAATAACATCAGCAAGTTTAGGTTTACTGGGTGGTGCTAATTATCTGTATAATCCGGGTAACGGTACAGCAACTTTTACAGATGACAATCCGGGCCCTGATCCGGGTTGGAGCGCAGCTTCGGGTTCATTTAGTATTGGAAAAGGTTATGCAGGACAAGGACCAAATTCAACTGTAACATTTACAGGAACTGCAAACAACGGAACACAAACCGCAGCTATACAGTATTTCCCCTTGGTTAACGGAAGCTCAAGTCCGGGAGTGCCTTATAACCTGCTGGGTAATATTTACCCTAGTAATATTGATGCAGCTACTTTCCTTACTGCCAACAACACCAAAGTAACAGGTGCTATCTACTATTGGGATGATGATAACACGGGTGGTACAGGCTATGCAGCCAATGACTATGCAATCTGGAACGGTACAGGTTCAACAGGCGGTGGCGGAAGAACACCTAACGGAATGATTGCAACGGCACAAGGCTTTTTTGTGCAGGCATTATCAGGTGCTACTTCTGTTTCATTTACCAATGCAATGAGAGCATCTACTGCAACTACCTTCTTTAAAACAGAAGAAACAGTTCCGCAACGCCTGTGGCTGAGAGCAGACAATGGATTACACACCAACCAGATTTTGGTAGGTTATGTTGACGGTGCAACAGAGGATATGGATTGGTTCTACGATGCTCAGAAACTGAGAGGCAACCAAACTATTTCTTTCTACAGTTTATTGAATGATACTACCTTGTTAGGTATTCAGGGACTGGCTCCGTTAAATGGCGCTGACCCTGCTCCTGTTCCACTTGGTTTGTATGCAGGAGCTGCAGGACAGAACTCCATTTTTATTGACAGCATTGAAAACTTCCCAGCCAATATGCCAATAAATCTGTTGGATGCTGACCTTGGTATTATTTACGACCTGCGCAACGGACCGTATGTATTCCAGACTGCACAAGGTGAGGACAATAACCGTTTTGTGTTGTTCCCGAATGAGATTGTTACAGCTCTGGACGAACAGGAAACTCTGCACCTGAATATTTACCCTAACCCTAACAACGGAACCTTTACGGTTATGATTAATTCAGGTATTGAACAACAGGTTAAAGTATCGTTGTTTGATGTTACCGGCAAATTAGTATTGGCTGCTGACAAGACAATTTCATCTGGCAATAACTTTATAGCACTTGAAACTCAGGTTGCCGGTGTTTACATGCTTAAAGTTGAAACAGCCGATAAAGCATACAATAAACGGGTGGTGGTGTATTAAACCATTTATTTTCAATGAAGCACCTTGTTATTAACAAAAGTAGATTTCATATCGTTAATTAGTATCAATTTGCCGTTCACTATTAGGAGAACATCAAATTTATATTAACAAAAGACAAACACTGTGAATTAACTAAAAAAACGTATTATTTTTACACCCACAAGAATGGCATTGGCAAACACCAATGCCATTCTTGTCTAAAAAAAAATTTAAACCACGCTCGCAAGCCTGATGAAAAAAATAGTACTGCTGCTCTTATTTTTTGTTGCTACAGCAACGGTATGGGCACAACCACCACCGCCACCGCCACCAGGACCACTGCCTCCGGGAACAGGTGCACCTATTGATACCGATGTTTTGTATTTTATTATACCCGCTGCTTTGTTTGCTGTTTACAGCCTGAACAAAAAACGCGCTGGCCTTGTTAATGATTTAAAATAATTCTGATTATGAGAAAAAATTTACTCTCCGCATTATTACCCGCTGCTAAAAACAACTTACTTAAAACGCTATTCTTAGGAATGGCTTTTTTGCTTTATGGGCAGGTTTGGGGGCAGACACCAAATGGGTATCTGGATTTTGGAAATACTGCAAATGGAACAACAGCAACGACTGGGAATACAAGTTTTAATCAGGTTAGGGTTGGTAGCGGTGGAGGTAGCTTTACAATTCAAAATGCCGGGCAATCAATAGGAAATCAAGGTGAAATACGAGGAATTGCACCCTCTACAGGTTCAATTAATTCAATTGATGTAACTTCTACATCTTTTGGGACAGCTGCACAAACATTTACAATATCCTTTGAAATATACTTTTCGGGAGGCAGTAGTGGTACATGGTATTTTTTTGCTGGGAACGGGGCCTCATTTGGTAGTACTAGCGGTTTCACAAGTGCTCAAATATTTACAGGTTTACAATTTGTTTATGGAGCATCAAACGCAATTGCGACCAATAACAGAGCAGGTGGAGGTTGGTCTTCTTCTTTAAGCGGTCCTCCTTTTGCTCAAAATACAGCATATTACGTAACTATAGTAGGTAATAACAGCGCCTCAACTGTTAATTATGGAGCATCTAATGCTTATTCTGTAGCCGCTAATAAGTTTGATTTATGGATTAATGGCACTCTATCAGCTGCATGTGATGATTTGGGAAAAGGTGCCCTGCCAGCAACAACAAATATTAACGCCTTCCGTTTTTATAGCGAATCTTCAACTAGTAATGTAGCCACCATTGCACTTGATAACATCCGTTGGTATAACAGTTGTGTGCTACCACCTACTCACCTAACTTTAGTAAGTGTTCCGGCAACCGGAACTACTGCCACAAACATTACTTCCTATACATCTGAAGCTAGGTCAGGCTCAACTACAGGCCCTGTTGCAAATTCGTTTACAGGAGCAATAACAGTTGGACAAGTGTCTGGTCCTGGAAGTATTTCAGGAACACTAGCTCCAAACGCGGTGGCTGGTGTTGGAACTTATAGTGACACGCAATTTAGTTCTGCAGGCACTTACACAATATCATCAACAGCAGCTGCCCCAATTGTAAGTTCTGCAACAAGTGGGAATATAGTTATTAGTTCAACAACCCCCTCTGTAAACCTATCCATAAATACAAGTACAGGCTCAGAGGCTTCATCCAGTTTTGTAACATTAACCGCAACAGCCTCTTCGGCTGTAACAGGTGCACAAACTGTAGATATGGCACTTACTGGAACAGGATTAACCAATGGCGATTTTCGTCAAGATGCGGATGGACCGGGGCCTGGTGCACCTATCGTTATTACCTTTCCTTATACCTTAACCATCGCCAACGGGCAAACTACCTCCAGTGTACAATTAGTGGTTATTGATGACGCGACCTATGAATGCAGCGAAACAGCAACCTTTACCATCAGTAATCCAAGTGCTGGTGTTACCATTGGCAGCACTGCTTCTCAAAACTTTACAATAACCGACAATGATTTTCCAACGGCTAACCTAAGCACCAATACAACAACAGGATCTGAAACATCTACAACATCAGTTACCCTCACTGCAACTTCATCTGCAGCAGTAATAGGTGCGCAAACATTAGATGTTAGTTTAAGCGGAACCGGAGTGACTAACAGTGATTTTTCGGTTACTTTTCCAAGAACAATTACTATAGCTGACGGGGCAACAACAGGAACAACAACCTTTACTGTTGCCGATGATGTAATTTATGAAGGCGCTGAAACTGCAACTTTTACTATGGCTGCAACCTCTTCGTGTATTGCAAACGGAGCCACACTTACCCAGAATTTAACCATTACTGACAATGATTTACCTAATGTAAACCTTAGTATTAATACGGCTACCGGAACAGAAGCCGGGACAACCTCCATTACCCTTACCGCTACATCATCGGTAGCAGTTTCGGGAGCACAAACAGTTGATGTAGCTCTTACCGGAACAGGAGTAACAAACAGTGATTTTTCAATCAACTTCCCACAAACTATAACCATTGCCAACGGAGCTACAACGGGTACAGTAACATTTACAGTTGCCGATGATGCAGGATATGAATGTGATGAAGCTGCAACATTTACCATCAGTAATCCAAGCGCTGGTATTTCACTTGGAACTACAAGCACTCAAAATCTTTCCATTACCGATAATGACCAGCCCACCATTAATTTAAGCATCAATACCGCTACTGGTACCGAAACAGGAACAACCTCTGTTACCCTTACAGCTACTGCATCAGCAGCGGTTAGCGGGGCACAAACAATTAATATCGGTTTGACCGGAACAGGAGTTACTTCAGGCGATTTCAGCAGTGTGCCAACTACAATTACAATTGCAAATGGTGCAACAACGGGCAGCACCACGGCATTTACCATTGCCGATGATGCTTCAACAGAAGGAACTGAAACAGCAACATTTACAATCACAGGTTTTACAGGAAGTTGTTTGCAAAACGGGTCAACACTTTCACAAAACTTAACTATTACTGATAACGATTATGTTGTTAACCTTAGTGTAAATACCACAACAGGCACTGAGGCAGCTTCAACTTCAATAACCTTAACAGCTACAGCATCAGCTACTGTTATTGGTAACCAGACTGTAAATGTTGCATTAACAGGTACCGCAATTGCAGCCGATTTCAGCAGCGTACCTTCTACAATCACAATTTTAAACGGAGCCACAACCGGAACAGCAACTTTTACAATTTTTGATGATGCTGTAATTAACGAAGGAACCGAAACAGGAACATTTACCATCAGTAGTCCTACAACAGGTATTCGACTTGGTTCTACATTATCTGTAAACGTTTCAATCACTGATAACGATATTTCTGTTATCACAACCTCAGGAACACTAAGTTCCTTTACAGCAAATGTTGGATTTCCTTCAACGGCCCAAAGTTTTACTGTAAGTGGTGATTACCTGTCAGGCAACCTGACCATTAACGCACTTTCAGGTTATGAATATTCATTTTCAAGCGGAAGCGGTTACGCTTCTTCACTAACAGTTCCTGTTTCGGGAGGCAATGTTACGGGTGAAGCATTACCTATTTATGTAAGGCTAACAGGTGTTTCAACCGGAACATTCAACGGAAATATTGCAATTTCAGGTGGAAGTGCAACAACCGTAAACGTTGCAGCAACCGGCACTGTAATAGACCCCAATGCAGCTGTAGATTTATTTATTTCGGAATATGGTGAAGGAAGTTCAGGAACCAGCAAATACATTGAAATCTATAATAAAACAGGCGCAGCCGTTAATTTAGCTAATTACAGAATTGAATTAATTACTAACGGGGGAAGTTGGTATGAAGGTCTTGTTAACGGAGGTGCACTAAGCGGTACTCTGGCAAACAATTCTGTTTATGTTATTGCAAACAACAGCACTGACGTACCGACAGGTGTAAACCTATATACCACCACTGTTAACTGGAATGGAGATGATGCTGTTGCTCTGGCAAAATTTGACGGGAGCATTTGGACTGAAATAGATTTAGTTGGAGATGCAGGAGCAGATCCTGGCACTGGCTGGGCTGTGGCCGGTATTGCAAATGCTACTGCAGATAGCCGCTTAGTTCGCAAAAGTTCTGTTTGCGGGCCTAATGCAAACTGGAGTGCATCAGCCGGAACCAATACAACAAATTCTGAATGGTTAGTAGCTGCCTATACTACCGGTGCACCTTCAACGTTAGGAAGTCATGTTGGCTGTTCTACTATTCCATATGTTGAGCTATCAATAAATACTATAACAGGAACTGAAGCAGGTACTACAGCAATTATACTAACTGCCACTGCAAGCGGAATTGTAACAGGAGATCAAACAATCAATGTAGATTTAACAGGCACTGGTCTTACCAATGGTGATTTTTCGGGAGCAACTTTTCAGGCAACAATAACAATACTTAACGGAGCAACAACCGGCACCTTGAATTTTAACGTTAACGATGATGCTACCATTAATGAAGGAACGGAAACGGCAACGTTTACTATCAGCAATCCTTCAAGCGGCATTTATTTGGGAACTACACTTGCTAAAAGTTTAACCATTACAGATAATGATGTAACCTCCCTTACAACCGGAGCAGTTTCAACATCTCCGTTTTGTGTATCAGCAACAGGAACAGCAACAGGAAGTGTAGCATTTACTTCTGTGGGCACTTATACAAGCAATACTTTTACAGCACAGCTTTCTGATGCCAGTGGCGCATTTGGTTCACCTCAGAACATTGGTACACTTTCATTAAATGGTGTAAATCCTTCAGGGAATATTTCTCTAACTATTCCGGCTAATATCAGTGGTGCAGGCTACAAAATACAAGTGGTTTCAAACTCCCCTGCATTTACGGGAACAGCAAGCACTGCATTTACAGTAAACCTTGGACCTGCTAATGTTACCAGTCAAAGCGCTTCAACAGCAAATGCTCAATCATTAGTGGGTTGGATTAATCCAACCATTTGCTTTGATGATATTATGGTTGTGGCAAAAGCATCTGCTTTTACCGGTGCCATCCCTTCCGGAAACGGATATACCTGCAACAACAGCGGCAGTTTTACAGATGGTGCAAACCCACTGTTTGATGGCGGCAGAATTGTTTACAAAGGAAGTTCAACTTTTCAAACTGTTACCAATCTCACCAATGGAACGCCTTATAATTTCAAAATATTTTCAAGAAAAAATAATGACTGGAGCGCTGGAGTAACAACTTCTGCAACACCAAACGTTGTTAATTATGCCTCATTTGATAACTTTAACAGAACTGACAATTTAACGGTTGGAATACCTTCAAGCGGAGGAAGCACAGCATGGTCTGAAATAAATACCGGAAGCGATACGTATAGAGCACAAGTTGAAAGTAACATCTTACGATTAACAAGTGTAAATGCTTCCAATGCTGCAGTTCAGGGAAAGGAACAAGTGAACTTTGACCTTTCCTCTTATTACAATACAACATTTTCTACCGCATCAGGAAAACTGGAATGGTATTTCAATATGCGCAGCCAGATATTAGGTAATCCATCAGGCTTTGGTTCTGCTAATTACGGGGTAGCCGTAATTTTGGGATGCGACCAATCAGATTTTACAAATGCTTCTGCCAAAGGATATGCTGTAGTTATAGGAGATGCCGCAAGCGACCCTGTAAAATTGGTAAGTTTTTCAGGTGGTATAACAGTAAATTCAAATTTAACTGATGTTGCTCTTTCAACTCAAACAGGTTTAACCAGATATTATAGTGTAAAAGTTACTTTTAATCCTTGTACAAATGATTGGGCATTATTTGTTAATGATGACGGAACTTCAGCTTTTTCAGATCCCACATCTGTAAGTTATGGAACTCCGGTAACAGCCAATGTTAATACACATACTACATTAAATCTGAAATATTTTGGCGCACTTTTAAGTCATGGAAATTCACCAGCCGGCACACCGGGTCTGTATGTTGACAACATCAGTATTCCGATTACAACCAATGGCATTTACACCTGGAATGCATCCACAACAGATTACCAGGTTCCTACGGCATGGACACCTACGAGAAGTTGTCCGCAGCCAACTGATGTATTGCAATTCAACAATGGAATACCCAACACCGTTACCAATGTTCCAACTCAAACGATTGCACGCTTAAATGTGAGTGTAAGCGGAACAATTGTAAACCTGCAGGCAGCGGCTGCTTCAAATATTTTAACTCTGCAAGGCGGAACGGGAACTGACCTTGACGTTGCAAGCGGAACTCAGTTAAATATCAATGGTACAAATGATTTCACCATTCAGCTGGCAACCGGGGCTACGGGCAGCATATCGGGCAACATGACCTTCTCAAACGGAACACATAAGTTAAAATCGGTTGACAACCAAAGTTTAACTTTTAATAGCGGAGCCATTTTTACTGCCGGAACCGGTTTTGGGGGTAATGCATTCGGGGCATCTATAGTTAACCAGCCTCAGATTGTATTTGCAAGTGGCTCTAGGTATGTTTACCAATCAGGAGGTAATCCTTTCGGGTCAGCTCAGCCTAATTCTGTTTTGGTATTCCAGTCGGGCAGTTTGTACAAACATAATTCAAATAGTGGTCTTCCATCTTTTGCCGGTCGCACTTATGCCAACTTTGAATTTGATTTTACAGGAGCTGCTTTATCTTCAATTTCAGGTAGTGCATCAACATGCACAATTGGAGGAAATATGACCTATACCAATGGAACACATAATTTCCTGCACCAGCAACCAATTAATATCACAGGGAATTTAAATATAACTTCAGGCAATTCGTTTAATTACAGTCCTGCGGTAGCATCTACATTTAACTTTAACGGAGGTAGCGCGCAAACTATTGGAGGTGGTGGCAGCATTACATTCGGAGCAAATGCAACATTGCAGATTTCAAATAACACATCACTTACTTCAACAGTAAATGTTTTTGGTATTGCAAGTGTAACAGCAGGAACGCTTACCTCATCAGGCAATCTTGTAATTGAAAATAACGCGAATTTATTGCACGGAGTTGGAACCACACTTGGTGGCGGTGCAGTGAGCGGAAATATTGTTGTAAAACGCAACGGAACCACTTCTTCCAGTGTTTACAACTACTGGTCAACACCCATTGCATCGGCAAGTTTAGGATTATTGGGCGGAACAAACTACCTCTATAATCCTGCAAACGGAACAGCAGATTTTACAGACGACAATCCGGGGCCTGATCCGGGTTGGGCTGCAGCTTCGGGTTCATTCAGTGTTGGTAAAGGTTATGCCGGACAAGGTCCTAACTCAACGGTAACCTTTACAGGTACTGCTAACAACGGAACACAAACTGCAGCTATACAATACTTCCCATTAGTGAACGGAAGCTCCAGTCCGGGAGTACCTTATAACCTGATTGGAAATATTTACCCAAGTAATATTGATGCTGCAAGTTTCCTTACAGCCAATAATACCAAGGTAACAGGAGCCATCTACTACTGGGATGATGATAACACGGGTGGTACAGGCTATGCAGCTAATGACTATGCAATATGGAACGGCACAGGCTCAACCGGAGGTGGTGGAAGAACTCCTAACGGAATGATTGCAACCGCGCAGGGTTTCTTTGTGCAGGCACTTTCGGGAGCTACATCCGTTTCATTTACAAATGCCATGAGAGCTTCAACGGCAACTACCTTCTTTAAAACAGAAGAGGTTATTCCGCAACGCCTGTGGCTGCGCGCAGACAATGGCCAGCACACCAACCAGATTTTGGTAGGATATGTTGATGGTGCAACACAGGATATGGATTGGTTCTACGATGCTCAGAAACTGAGAGGTAATCACTCTGTATCTTTCTACAGTTTATTAAATGATACCATGCTGCTGGGTATTCAGGGCTTAACTCCTTTAAATGGTGCTGACCCTGCTCCTGTTCCACTTGGTTTGTATGCAGGAGTTGATGGTCAATACTCTATTTATATTGACAGTATTGAGAACTTCCCTTCCAACCTACCGATAAATATGTTGGATGCCGATATGGGAGTTGTTTATGATTTAAGAAACGGACCATATGTATTCCAAACAGCGCAGGGCGAGGATAACGACCGTTTTGTTTTGTTCCCTAATGAGATTGTAACCGATTTGGATGAGTTAGATAACCTGCATATGAATATTTATCCTAATCCTAACAACGGAAGCTTTACGGTTATGGTTAATTCAGGCATTGAGCAGCAGGTTAAAGTATCGTTGTTTGATGTTACAGGCAAATTAGTGCTGGCTGCTGACAAAGCAATTTCATCTGGCAACAACTTCATTGCTCTTGAAACACAAGTTGCCGGAGTTTACATGCTTAAAATTGAAACAGCAGATAAAGCGTATAACAAACGGGTAGTGGTTTATTAAACCACACTTTATAACTAATAAAAAGGGAACGCCAAGGCGTTCCCTTTTTTGTTGCAAATAATTCATTTTAAGGTCCGCAATTGCAGCCTTCGGAAGTGTAAATTTTTGCCTGCGGAAAAAGTTCTTCAATAGCAGCCTTCTCCTCTTTGTTAAGATTAATAGTGCGCAGGTCAATCCATTTCAGGTTTTGCATTTTACCCCATTCAGTAGGAAACTCACCAACCGATGTTCCCCAAATATCAAGATAGGTAAGCTTATCCAGTTTACTCATCTCAGGAGGAAATGAAGAAAGGTCTTCATTCTGACTGGCAATAAGCGTTTGCAGTTTACTCAACTCACCCATTTCTTTCGGAAAGGTTTCCAGCAGATTTTTTGAAACATTGAGATAACTCAGGTTTTTCAGTCGCGCAATTTCGGGCGGAAGCGTTTTTATTTTGTTGTTGGTTAAATCAAGTTCCTGTAAATACGGAAGAGAATAAACTTCTTCAGGAATAGAAGTAAGCTTTTCTCTTTTCAAAGAAAGTTTATGAACGCTGTCGGGATTTGCCATTGCTTCCTGCAAACTTTTATATTCATATTCATGCGAAAGCGAGGTTGAATCAAGAAGGTGCTGCGCCTGAGCAGAAAGCAGCAAACCGATACTTAACAGTAAACAAAAGATGTGTTTCATTACAATTATTTTTCTGATTGGTTCAGCAAATGTATTGCCATTAATTTATCTGCTGCCAATTGTTCTTTCAGTTGATGCAGATTATCAAACTTAATGTCGTTGCGTATTCTGCTTATAAAATGAACGGTTATATGTTTTCCGTAAATGTCTTTATCAAAATTAAAGAGGTTTACTTCAATACTCTGGTAAGTTCCGTTCAGTGTGGGTCGGCTGCCGATGTAGAGCATGCCGTTATACAAATTACCTTCAACCTCAGTCTTCACAGCATAAATTCCAATTGCCGGAATCAATTTATAACGGCTCTCTACTGAAATATTAGCTGTAGGATAACCCAGCTCCCTCCCCTTCTTTTCACCATCAATAACTTTTCCGGTCAGGGTATAATCGTGACCAAGAAATTCTTTTGCCGTTTTCACATCGCCTTCCTGCAAGGCATGACGTATTTTAGTTGAGCTCACTGCCACATGGTCTACATCCTGTGCAGGAATTTCTTCTACCGCAAACCCATACAACGAGCCCGACTGTTTCAAATGCTCAAAACTACCTTCGCGATTGCGCCCGAAATGGTGGTCGTAGCCAATCACTAATTTTTTAGTTTTTATTTTACTAACCAGTATTTCGCGTACAAACTGAAGCGAAGTAAGGCGTGAAAAATCTTTGGTGAAAGGGTGAATAATTAAATGCTGAACTCCGTATTTTTCAAGCAATTTTATTTTTTCTTCCTGTGTGGTCAGTAATTTCAGGTCAATATCATCAGGAAAGAGCACCATGCGCGGATGCGGATAAAAGGTAAGCAATACACTTTCACCGTTTTCTTTTGCAGCTATTTCATTCAATCGTTTAATAATGGCCTGATGTCCGGAATGAACTCCGTCAAATGTGCCGGTAGTAACAACAGCATTGCCGTTGCCGGCAAACTCATCAATATGGTGGTAAACTTTCAACGCTTTATTTTTAGCAACGGGCAAAATTACTGTTTATTGTTGTTGATAGATTCTGAAACAAACCTTTTGTATTTTTTTTAAAGGCTAATTACACTTATTCAACTACCACTATTCATCAACAACTTATGAACAATTAATATTTGTCGACCAAAAGTATTATACATTTGCCGAAAATTAAAAAACCACTCACACTATGAAAAAAATCTACACCATTTCCATTCTGGCAATTGCGTTGATGTTTGCACAAAGTGCAACCGCGCAATCCAACTCTGTTGAGGAGAAAGCCAAAGCGCAAACCGCTCCCAACACTGCAAAATCAAAAACTGTTGCTTTAACAGCTGTAAGTCAACAAACGAACATTCAGGTTGCTCCGGTTGAAAACAACAAGATTGTAACAAAAACAGCAGAAGTTAAAAGCACACCAACAACAACTCGTCAATCTGTTATGCAAACGGGTGTAAGACCTGCTGTTGTTAAAACACAGGCAGCTCCGGCAGTTGTATTAACGGAAGAAGAGCAACACGCTGTTTGGCTTAAAAACAATACGCACTACACAACAATGACTGCTGCTGAACGCACTCAATCCATTCAGGAACTGGAAGCAAAACTTTCGCTTAACCTCAACAGCCCTGAAGCTATTCACCTTAAACGTGAAATTAAATGGATTAATGAATTAGAAGCAAGAAATTAACCAAAAAATATTCAAACAAATGAAAACAACAAAACTTATACTTTCGTTCATTGCGCTGACGCTTGCTTCAGTAAACGCAATAGCCCAGATCGCACAAGGCTTCTCCAGCTTTACTACAATTACAGTTCCTGCCGGTCAACCAGGAACAACAACAGGAAATGCAGGACCTTACCCGTCTACCATAACTGTTAGCGGTGTTTCCGGAACAATTACAGATGTGAATGTAGTATTATATGATCTTCAACATACATGGCCGGATGACTTTGATGTTGTTCTTGTATCTCCTACAGGACAAGCAGTAACGCTGATGAGCGACTGTGGTGCTGGCAACGATATTACAGCAGTTACACTTACTTTTGATGATGCAGCTGGTTCAGGTTTACCTGATGGTACCATAATATTATCTGGAACTTATTTACCAACAGATTTTACAACTCCTGATAATTACCCAACACCGGGTCCAGGTGGCGTTTCTCCACCTGCACTTTTAAGCACTTACAATGGAAATCTTGCAAATGGAACATGGTCTTTATATGTAGTAGATGATTTAAGTGGTGATGTTGGTGCTATTGGCCAAGGGTTTGATTTAGTTATTACAACTACAGGATGCGAGTTGGTTTTACCTTCAGGAGCTACCGATGAAAACGAAGTTTGCGGAACAAATACTAATGATGGAACCTGCTTTGATTCTTCTCCATACGGAAATATCTCTTGTGGCGAAACAGTTGTAGGAACTCAATTTTTCATCTCAACTGGAGATTATGATAGTGACGGATTTCAGTTTACGGTAACTGAAGCAACCAATGTTAATATTACTTATAATTCTGAGTACCCTATATTTATTGGCATTATTGATAATAACACCTGCTCCGCAGAGATAACAGAAGATTTAGGTACATCCTGTTCAGAACAAACCTTAACTGTAGCTCTTTTGCCTGGTATTTATTCAATACAAATGGAACCTTCTTTTGGATTCAGTCCGTTTTTTGTTTGCGGTGGTTTAGCTAATGATTACTACGTAACCCTTGACATGGACCCTGTAACACCAACTATTTCTGCAGGTGGTCCAACAACATTTTGTCAGCCGGGTTCAGTAACACTTACTTCTACTGCAGGTACTTCTTACCTGTGGTCACCGGGCAGTGCTACTACCCAGTCAATTAATGTTACTACCAGCGGGTCATATTCAGTTACAACAACTGTAAACGGTTGTGCAAGTACAACATCAGTTGCTACAGTAGTTACTGTTACACCAAACACAGCTGTTAGTTTTACAGGTCTTAACGCTCCTTTTTGCTCAAACAACAATTCATTAATGACCTTAGTTCCTTCATTATATGGCGGCACTTTCAGCGGGCCGGGTATTGTTGATGACGGAAATGCAACTCTAGTACCTATCGGAGGTCTTCCTCTTGCAATCACAGATAATCTGCCAGCAGGTGATGCTTATACTATAGATTTCAGTGGCGTTCCCGGAACTGCTTTAGGAACGGATATATTCTTAGGAAGCATTTGTTTTCAGGCTACCCATAGCTGGGTTGGTGATTTAAAATTCTCAGTTACTTCACCTAACGGAACAACAGCAGTGTTGTTTGACCGTCCCGGTGTACCGGCCACAACAGTTGGTTGCAGTGGTAATGACATCAATGCAACTTTTATTCCGGGAACAGGAACTGAAGCGGAAACAGTTTGTAACGGAACAGTTCCAACGATTTCAGGTTCATTCACCGCATTTGCCGGTGCTAACCTGAATGCGCTTAACGATGGTTCTGACCCTAACGGAGTTTGGTCAATGAACATATCAGATAATGCAGCCACTGATCTTGGTTCTATTACCGGTTTAACTTTTAACTTCGGTACTAACGGAACTTTCAACCCTAGTATTGCAGGTACCGGTTCAAAAACTATTGCTTATGACTTCAGCAACTGCGCAGGTTGTTCAAGCAATACTTCACAAACCATTACAGTTAGTGCTCCTCCTGCAACACCTACCATTTCAGGTACAGCTTCTTTCTGTACAGGTGGTTCAACAACCTTGACTTCAAGCTCTCTAACAGGTAACGTATGGTCACCGGGTGGTGCTACTACCCAGGCGCGTCCTGTAACAAGTGCTGGAGATTATTCAGTTACTGTTACCAACGGTAGCGGTTGCTCTGCAACTTCTGCTACTACAACAGTTACGGTTAACAGCTTGCCTGCTACACCTACTATTTCAGGTACAGCTTCTTTCTGCACAGGCGGTTCTACTACGCTTACTTCAAGCTCTCTTACAGGTAACGTATGGTCACCGGGTGGTGCTACTACACAGGCGCTTCCTGTAACAAGCGGTGGAGATTATTCAGTTACTGTTACCAACGGTAGCGGTTGCTCTGCAACTTCTGCTACTACAACAGTTACGGTTAATCCATTGCCTGCAACACCTACTATTACACCGAGTGGAGCAACTACTTTCTGCGATCCGGGTTCAGTTACTTTAACTTCAAGTTCAGCTAGCAGTTACGCATGGAGCCCGGGTGGTGCTACTACCCAGGCTATTACTGCTGATGCTACAGGAAGCTACACTGTAACTGTTACTGATGGTAACGGTTGTGTTTCTGCGGCTTCAGCGGCAACAGGTGTTACAGAAGAAAATTGCACAGGTATTGATAATGCTTCTGCAATTAACGGTCTGAACATCTTCCCTAACCCTGCTTCAGAAAGTCTGAATATTGAGTTTACTTCTAACGAGGTAACCTGCCTTGAGGTGAGAATGACCAACACTATGGGCCAATTGGTTTACAGTGATGTGAAAACTACTTTCAGCGGAACGTATAAAAACACGTTCAGTGTAGTAGGTTTTGCTACCGGTAACTATAACTTACAGGTTATTACTGATAAAGAAATGATGAACAAAAAAGTGATTATTAAGTAGACCTTAGTAATCAGAAAATAAAAAGCCCTTCCGCCTCAGGCGGAGGGGCTTTTTATTTAAACAGGTCGTTGGTCGGTTTTATACAACTATCTGGTTTTGGTGCTTGTATGAGGACAAAAAAATTATACAGCCATGACAAAAAACATACTCATCTCCCTTATCGCTTTCTGCTTACTAAGCACACAGCAAGCCAACGCACAGTTCAATGCCTTTAACGTAAGCAAGCTGGAGGTTTATGCCTTTGTAAGGCAAGGCGAGGAATCAATAAAGAAAGCTACCGCTACCCTTTACGAAGATGTGGGGAACACCGGCAACTGGGTGCAGGTGCAGCAACTGAAAACCAATTTATACGGTGAGTTTGGTTTTAAACTCGACTACAACTCAAAATACATGATAGAGGTAGCTAAAGCCAATTACATCAGCAAAAAAATCACCTTCGATACCAATGTGTATGACAAAACCATTACCTCGCAGGATTTTTATTTCAACGTAGATTTTGTACCCGGCAGCAACAGCGCAGTCAACGATATTCCGGTGGGCAACGTATATTACCACCAGCAGAAAAACAAATTTGATTACGAACTGACGGGCGAAAAAGCGCAGGCGAAGTAATAGTCAAGCTATAATAACAATAAAAAACCACCGTCCGAAAGCGGTGCTTTTTTATTGTTAAGACACTGTGCAAAATTATTTTATCACCATTACTTTTTCGTATGGTGTATAATACTACTTTTGCGCCCGATTTAATAAAACAATTTAATCACAAAACACGCTGAAATGTCAGTAAATAAAGGAAAAATAGTGCAAATTATCGGTCCCGTTGTGGACATCAGTTTTGATGTGGAAGGTTCATCATTGCCAAAAATTTATGATGCACTTGAATTAACCCGCCCAAATGGTCAGAAAATTATATTTGAGTGCCAGCAACACATTGGTGAAGACACCGTGCGTGCAGTAGCCATGGACTCAACCGATGGATTAAGCCGCGGAATGGAAGTGGTTACCACAGGTCAGCCTATCACCATGCCAACAGGCGATAAAGTAAAAGGTCGTCTTTTCAACGTTGTGGGCGAGGCTATCGATGGTATCGGAGATGTTTCCAATGTTGGTGGATACCCAATTCACCGCGACCCTCCACGTTTCGAAGATCTTTCCACTTCTAACGAAGTTCTGTTCACCGGTATTAAAGTTATTGACCTTCTGGAGCCTTATGCAAAGGGTGGTAAAATCGGTTTGTTCGGTGGTGCGGGTGTTGGAAAAACGGTTCTTATCATGGAGCTTATCAACAACATCGCAAAAGGATATGCAGGTCTGTCAGTATTCTCAGGCGTTGGAGAGCGTACACGTGAAGGAAACGACTTGTTGCGTGAGATGATTGAATCAGGCGTTATCCGTTACGGAGAAGCCTTCAAACATTCAATGGAAAAAGGCGGATGGGATTTGAGCAAGGTTGATTTAAAAGAATTAGAGCAATCACAGGCTACCCTGGTGTTCGGTCAAATGAACGAGCCTCCCGGAGCACGAGCGCGTGTTGCCCTTTCAGGTTTAACAGTAGCGGAATATTTCCGTGATGGTGATGAAAAAACAGGTGGCCGCGATATCCTGTTCTTCATTGATAATATATTCCGTTTCACACAAGCAGGTTCTGAGGTATCGGCTCTTTTAGGTCGTATGCCGTCAGCGGTAGGTTACCAACCTACATTGGCTACAGAGATGGGTCTGATGCAAGAGCGTATTACTTCAACCAAACGTGGTTCAATCACATCTGTTCAGGCCGTTTATGTACCTGCAGATGACTTGACTGACCCGGCACCTGCTACAACATTCTCTCACTTAGATGCTACAACTGTATTGAGCCGTAAGATTGCCGAGTTGGGTATTTATCCTGCGGTTGACCCGTTGGATTCTACTTCACGTATTCTTTCTGCAGCAGTTTTGGGTGATGAGCATTACAATACTGCACAACGTGTGAAGAACATTCTTCAACGTTACAAAGAGTTACAGGATATTATCGCCATCCTTGGTATGGACGAGCTTTCTGAAGACGATAAACTGGTTGTACACCGCGCAAGACGTGTTCAGCGTTTCTTATCTCAACCATTCTTTGTGGCTACTCAGTTCACAGGCCTGGAAGGTAAATTCGTACAAATCGAAGATACTATCAAAGGCTTTAACATGATTATGGATGGCGAAGTGGATGAATATCCTGAAGCAGCGTTCAACCTTGTTGGAACAATTAGTGAAGCGATAGAAAAAGGTAAAAAATTATTGTCAGACGCGAAGTAAGATGCAATTAGAAATAGTAACACCTGACGAAAAAGTATTTGAAGGAGAAGTAAAGCTCGTTCAATTACCCGGCACAACCGGTTCGTTTGAAATACTGAACAACCACGCACCTATTATTTCAACGTTAAAAAACGGAAAAATAAAAATAACCGACAGTGCAAATGCAACGCAGTATTTTGAAATAAAAAGCGGTGTGGTAGAATTGCAGAACAACAAAATAATTATTTTGGCCGAAACAAAATAACGCTGCGTCATGCTGAACTTGTTTCAGCATCTAACAACTAACAACCCTTTTTTGATAAGTAGTATAAAAGTCCCCGAATATCGGGGACTTTTTATTTACTTTTATCCGCAACCAAAACGGTATGTTATTTGTTAAAGATGGTTGAAATAATATAATTGTGATTAGAATACTTTCTCTTTTCTCGCTTTTTTTTCTCTTCTTTCTTTCTTCGTTTGCCCAAAAACCCATCCGTTTTCCCGCACGTGACGGAGTAAAAATAACTGCCGACCAATACATCCACCATAAAGATTCATCTTACATCATTCTTTGCCACATGGCAAAATCAAGCCGTGGTGAATACAATGAAATTGCAGGTCGCATGGGAAAACTGGGATACAATTGCCTGGCCATTGACCTGCGCTCGGGCGATGAATTCAATTATAAAATAAACGAAACAGCTATGCAGGCCCGCCAACGCGGCTTACCCGTTGATTATATGGATGCCGAAGCAGATATAGTAGATGCCATTGAATTTGTAAAGCGCATCAGCGATAAGCGCATTATTCTGGTGGGAAGCTCTTACTCCGCTTCACTTGCGCTTAAAATTGCCAGCGAAGACAATATTATCAGTTCGGTAGTAGCCTTCAGCCCCGGAGAATATTTTGGAAGTTTAATAAGCATCCAGAATACAATTGCCGGACTTGATATTCCTATTTTTATTACCTGCAAAGACACGGAAGTTCCTTATGTTAAAGAATTAGTGTCGGGTATAACCTCTAAAAAGATGATAACTTTCTATCCTAAAACAGGAGGCAAACACGGTGCATCTTCACTTTTTAAAGACAACCCCAACAATCAAGAATACTGGATTAATCTGCTCAGCTTCATGCAGAACCTGAAAAGACAGTAATTATTTAGTTTGTTGTCATGCTGAGCTTAGTCGAAGCATCAGAAAGTACCTGAAATAAATTCAGGTTACCGAGTATTCAATTCCAAAATAATATTACTTTTGCAGCCCCTTAAATTTAAGGGAACAAAAAACCTTTGCACGGCACAAAGGCAAAACTAATCAACCTGTAAGCCGGACAGGTTACAACTTCCGCCCGGAGCGGAGAACAAAAAACAAATGTCAGAAGAACAAACAAACGCAGCTGCCGAAGTGGTAGCACCTGCAGAATTCGATTGGAATGCAGTAGGCAAAAAAGCCGAAGTGTATTCAGAGAAAGAACGCAAAGAATGGGAAACAATGTATGAGGAAACCCTCAAATCCATTGCTAACCACGAAGTTTTAGACGGAGTTATCGTAGGTATAACCTCAAAAGATTTATTGGTAAATATCGGCTACAAATCAGAAGGAGCAATTGCTCTGAACGAAGTACGTTACAATCCCGATATTAAAATCGGTGATTTACTTGAAGTTTATGTAGAAAACCAAGAAGATAAAGGTGGACAATTAGTGCTTTCACACAAAAAAGCACGTTCACTGCGCTCATGGGAACGCATTAACAAAGCCCTAGAAAATGATGAAGTTATTAAAGGTCTGGTTAAATGCCGTACCAAAGGCGGTCTTATCGCTGATGTATTCGGTATAGAAGCTTTCTTACCAGGCTCACAGATTGACGTTAAACCTATTCGCGACTACGATGTATATGTAGGCAAAGTGATGGAGTTTAAAGTGGTAAAAATCAACAACGAGTTTAAAAACGTTGTGGTTTCTCACAAAGCGCTTATCCAGGAAGAGATTGAATTGCAGAAAAAAGAAATCATCGGCAAGTTGGAGAAAGGTCAGATTCTTGAAGGTACAGTTAAAAACATCACTACTTATGGTGTGTTTATTGACCTTGGTGGCGTTGACGGACTTATCCATATTACCGACCTTTCTTGGGGACGTATCAATCACCCTGAAGAAATTGTTAAACTGGATGAGAAGATCAATGTGGTTATTCTTGACTTCGATGACGAGAAAAAACGTATTGCATTGGGCTTAAAACAACTTACTCCTCACCCTTGGGATGGATTAAATGCTGACCTGAAAGTTGGCGATAAAGTAAAAGGTAAAGTAGCAGTTATTGCTGATTACGGAGCGTTTGTAGAAGTTGCCGCAGGAGTTGAGGGACTTGTTCACGTATCAGAAATGTCTTGGTCACAACACCTGCGTAGTGCTGGCGATTTCCTTAAAGTAGGACAAGAAATTGAAGCACAGGTTCTGACACTTGACCGTGAAGAGCGCAAAATGTCATTAGGTATTAAACAACTGATGCCAGATCCTTGGACTGACATCACAATGAAATACCCTGCCGGTTCTAAGCATAAAGCGAAAGTTCGCAACTTCACTAACTTCGGAATTTTCGTAGAAATGGAAGAAGGTGTTGATGGTCTTGTTCACATTTCAGATCTTTCATGGTCTAAAAAAATCAAACATCCTAATGAGTTCACCACCATTGGTGCAGAACTGGATGTAGTGGTTCTTGAAATTGATGTGGAAAACCGCAGACTAAGCCTTGGACACAAACAACTGGAAGAAAATCCATGGGATGTTTTTGAAACAGTTTTCACTGTTGATTCAATCCATAAAGGAACTATCACCAGCATTACTGATAAAGGTGGTGTTGTATCTCTTCCTTACGGATTGGAAGGTTTTGCTCCATCAAGACACTTGTTGAAAGAGGATGGAACAACTGCAAAAGCAGAAGAAACACTTGATTTTAAAGTTTTGGAATTTGCAAAAGACCAAAAGAAAATCATTGTTTCGCATACCAAAATAAACCAGGAAGTTGAAGAGGCAAAAGAGAAAGAGGTAGTTAAAACGAAGAAAGATGATGAAAATTCTACCAAAAAAGCGATTAAGAAAATGAAGGACAGCCAGGAGAAAACCACTTTAGGTGATATTCAGGCTCTTTCTGACCTCAAATCTGAGATGGAAACAAAGTCTAAGAAAGCAGCGAAAGCCGCTTCTGAGGCATCTGAAGACGAGAATAAATAACGATAGTTATTGGGTTTAAACAACATATTTTTGCCCTGGTGCTGAAAAAGAAATCCGCTCTGAAAAGAGCGGCTTTCTTGCTTTTATATCAATTATAAATAATCAGGGGAAGATTTGGAGATTGTATAAAAAACAAAGTCCCGGTTAACCACTCCGGGACTTTGTAAAACAAATTAAAAATAAACCTAAAATCTATGAGTACCTAAAAACCACTTGTTTCAACGACAAAATTACAAGTAGGTTTCAATGCAAAAATAAAAAATCGATAAACTACACAAAACACAGGATGAAAAATAAATCAAAACTTTAGGTTTTGGCGATATGTATTTTTTTCTACCTTTGCCGTCCCTTTTTAAGGGAATAAACTAAAAAACAACAAATAATAAAGCAAAACAATGTCAAACAATTATGAAACCGTTTTCATCTTAACTCCCGTTTTGTCTGATGAACAGGCAAAGGAAACGGTAAAGAAAGTTGTCAAATTCCTGAAAGACAACAAAGCACAGATTGTGCATGAGGAAAACTGGGGGCTGCGTAAGCTGGCCTACCCTATTCAGAAAAAATCAAGTGGGTTTTATTACCTCATTGAGTTCAAGGCAGAAGGGGAACTGATTGCCGAACTTGAGGTAATGTACAAACGTGATGAGCGTATCATCCGCTTCCTTACCCTTGCGCTTGATAAATATGCCGTTGAGTACAACGAGCGTAGAAGAAACAAGAAAAAGAACGTAGAAAAAACTGAAAAAGCAGAAGCTTAAAAAACACTTATAAACATGGCAGCACCACAAGAATCAGAAATCAGGTATTTAACACCTGTTACGGTTGACGTAAAAAAAGCAAAATATTGCCGTTTTAAAAAAATGGGCATTAAATACATTGACTACAAAGACCCCGATTTTCTTTTGAAATTTGTAAACGAGCAAGGGAAACTTCTTCCGCGCAGAATTACAGGCACTTCACTGAAATACCAACGTAAAGTTGCACAGGCGGTGAAAAGATCAAGACATCTGGCGTTAATGCCTTATGTTGCAGATATGATGAAATAGTATAAACGATTTTAAAGAAAATAATCATGGAAGTAATATTAACAAAAGACGTAGATAAATTAGGCTACAAGAATGATCTGGTTAAAGTAAAACCAGGTTATGGCAGAAATTTCCTTGTTCCACAAGGTCTTGCTATTCTTGCCACAGTTAGCAGTAAAAAAGTTTTGGCAGAAACGCTAAAACAACGCGCTTTCAAAGAAGAAAAAATAAAGAAAGATGCTGAAGGGTTAGCTGAAACACTGAAAAAGACAACTGTAAAAGTTGCTGCAAAAGCAGGCGAAAGCGGTAAAATCTTTGGTTCTGTTAACAGCATTCAGATTGCTGATGCAATCAAAACTGCAACAGGCAGAGAAATTGAGCGCAAAAACATTACACTTGTTGATGCTGAAAACATCAAATCACTCGGCACATACAAAGCAAAAATTAAAGTTCACAGAGAAATTACTGTGGAAGTTGACTTTGAAGTTGTAGCTGAGTAATCAGAATTTAATTCAAATAAAAAAGGCGCTTTCAGCGCCTTTTTTATTTTCTAAACTTTCGGTTCCTGCTGGCTCAAACAATGGAAGCTACCCAATCCCCAGATAATATCAGTAGAATCAATACCAACTACTTTTCTGTCGGGAAAACATTGTTGGATAATTTGTAAAGCTTTGTCGTCTTTAGCACAACGGTAGGTTGGAACAATTACCGATTTATTGGCAATGTAGAAGTTGGCGTATGAAGCCGGCAAAGGCTGATCCTCATAAATAACCAAATCAGGCATTGGTAATTCAACAATATTCAGTTGTTGACCATTTAACAAGCGCATTTGTTTTAATTGTTTCAGGTTATGTTGCAGCAAGTCATAGTTCTCATCGTTCTTCTTTTCCTCAATTACAGTTAAAACAGTATTCTCATTCACAAAACGAACGGTATCGTCAATATGTCCGTCAGTGTCATCGCCAATAATTCCTTCATCCACCCAAAGTATTTGTTCCACTCCATAATAATCGCAAAGGTATTTTTCAATCTGCGCCTGATTTAACTGTTGATTACGATTAGGATTTAGCAAACAAGCAGTAGAAGTAAGTAAAGTTCCTTTCCCGTTAAACTCAACTGAGCCACCTTCCATCACAATTCCAGGATAGAAGACAGGAAGATTAAACTGTTTTGCAATCAATGTTGGGATAACATCATCCAAATCATAGGGAGGATATTTATTTCCCCATGCGTTGTATCCCCAATCAACAATGGCCTTTTGGTTAGTGTTTTTATTCAACAAGAATGCAGGTCCATGATCGCGGCACCAGGCATCATTTGTCGGGTGAATAAAAAACTCAACCTGCTTCATATCCACTTCGGCTTTTTCAAAATGCTTTATAGCAAAGGCTTTCATTGCTTCATCATTCACATTAACGCGAACTTTTTCGCTCAATGCAAGTTCTTTTACAAAAGCTGAATAGTTGGGATAAATACTATTTATTTTTCCTGGCCACGATGCTTCTTTATGAGGAAAACTAACCCATGTAGCTTCGTGTTCTGCAAATTCAGCCGGGAAGTAATAACCGAGTTCTCTTGGTGTTTTACTCTGCATTATTTCTCTTCGTCAATAAAACGTTGTGTAATGGACTGATACGAATCAATTCTTCTGTCACGCAGGAAGGGCCAGTGTGTGCGGTAGAAATCTGTTTTTGCAAGATCTAATTCCACAACCGTTGTTTCTTCATTTTCGTGCGATGCCTGATATAAAATTCGCCCAAAAGGATTGGAAACAAACGAACCACCCCAGAATTTCATCGCTCCATTTTGCTCAAATCCTGTGCGGTTTACACTAACTATATGCACTCCGTTTGCAACGGCATGTCCGCGTTGTATAGTTTGCCAGCCAGTATATTGCTCACTGTTTACATCTTCTGTTTGTGCAGTTGCCCAGCCGATTGCAGTTGGGTAAAATAAAATCTCTGCGCCCATCAATGCGGTGATTCGCGCTGCTTCAGGAAACCATTGGTCCCAACAAATAAGTACACCAAAAGTGGCGTATTTTGTTTTAAAAACTTTGTAACCTAAATCACCCGGGGTAAAATAAAATTTCTCGTAAAAAGCAGGATCATCAGGGATGTGCATTTTGCGGTACTTGCCGAGGTAAGCACCATCTGCATCCAACACAGCTGTTGTATTGTGATAAATTCCTTGCGTGCGTTTTTCAAAAAGTGAAGCTATTATAACAACGTTCAGTTCTTTGGCAACGGCTGAAAGAGTTTCAGTACTTTCTCCGGGAATATTTTCAGCCAATTTAAAGTTCTCATAGTCTTCTACATCGCAGAAATAAAGCGAGGTGAAAAGTTCCTGCAGACAAACTATCTGAGCACCATCTTTTGCAGACTTGCGAATGCCGGCAATGGCTTTCTGCATATTTTCGGTTTTATCGGCAGTGCAGCTCATCTGCACCATTCCTATTTTCACTTTGGTCATATTGATTTTTATAAGGAGCGCAAAAATAATCTTTTGAACAGATCAAGGATAAATACTACTCGCGTTTATCCTTTTTAATAAAGGTGAGAAAAATAATAATATCATTCAGTTGGTCTTTACTGAGCTTTGCTGCTACTGCGTGGTTCTTAGGATCTTTTTTCAGGAAATTAGAATTGTAATTATCCAACTGAATACGCGAAAAATTGGGAATATCTTTTTTGCCTTTTGTAAAAATTCCGTGGCAGCCTGTGCAATGAGCTTTATAAAGCTTTTTTCCGGCATCAAGATGCGTCATCAGCTCATCATAGCCTTGCATTTTTTTAGCATCTTCAGGGAAAGCGTATTCTACTTTGTAGGTGGAGCATTGAGTAAATAAGAGGCAGTAGACAATAGACAATAAAAAATAATTGACGATTGACCATTGACTGTGGGCTGTGGACTTTTTCATTTAATATTCTCCTCCTACTTTTCGTGTATTCAGTTCTTCGTTTTTTGACAAGGGCAAAGTCGCAGGCGGATTTTCAAAAATAACATTCTCATTCAGTGAAAAAATAAAGGCAAATAAATCATTTTTATCCTGTTGCGACAAATGTAGCGAATCAGATTCCAGCGTTTGGTTAGGAACGTTAAGTCCCTTCCCCACTCCACCTCCAGTATCGTAAAAATCAATTACTTCATTCAACGTTTTAAAAACTCCGTTATGCATATAGGGCTTTGTAAATTGCGCATTGCGGATAGAGCCTGTGCGGAACGCATCAAAGGTTTCGTTGGCAGGATTTATTTCGTAGCGGCCTTTATCCGGGCTGATTCCGTTAAACGTAGTATCGTGCGGAACGCCCAGCACCTCAAACTCAGAACCGATGTAAGGCGGCTTAACACCATTGAACTGTGGAACAAAATGACAGTTGGCACACTGTGCCTTGCTCATAAAAATATTGAACCCGCGCTTCGCTTCTGCGGTAAGTTCTTTTTTATTTTCCATGGCGTAGTCAAAATGAGAATAGTACATGCTGAAATCTGAATAATAAAATGTGATGGCAGAAACAATGTGTTGCAGCGTTACCTCTTTTTCTTCGGGTGTGTATCTTGTAAATTTTTTCAGCGACTTTTTGTAATCTTTACACGACAATACATTTTTTAACAACGTGTTTTCATTACCTGCCATTTCAATGGGATTGGTGATAACATCTTTCCCCTGCGCCTGCAACGTAGTGTGTTTTCCATCCAGCATGAGCAAATGATTGTAGTTAACATTGAGCAGACTTGGGGTATTGCGGGGAAGCGTAACGTATCCATTAAATTGTAAGGATGTGGTTGCAACCGTATCGGTGAAATATTGTGTGGGCTTGTGACACGATGCACAACTGCGTTTATTATTTCCCGAAAGTATCGGGTCGTAGAAAAAAAGTTTTCCGGATTGTCTTATTTCTTCCAGTGTTTCTGCATCATCAACCAAGGTGTAAATTCCTTTTGTGTTCATGCCTTCATACATACTTTTATCAAAAATAGAATTGCAGTTATCGTTCAGACTGTAATCATTAAAACTTTTTGAGACTACTGCATAGTTGCGGATAAATTGCTGGTTGATTGCATACAGCGGATTTACATAATCACGGATAAATGTAAAATGATCAAAGCGCGAAAAGTCTGTTGGTTGTGTTTGCAAAAAACGAAGCGTTTTGTCATATAATTCAAGGTATTCAGCAGTTACAGGTGTTGCAGAAAAACTTTGATTAAAGGTGGTGTAAATGCTTGTTGTTTCATTCATCATAAAACGCAACTCAGTAATAATCTGCGAAGTGTCGGGGCATTCAAAACCTGTAGTATATATTGCTGCCAGGTTAAGCAGATACAAACGATTGGCAAGAAAAAATGAATGATGACTTTCTAAATTTTTTGTAATGGAATCTGCTTTAAAAACATCAACTGCTTTAATTGATTTTTGAATTAACTGAAACAACTTATTTCTCTCGGGACTATTATTCTCCAGTTCTTCTTCTGCAAGTGTAAGCCCTGCACCCAGCCTTTTATAAGACTTTTCAAACTTTTCGAACACTTCATTTTCCCATTCCACAGGCAGAGGGCCATTCAATTGTTTGTATGAAACAGGTTCAAGATAACGCAACCATAAATCAATGCTTTTTAACTTCAGGCGTGAGTAACGAAGCTTTTTAAGAATGTTGTTTTTCCCTGTTTCGGAAGTAAGGTCAGCCGTTTTAATTTCGCTGAGCAAAGCAGTTTGCGCATTGTTGAAGTCTTCCAGTTTTTGAAAATACAGGTTCTGATATTCTGTTTTATTGGGTTTAAAACCCGACAGAAAAACCAGAAGTGAAATAACTATTATCCCTGAAATTGTTTTCTTCATGTATTGAACGCAAAGGTGGGTAATGTATGAGGATTGAACAAATGAATTTTGTGTTAATTCAAACCATTTGTAAGTTCGCTTGTTATAAAGCAAAACAAACTTATTATGAAATACGTCATCCTCTTCGCCATTACCACCATTATCTTTTTCAGTATTGACCTTGTATGGCTGGGTGTTATAGCCAAAAACATGTATCGCGAAAAGCTGGGGTTTATACTTAGCACAGAGGTGAACTGGACTGCCGCTATTGTATTTTACCTTATCTACATTGCCGGTATTCTTTACTTTGCTGTGGTGCCGGCTCTTAACAATAGTGATTGGCAATTGGCATTATTAAACGGTGCTGTTCTTGGTTTTCTGTGTTATGCCACTTACGACCTTACCAACATGGCTACCATTGCGCGCTGGCCTTTGCAGATTGTTATAATAGACATTGCCTGGGGAACAATTCTAACCGGTTCGGTTTCGCTGATTTCTTTTCTGGCAGCTTCAAAGTTTTTAGGCTGGTCAGGCAATTAATCAAAACCTTCTTTGCGGTGAATAACCAAATCTTCCGCAAGATGAATTTCAAGCGGGGTAAATTCTTCTTCAATGTGAACGTTGTCGAGACCAAATTCTCTGGATGCCGGATAACTGATTTTTGCCAGTGCCTCATATACTTTCATAGCTAAAGCATTAAGCGGTTTTAGGTCATTATCTGCTGAAAGCATGGGTTTGACAAAAATAAATTTATAGTCGGCTTTTATGTTGTGTTCGCGCATGGAAGGGTAACGGCTCAATTCATCCACCTCGCCATTTTCCACCATTTGATCTACAACATTTTGAAACAGGCGGTGTACCTTGTGCTTTACCTTAAACCCAAATTCAAGCCTTACAAAAAACACCTTGTTAGGAATTAAGGTTTTTATATAATAACTCTTTTCGTGCTCGCGTGGATAGTCGAGTATATCAACATGAATAAACCAATACACATCGGCACGCTTGGGGTTTTGTTGAAAAATGGAATAGATAATTTTAGAGTCAACCATAGCTGTGCGTTTTGATTTGCGCGACATATAAACAAGGTTGGTAGCTGATTTGGGAATGCTTGTATCAGCAATAACAGATTCAAACATGGCCTCAAAATCTTTTAAATCCACCATTTGATTATAGCTGTCTCGGATGGTGCGTGCCTTGTGCAAAAAGTAGAGTACAAAAAAGGTAACAAGCGAAATAAAGAAGGTAAACCAGCCACCATAAAAGAACTTGCGCAGGTTAGAAATCAGAAATGTAAACTCGATGGAAAAGAAAAGTAAGCCTAATATTATCAGGATATAGGCAGGCTTATTCCGGATTTTAAAAAACAGCAACAGCAGCGAAGATGTCATAATCATATCAATAGTTATGGTTAAACCGTAAGCTGCTTCCATGTTTGCTGATTTCCTGAAAAGGATAATGATGAGGATGCAACCGATAAATAATACCCAGTTGATAAATGGAATGTAAACCTGTCCTTTTGAATCTGCCGGATAATTTACTTCCATATTAATCCACAGGCGTTGTTTTATGGCTTCACTTATTAAAGTAAAACATCCGCTTATGAGCGCCTGACTGGCAATAATGGTGGCGGCTGTTGCAAGTACAATGTAATAGGTAAGGTATTTTTCAGGCATGAGGGCATAAAAGGGGCTTAGGCTTTCACCAAGCATTTCGCCCTGATGTTGCAGACACCAGGCGCTTTGCCCCATGTAATTAAGCAGCAGGGTGCTTAACACAAATACCCAGCTTAACTG
>CANKAM010000044.1 GCA_947479755.1 Bacteroidota bacterium
CTCTACGAAATTCTACAGATTTTGAGCATCTCAATTTTTGAGAAAACGCCCATAAACCAACTGTTTCAAGAAACTCAATTACAATATTTCAAAGAACAAAATCCTAATCAATTGAAAATGTGGGACTAATATCAAAACGCTAATGATTTCAGAATACTTTTTATGAGCCCGCAAATCAGCCGCGAGCGCCTCAAAGATTTTACCGAAAGCCATATTGCGCGTTTAACGGCCAATAATCCGGGCGGTATTTTTACCACCATACTTACCAACATTACCAACGCCTACAACAGTTATTTTGGCGACCTGAGCAGCGAGAGTGTAAACCTTGCCGTGCAGGAAGGTAAAACCATTGCCATGGAAAGCAGCAAAACCGCACTGCTTAAAAACATCAGCGAAAACGAAGGGCTTATTTCTTACACCTATCGCAACAACCCCGAAACGTATGAGGAATTTTATCCGCAGGGCGTTGATGAATATTATCAGGCCGACCTGCCCACCCTGGAAACCATCAGCAACCGCTACCTTACCGTGCTTACTAACCATGCAGCTGATTTTACTGCCGTTTTTGTAGCTACTTATGGTTTGTTGCAGGGTACCTATGTAGCCAACCGCGCAGCACAAACTACAGCCAAAGGCAATGTAGACTCAGAACGCAGCGATTTGGCAACAAGCCGCCCCGCACTTGCCCTGCAACTGACAAAAAACCTGCTCACCATTTCGCTGGAATATGCAGGTGACGAGAGCAAAGCTGCCGTGTATTTTGACCAAAGCATATTAAACGCTGCCTTTCGGGAAAGCGAGAAAAAAGTAGAATCGGCCATTGATCCGCTTGTAACCCAAAACGTGTTTGATAGCATCACTAAAGGCGAAGTAGAAATCAAAGGCAAAAACAATGGCGAATCGGTTTTGTACATTGGCTTTAAAGCTACTGCCGAAGAACCCTGCACAGCAGCAGATAAAGTAGTAAACCCGGGCGAAGAGGGCAGCACCTCCTCAGCCGAACTGGGCTATACCAGCGTAAATAAATACCTGAACATCACCAACCCCGGGCCTATGATTGGTAATTATGTAATTGAAAAAGTGTAAAAGATTAACCCTGAAAAAACAAAACCCCATTGCTTTTAGCAATGGGGTTTTGTTTTTATTCCTCTGCTCCCCCTCCTTTTTTAAAGGAGGGGGTTGGGGGGTGGTCTAGTTCTTCGCCAGATATGCAGCTACCCCATCATGGCTTTCTTTCATGGCTTCTTTGCCTTTGCTCCAGTTGGCAGGACAAACCTCACCGTTTTCTTCAAAATACTGAAGTGCATCAACCATACGCAATGTTTCATCAACACTGCGGCCTAACGGAAAGTGGTTTACCACCTGATGTTTTACCTCGCCTGTTTTGTCAATTAAAAACAAACCACGGAAAGCAATCATAGGTCCTGTTGCAATTAATTCGCCATTGTCGTTGCTGTCGTAATCGCCAAACAGAACCCCGAAATTAGTGGCGATTGTTTTGGTAGTATCGGCTACAATCGGGTAGGTAACACCTTTAATACCACCTGCTTTTTTCTCCATCTGCAACCAGCCCCAGTGGCTTTGTTCGCTGTCGGTTGAGCAGGCTACTACTGCTACGTTACGTTTTTCAAATTCTGCTAATGCTTCCTGAAAAGCATGTAACTCCGTAGGACACACAAAGGTGAAATCCTTTGGGTAAAAGAAAAACACAACGTGTTTCTTTCCGATGTATTGGCTTAACGAGAAATCGTTTACGATTTCACCGCCATTGATAACTGCTTTTGCCTTGAATTCAGGCGCTTTTTTTCCTACTAATACTGACATTGTTTTTTATTTTTTTGGTTTAAAGTTTAAAAGTCTAAAGTTTAAAGTTGTTTTAACCGAATACTGATAACCGATTACTTCCCACTTTTGTTTTAGCGGGTGCGAAATTAAATAATTTGCCGTATCGTCATGCTGAACTTGTTTCAGCATCTCTCCAATAAGACCCTGAAACAAGTTCAGGGTGACGACAAATGGGCTAAAACAATATCTTTACGCTGTGAGTTTCTTCGTTTATAAATCTTCTGCCGGTTCAGGCAAAACCTATACGCTGGTGCGCGAATATCTGCAACTGGCGCTGGCATCACCCGAGCCCGATTATTTCCGACATATCCTTGCCATCACCTTTACCAACAAGGCGGCAGACGAAATGAAAGACCGTGTGCTGAAGAAGCTGGCAGTGCTGGCAACACCCGACATCGGACATCCGACACCCGACCCTCTCGGAGAAGAACTCAAATCCAATTTAAAACTGGAAGATGCCGAACTCGCTCACCGTGCCGCTAAATTACTCTCTCTCATTCTTCACAACTATTCCGATTTCAGCATCAGCACCATTGATAAATTCACCCACCGCATACTCGCCACCTTTGCCCACGATATGCGCCTGCCCGTTACCTTTAATGTGGAAGTGGAGTCAGATGGATTGCTTACCGAAGCCATTGACATCCTCTTGCAAAAAGCCGGCAGCGATGAAGCATTAACTAAAACCCTGGTTGAGTTTGCCGAGCTGCGTGCCGATGAAGATAAAGACTGGCGCATAGAACACAGCATTTTTCAACTCTCTAAAATACTTTTTGACGAAGAAGGTCATCTCCATGTTGAAGAACTCAAGAACCTTACTCCCGCAGATTTTGAAAACGTGCGCAAAAACAGTTTTGCTTTTTGCACGAAGTATGAAAATATTCTGAAAGGCATTGCACAGGAAGCACTGAAAACCATTGCCGATGAAGGAATAGCGTTAGATGATTTTTATCAGTCGCGGAATGGAATTGGTAACTGGTTTAGAAGAATAGCAGAAGGCAATACCGATAGCCTTGAAGGCGGAGCACATGTGCAGAAAGCGGTTGGTCAAGGCATCTGGTACACCGATAAAAAGCCTGACAATATAAAAGCATGCATTGACGGAATTGCGCCCCTGCTTTTAGAATGCTATCAGCAACTGCAAACTGCAAAAGAACAATACCACCGCGATTATCTGTTGTATGAGTTAGTTGCAAAAAACCTTTATGCCGTCAGCGTTTTAAGTGAAGTTGAAAAGATATTAAGTGAAATAAAAACGCTGAATAATACCGTGCATATTTCTGAATTCAACCGCCTGATTTCAGGAGTGGTAATGTATGAGCCTGCACCTTTTATTTACGAACGCATCGGACAACGCTACCATCATTATCTGGTAGATGAGTTTCAGGATACATCGGTACTTCAATGGCTCAACCTCTTGCCCTTGCTGGATGAATCACTGGCGCTGAAACATTTTAACATGGTGGTGGGCGATGGCAAACAGGCCATCTATCGCTGGCGGGGTGGGCGAGTGGAGCAGTTTACGCAACTGCCGAAGATATTTCTTACACCTGCCTTGCTCGAAAAAGCAAGCAAAGACAATGACGGCATTTTCCCCGAACTGATTGCACAGCGTCAACAAACGCTGGAGCGCAACATCGAGCAACGGCAGTTGGATTCAAATTACCGCAGCAAAGTAGAAGTAGTAAATTTTAACAATGATTTCTTTTCGTTTCTCTCAGCACGAATAAGCGGAAGCTACAGCGTAATCTACGATAACCACAGTCAGAAAGCCGATACCAACAACACAGGCGGACTGGTAACGCTTGATTTTATTGTTGATGATGATGACTATCACCAAAAAGTTTTTGAGAAAACTAAATCCGTAATTGATGAACTGGTTGCCAACCGATTTCAGTTAAAAGACATTGCCATACTCACCCGCAAAAACACGCATGCCTCTGAAATTGCCCGCTACTTGTTGGAACACGAGGTGAATGTTATCTCTTCTGAATCATTATTGCTGTCGCAATCGGCAGAAGTTAATTTTCTGATTTCATTGCTTCGCTTTTTATACAACAGTAAAGACAATATTGCCGAAGTGGAAACTTTGTATTATTTGCAGAAGTCTGCCGTTGGAAGATTGAGTAAATACCTTGAACAACACCATCCGCAGCTTCATGCGCAAACCTTGTTAAAGTACCCTTTGTATGAAGTGTTTGAGAAAATGGCGGATGCATTTTTCAATGCAGTTCCCGATCCCTACATACAGTTTTTCTTAGACACCGTTCATTCCTACACCTCGCGCAATACCAACGATCCGGGCGAGTTTCTGCAATGGTGGGAACAAAAGAAAAATAAAATATCCATCGTTGTTCCGCAGGGAATTAATGCGGTGAATGTGATGACTATTCACAAATCAAAAGGGTTGGAGTTTCCTGCTGTCATCTATCCTTTTGCAGAAGATGAGGTTGATGTAAAACGCTCCACGCTTTGGTTGGATACATCAGAAAAAAAGGAGTTAGCTCCTATGAAAATTGCCTTGGTGGGTGCTAACAAAACGCTGGAACAAACTGATTTTGCAAACGATTACACTGCCGAAGTAAGTAAAACAACACTTGACTTTCTTAACCTGTTGTATGTCGCTTTTACCCGCCCTGTAAGCAGGTTGTATGTTCTTTCGCCTCTTCCGGAAAAAGTAAAAGATAACATCTCATCCATTCCCTACGCCTTGAAAGCATGGCTGGAGCACAAACAGGAATGGCAAGCCGAAAAGTTCAGCTACAGTTTTGGAACGGATATGAAATACGTTTCCAAAACAGAAACAAAAGAAAATGCGTATCGTCTCGAGCAATTGATTTCATCGGACTGGCGCGAGAAATTATTAATCAGTCGCAACTCCAAAAAGTTGTGGGAAGAGGATTTGGGAATAACGTGGGGCAATCTTTTCCACACCGCCATCTCACAGATATTTACAGAGAACGATATTCAACCTGTTTTGTTAGCAATGAAAAATGATGGTCTGATAAAAGCGGAAGAAAAAAAAATACTGGAAGAGAAAATTGTTGCATTGCTCAACAAGCCTGAAATAAAACCGCTCTTTGCTGAAGGACTTACTATAAAAACAGAAGCTGATATTCTCCTGACTGATGGCACCTGGCTTCGTCCCGACAGAGTTATTATCAATGGCAAATACGCGACAGTGATTGATTTTAAAACAGGTAAACAAAAGCCTGAGCATCAGGAGCAGTTAGACTTGTATGCTGATAAGTTAAAAGAGATGGGGTTTGAGAGAGTGGAAGAGAAACTGATTTATACCGAAAGTATTTAATGGTTGTTTTCATGAATAAAAATAAAAGTTTCGCAATTTTTTATTTGCTGTTATTTTTGTTTACCCATTCATCAGCTCAGAATAAAAGTAAGCAACTGTTTACCCTTCTTAATCAAAATCAAAGCGGAATTGCTTTCATCAATACCGTTAACGATACCGAAGATTTTAATGCTTTAAACCACCCCAATCACTGGAATGGGGGAGGAGTTGCAATCGGTGATATCAATAACGATGGCTTGCAGGATATTTACTTTTCAGGAAATGAAGTTGGCAACAAGTTATACCTGAATAAAGGTGATTTAAAGTTTCAGGATATTACAAAATCTGCCGGAGTGGAAGCTCTTGACGGATGGAATACAGGAGTTACTATGGCTGATGTAAATGCGGATGGCTGGCTGGATATTTACGTTTGCCGCTCGGGATTAAATAGTGCTCCGTCTGAAAGTTTAAGTAACTTATTATTTATTAATAACGGCAACCTTACCTTCTCTGAAAAGGCTGCAGAATATGGCTTGAATGATAAAGGAGTTTCCATTCACGCTTCTTTTTTTGATTATGACCGCGATGGTTTACTGGATTTATTTGTAATCAATAACAATCATATTTTTGAGTTGGGGGTAAACCTTTCCAAAACAGGAAATGAGGAAATAGGGTTTAACAGATTGTATCATAATCTGGGTAATAATAAATTTCAGGATGTTACCGTAGCAGCCGGTATAACTCAAAAAGATGCGTTAAGCCTTGGTGTTGTTTGTGCCGATATAAACCTTGATGGGTGGTCAGATATTTATGTAAGCAACGACATGAAAGAGCCTGATTATTTATTCATCAATAATCAGAATGGAACTTTTAGCGAAACAGGAAAATCTGCTTTCAAACATTTTTGTCTGCACTCAATGGGCTGCGATATTGCGGATTTTAATAACGATGGTTTGCCTGATGTTATGGTAGCTGATATGTATCCGGAAGATCCTGTTAAACAGAAAAATCAACCCGGACATACCAATGATTATCACGACAAACTTGCGCGCGAAGGTTTTCATCATCAGTTGGTGAGAAATACTTTGCAATTGAATATCGGTAACGGGACATTCAGTGACATAGCGCATTATTCAGGCTTGGCCCATACCGACTGGAGCTGGTCAACGTTGTTTGCTGATTTTGATAACGATGGTTTCAAAGATGTGTTTGTCACCAATGGAATTAAGAAAAATATCATGGACAATGATTTTGCTATTTATCAGTTGGATTCATTAATGAAGAATGGTATCAAGGAGAATTTTGCAAAAGATTTATTTAATGCTTTTAATAAAATGCCATCGTTGCGCTTGCAGAATTATATTTTTAAAAACAATGGAGACCTGACTTTTAGCAATAAAATCAATGAATGGGGCTTTAATCAGACGGTAAACTCAAATGGAATTTCTTACGGTGATTTGGATAACGATGGCGATCTGGACTTGGTGGTAAATAATTTAGATACAGTTTCATTTCTTTATAGAAATAATTCATCGGAAAATAAGTTCAGCAATTTTTTAAGGATAAATCCTGTCAACGATATTGATAAAAAAACAGTACTTGGAATTAAGGTGTGGATTTATTACAACGGGCAAAAACAATACACTGAATTGCTGAATACACGTGGTTTTCAATCAACATCAGAACCTTTCATTCATTTCGGAATGGCTAAAGAAATTCTAAAAATCGATTCACTTATTATTCATTGGCTTGATGGAAATAATCAGACGATAAGAAATGTAAAGTCAAATCAGGTTTTAAAAGTAAAACGTTCAGAAGCGTTATTAGAAAAAGCTACGACTGAAATTGCAAATCAAACATTGTTCACTGAACTTGAAAAAAGATCAGTAATGGATTTCAAGCATGTTGAGAATAATTACAACGATTTTAAACGCGAACCATTGTTGTTGCACAAACTTTCGCAGGAAGGTCCGTGCATTGCTGTTGCCGATGTAAATGGTGATAGTTTGGATGATTTTTTTGTTGGCGGAGCAACAAATTCTGAAGGTGTATTGTATTTGCAAAATACAGATGGCGCTTTTAATAAAGGAACTAACACTCCCTTTGCTTTGGATAAAGTTGCAGAAGATGTGGCATCTGTTTTTGCAGATGTAAATAATGATAAATATCCTGATTTGCTTGTTCTTTCGGGCAGCAATGAATCAGGTAGTAATAATTTAGGAAGTCTTGGTTCGCGCTGCTACATGAATGATGGTAAGGGCAATTTCACAAAAGCATCAGATGTATTTCCGCAGAGTTTGAGTGATGCTTCCTGCATAGCTGCAACAGATTTTAATAATGACGGTTGGACGGATGTTTTTATTGGTGGTAAAGCAATTCCGGGAAAATATCCCTTATGTACGAACAGTTATTTATTTAAAAATGCAAACGGAAAATTCACTGATGTTACTGAACAGCTTGCTTCCGGACTTTCAAAAATCGGGTTGGTTAAATCTGCCTTGTGGACGGATTTCAATAACGACAAGCAAATTGATTTGATTCTAGTAGGAGAGTGGATGCCTCTTACTTTTTTTAAAAATGAAAATGGAAAGTTTGTCAACATTACGGAAAAAATTGGCTTTAATAATACTTCGGGTTGGTGGAACAGTATTGCTGAAGGCGACTTTGATAATGATGGTGATATGGATTATATAGCAGGAAACATTGGGTTGAACACACGTTTCAAAGTTTCAGAGATAGAACCAATGAGCGTGTATGCAGATGACTTTGACGGAAACGGAACAATAGATGGAGTAATGAGCAACTACATCAATGGCAGAAATACTCCCGTTCACGATCGCGATGTTTTGCTGGATCAGGTTATTTCATTGAAACGGAAATACATCAACTACAAGGATTTTGTAAGCAAATCAATAGAGGATTATTTTGGCGAAGAGAAAATGAAAAACGCAAAAAAGCTGTACGCACAAATATTTGCCAGTGTTTACATTGAAAACAAAGGGAATGAAGTTTTTGAGATTTCGGAATTACCTATAGAGGCACAACTGTCTCCAATCAACAGCATTGTAGTTGATGATATTAATAACGATAAAAACCTTGATTTAATTGCAGTGGGAAATAATTTTGGATTTCATTCTTATGCCGGAAGGTGCGATGCCGGGATTGGCCTGATATTAAAGGGTGATGGTAATGGTAGCTTTAAAAGTTTAAATGTGAATAAGAGTGGTTTTTATGTTTCGGGAAATGCAAAATCATTTGTACCAATTCGTTCTACAAAAAATGAACATCTATTTTTGGTTGGGAATAACAATGATTTTATGCAGGTGTTTTTATTGAATAAATAAGTTGTGGAAAATTCAAAGCTGATTTTAGTAGTTCTTTTATTTGCAGTGAGCAAATTATCTGTTGCGGGTAATGCTGATACCGCAAGTGCAAATATTCTTCACACATTAGTTGAACAACTTTCGCAAGCCATTATTCAGGATGGTTTTAATCCGCCACAGGCAAGTCGTATTTATGCGTATTGCAACATAGCTGCTTATGAAGCATTGATAAATACTTCAACAGATTATGCCTCGCTTGGCAAACAACTGAACGGACTTGGCGAACTTCCCAAACCTGATACTAAATTGAATTATGATTTCAGCTATTCAGCAGTTGTTGCCTTCAGTAAAGTGGCGAGGGCATTAGTTTATCGGGTGTTTGTAACTGATGCAGCCGAAAAAGAATTACTCAATAAACTGGAAAAGGAAAATATAGAATCTAAAACCATTGAGAACTCAATAAAATATGGTAACGATTTATCTGATTACATTATTGCTTGGGTGAAGCAGGACAATTTCATACAACTTAAAACCATGCAGCGTTATGAATTGAAAGGAATACCCGGAACATGGGAGCCAACGCCACCGGCATACACGGATGCACTTGAACCTAATTGGAATAAAATTCGTCCGATGGTTATGAAAACTGCAGACCAGTTTAAACCATCACCACCTTTCGAATTCAGCACCGATACAGCTTCCGATTTTTACAAGCAGAATTACTTTGTTTATAAAACGGTGAATGAGCTCACTACCGAAAAATTGGAGATTGCAAAATTCTGGGACGATAGTCCTGCGCATAATGAAGCATCCGGCCATTTTATGTATGTGTCGCGCAAGCTTACTCCGGGTGGACATTGGATGAATATTGTGAAAATTGTTGCTAAAGATAAAAAGTTGGATATGCTTACCAGTTCAAGCATTTATGCGCTGGTATCTATTGCCTTTTTTGATGGATTTATCTCTTGCTGGGACGAAAAATACCGCACCAATTTAATGCGCCCTGAAACGTTTATCAACCGTTATATAAACTCTGATTGGCGACCCATTTTTGAAACACCTCCCTTTCCTGAACATACCAGCGGACACGCTGTTATTTCAAATGCGGCAGCAACGGTATTAACTGATTTAATCGGAGATAATACTTCTTTTGTTGACTCAACAGAAGTGCCTTATAATCTAACTGTAAGGAAATTTAATTCATTTAACGAGGCAGCACAAGAAGCATCGATGAGCAGAATTTATGCAGGAATACATTATATGAATGCAATGGAAGAGGGGGAGAAGCAGGGAAAGGCAATAGCTGAATATATTATAAAAATACTTATTACTAAAAAGGACTAAACCCATACCTTTTGCAGTAATTTAAAATTCATGTAGGTTTGTGCGTTATGAATAAACTATCCGACCGCATAAATTCTCTTTCCGAATCGCAAACCATTGCCATGTCGCGCAAAAGCCGCGAGCTTGCCGAGAAAGGCATTGACATTATATCACTTGCATTGGGCGAGCCCGATTTTAATACACCTGATGTTGTAAAAACTGCAGCTAAAAAAGCTATTGATGATAATTACTCTTTTTATCCGCCTGTTGCCGGTTACCTGGATTTGAGAAAAGTAATTGCCAAAAAATTTAAAGAGCAAAATGGTTTGGAGTATACACCCGACCAGATTGTGGTTTCAACCGGAGCCAAACAAAGTATTGCCAATGTGGTGTTGAGTTTAATCAATCCCGGTGATGAGGTGCTGGTGCCAACTCCTTATTGGGTAAGTTATCTGGAAATTATAAAACTGGCAGAGGGTGTTCCTGTTTTAATTCCTTCAACTATTGATACCGATTTCAAGGTAAGTGCCGAACAGATAGAAAAAGCCATCACCTCCAAAACGCGGATGCTGATTTACAGTTCGCCTTCCAATCCAACCGGATCACTTTACTTAAAAGAAGAACTGGAAGCAATTGCAAAAGTTATTGCAAAGCATCCCAACATCATCATCGTTTCTGACGAAATTTATGAGCACATCAATTTTATAGGCAAGCACGAAAGCATTGCGCAGTTCAATTTTGTAAAAGAACAGGTTGTTACCATCAATGGTGTTTCAAAAGCATACGCCATGACAGGCTGGAGGCTGGGTTACATTGGCGCACCTTTATATATTGCCAAAGCCTGCGACAAAATGCAGGGGCAGTTTACTTCTGCTACCAGTTCCATTTCTCAGCGGGCTGCAATTGCGGCCATAGAATCACCGCCAAATGTTGTGGAGGAAATGCGCGTGAAATTTTTTCAGAGACGCGATCTTATGCTTTCGTTGTTGAAAGAAATTCCCGGATTTAAACTAAATGTTCCCGATGGTGCATTTTATATTTTTCCTGAAATATCAGCCTTGCTGAACACCACAGACGGAGAAACCGTAATTAAAAATGCAGATGATTTGTGCATGTATTTGTTGAACAAAGCGCATGTTGGTCTGGTTCCCGGTGAGGCATTTGGTGCACCGGGGTACATCCGTATTTCGTATGCAACCTCTGACGAACGATTGAAAGAAGCGGCAAAAAGAATTAAACAATCAGTTGCTCAATTGAAGCCTCTTTAAATGAATAGCAAATCAGTTTCGGATTTATTCAAATCGTTTGAAAAGCAAACCGTTCTCATTATCGGTGATGTAATGATTGATTCCTATATTAAAGGAAACATAGAGCGCATGTCGCCCGAAGCACCTGTACCTGTGGTGAATGTTACAGGAAAAGAAGAACGTTTGGGCGGTGCTGCAAATGTGGCGTTGAATATTCAATCGCTGGGAGCAAAACCCATTGTTTGTGCCATCACCGGTGATGATGAAAATGCAAAGACATTAAACAAGCTTTTTAAGAAAAATAAACTATCAACACAAGGCTTGTTGCCAATAAAAAACCGGCCTACAACAATTAAGACCCGCATCATTTGTGACAACAGTCATGTGCTGCGTGTTGACGAAGAAACGGTAAAGGAGATTTCTTCTTCAGAAGAAAAAAAGTTGTTTAAAAAGATTGCTTCCATTATTAAAAAGCAAAAAATTACTGTCATTGTCTTTGAGGATTATGACAAAGGGTGTATAACAGCTGCTCTAATTAAAGAAGTGGTGAAACTTGTCGGAAAGAAAAATATTCCGGTAGCCGTTGACCCTAAGAAAAGAAATTTCCTTGCCTATACCGGTGTTACACTTTTTAAACCCAACCTTAAAGAACTGAAAGAAGGTTTGAAACTAAAAAACCTGAATCCAAAGAATAGGGCAGAGGTGGAGAAGGCAGCCCAGGCATTGCAAAATAAACTGAATGCAGGAATGGTACTGCTCACGCTTTCAGAAAATGGTGTCTTTATAACAGACGGAAAAAGCAAGCATCTTTTACCTGCTCACAAGCGAAATGTAATAGACGTTTCCGGTGCAGGTGATACGGTAATTGCAGTTGCTGCACTTTGTCTGGGTGCAAAAACGGATAGCAAAACACTGGCTGAATTAGCCAACCTTGCAGGAGGTTTGGCTTGCGAAAAAGCAGGAGTGATTCCCATTGATAAAAAGCAGCTATTAAAAGAGGCTTTAAAACAGGTTTGAAAAGACTTGTTAATAATTCTGCGAAAAAATATCACACACTTGGTAACCTTAGCATAGCTTTAGCGTTATATTTGCCTATTGATTTTTATTAAAATCAGCTAAAAACCTTAAACAAAACCTGAACGATGATGGTATCTTCAACTTTTCTAAAGCTCAGAACATTAGTATGGTCGGCTGCAATTGCTTCTCTCTTTTTAGCGGGATGCGATAGCTGCGAAAGAGACCCTAAGCCAAACCCCGATGGACCAACTCCACCGGATACTGCCAATCAGGTAGTGAGTGTTGGCGGTACTTTGTTCAGCATTCCTTCGCCTGTGCAAACTTCTATGTTGATTAAAGAAACAGGAGCGAAGTATAACAACGCTATGCTTAACACTTCAAAAAATGCAGAGAAATATACTACCAAATACAAAAAAGCCCTGAACGTTGGCGTTTATGGTGCTGATGTTGGTTATGTAACTTTATATGATAACAGTCAGGATGCACTTGGCTACATTAAAGCAGTTCGTAAACTTTCTGATGAACTGGGAATTCTTGGAGCTTTTGATGCTAAAACCATTGACCGTTTTCAAAATAATCTTGGTAAAAAAGATTCGATGCTGGCAATGGTAGGCGATGCTTACAGCGCTTCCGATGCTTTTTTGAAAGACAATGACAAGAAAGATATTGGTGTTTTAATTCTTGCCGGTGGCTGGATTGAAACATTGTATTTCACTACTACCATTGCTCAGAGCAGCAGCAATGCAAGAGTTATGGAAAGACTGGGTGAGCAAAAATATACACTTGATAACTTAATTAAAGCTTTGAATCCTTACCGTGGTCAGGAAGAAGTAGCTGCTCTTTTAGATCAGTTGTATGAGTTGGCTTATGATTTTGATGCGGTTGCCGTAGAATACAAATACGTGAAACCAACATCGGATGAGGCCAATAAAATTACCACCATCAACAGCACTTCAAAAGTTACCATTACTAAAGAACACCTGAAAGCAATAAGTGATAAAATTGCTGCTATCAGAAATTCAATTGTAGGATAAACCCGAAAAATAAAAACCTAGTATGAAAAAGACACTCTTTACATTTATTATAGCCTTGTCAGGTTTCTTTACCGCAAATGCACAGTGCGATTCAATTGCCAGCGTTTGCAGAAAGAATATAACAGCGGAATTTATCTCTGACGGACAATCTTACAGAGCATTGCTCGTTAATCAGGAAGTAGCAGAATTCAGCGCTACCTTTTTTGGAGGAAGCACCTACCGTTTGGCAGCATGCAGCGGTTTCAGCGATGGAAATCTGATTTTCTCTATTTACGATCAGGAACGTAATTTATTGTTCACCAACAGCGAACATAAAAATGCGCCACACTGGGATTTTAAATTGAATTCAACATTGAATTGCACTATTGAAGCGCAACTTAACTCAACAGGCGGAACTTCGGGTTGTGCTGTGTTATTAGTTGGTTTCAAGCAGAAATAGAAGACGAAGAAAGACTATTCTAAATAGCAGAGAAAGAAGAAGACATTATTGTCTCGCCTGAGGCGAGAGTAATGTCTTTTTTGTAGATACCAACTCATGAGTGAAAGGATATTAAAAGCATTGATGCAGCTTTTTGCGCTCATCACCAATCCGCAGGCTGACAGCAGTCGCGGGCGTGATGTAGTTGCGCTTTTCCTTCGCCAGCAGCTGAACAGTGAGAAGGTTGAGGAGTATCTTAAAGTTTTCGATTCATTTATTGAACAATACAGGGGAAAAGCCGGACAGGAAGACACCGGCAAAAAGAAAAAGACTTCGGTAAACTCTGTAAAAGTTCTGAAAATCTGCACGCAGATAAATTCTGAATTAACGCAGAAGCAGAAGATGGTGGTGCTGTTGCGTTTGGTGGAGTATGTAAACTCGGAACAAAAAAGTTCGCCCGAGGAGATGGAGTTTGTTTCCACGGTTTCGGAAACGTTTAATATAGACAGTCAGGAGTTTGTACGTTGCCTCTGGTTTGTAACGCATCCCGAAAATGAGGTAATTGATTCTAATGACTTCTTGATTATTTCTGCTTCCAAGAACGGGAATGAGAAAGTGCATCATATTCTGTCGGAAAATTTGACGGGGATGGTGAGGGTGATGCGGGTTTCGAGTGTGAATATGTATTTCCTGCGTTATTTGGGTGAGGAAGAACTGACGTTGAACGGGCAGCCTGTTTTGAAAAGTCGTTCGTATATTTTTACTTCGGGCTCGTCTATTAAAGGGAAGAAGATGCCTGCGGTTTATTACAGTGATGTGGTGGGCCAGTTTATGAAAGACTCGGATGAGGCTACTTTGGAGTTTGCGGTGAACAGTGTTTGCTACAAATTTCCGGGAGGGAAGACGGGAATACATGATATTTCTTTCAGGGAGGAAACCGGAAAGCTGATTGGTATTATGGGCGCGAGCGGTGCAGGAAAGTCAACCATACTAAGTATCCTGAACGGAACTATTCCGCCAACGAGCGGAAGTGTTACTATTAATGGTATAGATATTCACCGCGACAAGAAACGGGCGGAGGGTGTTATAGGATATATTTCGCAGGATGATTTGCTGATGGAAGACCTGACGGTTTTTCAAAATCTGTTTTATAATGCGCAATTGTGTTTTGACGGATACAGTAAATTCCGTATCACCAAAATGGTGATTGAGATGCTGAAAAGTTTGGGCCTGTATGAGATACGCCACATGAAAGTGGGTAGTCCGCTGAACAAGAAGATAAGCGGTGGGCAACGCAAGCGTTTGAATATTGCGTTGGAATTAATCCGGGAACCAACGGTGTTGTTTGTGGATGAACCTACTTCAGGGCTTTCGTCACGTGACTCGGAGAATATTATGGACTTGCTGAAAGAGTTGACGCTGAAGAACAAATTGGTTTTTGTGGTTATTCACCAGCCTTCGAGTGATATTTTTAAATTGTTTGATAAGCTGTTGATACTGGACACGGGCGGTTATCCGTTGTTTCATGGTAATCCGATTGATGCAGTAAGTTATTTTAAAACGGAGACAGGACAGGTTAACAGTGATGAAGTAGAATGCGAAAGTTGCGGTAACGTAAATCCTGAGCAGATATTTAACACCATTGAAACGAAGGTGGTGGATGAATACGGGCAGATTACGGAGAACAGGAAGATTACGCCTAAAGAATGGAACAAGAAGTACACGACTAAATTTAAGCCGGAGGCGGTAGATACATCGAAGCATCAGGGAGAAATTCCGGTTTCGTACAGAGTGCCTTCGCTGCTGAGCCAGATTAAGGTTTTTGTAAAGCGTGATGTGCTTTCGAAGCTTTCGAACACGCAGTATCTGGTGATTAATTTGCTGGAGGCGCCTTTGCTGGCGTTTATTCTGGCTTATCTGGTGAAATATTCGAGCAGTGAAGAAACAAGCTATGTGTATTATCACAACGATAATATTCCGGCTTACATGTTTATGTGTGTGGTGGTGGCGCTGTTTATTGGTTTAACGGTGAGTGCCGAGGAGATTATCCGCGACCAGAAGATTTTAAAACGCGAAGCATTCTTAAATCTGAGCCGTTGGAGTTATCTGGTTTCGAAGGTGGGGATTATGTTTTTTCTTTCGGCTGTGCAGGCGATAACGTTTATTCTGCTGGGCAACTGGATTTTGGAAATCAGGGGAATGAATGTGGATTATTTTGTGATTTTGTTTTCAACGTTTTGTTTTGCCAACCTTTTGGGGCTGAATATTTCTTCCAGTTTTAATTCTGCTGTTACAATTTATATTTTGATACCATTCTTGATTATTCCGCAGTTGTTGTTGAGCGGTGTGATTGTAAAGTTTGATAAGCTGAACCCGAATTTTGCTTCGCACAGTACGGTGCCGCTGGCGGGTGAGGTGATGGCTTCGCGCTGGGCGTATGAGGCATTGGCGGTAAATCAGTTTAAGAGCAATAAATATGAAAAGCAGTTTTTTGAACTGAACAAAAAGAAAAGTCAGGCAGATTTTAAAAACAATTTCTGGATTGGAAAGCTGAAAGGGAAAATTGATTTCGCATCTTCTAACCTTTCTGACCCTTCGAAGAAAGCGAGCATTGAAAAGGATTTAAAATTAGTGCAGGATGAGATTCGTGATGAGTTGAAACTTACTCGTGTTAGAGTTCCTTTTAATAAACTGGACAGCTTAGATTACAAACATTTTACCGAAAATATTGCCGTGCAGACACAGTCTTATTTTGATTTACTGAGGAAGTATTATCAAAAGCAAAGTAATGATGCTTTTAATGCGGTAGATAAATTAAATACACAGTTTAGCAAGACAGCTGAAATGAAAGCTGAGTTTGTGAATATGAAAATTCAATACACGAATGAGAGTTTGATGGAGCTGGTGACCAACAAGAATGATATTGATAAGATGACCGAACGTGGCGGACGAATGATACAACGTATTGACCCTATTTATGTGGACCCGCATCATTCAACGGTGTTGAGGGCGCAGTTTTTTGCTCCGCAAAAGCCTTTCTTTGGTATTTACATTGATACGTTTTGGGCTAACCTGATGGTGATTTGGGCCATGACGCTTTTGCTGATGTTTACCTTGTACTTTGATGTGCTGCGCAAGATGATAGATTTTTTCGGTGATTTGCCGGGAAGGTTTGGGAAATGATTTTCTGAATAACCACAACTCAACTTTAAATAAATGCATCCTAACCATGTTAAGTAATGGTTAAGCGACTATTTTAATATACTGTTTATCTGGGGTTTATATTTGAGTTCCATAAATATATATCTATATGAAATTTTTTGTAATCAATTTAGTATTTGCTATTTCAGTATTTACAACATCTTGTTTTCAACCGGCAACAGCCACCAACCCTGAATATGAACAGCGCAGAACGGATTATATCAACAATGCACTTGCTAACCCTATTAATGACGCAATAACTATTCAGGCCTATGCCAACGGAACGGTTGACCCTGTTTATTTAAATGATTTATTAGATGGAATTGCTACGGGTTTGACCAGTGATTTTGATATTGTAAAACTTATCAGGGTTTTATACTTTACCAATGGAACGTATGATAGTCAGATACTACCGGTATTAAATTCTGTTCCGTATTGGCTTACGGAAAATGAAGTGCAAAGGACTTATTGGTCAGAAAATCATCACATCATGTGGATGGGTTCGGACTGGCTGCTTCACGAGAAATACGACAGACCTATTGATGCAGAACTTGATACCCGATTGAGGCATTTTTTACACATGAAAGTAGATTATGGTTTTTATGAATTCTTTTCTTCGGTGTATGCGCCCTATACGTTGGCGGGTTTGTTAAATCTTGCTGACTTTGCCGAGGATGCGGAAATAAAAAGCCTTGCAACAGAAGCATCTAAAATTCTGCTCAAAGAATTTTTAATGCTTACCAATGATAAGGGCGTATTTTTTCCTGCAGCAGGAAGAAATTATTTTGGAAAATATGATAATGCCTACGGACAAAATCACAGTAACCTGATTTATCTGCTTACCGGCTTTGGTGAGGTTCCCGGGTCTACTTCCCATGCAGGAGGATTTCTGGCAAGTTCCTCCATAGAGCTGGATGATGTGATTTATTCGTGGGGCGCAGAACTGGATACGATCTATTCAATTGGCCATTCATTGGAAAGTAGTTTTACGCTTAACAGCGAACTCTCTGATGTTGACAGAGTGATGGCACAATGGAGTGCGGGCACTTATTTTCATCCACTGGTTGCACTTGAAACCGGAACATTGATTGAGGATTCCAATCTTTGGAATCATAATGATTTTGCAGCATTTTCACAGTTTCAGACTTTAAACGTTGAAGATTTTCCAACATTAGCGGAAGGTGCCAGCGCTATTTCAAAAAGTTCGGTTCTTATGGATGAAGACATTGCCATTTTTAAACACAATGCTGTAACGCTTTCATCGGTTCAGGATTATTGGAAAGGCAAATTGGGTTATCAGCAATTTCCGCTTGCTGCCAATGTAGGAACAACTGCTGTTTTTACTACATCGGGCGAAGTGGTTGACTGGGATTCGCGCTCATCTGCAAATCATAACACGCATCTTCCGTATGTTAAACAAGTGAGTAATGTTGCATTGGCCATGTATCGCCCTGATCCAACACTTCCGTTTTTTGGTTATACCGAAATGGCAGTTGCTCTTCACTGGATAGATTCAGATTTTGACGAAATAAGAAATAACGGGAACTGGTTGTTAGGCAGACAGGACAATGGTTATATTGGTGTGCGCAGAAGTTGCACAGGTGAGATTAACAACCTGAAAGCATGTGATAATCCCGAAGGACAAACATGGATATTTATGGTGGGTGATTCAGCTATGTATGGCAGCTTTGATGATTTCCAGAGTGTGATTGATTCTTCGCAGTTTCAGGAAGAATGGTATTTAGATACGGTAACAGATCAATGGGTTTATTATGCAAGTATTGATATTGACACTATTACTATTGACTATGCATGGAATCAGGACAGCGCATCAACAGGTATCAATTCACAAGCGCTGTATGAAAATGGATTTACTGTTTATCCAAATCCTGCAACTGATAAAGTAACGGTTGATTTAACTTCCTATGCAAACACTGCAGTAACTATAAAAGTTGTGAATGCTATGGGTCAGGAAGTATTTTCGGGTAATAAGAAATTGCTTACAACACCAGTGTTTACTCTAAATACCGAAGCCTGGGCAAAAGGTATTTATCTGTTTACAGTTTCAACCGGAGATTCGGTAATGACGGAAAGGATAGTGCTGAAGTAGCAGACTAATTTACAGGAATAATTTCTTTGCTCTCTCTATAAAGGTTGCCCTGTGTGCCTCGCATACGTTCTTCCTTTGAAGTTCTGTCTGAAAGCGGAATAAAATCTTCTTTAAAAGCAATGTTTTCGTTGATGTTGAAATTAAACGTTTTCCAGTATTTGGTAGCAATGGTTTCAACTTTTGCAGGTATGTAATCAACCGGCAGTTTGTCTTTTGAGGTGAGGTATGAAATCATGCCCGACTGGAAAGGGTCGGTGGCAACAGCTACTTTTTCAAAGCCATGTTTTTTTGCAAGGTTATAACTGTAGAACAGATTTTCGGTACTGTGCTCTGCGCTGTCTTCAATAAAAATATTTGCTGCGGGAATGCCCATTTGTTTGGCATATTCTGCCATTATTTTTGATTCTACATAAGGTGTGTGTACTGCACCTCCAGAGAAGATGATGTTTTTTGCAATGCCTTCTTTGTAGAGATGATAAGCCCAGAAGATTCGGATTTTATAAATCACATTTAATTCTGCCTTTTGCTCATATGGAAAACCCGGAACGATGATGGCATCATAAGGCCCTTTTCTTTTTGCAGCACTGTAAGTAATGTCTGTAAGAACACCGCAGCTGCTAAATAATATTGATGCAGAAAGAAGAAGTAGAATAGGTAGCGTTTTCATGATGTTATATTTTTTTTAAAAAAGAACCCGCGCTGTCTGAAGCCGCGGGTTCTTATGAAACAAGAGCACTTTATTTAACCACTACAAAATTTCTCGTTTCAATTCCGGCAGATGTTACAACGTTAAGATTGTAAATACCTGCAGCTAAATCTTCTGTAGAAATTGTCATTACGCGGTTTCCAGCGTTTACATTGTTTAATGAAGTTGACTGAACCAATGAGCCATTAACGTTGATAACATTAACAGTTACATCAGAAGTTTCTTCAGTACTGAAATTGATGTTCAATACACTCTGTGCAGGATTTGGATAGATATTCAATCCAATGATAGAAGCGTTTTCTTCAACTCCTGTTAAACTTGCAGAAGGCAATTCTACTAAATCACCACCAGTGGTTAATGCAGCCCATAGTCCGAAAGCTTCACCACCGCTGTTGTTTGCAGGGTTAAAGAAACCTGATGCAAGAACAACTAAAGCTTGTCCGTCAAGATTAAGTGTTGCAAGCGGAGCCTGGTAAGCAGCTACCGGTGTAGTTCCTGCGTTATCTCTTACTTCCACTATATAATCAGCAGTTGGTAATTGAAGATATCCTTCAAAATTACCATAGCTGAAATCGTTAAACAATTCTGCTGGAGTTCCGGATGTTTCCCATACAGAAACGGTTGGAGCATCTGTTGAACCATGGAATACCAATACATCTGTGTTTGTTGATACAATAGCTTCATCCTGACCCATTGGATATACATACAAATCAAATGGAGTAGCAGGTGAGTAACCTGTTGGGCTTACAATACCGTTAGCTACGATGATGTATTTTTCACCTGAAGTCAATGAGTAAGGGAATGTAGCAATTGCATCACCAACTGATGTGCTGTTTGCCGGAGCAATTGACACTTCAATTTCAACACCTGCAGGAACTTCTAAGAAAGAACTAGCTGTGCGGAATGCAAAATTGTTAAGTACTAAATCACTTCCAAGATATACATCCACAGTTGCTGCAGCAGCATCTGCTGAGTTGTGAATTACTTGAATTTGAGCTTTAGATTCAGGTAGTTCTACTAAAGCACCACCTGATGGCAAAGCAACCCATAATCCGAAAGCTGCACCGTTGCTGTTGTTAGCAGGGTTTAAGAAACCTGAAGCCAGAACTACTGCTGCTGCATTTTGCAATCCTAGGGTTGCTAAAGTAGCATCGTAAGATTTTACAGTTGTAGTTCCTGCATTGTCACGAACTTCAATAACATAATCAGCAGTTGGTAATTCTAAGTATCCTTCAAAATCTGCATATACGAAGTTGTTGAACAGCTCACCTGCTCCAACACCTGTTTCCCATACTGATACAGTTGGTGCATCTGTAGCTCCGTGAAACACCAGAACATCTGTGTTTCCTGAACTTGCAGCTGCATCCTGACCCATTGGGTATACATACAAATCAAATGGAGTAGCAGGTGAATAACCTGTTGGGCTTACAATACCGTTTGCTACGATGATGTATTTTTCACCTGAAGTCAATGAGTAAGGGAATGTTGCAATAGCATCACCAACTGATGTGCTGTTTGCCGGAGCAATAGAGACTTCAATTTCAACACCTGCAGGTACTTCTACAAAAGAACTAGCTGTACGGAATGCAAAATTGTCAATCACTAAATCACTTCCAAGATATACGTCAACAATCGCTGCGGCAGCATCTGCTGAGTTGTGTATCACCTGGATTTCGGCAGTTGATTCAGGCAGCGGAATTAAATTTCCACCGCTTGGTAAAGCAACCCATAAACCGAAAGCTGCACCGTTGCTGTTGTTAGCAGGGTTTAAGAAACCTGATGCAACAACTACTGCTGCTGCACCTTGTAAACCTAATGTTGCTAAAGGAGCATCGTAAGATTTTACAGTTGTAGTTCCTGCATTGTCGCGCACTTCAATTACATAATCTGAAGTAGGTAATTCAAGATATCCTTCAAAATCACCATAAGTGAAATTGTTGAACAACTGTCCTGCAGGTACACTTGTTTCCCATACTGATACAGTTGGTGCATCAGTAGAACCGTGGAATACCATTACATCGGTATTTCCCATCATGTTTGCTGTTTCCTGACCTATTGCGCTTACATATAGGTTGAAAGGAGTAGCAGGTGAGTAACCTGATACGCTTACAATACCGTTTGCCACAATCACATATTTCGTGTTTGCGGTAAGGGTGTAGTTAAAGGTAGCAATTGCCTGACCAACATTGGTGCTGTTGGCAGGTGCAATAGCAACTGCTGTAGCTCCCGCAGGTACGTTTACAAAAGGACTTGCAGTGCGGAAAGCAAAGTCGTTTAGGGTTAATGTGCCGTTTACATAAACGTCAACAATGGCGGCACCTGCATCTGCTGAGTTGTGTATCACTTGTACACGCGCATTTTGCGCGAAGACCGAGGTGATACCGAATAATCCGGTCGTTACTAAAAAGAGAAATTTTTTTTTCATTTTGTAGGATTTTAATTGGTTTAACATGGACATATAACATCACTACTTTTTATTTTGTTTAAAGAAAATATAAAATAGTTAAACAAAATATATAATCAATTGAAAATCAATGATAAAAAATGAAGTTGGAATTAATCTTTTATTAAACAGGAAGCATTTTAGAGTAAAAAATCAGTGCTGAGGGCATAAAAACTAACTTGCAGCCCCAATTCATTTTAATGAAGCATCCCGATAAAAAAAGCCTTTACCAACTGTGTTTGCAATTTGTAGAACAGCGGATAAGCCATGCACAGGTTGCGCTGGATTCTGCTACCGAAGCAGGCAACAGTGAAGACAAAAGCAGCGCAGGTGATAAGCATGAAACGGGCAGAGCTATGGCGCAGATAGATCAGGAGAATGCCCGCAAGCAATTGCACGAAGCACATGAACTAAAAAACGCTTTGCTGAAAATAAATCCTGAATTGAATTCAACTAAAGCTATTGCAGGAAGCATTGTTGTAACGGATAAAAACACGTTTTATATTGCTGTTGCGGCAGGTAAAACAGAAGTGGATGGAACTACTGTTTTTGTGCTTTCACCGGCTTCGCCTATTGGGCAAAAACTGCTGGGTTTAAGTGCCGGTGAGCAAATGGAGTTTAACGGGCAGGTGTATAAAATCAAAGAAGTATATTAATGGAAGTAGCAGTATTGGGTGGGGGAGCAGCGGGTTTTTTTACAGCTATTTCGTGCAAGCAACATCATCCTGATGCCAGAGTGGTGTTGTACGAAAAAACAGAAAAGCTGCTTGCTAAAGTAAAAGTTTCAGGTGGGGGAAGATGCAATGTTACACATTCCTGCTTCACGGTTTCGCAACTGGTGAAGAACTATCCGCGGGGCGAAAAATTTCTACGCAAATCGTTTGAGCACTTCCATACCAACGATACCGTAAAATGGTTTGAAAGCCGCGGGGTAAAACTGAAAACAGAAGTTGACGGGCGCATGTTTCCCGTAACGGATAATTCGCAAAGCATTATTGATTGCCTTGTTGCAGAGGCCGAAAAACTGGGTGTGTGGGTAAAAACCGGTGCATCCGTAACCGCTATTGAAAAAGCAGGAGCGGGGTTTGTTTTAAAATTTATGGGTGATAACGAGAAGAAGGTGAACAAAGTAATTATTGCCACCGGAGGTTCCCCTAAACCCGAAGGTTTTGTGTGGTTAAAAAATCTTGGTCACCGCATTGAACCTCCCGTTCCTTCGTTGTTTACGTTCAATATCCCCAATAACGATATTACCTCGCTGATGGGTGTTGCGGTAGAAAATGCATCGGTGTGGATTGAAAAGACAAAACTGAAACAACAGGGCCCGGTGCTGATTACACATTGGGGTTTGAGCGGACCTGCTGTTTTAAAACTTTCAGCAGTTGGAGCCAGGGTTCTTAGTGAGCAGCATTATAATTTTAAAGCCCATGTAAACTGGCTGGGTGAACTGAACGAGGAAGAGGCGCGCATAAAAATTGCAGATGAACTGCAAACTTCTAACCTGAAAAAAATAAGCAACACCAAGCCTTTTGATATTCCTGCCCGCCTTTGGCTGTATTTATTAGACAAATCAGGCATAGGCGAAGAAACGCGTTGGAGCGAACTGAAAAAAGAAAACCGCAACCGTTTGATTAATTACCTTACTAATCATGAGTTGGAGGTTAAAGGCAAAACCACTTTTAAAGAAGAGTTTGTTACCTGCGGCGGAGTAAGCCTTGCTGATGTAAATCCGCAAACCATGCAAAGCCTTGTTTGCCCCGGACTGTATTTTGCCGGTGAGGTAATGGACATTGACGGCATTACCGGTGGGTTTAATTTTCAGGCAGCATGGACTACAGGATTTATTGCGGGAAGGGTGGGGTAGAATAATGAATTTGCATGATTTTTTTTATTAGTTCATATTTGCGTGCATGAGTTTTTAGTAAAATAAATAATAAGCATGAAAATAATCAGATTTAAAGCAATAGCCATGAAGAACAGAATGAAATTCACACTTCTGCAGTAGATTTCTATGCGTCATTGAACTATATTTAATCCTTCCAATTGCTTATGAATATCTATTGAAGTTGCAACAACTGAAGATATACTTAAGTTGTTCCTCAGTATCCTTGGGTTGCAGAAATAACGATTGAATTTGCAGTAGATATTTTTATTACTAAGTTTGCGCCCTCAATAAACAAAAACACATTATGGGCAGAGGTGATATCAAATCAAAAAAAGGAAAAATTTCTAACGGTTCTTACGGTGTAAGACGTAAACGCAAACAGGCAAAGAAATATGTAGCAGGTGGTGAAGTAAAAGCAAAACCGGCAACAACATTGTTTCCTGACGAAGAAGTAAAAAAAGTAGCTAAAAAAGCAGCTCCAAAAAAAGCAGCAGCAAAAGCTGAAGGAGAAGAAGCACCAAAGAAAAAAGCTGCTCCTAAAAAGAAAAAAACAGAAGAATAATACCTTTCGGGTTTTCCTGAAATCACACCAGAGCCGCCTTGAATATCCGGGCGGCTTTGTTGTTTCGTTCCAGCTCGCGGTACAGCAGCAATAGTTCTTTTGCCGTTATCGTTTCATTGAATTCAATGCCGGCAGTGTTGAGTAAATCCTTTGCAGCCGCCTCAATGCTCTGTTGTCCATAGTAATTATCACGGGCAAAGTGCACAAACTTCAGCACCATAAAATTACCAAACCAACGGTAAAAGCGATTGATGAATTGCTCCTTTGATTTTACGTTACCGTTTATCTCCGTTAGTTTATTCTCCACATCATTGTCCGATAAAAATGCAAGCAGGGCAGGAGAGAGGTGTAGTGTTTTTTGTGTGATAGTATCAACCGAAGCAGCATACAATTCAGGAACCAGTTGAACCAGTTCTGCCAGATCAGTAAACGTTTTCGGATGATACGTTGGCAGGTTGTTGGTTCCTTCTTCCAGCCATTTAGTAATAGCCTTTCCCGTTCCGAACGGCACCCGCTCTGATGGGCGTGGCGAAGGAAATACGGTGGTGTCATTTAGTTCAGTAAATCCACCCAGAGGAAACAGTTTAGTCAGAAAATAAAAGTCCTCACCGGCCTTGCGTTTATTCATGCCGCCCTGCTGCTGATATATTTTTGTGCGCACCGCCATACTCGAACCTATGGTATGCCACGCAAACGGATACCCGCTGAAACGCAAGCCGCAATTGTAATACCGCAGAAATAATTCGTAACGGATAATGCCTTCATACACCTGCGGCACAAAGTCATCACCCTCCAGCGGATGCTCAAAATAAACCGAACACCCTGTTGCGGAAGGATGTAAAAGAAAATGACTTTCTAAGGAGGTAAGGTAATTGCTTTCTACCGTGCAATCTGAGTCAAGACAAACAATAACACCGTTCTCGTTATCGCAATTATCAAATCTGCGCACGGCTTCGTCCATGCCTATTTTGCGGGCAAGTCCAACACCTGCATCTTTTGCCGGCAGTGCATTGTTGGTGATATAAAAGTAGCGCAGCGCAGCGCTATCGTTTTTGATGATCCAGCGCTCGAGTTCAATTTCTGTAAAGGTGTTTTCTTTTAAAATTTCCTGGCTGCTGTTTTCCTCAGCATTGATTACAACAATTACTTCAACCTTGCATTTGGGCAAAGTGCAGGCCGCTAAAGCGTTTAATGTTTTAAGTAAATGCGGCTCGTTGTGGCAAGGAATTACAATCACCAAACCTAAATCAGGCAATGGCGCTTCAGCAATTTGTTTTTCGCAAAAGGAACTTTTACTCAGGTAAGTATTGTTCATCACATATCTGAAATCTCATATCTCACATCTAACCTCATGGAGCTAACCGCGAAATCTTCCATGCTCCATCGTCTTGAAGGTTAAATACAAGCCTGTCGTGCATGCGCCCGGTGCGCCCCTGCCAGAATTCTATTTCTTCGGGAGCCAGCAAAAAACCACCCCAGTGTGGCGGGCGGGGAATGGTTTTGCCTTCATATAATTTGGTGTAATGCTCAAAGTTTTTTACCAGTACTTCGCGGCTTTCAATCACTTCGCCCTGGAGCGAAGCCCATGCGCCCAACTGGCTTTCGCGCGGTCGTGTTGCAAAATAATCGTCCGAAAACTCAGGGCTGCATTGCTCCGTTTTGCCTGAAATTTTTACTTGTCGCTCTAACTGATACCAGAAAAAGTTTAAAGCCGCATACGGATTTCCGGCAAGCTGCTTTCCCTTGTTGCTGGTATAATTGGTGAAGAATGCAAATTTTCCTTCCTCTACTCCGCGCAATAAAACAATGCGTGAGGCGGGTTTTCCTTCTGCAGTAACGGTTGAAAGTGTCATGGCATTTGGTTCGGGCTGACCGGCTTCAATGCCTTCTTTCATCCATTTCAAAAACTGCAGAATGGGATTTTGCTCCACATCGTTTTCACTGAGTTGATGCTTTGAATAATCGCTGCGTATGAGCGATAGAAGTTTTGCGGTTTCGTCCTGATGTTCTGACATGGTTGCAAATGTATCTATTTCACAGATGATAATTCCTTAGCCCTGCTTTCAGCTGCTGCAATGGCTTCCTGCAATATTTCACCAAAGTGTTTTTGGTTAAAAACGTTGAAGGCAGCTTCTGTTGTTCCGCCTTTGGAAGCAACGGCTTTTATTAATTCCTCAGGCGTTTGCGTTGCCTGATTTAATAAGTGAAACGAGCCGAGCATGGTTTGCTTTACCAGCATGGAAGCAACAGATGGTTCAATGCCGAGCTTAACTCCGGCTTCGGTCATCTGCTGAACAATGTAAAAGAAATAAGCAGGACCGCTACCACTCAGTGCGGTTACGGCATCAAGCAGATTTTCATCTTCTAAATAAACGCTGCGGCCGGTGCTGTTCAGCAGGTTTTCGGCCATGCGCAATTGTTTAGGATTTACTTTTTCGGCAGCCGTGTAAGCAGTAATTCCCATTCCTAATTGGGCTGGCGAATTAGGCATGGCGCGCACAATGTTATCGTGTTTCAATGCGGCTGACATGTAGGCTATTTTTTTGCCTGCCATAATAGAAAGCACTAAATTCTTTTCAGTCAAAACCGCTGAGAGTTCTTTTTCGGTAACCGAAAAATCCTGCGGCTTTACACTCAGTATCACTACATCATAATCACCGATTTCGTTGGTAATGGCTCCTGCTATTTTCCCGATGTTCATTCCGGCTAGTTGTGCGGCACGCTCTGCGCTTTTCTCAATCAGTAAAAGGTTTTCGGTAGTAACCAAGTTGTATTTTAAAAAGGAGCGGGCGTAGGCCAGTCCCATGTTTCCGCAGCCGAGGATTGCTATTTTCATATCTTTATTTTAACCGCAAAGGTCGCAAAGGTTTCGCAAAGTGCGCAAAGCAATTTAAGTGAATGGCTATTTTCTGCTGACGATTATTTTCTTCGTCAGCATTTCAGTATCAGTGAAAATGCAGAGATTGTAAATGCCTGATGATAGTTGTGAAACATCAACAGTTCCTCTCTCCCCTTGGAGAGGCAATAGGGGTGAGGCTATAAGTTTTCCTGTTGCATCATAAATCCTGACTTCTTTTATGTCTTCACTACATTCAATAGTCAACATATCTTCAGCAGGGTTTGGATAAACATTCAACCCTTCGACTTCGCTCAGGGGGACATCCGTCACCATCTCATTGCAGTAATAATAAGCCCTAAAACCAAAAGAGTTGGTACTTATATCGGATTTGAAGCGCAGTGTTATAGAACCTGAACTTGTAGTAAAGTTACCGGGTGTGTTGGTCCCGGTGTAAGAGTCAATCAATGGTGCTGCGTTGCTGCTGCCATCATAGAGCCATAGTGTATCGTAATTTGCTTCTGTTGAAAACGAAAAGAAACTGAGGTCTATGGTCGAGGCGTTAGCAGGCGAAATGGTATAGGTATAATTTTCGTTGTCGTAATAATTTTGTGAAGGACCTCCCATATCGTAAAGTGTATCGTTACAGGCGGGTGTATAACAGTCTGTAAACTTTTCTTCTATCTGGTTCCAGAAATCTAAGTAACCGTCATCATACCCCAATGCCCAGATGCCAATGCCTGCCAGTCCGCGCAACTGCACCATTTCAAAACGTTTACCTAACGTGTAAGGCGAGTTGATAAAACACTGTCTCCAGTTTCCTCCGCTCTGATAAGTAAAATATCCTGACTTGCTCCCCGCATGGTACTGATGATTACTGTATGTTCCGCTGTTGTCGCGCACATAATTATAATAACGTGTTCCGCTATAATTCCCTGTTGTGTTGGAGGGAACTGCATTGCTTTCAGTTTCCCATTCGCGGCCGTAGTAAGGCAAGCCGAGGCAAAGTTTATTTGCAGGAACTCCGCGGTTCAGGTAATAAGTGATGCTTTTTGCATGATTGTAATTGTAAGAGGAAACCATGCTGTAAAGAGGGTCGGTAGGACCTGCCTGTGCACTGCCGCCATAATAATAATCATAGCCCATGATAAAGAACTGGTCAACACAATTACTCATGGCAGCTACATCAAAGGTATTGCTCCAGTCCACTGATGGCAAGGCAATGCTGACTTCACCGTTTGGAATGGAGGTATGAAACTGGTTGCAAAGGTCAAGCATAAAAGCAGTAAGATTTGCGCTTTGTCCTGAAGGCACAGATTCAAAGTCAATATTTACTCCATTTGCTCCGCGCTGCTGCACAAGGTTTATCAGATTAGTAATCAGCGTTTGCTTTGCTGAATTATTTCCGAAGAATGCAGCATGGTCAGAAAATAAGGTAACACACAAACTTACTTTTACATTGTTGGCTAATGCTTGCGTAACCACATTTGCAGTACTCCAACTGTTGGTGGTAACTGCGTTTCC
>CANKAM010000045.1 GCA_947479755.1 Bacteroidota bacterium
CAGCTACTCCTTGTATTCCCTGTGCACCAGTTGCTCCTGCTAAGCCTTGTGCACCAGTTGCTCCTGCTACGCCTTGTGCGCCAGTTGCTCCATCATTTCCAGCTACTCCTTGTATTCCTTGTGCGCCAGTTGCTCCATCATTTCCGGCTACTCCTTGTATCCCTTGTGGGCCTGTGGCACCAACTACTCCTTGTATTCCCTGAGCACCTGTTGCTCCTGCTATTCCTTGTGCGCCTGTGGCACCAGCTACTCCTTGTATTCCCTGTGCACCAGTTGCTCCTGCTAAGCCTTGTGCACCAGTTGCTCCTGCTACGCCTTGTATTCCCTGTGCACCAGTTGCTCCTGCTACGCCTTGTGCGCCTGTGGCACCAGCTACTCCTTGTATTCCCTGTGCACCAGTTGCTCCTGCTAAGCCTTGTGCACCAGTTGCTCCTGCTACGCCTTGTGCGCCAGTTGCTCCATCATTTCCGGCTACTCCTTGTATTCCTTGTGCACCTGTTGCTCCTGCTATTCCTTGTGCACCTGTTGCTCCGTCTTGTCCGTCAACACCATTGATTCCGTTTTGTCCATCAACGCCATTTGTTCCGTTTATTCCATTTATGCCGTTTGTTCCGGCAGGACCTTGAGGTCCAATTGGACCTATTGCCTGAACCCACTGGTTGATGCCACCATCAAAATACCAAAAAGTTTTATCATCTGTATTATAAATTAACAAACCGTCTGCAGGGTTAACTACCGCATCACGCTGTGTTGTTGTTAAACGTGGTGCAAGAAATCCTTTATCATCTGCCGAAAGGTCAAGAATGGATGAAGGCTCGGGTGCTAATGTTCCGATACCCATATTGTCCTGGGCATTTACACTATTTAGTGCTCCGGTTAAAACGATTAGCGCTACTGCTAGTTTGTAGAATTTTTTCATGCTTTGCTTTTTTTAAGTTTCTGAATACTTGATGACAGGCTATAAATAATGCACGACTAAACCTGTATTTTTTTTCGATAAGGCAAATGTATTAAAATAATTATTGAATAAACACAACTATTTTAAAGTTTTAGACAAACGACATGTTTGTAACCTGAAAAACAGACTAAACAAAATCCAATCTGAGGTGTTTAATAATGGTTAATTTTGCCCTCCAATTCTAAATTTAATGACACTTCTTCGCCTTGCAATTCCTGTAATTCTTATAGTTCTGATTGATATTTATTTTTTTCAGGCTGTAAAAACTTCAAGTCGTGATTTTTCTGCAGGAGCAAAAAACGGAATATTCTGGGCCTACTGGCTTTTTACCGCATTCAGTCTTGTTTTTATTCTCCTGATGATGCTTATGCCACAGACTTTTCTTTCAAAGTTTGTTCGCATTTACATCATAAGTGTAATCATGATTGTAATTCTTTCTAAGCTGATAGGTTCGTTATTTCTATTGCTTGATGATATAACACGCTTCTTGAAATGGAGTTTTTTGAAGTTCGGTTTTTTTGCAGAAGCTGAGTATTCGACCTCCCGTACCAAGTTTATGAGTCAGGTGGGAATTATTATGAGTCTGCTCCCATTCACATCCTTTATTTATGGAATGGTAAAAACCGGTTTTGATTACAAGGTAAGAACCGTAAAACTATTACTGCCCAATCTTCCCGATGTTTTTAACGGTTATAAAATTGCTCAGCTTTCCGATATACATTCCGGAAGCTTCAGTAACGGAAACGCACTGAAGAAGGCTATTGGTTTATTGTCAGAGCAAGAAGCCGATATGATTTTTTTTACCGGAGATCTTGTAAACAACCGCTCTGATGAAGCAGAGAACTTTATTGCCGAGTTATCAGCAATAAAAGCAAAAGACGGTGTATATTCTGTTTTGGGCAACCACGATTACGGTGATTATATTCCATGGGACAGCCCGGAAGCAAAAGCAGCAAACCTGCAACAGATGGTTGATATACACGCACGCCTTGGCTGGAAACTGTTGCGCAACCAAAATCATATTTTTGAAAAAGACGGAGCACAGCTTGCCATTATTGGTGTTGAGAACTGGGGTGGTGCTATGCGCTTTCCGAAATATGGTGATTTAGTTGTTGCCAAAAAGGGTGTTGAACACCTTCCCGTAAAACTATTGTTATCTCATGATCCATCTCACTGGGATGCTAAAGTGCGTCCTGAGCATCCGGATATTGATGTTACTTTTTCAGGACATACTCACGGCTTTCAGTTCGGTATTGAAATCCCCGGCTTTAAATGGAGCCCTGTACAGTATGTTTACAAACAATGGGCTGGTTTGTATGAAGAAGGCAAACAGAAACTATATGTAAATCGCGGACTTGGTTTTCTCGGTTATCTTGGCAGAGTTGGTATTTTGCCTGAGATAACAGTGTTTGAGTTAAGCAATAAATAGTTCGTTTTTTTAATCGCCACCACCGCCATCACCGCCCCCACCGGAATCACTGCCACCGCTGTCGCTGCTGTCGCTCCAGGAACCTTCGGCACCGCCACCGCCAAACTCACCGCCACCAAAACCATCAAAGTTATTGTTGTTAGTTTCGGCAGTGCCAGATTGAAAACCCGAATCCAATGGAGTTGAACCGCTGAAATCACTGCCTCTTTTTCCTTTTTTAATAATCAGAAACAAAATCAGCAGCAGAGCTGCTACGCCAAAAATTATAATCAGTGAAATCATACTATGATAGTTTGTTTACAATTCCTGCTCAAAATAAATCTTGTAATACTTGCGTCCGTCATTTTCAACACCCTGTTGAATAAGGCTGCGATCGCCATGAATATAGACGTGGAAATTCTTATCGAGCTTCAAGACGCTTTTAAAAACCTTTGCTTGTTTTTTCACTGCCTGCGGTGAAATCTCAAAACTGTCGTCCAGTTCAATGGCGTTGTTTTCGCGGTAATTATTGTCAAAATCGCGGAATGATTTAATGAGGCTCTGGTCTTTAAACACCTCTTCTTCAAACTCGGCTTTATCAAAGTTGTCGTGGGTTTTAAAATAGGCTACCGAGCGGTTGAGCAAATCAATTCTATCCGCTTTGCTTACATCAAACTCCTGCGCAATCTGTTTGGTAACAAAGTTTTTGGCAATACCCATAAACTGATTGGTTTGGTGAAACTCATTGTTGATGGGTTTCACTTTCAGAAAATCATCTTTCCAGTATTGGGCCTCGGCTGCTTTGTTGGCGGTGTCAATAATCAGCAGCTGGTAGCCATTTTCTTTATCGGTGTTGAAGATGAGGCAGCCTTTGTCAATGCCTTTCAGTTCAAAGCCCATGTCGTGGGTGATGGTGAAATGCTTGTCGCTGCTTTTCATTTTTATAAAAGGCACATCGGTTTCGGATTTAAAAATGCCGATGGCATTAACAGTTTCATTATCCAGTACAATGTTGCTGAGGTAAGCAATATTCAGTTCGCCTTCTTTTATTTTGGGATGCGTGCTTTGCTCATACAGCAGTTTGGAAATGCTCTGCGAATGCTCAACAAACTTCTTGGGATTAGCAAACAGATCGGCAATGGTGGTGTAAACTTCATTCATATCCAGCTGCACGGTGTGCGAGAAGGAATAGAACTCCTCTACCTTTATGGTTTGCAGAAAATAGGCAAGCAGGTAGTCAATGCTGTCGTCATTGATTTCGGTGGCAGCGGTGGAAAGTGTTACATTCTCGTCACGCTGCTTGTTGCCTACGTGGTGGGTAATTAGTTGGTCGAGGTTGGCTTGGGTAAAATCTGCTGATGACATAGGAGTATGATGGTTTAGACGAGGGCTAAACTAAGCAATAAACAGAAAACTGCTGATGAGATTGCTTCTACGCCTAAGGCGTATCGCAATGACGGCAGCTTACTTCGCGGCTTTAAGCCCGGGAAACTTCATCTTAAAACTTTCCAACGTTTCCACAATTTTTTTTGCAATAAGGTATTCTTTATACCAGTTCTGATCGGAGGGAATAATGAACCAGGGCGTATGTTCAGAGCAGCTCTCAAAGGCATCCTGATAGGCTTTCATATAGTCGTTCCAGTATTGGCGCTCTTTAATATCGTTCTCGTTGTACTTCCACATTTTGGTTTTGTCGCTCATGCGTTCCTGCAGGCGGAGGAGTTGTTCTTCTTTAGAAACGTGCAAGTAAAATTTGAGCACGGTTACTCCGGAATCGCTGAGCAGTTTTTCGAAATTACTGATGTGCCCGTAGCGCTGTTTTATAACATCATCTGTTACCCAGCCATGAACACGCTGTATCACTACATCTTCGTAGTGAGAGCGATTAAAAACTGCAATCATGCCATGCTCGGGTGTGTGCTGATGGATGCGCCAGAGAAAATCGTGCTTCAGTTCTGTTTCGGTTGGAGCTTTAAAAGGAATAACACGGCAACCCATAGGATTTACAGCATCAAAAACATTTTTAATTGCACCGTCTTTGCCCGAGCCATCCATGCCCTGCAGAACGATGAGCAACCCATGCTTGCTTTCGGCAAACATCAGGTTTTGCAGTTCTTCAATTTTGAACTTAAGTTTCTGCAGTTCTTTTTTGGTGCTTTCTTTATTGAACTTTTTAGGAGCGGTGGTGGGTATGCTGCTGAGTTTGATTTTTGTCATGGTGGTTATAGTCTTTTGCCACAGATTACACAGATTTTCACAGATTAAAATTTAAGTGCGAAAAAACCTGTGTGAATCTATGTAATCGGTGGTGAAATTTGTATTTATCCTCGTGCAAACATAACAAACATGGCAATTAAACCAATGCTTACTACTGCTACTGCCAGTATTTTCAGAGGTGATAGTTTAGGACCTTTCATAGTTAGGTGAATAATTGTTTTACGCAACAAAGGTGCTGCTATTACCAAGCAAATGGCTTACACAATTTTTGGGAAGAGTTGCATTATTCACACATTGGACCTCCCCCTGCCCCTTCCTTGAAAAAAGGAGGGGGTGAGCTTACCGCGCCACCACAAAGTTCTTAGCCTGCACCCTGCCCTGCTTATCTTCAAGCAGCAAATGGTAGAGACCTGTGGGGAGTTGGGAAATATCGAATGTCGAATGCTGAATGTCGTCCCGATAGCTATCGGGAGTAGAACTGAAGACAACCTGCCCGATGGAGTTTACAATACTAATTTTCGAATTTTGTTTTTGACCTTCACCTATGCTCAGGGAAACTGTCAGGTAATCTTTGGCTGGGTTTGGGTAAAGAGTAAACAAATCAGATCCGTTTTCCGAATCATCAATCCCACTTGCTGCACAATAGTAGTATTGCACACTATCAGAAGTTATCCAGCTGCCATTAGTTAAATGACTACGTGTATATACAAGCATATCATTATAACCATTATAGGAATAATTGTATTTACCGCAAGTGGATACCCACACGCTATCAATCCATTCTTCATACAATAGTTCAGTCATATTATGATTAGTATCGAACGTATAGGAATATTGATTCATCAAAAGCCACGTTGTTCCATCCCATTGGTATCTTATGTCATTAATAATATTTCCATTTATATCATAGGAATAACTATTACGATAATAATTAACAAACTCTGTTCCTTCCAGCATCTGCAAGATTTTTTCTAAATTTTGATTTTCGGAATTATATGTATATAAGGTTTTCATGCCTGATAAAAATGAATTTAAATTTTCATTCCAACCTTGTTCATCAATCAGAGTCAGATTATTATTTACATCATAATTAAAGAGTGCTAGTGAATAGTTTACCCATGTATTATTTTCCCAATGCTGTGTAGACTTGGTAAGCTGGTTATTGCTTGAATTGTAGGTATAAAAATATTTGTAATTATTTTCCCATTCGTTGTTTGTCCAGTATTGAGGAGTATGCTCAATAAGATTGTTTTCGATGCTGTATAGATAAATGTCGTTATAATTATTTACCCAATTATTGTTATCCCAATACTGTGTTAATACTGTTGCAGGGTTATTGTTGTTGTCGTATGTATAGAGGGTTCGTGTTATACCTCCATTGGCCGGATAATAGCGCAAATAAATAATCTTATTGTTATTACTATCGTAGTAGTTAGAGTCGATATTATTGGTTTGCAACATTGTTCCGTCCCAATATTTATATTCTATTCTGATTGGGTTGTTGTTGGCATCATAAGAGTATAATGTTTTAGAGCCTGCAACGTTCATATTTTCCGAATAACCGTAAATACTGTCAACGGGACAATCATTTGCTGTTTGTTGAGCAACTATTTTACTTGTCAGCAGCATTAATATGAACACTATTTTTTTCATGTCAGTTTATTTAACAACAAACTTAACAAAAAAAAGCACCCCGCATTGCTGCGAGGTGCTTCCATCATCCATTCTCCATTTTCAATTCCCCTTCTACACTATCCCCGGCCCAACCGTAACACTTACCAGATCACTTACCTGCCCTACTTCCTGGTCGTCAATAACGTAAACCCCTTTGTAGTCCCAAACTGTGGCTATGGTGCCGCTGCCCGGTGCGGGGCTTGGACTGCCGGGCGTGGGTGGCACGCTGGCACTTCCGGGCAGCGCATGCATATCGGTGTAAGTGGTGGTGCTTACGGTAACTAAAAATTTAAGGCCTTGTCCGTCTCTGCGGTCAACATACAGGTTAAGGCGGTCGGTTTTATTCTTTTTAAACTTAATAACAGGATGCCCTCCAGTGTTGAGTTTTATTTTCAAAATCGGTTTCAGTGTTGCGGGGTCAAAAGTAATTTCATCGCCAATAATACCCAGGTCGGTGCCTATGTCGGTAGTATAGTTCAGGTTACCTTTTATGGTTTTTACCAGGGCGGCAAGCCGGGTAAAAACACCACCGGGAACTACCATTGGAGGAGCAATAATTTCAGGAACGGGAACGGGGCTCAACACCGTTCCTATGGGCGCAAAGCTCAGGGTGTCTTTCCAGTCTACAAGATTTTTATAATCGCTTTTGCGGGCTTCGGCCTGGCCTACTGCATATTCATACATATCGCAGTCGGCAGCCACCGAGGTAACGGTTGTAATAGGCAGCGAAAGCGTAGCGGTGTATGTTCCAATTTTGTTTTTAAGGTTTTTGAACCAGATAACACGTGCGGCTTCGGTTCGGGGTAAATAGTATTTTTTCATTTTTATTTATTTATTAGTTGTTATAAGTTGTTTGTTATAAGTTGACATTTTCTATAGCCCGGGTGGTGATCTTTCCATAGTATTGATAGTATGACCAGCGGCAGCGTTCAGTTCTCCGTTACCATTTGCGAATTGTACAGCGGCAGCGTTCAGTTCTCCGTTACCATTTGCGAATTGAACATCGGCAGCGTTCATTTCTCCGCCACTATTTGCGAATTGTACAGCGGCAGCGTTCAGTTCTCCGCTACCATTTGCGAATTGTACAGCGGCAGCGTTCATTTCTCCGCCACTATTTGCGAGTTGAACGCTGTCAGCGTTCATTTCTCCGCTGGCAGCGGAGAAATGTTTTTTATTGGCGGAGAATTGTTTTTTCATGTTGGCAAATTGGTTAACAACAGCTGTGAGTTAAAAAACTGCGGCAAACATATTTCCAAAAACAAATACAGGTCAAGCACTATGGCGCAGCATGCACCCGAAACGGTGCAGGATGCACTACTTTATCTTCATTCTTTTCTTAAACGCGGGAAGATAACGTCTGCTAACCTTTAGTATTGCCTCTCTGAAATGGCACATTGTTATGCGGTGGGGCTTACTTGTTTCGAAATCAAAAAGGTTATCCCTATTGATGAGGTGCTGATTACTGATGCGGATAAATTTCTCCTTCAGCAGCTGCTCCCACTCGCGCAAGGTGGTGCGCGAAACAATGGTATTCGCATAGCCTTTGATGTAGAAAAATGTGAACTTGTTTTTACCCTCAATGTAATCAATATCGCTAAGGGGGTATTCCTTTGCAACCCTGTCGCTTACTATGCTCAGCATCTTTTTGTTGTCGGGCACAGCAAGCATTTTTAAAATGGGATAAGGCTCCTGTTTTGTTTTTTTCAGCGCCTCGTGTTTGTCTTCCTCCTTAATTTCATAGCAGAGGAACAGTTTTTTGTTCATGATTTTTATTTTAGGGGTTTACCCAAAAATAAAAAGATTGAGAAAAATGGAATTGTATATTTGGGGATGAAAAAGTTGTTGGTTATTTTGTTGTTGTTTGGAATTAGTGACCTTGTGCGCGGGCAGGATGAAAGGCTTTGGGCAACCTATTATGGGGGAAATAATATTGACCATGGTAACAGCGTTGTTACAGATATTGTTGGGAATGTTTATATGGCAGGACAAACAAAAAGTGATACAGGAATTTCATTCCAAGGATTTCAAAATAACAGAGGTGGGAATGATGATGCATATCTTGTCAAATTTGATTCAACAGGAAACCGCCTTTGGGCCACTTATTTCGGAGGTCAAAACATTGATCATGGCTACAGCGTTGTAACAGACCTTGGGGGAAATATTTATATGGGAGGATATACCATAAGCACTTCAGATATAGCTTATGGTGGATTTCAGAACAGCTACGGTGGAGGGTTTAATGATGCATTTCTTGTAAAATTTGACTCAACAGGGAATCGTTTATGGTCAACTTATTATGGGGGTGATGGCAAAGATTATTGCTGGAGTATTGCTACGGACTTTTTTGGAAATGTATATATGGCAGGCACAACAACGAGCATTATAAATATTTCCTCAAATGGATTTCAAAGTTCTAATAATGGCGTAAGTGATGCATTTCTTGTAAAATTCGATTCAAATGGCAATCGAATTTGGGCTACTTATTATGGAGGAATTAGTACAGATAATGGTTCCTGCATTGCCACAGATTTAGAAGGTAATGTCTATATGATAGGCATGACTACTAATAATGATGATATTTCATATCAAGGATTTCAGAATATATATGGTGGTAATTCTGATGCTTTTCTTGTAAAATTTGATTCGTTAGGTAATCGCATTTGGGCATCTTACTATGGTGGAGCAGAAAATGAATATGGGTGGTCTGTCGCAACTGATATTTTTGGAAATGTTTATATATCAGGAAATACTAAAAGCACAGAGGACATTTCATCATCAGGTTTTCAAAATACATTTGGAGGCAGTGGAGCTTTTAATAGTGGTGATGCTTTTGTTGTCAAGTTCGATTCTGAGGGTAATCGGCTTTGGGCAACTTATTACGGTGGAGAAAATGATGAAGAAGGATTAAGCGTTACTACAGATATGTCAGGTAATGTTTATTTGGGAGGAGATACATATAGTAGTGAAAATGTTACATTCGAAGGATACCAGAATGGCCTATTAGGTCAGGAAAATTTGTTTGTGGTTAAATTTGACACTAGCGGCAATCGCATTTGTGCTACTTGTTATGGAATCGGGCATGATGAAGAAGGGCATATTGCGGTAGATATTTTTGACAATATCTATCTATCAGGAATTACCAGCAATACTTTTGGCATCGCATCTGAGGGCTTTCAAAATACTTATGGAGGTGGTGATAATGACTCCTACCTTGTTAAATTTCACTCATGCATCAATAACATAATTGTCAAACCCGATAATGAAATCGAAATACCCAATTTTGTTACTCCCAATGGCGATAACCTAAACGATTACTTTGAAATTATATATACGCTTGAAGATGATGCTGAAAGACCACTTACTATTTACAACCGATGGGGAAATAAGATTTATGAAACTGATAATTACCTGAATGATTGGGATGGTGATAAGCACAGTGCCGGAACTTATTTTTATGTGCTAACCCTGCCAGATGGCAACTCCCACAAAGGCACTATTACTCTTATAAAATAACTTTATCCTAACCAATACCCACCCCATGAAAGAAACCCTCCTCCTCACAGGCGCCATCATCGCCAACGTACTTACCAACATAGGCTTTAAATACTCGGCACTGAACGAACTGGTGCCCGTAAAAAAATGGAGCTGGTTGGCAGTAGGTCTGGTGTTTGGGTTGATAAACTCGGTACTGTTTACCGAGTCGCTGCGCTTTGTATCGTTGCAGGTGGCCAGCACGGTATTCTTTGCGCTAACCATTGTGGGGCTTTATTTGGTATCGGTATTCTGGTTCAACGAGCCCATAACGCTGTTGCGCCTTGCCGGAGCGGTGGTGGTAATAGTGGGGGTTATTATGATGTCGATGCCGGAGAGTTTGATACCGAGGTAGCAAATAACAGATAGAAAATAGCAAATAGATAAAAGCAAATAGAAAATATGGGATTGCCTTCCCCATTTTCTATCACCTATTTGCTATTATCTATTTTCTATAATTCTTCTTCACCCGGGTACCGACCTGAACATACTCTTCGGCAACTCAAACTTCTTAATCAACTCCGCATTCTGCTCGTTGCGCTTGAGGAACATAATAGTAAGGCCATCAACAAACACGGGAGCATAATCGGGCTGCTCAATCAGCTGCAATAAAAAGGGCTGCGCCCAGGGCGTATTATCGTGGCGGTAAAACCAGATGCAGTTGAAATTATACTGCTGCTCCACCTCCCTGAATTTCTCCATCTTCTCCTGCATGGGTATGTAGGTCTTCTTGAAAAAGTCAACGCTATAGGCCTCGGGACGGTTATCCACAAACACGCGTTCCTTGCCATAAAGATGATAGATAAGGTAACCGCCAATATCGTAGTTATTAAAGACAGGGCCTTTGATATTGTTCTGCTTGAAAAACTCGGCAGAAAGATTCATATCCGCGAAAAGCCCTGTGCCTGTGGTGTATTTAATAGGCGCGAAATAAGAAGGCTCTTTGTATTCGGCTCTTGGCTTTTTATTTTTCTTGTCGGTGGCATAACCGCTCTGGAAGCCGGTCAATACAATAAGTCCCGCAACAACACTAAGCGCGGTAAAGATTATTTTCTTAGCACCTGCGGCATACTTCTCAACAAGGTACTGCACTAAAAAAGCCCCCGCAGGAATTGCAGCCAGCGCAAACAGCGGAATACCACGCACCGCCATAAAACCAAGCAGCCCGAAAGCAAGAAGTGGCAGGAGCAGCAGCAAAATCTGTTTCACTTTCTTCTGAATAATAAGCAGGGCAAACAGCAGCAGCAGAATAACAGCCTCTATCTCAAAATGCGTGAACTCTTTATTCGCAAAGCGCTCCTGCATAAAAAGCACGCTCTGGTTTTCGGCAATCATATAACCATACTCTTTAAAAATGGTGAAAGGCGCCAGCAAGCCACTGATGAAAAAAGGATTGAGCAGCGATGCAACAACTAATACACCGAGCAGAATAACATAGTGTTTCAGTTTCTCTTTATTGTTGCGGGTAATGAATTCTTCCAAAAGAAAAAAAACGGTAAGCATAAAACCCATAAAGAAAAAGATATGGCTGTTTACCCACAGCAGTTGAGCAATACCAAGCAAAACAATAGTGAAGGGAAAGCTTAGTTTATTATCACGAAACAAAACCAGCAAGTAAAAAAACACGCCCGCAAAAAACAAGCTGATACCCTCAGGCCTTACCTCTGTGCGGTAAGCAAGTAAGGGAACAGAAAGAACAGCAGCAAAGAAAACCAACCGAGCATCAGCAAAGCGCAATGCAGCTATGCCGAACAACAAAGCAGCACCCACAACGGTAAATACATAAAACACACTCAGACCCTGAAAACCAAAGGCCTTGTGAACAAGATAAAACACCACCCCCGAACCCCAGTGGTGATTGATAGCAGGAAAATCAGGCTCGGTATACGAATAGAAATTGGTGGAAATAATGTTGCCGGTCTCCACCGTAACTTTTCCATTGGTGATGTGGCGACCCAAATCGGCAGTAACAAAGTTAATCTGCCTGGCCATAAACACCGAAGCATAGGCAACAAACAAAACAACCAGAATAAGCTTAGCCCACAGCGGGAAAGGTTTTTCGTCTCTAACTACAGTGAGTTTGCTTTTTGCCATGTTGTGATGGAACGCAGATGATTATGATATTTATGACACACGCAGATCTTACTAAATCTTAACCATCATAATCATCCGCGTTCTATCAAATTAGCTGTTCATAGAAATCAAAAACTCCTCGTTGCTGTTTGAGTTCTTCATCTGCGAACGCAGGAACTCCATAGCCTCCAGCGGAGTCATATCGGCAAGGTGATTGCGCAAAATCCAGATGCGTTGTAACATATCTTTCTCCAACAGCAAGTCATCACGTCTGGTAGAAGATGCCACAATATCAATTGCAGGGAACAGACGCTTGTTGCTGAGTTTGCGGTCGAGCTGAATCTCACTGTTACCCGTTCCTTTAAACTCCTCAAAAATAACCTCGTCCATTTTAGAACCGGTTTCGGTCAGTGCCGTTGCAAGAATGGTAAGTGAACCACCGTTTTCAATTTTACGGGCCGCACCAAAAAAGCGTTTAGGCTTGTGTAGCGCATTGGCATCCACACCACCCGAAAGTATTTTGCCCGATGCAGGCTGCACCGTGTTATAAGCACGTGCCAGACGGGTAATAGAATCTAAAAGAATAACCACATCGTGTCCGCACTCTACCATACGTTTTGCTTTCTCTAAAACGATGTTGGCAATTTTTACGTGGCGATCGGCAGGCTCGTCAAACGTAGAAGCAATAACTTCGGCATTTACGCTGCGCGCCATATCGGTAACCTCCTCGGGACGTTCGTCAATCAACAGAATAATCAGATAAACCTCTGGGTGATTCGCTGCAATTGCATTGGCAATATCTTTCAGCAATACCGTTTTACCTGTTTTAGGTTGCGCCACAATCAATGCACGCTGACCTTTACCCAGTGGAGTAAATAAGTCAATAACGCGGGTGGAGAGGTTGTCCTGTTTATGTCCGGTAAGTTTAAATTTCTCGTCTGGGAAAAGCGGAGTTAAAAAGTCAAACGGAACACGGTCGCGCACAAAAGAAGGGTCGCGGCCATTGATTTTATCTACTTTAATTAAAGGAAAATATTTCTCACCCTCACGCGGAGGACGAACGCTTCCTTCAACGGTATCACCCGTTTTCAAGCCAAACAGTTTTATCTGCGATGTAGAAACATACACATCGTCAGGCGAAGAAAGGTAGTTATAGTCAGATGAGCGCAGAAAGCCATAACCGTCAGGCATGGTTTCCAACACACCTTCGGTATTAATCAGTCCGTCAAAGTTGTAATAGTTTTCTTTTCTATCCTGATTAGAATTTGTTATTCCGCTTTGATTTCCGTTAGGTATCTGGTTGCCGTTATTGGGGTTGTTATTTCCACCTTGATTACTGTTGCCGCTTTGATTACCGTTATTCGGGTTGTTATTTCCACCCTGATTTCCGTTTCCGGGTTGGTTGCTGTTTCCTTGCTGCTGATTTGGGTTTTGTTGTCTTTGCTGGTGCTGATGCTGTGGTTGTCTCTGCTTAGGCGCTTCCTGTTTGGGTTCGGCAGCTGTAACAGGCGGTGCTGTTTGCTCAGGAGTTTCTGATGCAGTTACTCCTGCTGAATCATCATCACCTTCATCATCTCCGTCTCCGTCTTCGTCATCATCATCGTCATCACCATCATTATCAGCTTCCGCAGCTTCAACGGGAGCAATAACGGGCTCGTCATCCACACGTAAATCATCGGGGTCCGGACCGGTAACAAGCTCATCAAAAGCAGGTTTTGTTGCTTTCTCCTTAACAGGTGCAGGTGCCTCGCCTTGTGTTTCGCGAATTTTGGCAATAAGGTCTTGTTTGCGTAATGCATCGTAATCAGCAATGCCAAGGCTCTTTGCCAAGGCTTTAAGTTCAGATACGAGCATATTGCTCAGTTCAGTTTGACTGCTCATGTAAAAATAAATTTATTGAGGTTTTATGGTAAAATAGATGTTTCTGTTTTCAGAGAGAAAAGAAAATGCCTGTTTCTAAGCGGCATTAAATGCGTTCAATGGTTTTTTGATAAAAATTTCAAGAAGAAAAGGTTGAACCGGAAAAGCAATAAGAAGAATGAGTATTGCGCTGCAATGATACAAATTATTTATTAAACCAAAACTTTATGCCTGAAAAGCAAACAAATAATACTGACAGGCAGTATAATACGCGCATTACATAAAGCCAATGACCCTTCCATTTACCAAAAATCAAACGTTCAGGAGGCTTTACTATTTCTTTCCTCTTCAGCTTTTGCTGCTTCATTTGCGCAACAATCAACTGCTGCTGCTGTTTTGGGTTTTGCTTATTGGCTTCTCTTGCCGCTGGTTTGGTGTTAAATACGGTATCCCCTATTTACTGCTTGACCCCGAGTATCTGGGCAAAGTAAATTACTGGTCGTATTTTATTCTTGGTTTCTCCTGCGGTGGTTTTATTATGGCTTATCACCTTGCAAGTTATATTGCCAATTCATACCGTTTCCACTTTCTGGCTACCCTTTCGCGCCCCTTCTATAAGTATTGTGTAAACAATTCGTTTGTCCCGCTGGTCTTCATCATCATTTACCTCTGGCAGATTATAGGCTTCCAATATGAGAATGAAATGCTCAGCGGCAAAGAGATTTTTATCAACTCACTGGGCTTTGTTGTAGGTGCAACACTTTTCATCCTTACCTCACTCAGCTACTTCTTTACAGCCAACAAAGACATCTCACACCTTTTTGGTATTTCGGTTGATGACAAAGGGGATACTAAGGCAAAAAGAAATATGGCCAAGCCCATTCGCATCATGTTGAAGAAGAATATGGAATGGCGTAAGCACAATCAGAAAAGAATTGAACCCGATGAGTGGACTATAGAAACCTATCTGGTTAACCCTCTAAAGCTCGCACTTGCCCGTGATACCGACCACTACGACCGCACCATGCTGCGCGATGTTTTCAGACAAAATCATTTAACCGGAGTTTTGTTTGTAGCAATAGCTCTTGTGTCGTTCTTTATTATTGGTGTATTCAGGGAATATCCTGTATTTCAAATTCCGGCAGGCTCATGCATTTTTCTTTTTTTAACCATGCTGCTGATGATTGCCAGCGCTATACAGGCATGGCTTCGCAAATGGGCTATCACCTTTCTTATTGCAATCATTCTGTTTGTTAACTATCTGTCCGGTAAAGATTTTTTCAATCAACAGAGCCATGCTTTCGGTTTGAATTACAAAACTCAAGCAGCCGAATTTTCAAACAAACAGTTAGCAGAGTTAAACAACAACAGTGAGCATATTGAAAATGATTTTGTGCAAACCATTTCCATACTTGATAAGTGGCGAAAAAAGAACACAAAAGTTTTACCGGCAACTAAAATAAATAAAAAACCCAAGTTGATTATTATCAGTTGCAGCGGTGGTGGTCAGCGCTCATCGGCATGGACCTTTTACTCTATGCAACATATAGACAGCTTGATGCAGGGAGAACTGCTGAAACACACACAACTTATTGTTGGTTCATCTGGCGGAATGCTGGGCTCCGGATACCTGCGCGAACTGATGCTGCGTCAGCAAACAGACAGCGCCATTAATATCTACAGCAACGAGTACTACGAAAATATTTGCCGCGACCTTCTCAATCCTGTTGCATCAACTCTTATTATGAATGATATGTTTGTGCGTTTTCAAACTTTTAAAGACGGGTTAAACTCATACAGTAAAGATCGCGGCTATGCCTTTGAAAAACAATTGCACGAAAACACCGGGCAATTAATGAATAAGCGTCTGAGTGATTATGCAGTTTATGAAAAGGAAGCAATTATACCCATGATGTTTATCACTCCTACTATTATCAATGACGGGCGCATGCTGTACATTTCATCACAGCCGGTTTCTTACATGTGTTCAAAGCAATCGGAACAACAAGTAAATAATCCCATGTTGCCCGATGGAATAGAGTTCAGCCGCTTTTTCAAAAACCAGGGAGCCGACAGTCTTTGGTTCAGCAGCGCCCTCAGAATGAATTCAACCTTCCCCTTCATTGCTCCTGTTGTAAGTCTTCCAAGTAACCCTGCCATTGAAATTATGGATGCAGGTTTCCGCGATAATTACGGAATGAGCATTGCATTGAAATATGTATACACGTTCCGTAACTGGATCAGTACAAACACCAGCGGTGTTATTATTATTCAAACGCGTGATACTCATAAGGAAGTTTCTATTGAAAACAACCCATCAGGCTCACTCCTGACTACTATTGCAAACCCTGTTGGCAATATTGTGTCCAATATGTTTAACGTGCAGGATTTTAATCACGACCAGTTGATACAGTATGCAGGTTCCTGGTTTGACGGGCCAATTGATGTAATTGACCTACAGCTTAAAAGCCATGATGTGAATAATATTTCCATGAGCTGGCATCTTACCTCCAAAGAAAAAATCCGCATCCGCGAATCTGTTAAATTGCCCGAAAATCAAGAGGCAATTTCAAAGCTGAAACAACTGCTTCAGTAATTCTTTTACAGAAATTGTAATATATTTGAATTCGCAGCGTTATTGAAGTATAGCTACTTCAATTATTAACCTCTTATCTTTTGAAATCATGAACCGTATACTTCTTTTAATCCTCTTGTTGATTTCAGTTTCAGCAACAGCGCAAAATCCTGAAAACATAACACAAACCCTTTCGCGCAACCAGACGGCAACTGCTACCGAGGCGCTGATAAAAATTGTGGTCTCCGATAAAAATGAAAGGCCTGTAAATAATCTTGCTGTAAGTATGCTCTGTCGCAAGACCAACAAACTATACAATTCAAAAACAGACATCACAGGTGAAGCCCGTTTTCTTGTGCTTATAAATAACGACTACGAGATAAATGTAGATACGGAGCAAAATTACCGTCAGATAAGTATTCCTAATAAACCTAATCTGGGAATGACTAAAAAATTCATTTACACACCAACCACACAACTGAATGAAACAGTTAATGGCGATACCATTACCCAACAATTAGGTGCAGATGCAGAACCAAGCAACTCAAGGGTTTTAATAAAAATGCTGGTTATGGATTTAGATAAAAACCCGTTGGCAAACGAACCTGTGTTCATCAATGAAAAAGAAGGAGTAAAAGTTTACCACGGTATTTCAGATGAAGACGGAACGGTAAAACTATTGGTTCCAAAGGGCAATAAATACCTGCTCAGTTTTAAATACGAACGCGATGTTGATTTACTTGACCTGGTTCAGAAAGAAGGTTACCGCACCATTGAAATAGAATACGGTTATATGGGCTCACAAAAGATTGAAGAGTTTTACCAAACTGCCAAGCGCGATAAAAATGGTTTTATTACTGAGTTTATGAGCACCAAAGTAAGTCCTATAAACTTTGCTGGAACCATTGAAAAAACAGCGCAAGGTTTTAACATCAATTACGGAATAGATTCTCCCACTCCTACTCCAGCAACTTATAACGGAATGCTGCTCTCGCATGGCGGCTACTACTCGCGCAATTTTTTCAGTTTTGATGAAGCCACAGGAAAATACAACTGGGGCAGCGAGTTTGCCGAAAGCGGTCCTTCAAGTGCTGTTGTGGAAGACAGTGTGCTGCTGATTAACACACAATCCTGCACGCTATATGCGCTGGAAGCCTATACCGGAAAAATGCTGTGGAGCAAATGGCTGGGACCAAATTTATATTCCATGCCTTCAATCTCGAACGGGAAAGTATATGCCGTTTATCCCAATGAATTGGGAGCTAATGTTTCGCGACTTACACAAACAGGCAAAGGTGATTTGAGCGAACTGAAAAATGTGCTTGCTTGTTTTGATTTAAAATCCGGTAAAATCCTCTGGCAGAATTGGGTTAATGCCGAAGCGCTTTCATCACCGGTTATCAGCGGAAGCAATGTTTATCTGACTTGTCTTTCAGGTAAGTTATATGAGTTTGATAAAAACAAGGGCACAATGTTAGGTAACATAAACGATGCAGCTATGTCGCCACCAACCATTGTAAACGACAAAGTTTTTGTGAGCATAAAAAATGCAGGGAACGAAACTGTAGCGGTTTATTCTACAAACGGTTTGAAACCGTTGAAAAAAATCACTTCACTCACTTCACCATTATTTATTGATGACCTTTACAAGTTGTCGGCTAACGAGCAAATGAATTTTTGCGGAACACGAATGCTGCACTATAAAGGCAAAAACTACAACGTAATGGGCAACAAAATCATTTGCTCAAACCCTGAAGATGGTTCGGTTACCTGGTCGGCTCTTATTCCAACAAGTAAAACAGAAGCAGAAAAACCTGCTGCTACCATGCCTGTTGTTGCGGGCGGTAAAATTGTTGTCACCACCTTATCGGGACAGATTATTGCTTATGAGCCTACAACCGGCAAACAGCTGAACTCATGGGAAACCAACAGCAGAGTGGAAACACAAGCCACTATTAACAAAGGCTGGATTTATTCAGGAACGGAAGACGGGAAAACAGTTTCCATTAATACAGGCGACAGCAAATTCACCGGTTGGAATATGTTTGGCTACGATGGCAGCCACAACACAGTAGTGAGGTAGGAACGTCATTGCGAAGGAGGAACGACTGAAGCAATCTGTTAAAAAGAGAGATTGCTTCGCTTACGCTCGCAATGACGTGATAAAAAAAAGAAAGGGAACCTTTTGGGGTTCCCTTTCAAATAAGCACTTTTCAGTGATTATTTTTTTCCTTTTCCTTTCGGAGCAGCAGCTACAGCAGCTAAAGAATCAGCAGTTGCTTGTGCTTTTGAAGCAGCAGCAACAGCAGCTAAAGAGTCAGCAGCAACTTGTGCTTTTGCAGCTTCAGCAGCTTGGATAACAGCTAAAGAGTCAGCTACTTTTGTAGAGTCAGCTAATCTTTTTGTTTCTTTTTCAGCAGCAGATGGTCCGCATGCAGCAAATACTGCAAATGCTAATACAGCAGGAATGTAAAATAATTTTTTCATTTTTTTGTTTATTGGGTTTTTAAAATCGGGAACAAATGTATAGAGTTATACAAATAGTATATACAAAAATGTTAAAATTTTAAATTATTGATAATTAACATTTTAAGTAATATGCTCACCATAAAAAAAGCCCCGCATCTTCTGCGGGGCTTCCGATTGAATAACAGAATGATAAATATCTCTTACTCTTTATACTGAGCATTAACCTGATCAGCTGTGGGCAAAATAATTTCTTTGTTGCCTGCTTTTCTTACAAATTTCAGATACTTGCCGGTTCCTTTGCAGGCATAACCAATCACTGAATCGCGGGGAACAACTCCGTTAAACGCAAAGTATTTCCAGGTCTTGTCTTCTTCCTGAACACAAACTACCACATCCAATGCATCGGTGCAGGTATTTTTCAGTTTCACTTTATAGGTGTCTTTCTTATATTGACATTTCATACAATCTTCGCCCCATGCAGAAGCGTATTTTGTAAGACAATCGTTCCATTGTATTTCCTGAAATTCAGATTCATTAGTTGAAGGAGCAAATGCAAATGCAAAAGGGATAAACAGTGAGAGTAGAATTAATTTTTTCATTTTTACTGTAGTGTTGGTTTATATGTATTAACTTATGAAGCAAACATCATTCCATTATTTACAATGGGTGTTTTTTAAAATGATTTTAGCTTCCTCGTTTCCTTTCTTTTTTGATTCGTTCCAGTCTTTGCAGGCTCCGTCATGATCATTCAATCCTTGTTTTGCCCAGCCTCTGTTATTAAGAGCTTCCTGGGCTTCTTCGTTTTCCGGATTTAAGGAGAGCGCTTTGTCAAAATCCGGTAATGCTACTGCAAATTTATTAAGTTTATTGTTAGCACTTCCTCTGCTAATGTATGCCCAGATATGTTCAGGATGCGCTGCAATTACTTTGGTATAATCATCAATAGCACCTTGATAATTCTTTTCAATGCTGTGGCAAAAAGCGCGTTGCAACAAAGCATTCAGGTGGTCGGGCTGGCTGTTTAAAACCTTGGTGTAAAACCCGATTGCAGTATGGTAATCACCTGCCATCTTTTTTTGTTCGCCCTGTTTGAACATGCCTTCAATATCCTGTGAGTAAGACGTGAGAAGGTTAGAAAGCAAGAAAGTCAGAAGGAGTAAATATCGTTTCATGATTTCAGATTTTAAAATATTATTCAAACGGTTCAGCACTTTTATATTTTGGTTCCTGAACTAATTTAACCAAATGCAAAAAAGCTTTTTGCAAACCTTTTACTGACTTTTCGTCTTCAGGAGTTACAATTTTAATTCGTGAAATGTAATTCTTTTCTTTAACCAGGTATTGCTCACGCTGAACGCATTTATCACCATCAACACACTTCAAAATTAGTGATTTCTCTTCAACGGAATAAATTATTACAGGATTTAAATCAGTAATCAGACTGGTTTCGTCCATCATTTTTACTTCATCTTTATAGGATGTTAAAAGTAGTAATCCTTTTTTTACATCAACGGAATACTTTCCTTTCAACTTACCATTAATATAAGACAAGGTCTCTTCCATGCTGATATTTTGTGCAAGAGAACAGAGTGATGAATGAGCAAATACAACTAATAGAAAAAGATTTTTTAGGTTCATAGTCAACTGTAAATACATTCAAATATAAATAAACGAATCCGGTATTTGCAAAGATTATGCCTTAAGATTTTGAATTAATGTATTTCAATCCGTATTTTCGGGTTTTCAATTATAAACTTAAAACCAACGATGCATTTATTGAAAAGCATTTACCGGAATGGATTGTTATTGCTTTCAGCAGTGATATTTTCATGCAATGCTTTTGCACAAACCTTAGATGTTCAGGGTAAATTTAAAATTGATGGCGGTAAATCAGAAGGTGCTTCTATAACAGTAAGTAGAAATGGATCTGTGATTGAAACTATTGCATTCAAAGGTTCTAAATTTTCACTGAGACTTAACTATAATGCAGATTATGTTTTATCCTATTCAAAACCCGGCTACATCACCAAAAAGATAGCCATAGATACCCACGCACCTGAAGATTTAATAACGGAAGGTTTTGATCCATTAGAATTTGAAGTAGAGATTTTTAAGCAATATGAAGGAGTAAATATTGTGGTATTCAATCAGCCTGTTGGTATGTTCAGGTATATGGAAGAGAAAGACGAATTCTTCTATGATACTGATTACACCAAATCCATTTTGTCACAAATAAAAGAAGCAGAAAAACAATTAGAGGAAAAGGCAAAAGCAGAAGAGAAATTAGTAGCGCAGGCAGAGCAACAGCAATCGGCACAGGCTAAAGCCGAAGCCGAGGCCAAAAAAGCTGCTGAGGCAATAACCGCTGCCGAAGAAGCAAAACGCCAGGCCGAAGCAAAAGCAACCTCCAAAGCAGCAGAAGAAGAAGCAAAGCGTTTAGCCCTTGCTGCACAGGAAGAAGAGAAACGCAAGTTTGCCGAAGCTAAAGCAGCAGAGCAGGCAGCACATGAAGAGGTAAAACGCCAGGCAGCAGCAGCACTGGAAGAAGAAAAACGCAAGTTTGCCGAAGCCAAAGCTGAAGAAGAAAAACGCAAAATGGCCGAAGCCAAAGCAGAAGAAGAACGCAGGTTGGCTGATGCCAAACTGGCTGAAGAAACACGCAAAGCAGCCGAGGCAAAAGCCGAAGAAGAACGTAAAGCCGCAGCAGCCAAGCTTGCCGAAGAAAAAAGAATTATGGCTGAAGCAAAAGCCGATGAAGAAAAACGTTTAGCCGAAGAAGCAAAAGTTGCGGAGGAGGCTCGGAAAGCAGCTGAAAATGTGCGATTAGAAGAGGAAGCACGCAAAGCAGCAGAAGCCAAAGCCGCTGATGAAGCACGCAAAGCTGCTGAAAAGGTTCGTGCAGACGAAGAAGCCAAACGCCAGGCCGATGCAAAAGCGGCAGAAGATGCGCGTAAAGCTGCTGCAAAAACTGCTGCCGAAGAAGAAGCCAAACGCATAGCTACTGCACAAGCAGAACTGGAAGCTAAAAAAGCTGCCGCAGCTAAAGCAGCCGAAGAACAGCGCAAAGCCGAAGAAGCCCGCAAAGCTGAGGAGTTAAGAGAATTAGAATTAGCCCGTGCCGAGCAAGAAGCACGTAAAAAAGAAATTCTGGCCAATGCAGCAGAATCCGAAGAGAAAAGATTATTGGCCGCTAAAGCCGTTGAAGACGAACGCAAGAAAGCTGCTATAGCCCGTGCGCAGGAAGAAGAAAAAACACGCCAGCAGAATTATGCGGGTGTAGAAGCCAAGAAAAAAACAAAAGAGGACTACTATACTCCCCTACCCGATTCACGTACCGAAGACACGGTGGATGACGGCAAAAAGAAAACCACCACCATTACCATCATTAAAAGTAATTACTCAACTACGTATGTAAAGGTTGTGCACAACTGGGGCGGGGTGTTTTACTTCATGAATGATGAAGATATAACCGAGAGCGAGTTTAAGGTGAAGACAAAGCCATGAGTTTGTTCCACCCTACCGTTGAATCCTGGTTTGCAAAAAACCTTGGTGAGCCCACCGAGGTGCAGCGCCTTGCCTGGAAAGAAATAAAAACAGGTAACAATACGCTGATTGCTGCGCCTACGGGGTCGGGTAAAACACTGGCTGCATTTCTTTCGGCTATTGATGATTTGGTAAAACAAAGTCTTGCATTTCGGTTAGAGAATGCAACGCAGGTGGTTTATATCTCACCGCTGAAAGCATTGAGTAATGATATTGAGCGCAACCTGAATTTTCCGCTTTCGGGAATACAAAAAGAATTGGAAGAGCAAGGATTATTTCCTCCCGGCATTCGTGTAAGTGTGCGCACAGGCGATACACCACAAGCGGAACGGATAGGGATGATTAAAAATCCTCCGCACATTTTAGTTACCACTCCTGAATCATTATACCTGATGCTGACTTCCGTGAACGGAAGAAAAATATTATCTACCGTGCAGACTGTTATAGTGGATGAGATACATGCATTGGTTGGCGATAAAAGAGGGTCGCATTTGTCACTCTCCTTAGAACGTTTGGAAGTTTTAACAAAGAACAGATTGAGACGCATCGGCATTTCAGCAACGCAGAAACCGATTGAACAGGTTGCAGAATTTTTAACAGGAACACACGGCAAAGAATATCCTGCGGTAATTGTAAACGCAGGGCATAAACGCACATTGGATATTGCCATTGAAGTGCCTCCCTCACCGCTTACGGCTGTAATGGCCAACGAAGTGTGGGGTGAGATTTATCAGAAACTGGAAGAGTTAATTTTATCACATAAGACCACGCTCATCTTTGTAAACACACGAAGATTAGCGGAACGATTAGCACATACCTTAACGGAAAGATTGGGTGAAGATGCCGTAACCGCACACCACGGCAGCATGAGTAAAGACCACCGCTTTGATGCCGAGCAGCGTTTGAAAAACGGTTCGCTGCGGGCATTGGTTGCCACTGCATCCTTGGAATTGGGTATTGATATCGGCTCTGTTGACTTGGTTTGTCAGGTTGGTTCTCCGCGTTCTATTGCTGCATTTCTGCAACGGGTTGGTCGCTCGGGACACAGTGTTAAAGGAACACCTAAAGGGCGTTTATTTCCTTTGAATTTAGATGAACTGGCTGAAAGCGTTGCCATTTTAGATGCCGTAAAACGCGGTGAACTGGATAAAATAATCATCCCCGATAAACCGCTTGACATTCTTGCACAGCAAATGGTTGCTGAAGTTTCGTGTGATGAATACAAAGAAGATGACCTGTTTGAATTGGTGAAGAAGGCTTACCCCTACCGCAATCTTGAGCGCAAGGAATTTGATGAAATAGTAACCATGCTCTCGGATGGTTTTGCCACTAAGCGCGGCAGGCGCAGCGCTTACCTGCACCGTGATATGGTGAACGATACGTTGCGCGCCCGTAAAGGCGCCAAGCTAACCGCTATTGTTTCGGGCGGTGCCATTCCTGATAATTTTGACTACGATGTTATATTAGAGCCAAGCGGAACTTACCTCGGAACACTGAACGAAGACTTTGCCATTGAAAGCATGGCGGGTGATATTTTCCAGTTAGGAAATACATCATGGAGAATACTGAATGTGGAAACAGGAAAAGTGCGGGTAGAAGATGCAGGAGGCATGGCTCCTACCATTCCGTTCTGGCTGGGCGAAGCACCCGGAAGAACGGTAGAGCTTTCGCAAGCGGTTTCAAGATTGCGTGCTGATATTTCAGAGAAATTAGGCAGCAATCATGATTTACAAATAGCCGAAACTGTGCAGACATTGACAGAAGAGTTGGGATTATCCACTTCTGCTTCCGAGCAATTAGTCAACTTTTATGCATCCGCACAAGCCGCACTGGGTGTAATGCCTACGCAGGAAACATTGGTGATGGAACGCTTCTTTGATGAAGCGGGTGATATGCATTTGGTTATTCATTCACCTTACGGAAGCCGCATGAACAGAGCGTGGGGCTTGTCGCTACGGAAACGTTTCTGCAAGAAATTTAATTTTGAATTGCAGGCTGCCGCAACGGAAGATGCTATTATTCTTTCGCTGGGTTCAACGCACAGCTTTCCGTTGGACGAAGTTTTTCAATACCTGAATGCACAGACCGTGCGCAGTATATTAATACAGGCGCTGCTTGATTCACCGATGTTTGAAATACGCTGGCGCTGGAATGCATCACGTGCATTAGCAGTGTTGCGCAGAAGAGCAGGAAAAAAAGTGCCTCCGCAAATACAGCGCATGAACAGCGAAGACCTGATTGCACTGGTATTTCCCGATCAATTAGCTTGCTTTGAAAATATACAGGGCGAGCGCGAAGTGCCCGACCATCCCTTAGTAAATCAAACCATTCACGATTGTTTGTATGAAGCAATGGATATTGATCGTCTGGAAAATCTGTTGCGTTCCATCAAAGCAGGAGAACTGAATTTAGTGGCGAAAGATTTGAAAGAGCCTTCGCCTTTTGCACATGGAATTTTGAATGCTCGTCCTTACGCTTTCTTAGATGATGCACCGTTGGAGGAAAGACGCACCAATGCTGTGCGCAACCGCAGGTGGATGGATCCTGAGCAGGCAAAAGATTTAGGAAAATTAGATGAAGTAGCTATTGAAGCTGTGAAGAAAGAAGCCTTTCCTGAAGCAGAAAACTATGATGAATTGCACGATGCACTGGTGCTTTCGGGCTTCATCACCGAAAAAGAAGGAGAAGAAAATAATTGGGGAAAATATTTTGAGGAACTAATAATTGCAAAACGTGCAACGGTTTTGCAGTATCAGCACATTCGCTTGTGGATAGCCGTTGAGCGCTTGCCGCAACTCTTTAAAGTTTACCCTTCGGCAACATTGAATCCTTTAGTAAGTATTCCGGAAAAGATACAATCGGCTTTTCCTGAGAACAAAAATTCATTGGCAGAAATTATTCGCGGAAGATTGGAAATACTGGGACCTGTAACTGCTTCCGGTATTTCAGAAACAATGGCGTTGCCATTGACTGATGTGAATATGGCTTTAAGTATTTTGGAAAATGAAGGCTTTGTTTTCCGCGGGCAATTTAATCCTGATGAACCGGAATTAGAATGGTGCGAGCGCAGGTTGTTAGCACGTATTCACCGTTATACGTTGAAGAAACTGCGCAGCGAAGTGCAGCCGGTGAATGCAGCAGACTTTATGCGCTTCCTTTTCCAATGGCAGCAGGTGGAAACAGGCACACAGAGTGAAGGTCCACAAGCATTGGAAAAAGTATTGGAACAACTGGAAGGCTACGAAGCACAGGCAGCAGCATGGGAAAGCGATATTCTGTCTGCACGTGTAAATGATTACGACCATCACTGGTTAGATGTGCTTTGTCTGAGTGGAAAATTTGCATGGGGAAGATTCAGAACAAACAATAACAGTAAGAATTCAGGACCGGTAAAAACCACACCTGTCTCTATCGTTTCGCGTCCTGCACTTGGTATCTGGAAAGCAGAAAGTAATACAGAAAGACTGTTTGAACTTTCGCACAACGCAAAGAAAATACAGGAAGTGCTTAGTCAATATGGTGCTATGTTCTTTAATGAAATAATCGAAAAGACAGGCCTGCTGAGCGGACAAACCGAAGAAGCAATGAATGAATTGGTATCGTGTGGGCTGCTTACTTCCGATAGTTTTACCGGCTTAAGAGCTTTGTTACTTCCTGCAAAATACAGTACGCAGGCGGGACGGACAAAAAATAACATTGTGTTCAGTATGGAACAAGCAGGCAGATGGGGTCTGTTAAGTCCGGCTGTTTCATCAGCAGATTTATCTGAGAAAAAGAAGTCATTGGAAACAATTGCAAGAACATTGTTAAAAAGATACGGTGTGGTGTTTAGAAGATTGGCAGAAAAGGAAAATCTAACACCACGATGGAGAGAATTGATAAAGATTTACAGATTAATGGAAGCTCGCGGTGAGATACGCGGAGGAAGATTTGTGGAAGGAATGTATGGTGAACAGTTTGCATTGCCTGAAACAATTTCACTTTTACGTAAAATAAGAAAGGATGAAAAATCAGGAAGATTAATCTCCATCAGTGCAAGTGACCCGTTGAATTTAACCGGAGTAATAACACCGGGAAAACGCGTTTCAGCACTTTACGGAAATCGTATACTCTATATGGATGGCATTCCTCTTGCAGTAAAAGACGGAAAAGAAATTGCTTTATTACCTGCTGCTGACATTGATGCACTTAAAGGCCGTGAGTGGCAAGTGCGGCAGGCATTGGTACAACGGAATATTCCGCCAAGGCTAAGATCTTATCTGGGGAAAGGGATTGGATAATGATTACTAATTAACACCTATTAAATACCTGAAATGGATTTCAAAGAGATTGAAGAAAAAATACTCAACTTCCGCCATGAGCGCAACTGGAAGCAGTTTCATCAGATAAAGGATTTACTGCTCGGGCTTAATATTGAAGTGGGCGAGTTGCAGGAGCTTCATTTGTGGAAAACCGAACAACAACAAACAGAAATAGACCGCGAAAAGGTAAAAGATGAAGTAGCCGATATTGCCATCTTTCTTATTTATATCAGCAAACATTATAACATTGATCTTACTGAAGCCATTGCTGCCAAGCTGGATAAAAACGCTGCAAAATATCCGGTTGAGAAAAGTAAAAACTCGAATAAGAAGTACAATGAGTTATAGAAGTTTCTATAACAGTTGATGTGTCACGGTGAGCGTAGTCGAACCGCCAACTATTTCAAACCCTTCGACTACGCTCAGGGTGACAACCTCTCTCAATTACAATGGATAAGCCCGAATCAAAACCACCGCGAAGACAACGCTATAAAGGCACACATCCAAAAACCTTTAAAGAAAAGTATAAAGAACTGCAGCCCGAAAAGTATGCAGCGGACATTGAAAAAGTAATGCAGAAAGGCAATACTCCTGCCGGTATGCACCGTTCCATTTGTGTAAACGAAATACTTGAATTTCTTAAAATACAACCCGGACAAACAGGGCTTGATGCAACGTTGGGTTATGGGGGGCACAGTTTGGAAATACTCAAACGGCTTGCTCCAGGCGGACGATTATTTGCCACCGATGTTGATCCTTATGAATTGCCCCGCACTCGTGATAGATTAGAAACGCTTGGCTATGGTCCTGATGTGTTGTTCATTCGTAAAATGAATTTCTCAGGAATTGAGCAGATTGTTTTTGAATCAGGGCCATTGGATTTTGTATTGGCAGATTTAGGTGTTTCATCTATGCAGATAGACAATCCTGAGCGGGGTTTTTCGTTAAAAGTAGAAGGCCCGCTTGACCTGAGGCTAAATCCTAAAAGCGGGAATCCCGCCTCACACCTGCTGAAAAGAATAAGCCAACCCCGTCTGGAAGAACTGCTGATTGAAAATGCAGACGAACCCCATGCAGCAATTGTAGCTGCTGCCATCAAGAATGAAATAAATAAGAACACGCCCGTTGAAACAACTACGCAGCTAAAAAACATTATTAAAGAAGTACTGCAGTTTATTCCTCCCGATGAGCGCGATGAAACCATTAAGAAAACCTGTCAGCGCTGCTTTCAGGCACTGCGCATCATTGTAAACGATGAGTTTGGTGTACTGGAAAAATTCTTAGAAAAACTTCCGGCTGCACTTGCACCGGGCGGAAGAGTTGCTATTCTTTCTTTTCATTCGGGCGAAGACAGGCGGGTAAAAAAATCATTCCAGCAGTTTTTCAGAGAAGGTATTTACAGCGAAATTGCTCCTGACCCTATTCGTCCATCAGTTGAGGAAATCAGCAGCAATCCCCGGGCGCGTTCAGCTAAATTGCGCTGGGCAATTAAAGCATAATCAGAAACACTAAATCAACAAATATTATAAAAAAGAGGCTGCCTTTTTAGGCAGCCTCTTCTTAAAGAATATTATTAACCTGATTACTTGGTTACAATTACTTTCTGTTTTGAAACACCAAATTTATTCTGGCCAACCAGAATATAAGAACCGTTATCTAAGCCATTAATTTGCTTAGTATAATTATTGTCAGCATTCAGTTTAATTGATGAAATTAATTTACCGAGATCATTCATAAGGTAATATTCACCCTCGTTTTCGCCTTTAACTGTAAAGTCTCCCGCACTTGGGTTAGGATATACCGACAGATATACTGTTGGTGGTATTGAACTTACAACAGGAGCCCCTTCATTTGTTTCAATTGGAGTTGCACCATGTGCACCAACAACAAGTGTATAATCTTCTACCTCACCGTAAGAAGATGTTCCGCATGAAGTAAGATTAACTCCTGTAGCTGAATCGGTCAATCTGATTCTCATTCTTACTGAACCTGATATAGCAGATACGGGCGCTGTAATGCTTGTAGTAAACGGACCTGAACCGGCAGCAGAAGTATAAACAGTTTCACCGGCATCAGTAAATAC
>CANKAM010000046.1 GCA_947479755.1 Bacteroidota bacterium
CGGATGAATCATAATCTTATACTGAGAGAAGTGTCCTTCTTCCTCTACTGTATCACTTTCAAACTGTAAATGGAATTGCATATCAGGCTTTTTCTATGATTACTGCGTAGCCCTGTCCCACTCCAATGCACATGGTAACAAGTGCGTATCTTTTGTTTGTTAATTGTAATTCCAATGCAGCAGAATTTAAAATGCGCGCTCCTGTCATTCCCAGCGGATGACCGATTGCAATGGCACCACCGTTTGGATTTAAACGTGCATCATCATCAGCCAATCCCCATGAACGGGTACATGCCAGTGACTGCGCTGCAAAGGCTTCGTTCAACTCAATAACATCCATATCACTCATCTTTAATCCTGCTTTTTTTAGTGCATTGTTTGCTGCCTGCACAGGTCCTATGCCCATTATTCGTGGTTCAACACCGACTACTGCACTGGAGACAATTCTTGCTTTCGGTTGAAGATTATATTTTTTGATTGCAACTTCTGATGCTAGCAAAATTGCAGCTGCACCATCATTCAAACCTGATGCATTTCCTGCAGTGACTGAACCATCTTTTCGGAAAGCGGGTTTTAGTTTTCCAAGTATTTCCAATGAGGTTGTTGGTTTGATAAATTCATCTTTATCAAACTTTATGGTTTCTTTTTTCTGCTGAATTTCAACCGCTACAATTTCTTTTCCCAGCCTTCCGTTTTGTTGTGCTGCCGTAGCTTTTTGTTGTGAGTGCATAGAAAATTTATCCTGGTCTTCACGTGAAATTTTGTGAATCTCGTTTAGATTTTCTGCGGTTTCACCCATTGCGTCAACACCATATTGTTCTTTCATTTTCGGGTTTACAAAGCGCCATCCGAAACTGCTGTCGAACATTTGTGCATCCCGACCAAAAGGTGTAGATGCTTTTGAGATTACCCAAGGTCCGCGTGTCATGTTCTCCACTCCTCCTGCAATCATCAAATCTGCATCGCCCACCATGATAGCACGAGCAGAAGAGATGGCTGCCGATAATCCTGATGCGCATAAACGATTTACCGTTTCACCGGGAACGCTGACAGGAAAACCTGCCAACAATAAGGACATACGCGCTACGTTACGATTATCTTCACCTGCCTGATTCGCACAGCCTAAAATTACATCTGCAATTTCTTTTGGATCAACGGAAGCATTTCTTTTCATTAATTCTTTCAACACAATCGCTGCTAAATCATCAGGGCGAACAGTTGCCAAACTGCCTCCGAAATTTCCGATTGGGGTTCTTACTCCGTCAATTATATATGCTGTTTTCATATTATTTTAAAATATGCTTCTTTTTCTTGTGGAAGGTTTACCGATCAAAACTCCAAGCAATCCTCGGGTAACTTCGCGAAAAAGTGTTTTTGCGAAAGGGTTGCTTGAAATCTGTTCTATCACTGATTTCTCTTGCTTCGCAGAAGTCCGCTGAATGGGTTGCTCAACTTGTTTTGGTTGCTCGATAACTTCAGGTTCGGCTTGCTGCTGAATTTTATTATTTAACATTTCATAAGCACTTACTCGGTCAACTGCCTGATTATATTTTGCTGCAATTTGTGAGCGCTGAATCTGTTCATCTTGTTCAGCAGGAGTTAAGATATCCATGCGCGAAGATGGAGCGCACATCAGCGTATGAGCAAGTGGAGTTGGTGCGCCATTCTCACCAAGCACAGTTACCAATGCTTCGCCAATTCCAAGTTCAGTTAACAGTGTCTCTACTTTATAAAATTCAGTGATTGGATAATTTTGTGCAACCAGATTTATTGCTTTTCTGTCTTTTGCTGTAAAGGCACGTAAGGCATGCTGTATCTTCAATCCGAGCTGTCCTAAAATTTGTTCGGGAATGTCATCAGGCGATTGTGTGCAAAAATAAATTCCAACTCCTTTTGAGCGGATTAGTTTGATTATAGTTTCAATCTGTTCCAGCAAAGCCTTTGATGCTTCGCGGAAAATAAGGTGCGCCTCATCAATAAATATCACCAGTTTGGGCAAGCCTTTATCACCGCTCTCAGGAAATTTTTCATAGACCTCGGCAAGCAAACACAACATAAAAGTTGAAAATAATTTCGGTTTACTTTGGATATCGCACAGGCGTATGATGTTAATGTAGCCTTTGCCATCAGTAGTTTTGCGAATAAGGTCTTCCACTTCAAAAGAAACTTCACCAAAGAACTTTTCTGCACCTTGTTCTTCCAGTTCAACCAGTTTGCGCATAATTACTCCGGCAGATGCAGTGCTGATTAATCCGTAATCTTTTATTTCATTTTTCCCATCAGTGGTAAGGTGTTGTAGCACTTTTCTGAAATCTTTGATATCAAGCAACGGCAATTGTTTATCATCGCAATATTTAAATATCAGCGAAACAACTCCTGCCTGATTGTCATTTAACTCCAACATTTTCGAAAACAATACCGGACCAAATTCCGAAACTGTTGCACGCATTCTTGCACCTTTCTCATCAGAAATAGTCAGCAGTTCAGCCGGAAAATTTCGGGGTTTCCATTCCTTACCAATCAAGCGGTGGCGCTCTGTTATTTTAGTATTTTCAGTGCCTGCTTTTGCAAGCCCGCTCACATCACCTTTTACATCCATCATTAAAACACCAACTCCATTTTCAGAGAGGCTTTCTGCAAAATATTGTAGTGTTTTTGTTTTACCTGTCCCTGTTGCTCCTGCAATCAAACCATGTCTGTTTACACTAGAAAGAGGAAGTTTTATCTGTGTGTTTTCCAACGGTTTTTTATCCAGTACTGCAGCACCTAAAATGATGCTCGCATTGGAAAAGTTATAGCCTGTAGTAATAGTATTCTTAAAAATTTCCTCTTTGCTCATGATTTATTTTTCGTTAGGAAACCATTCTTTTGAGGTACGATAAACCGTTCCTTTAAAGAAGGCAACATTTTCATTTTTTTGATTTTTAACTTCTATCAGATATGTTCCGGTTCTGTTTGTAAGCGCGAGTTCTTTTGCCTCACAGGTCAGCTCATCGCCTTCTTTCACCGCAACCGGAAAAGAAATGGAACAATCCAATGCAACACTCAATCTGCCATAAGAATTAGATGCAAAAGCAAGTGCGCTGTCGGCAAAAGAAAAAGCAATTCCACCATGTGCAATGCCGAAACCGTTAAGCATTTCGTTTCTTATTTTCATACGAAGAATGCAATGCCCTTGCTTAATGAGGATGCGCTCAATGCCCAGCCAGTTGCTGAACCGGTCTTCTTCAAACATTTTATTTACTACGCTTTCCGCCAGATTTTTTTCCATCTTCTTTAAACTTAAATAATTTAGGTTCTACGGCTTCCTTTTCAAATTCAAGCAGCCATCTTTTGTTTTCTATTCCTCCTGAATAGCCTGTTAAACTCCCATTACTGCGTATCAATCTGTGACAAGGGATGATGATAGGAATATTGTTTTTTCCCGAAGCATTTCCTACTGCACGTGATAAGGTTCTGTTCTTAATTTTTCTTGCCATGTTGAGATACGACATAGTCATTCCGTATTGAATCTTCTGAAGTTCGCCCCACACTCGTTGCTGTAACTCAGTTCCTTCCTGCTCCAGCGCAAGATTAAAATCATAACGTTCGCGCTTAAAATATTCCGTTAATTGTTGTAGGCAATCTTTGATAACTCCGTTTGTTTTTTCTTCATCCACTTTATTTTCTACAAAATGAAGTCCTGTAATTGCTGTTTCATTTGCAGTAATGGCAAGCAAGCCCACCGGGGATTTGAAATAAGCACGATATGTAATTTCCTTTGCCAATCAGGAGAAAAATTTCTTGTTTTCTTTCGCCATTTTTTTCAGAAGAACAGACGTCCGATAACGATCTTCACCGTATTTGTCTTGCAAATCTGTCAATGTATTCAGAATATTCTGTAAACCAATCTCATCTCCCCATTTCAATAAACCTTTCGGATAATTTACGCCTTTCGTCATTGCCAGATCCAAATCTTCTTTTGTAGCAACATTCAAATATAATGCATCAATCGCTTCGTTAACCAGCATTGCTATCACGCGGTTAAAAATCAATTTTCCCAATTCAATATTTTTCTGAGGTTCAGGCATTACTGCACCGGCTGAATAATCGTAATAACCTTTACCCGATTTTCTTCCAAAATAGTTGGCTTCAAATAATCTTTTCTGAGTTAAGGAAGGTTTGAATCTTGGCTCGTAAAAAAACTGTTCCCAAACGGTTTCAGTTACTTTGTAGTTAATGTCGTTGCCGATAAAATCCATTAGCTCGAACGGGCCCATTTTAAAACCCCCAAACTCACGTAAAGCCCAATCGATAGTAGCAAAATCAGCAATGCCTTCTTCATAAATACGAATTGATTCTCCGTAGTAAGAACGCGCTACACGGTTGACAATAAAGCCAGGAGTATCTTTTGCCAGCACTGTAACTTTACCCCAACTGTCAATTAGGTTTCTAGAAGTTTCAACCACATTTTTATCAGTAGAAATTCCCGGAATAATTTCTACCAATGGCATGAGTGGCGCAGGGTTAAAAAAATGAATTCCCAGAACACGGTTAGTGTTTTTACACGCAGATGCAATAGAAGTAATAGACAGTGATGAAGTGTTTGAAGCCAGTACACAATCATCTGAAACAATATTTTCCAGATCAAAAAAAAGTTTCTTTTTTATTTCAGGATTTTCTACAATGGCTTCAATCACAAAGCCATAGTCAGCAAATGATTTTAAGTCATCTGCATAAGTTATAAGAGAAGAAATTTCAGCTGCTTTTTGTTCTGAAATTTTCTGTTTCTCTACTAATTTTTTTAATGTTGAGTCAAGTCCGGATTTTGCTTTTTCAAGAGCTGATTTATTGGTATCATACATTACAACAGGATGTCCGGCAGTTGCCGCTACCTGTGCAATTCCACTGCCCATTGCTCCTGAACCGATTACTCCAACTTTAATCATTCTCCTTTAAATACAGGTTTTCTTTTTTCTAAAAATGCATTCACACCTTCTTTATAGTCCGATGTTTTTCCAGCTGCTGTTTGCATGTCGCGTTCCAAATCCAATTGTGTATCTAAATCATTTGACAAAGATTCATTGAGCATTAGTTTAATATAGGCTAATGCTTTTGTGGGCATTCCCGCCAGTGTTTTTGCAGCAGCAAATGATTCCTCAGCCAATTTATCATCTGCACAAACTTTATAAATCATTCCCATCTGCAACGCTTGTTCTGCCGGAACTTTTTCTGCAAGCATCATCAATGCTGAAGCTTTTTGAAAACCAACCAAACGGGGAAGAAAGAAACTTCCACCGCTATCGGGCACCAAACCGATTTTACTGAATGCCTGAATAAATGAAGCTGATGCAGCTGCGTAAGTAACATCACAAGCAAATGCAAGACTTGCGCCTGCTCCTGCAGCCACTCCATTCACCGCACAGATTACAGGTTTTTCAAGGTTGCGAATAGCACGAATAATAGGATTATAAACTTCTTCTACTGAATCTCCAAGGTCGCGGTCTCTTGTTTTTCCCAGTTCAATTGCTTCTGCTAAATCCTGTCCTGCACAGAACGCACGTCCTGAGCCGGTGAGATAAACGGCACGAATGTTTTTATCCTTTGCACAAGTATCTAATACATCCTGAAATTCCTTTGCTAATTGGCGATTAAAACTGTTCAATACATCAGGACGGTTGAGCGTGATTTTTGCAACCGAATCCTGTATTTCAAAAATGATGGTTTCCATAATTCATTTGATAAGGTTTCAAATGTAGGGAAAATGAACTGTTCTTTCAATGACACTTAAAAAGGTCAAACGGCTCTAAGCAATCCTTGCATTTATATAAAGCCTTGCAGGCGGTAGAACCAAACTGGCTAACCAGCTCCGTATTTTCAGAGTTGCATCGCGGACACTTCACTACTTTTTGAATTCCGGTTAAAATTGATTTATCAGAACTGGTTTTGTCTGGTGCTGAAATGCCATATTTCCTCAGTTTTTCTTTTGCTTCTTCGCTCAGCCAATCGGTTGTCCATGCAGGAGAATAAACGTAGTTTACTTTTATTTTTTCAATCCCGTTTTCTTTGAGCAAGGCAACAATATCCTGGTCAATTGCTTTCATGGCAGGGCAGCCGGAATAGGTTGGTGTAATTGTAATTACACATTCATCATTCACAAAATTCACATCACGCAAAATTCCCAATTCCTCAATGGTAATAACCGGAATTTCCGGGTCAGGAATTTGTGATAATAATGTTCTGACTTCTTTAGTTGTCATCTTTAACTTCTTCATTCTTTACCTGACGCAGTGCTAATTTTTCGGCAGGTGTTGGATCTTGTATCCATGAATTATCATAGGGTTTTAACAGGTCAGATTTTTTTAGTTCATCCAACCCGATTTTACTATCCATGTATTTAGCCAACAATTTAAATGCTGCATTATTTTCTTTTCTCAAAACCAACAACGCGGCATTAGCACCCGCGCGAACAGCAATAGGAACACCGCCACCCAATTCAGCCCAATGTCCGCTTAAAATTAAATTCTCAACAGGCGTTTGATAATGGGCAACTTTTGCCTGCATGTTTTCACGTCCCGGACGAGCGCCCATCATAGTTCCGTTTTTATTTCCGGTATATCGGTAGTGTGTTAGAGGTGTAGCCATATCATAAAAAAGAATATGTTTTTTCAAGCCAGGTGCTAACTTGTTTTCAACTCTGGCAATTAATATTTCTGCCACTTCATTTTTCAGTTTTTTGTATTCTTCTCCTCTTACAATATTTCCCGCTTCATCTTTTTCTGTTCGCCAGTTATTCATGTAGTTCATCCCCGCTTCAATATACAACGTGAGTGTTCCTTTACCTTCCGGAGCCATGGATTTATCCCGTTGCGAAGGCGCAAGAATACTGATGCCACATTTTTCAGGGTTGCCGCTACTCTGCTCATCGCGCGTACTTTCTTTTGAGAGGTAAATCATTTCTTCGTTGAAGCCTAATTCCTCTGCCGGACAATCCAGCGCAATAGAAACTGTAACCGAAGAACTATAGAGCTTTGCTTCACGCAATTTCCCCTTCATTTTTTTAGGAATACTGCTCTCAGGTAACATTTTTTCATACAAAGTTTCAATATCAGAAGCGGCTAAAACATAGTTGCTGTTCACGGTATATTCCTTTCCACGACATTCAAATTTTACTCCTTTAACTTTATTTCCTTCCAATAAAATCTGGTTCACTTTACTTCGATAATAAATCGAATTTTCAAAATAATTAATTACGTATTCTAACCACTCGGGAAACACCTGACTGCCGCCTTTGGGAGGACTTTGATAATCTCCATAATATGCCCAACCAATAGGAACTAAACAGGATAATAATTCAGATTCAGAACAAAATATTTCCTGAAGTTTCGGGTCTTTGAAAAATTTATTCAGTCCTTTCTTCATGCCCTTTTCACCGCTAAAACGGATGAAAGGAATAAACGCTGTAGCGAATTCAATCAGCTTAAACTTAAACCGTATTGACTCGAAGAACCCCATTGTTTCTTCTGAGCGAAAAATATTACTGAAATTGTCAAATGCTTTTCCGATTTTTTTTGCCGCTTTGAAAAAACGTTCTATCCCTTCCCTTTCATGAGGAAATTGTGAAATCAATTGATTTTTCCATTCATCAGGATTGTTGGTAAGCGTGTAATCAAAGTTGTGCCCTTTATATCTGCGAATACGTTTTTGTGAAACCGGGCGCGGGTAATCATTTCCAAGAACATCAAAAACTTTACTCACCAAGCCTTCGGGTCCGCACTGGTTTAGCCAATGAATAGCGGTATCAAAACGGAAATCTTTTCTGCGGAAACCGGCAAGATAACCTCCGGGATGGTCGGCCATTTCAACTACACAAACCGAAAATCCTGCTTTACTAAGCAAGGCTGCAGAAGTTAATCCGCCCATTCCTGCACCAATTACAACAATATCATAGTGCGGTTTTAATTCGATTTTTTGCATAAGTGGAAGGCTACTTTACCTTTAATAATTCAAGATAAAATTACCACTTTACTCCGGGATAGGCACGATGAACGGATTGCATCTCTGCCAGAATATAACCAAGATGCTCGGTATGTCTTCCCTGCAAATTTCCTTTTTGCATCCAAACTTTTTCAGGCTTTTTAAGCATTGCCTTTTCAAGCATTGCATCTACATCTTTTTGCCATTGCTGTTGAATAGTAGAAAGATCGGGAGCAATACCTGCAGCTATCAAAACCGTATCGTTTTCATCCATTTCAAATAGACTTCCGGTGAAACGGTAGATTTCGTTCAATGCATTTTGAAGGCGTGTATTGCTTTCTTCTGTTCCGTCACCAAGGCGAAGCATCCAACTGCTGCTGTGGCGCAAGTGGTATTGTATCTCTTTCAATGATTTTGCTGCAATTCCCGCAAGTGTTTCGTCTTTACTTTTTGCAAGCGCTTCGTAAAAATGAATTTCAAATGCATCGGTTAAATATTGTCTCAATATTGTCTGTGCATAATCTCCGTTTGGTTGTTCGGCCAAAAGGTTGTTGAAGAATTCACGTTCGGTTCGCAAATAAGCCAGATCATCTTCAGTTCTTCCTTTTCCTTCAACTTTCCCCGCATACTCATACAATGAATTTGCGCGACCAACAAAGTCAAGTGAAATATTAGTTAATGCAATATCTTCTTCCAACACAGGTCCGTGTCCGCACCATTCTGATAAGCGGTGTCCAATAATTAAACTGCTGTCGGCATGGCGAAGTAGGTAATTGAATAATTGTTTTTCCATTATAAATATTTTACTCCCTCGGGAACATGATAAAATGTGGGATGACGATAAACTTTATCGTTTGCAGGTTCAAAGAATGAACCAATATCTTCAGGCGATGAAGAAATAATTGCTTCTGCAGGAACAACCCAAATGCTTGTTCCTTCGCTGCGCCTGGTATAAACATCACGTGCATTCTGAATTGCCATTTCTTTATCGGCTGCGTGAACACTTCCGCAATGTTTGTGAGGCAAACCGGGTTTGGTTTGCACAAATACTTCCCAAAGGATTCCTTGATTATTATTCATTGTAAATTGATAGTTGTTAATTGACAATTGAAGATTAAGCCGCTACTTTTTGTTGTTGTTTTGCTGCATATGCTGCTGCTGCTTCGCGCACCCACGCTCCGTTTTCATGTGCTTTTACGCGAGCACCCAAACGTTCTTTATTGCAGGGTCCATTGCCTTTGATTACGTTATTAAATTCTTCCCAATCAGGTGTGCCCCAGTCATAGCTTTGTTTTGCTTCGTCCCATTTCAAATCTTTATCTGGAACTGTTAGTCCTATAAATTCTGCCTGAGGAACAGTGCGGTCAACAAATTTTTGTCGCAGTTCATCATTGGTTTCGCGTTTTATTTTCCAGCGCATGGATTGTGCTGTATTAGGAGAACTTGCATCGGGTGGGCCAAACATCATAAGCGAAGGCCACCAGAAACGGTTAAGTGCATCTTGCGCCATTGCTTTTTGTTCTGGTGTTCCGGCAGCAAGCACCGACATAATTTCATATCCTTGACGCTGGTGAAAACTTTCTTCTTTGCAAATTCGAATCATTGCACGAGAATAAGGTCCGTAGGATGTTTTTTGCAACATTACCTGATTCATGATGGCTGCGCCATCTACCAGCCAGCCAATAGCTCCCATATCAGCCCAGGTTAAAGTAGGGTAATTGAAAATGCTGGAATATTTTGCTTTGCCGCTGTGCAATTGTTCAATCATTTCATCACGACTGATTCCCATTGTTTCTGCTGCGCTGTAGAGGTAAAGTCCATGTCCGCCTTCGTCCTGAACTTTGGCAAGTAATACCATTTTCCTGCGCAAGCTTGGGGCACGTGTAATCCAATTTCCTTCAGGCAACATACCTACAATTTCAGAATGTGCATGCTGTGAAATCTGGCGGATAAGCGTTTTGCGATAATCATCAGGCATCCAGTCTTTCGGTTCTATCATGTCGCCACGGTCAATTTTAGCATCAAAAATTTCCTGCAGTTTTATTGTTTCCATTCGTTGAATTTGTTTTCGTTGTGTGCAAGTTTAAGAATTATCGCCAACATGAAAAGAAAAGTGATAAAAGTCGGAAATAAAAGAAGCGATTCTGCTAGGGGCAAAATCGCTTCTTTTATTTGGCCAAAAAAACTTTACCGTTGCACCACAAATTTCTTAGCAACTGAAATTTTATCTGATTTCAGTTGAACCGAATATATTCCTGAAGGCAAATGGCTGATATTGATATTGGCATTATTTGCATTGGCTGATGAAGGAATTTGTAAAACTTCAACTTCTCTTCCCAGTGCATCAATAATGATGATAAACGAATTATTCTCAAACATTTCTTTGCAAGCAATATTGAGCACATTATTTCCAGGATTAGGGTAAACGCTAAAATAGTTTTCGGCATTAAGTTCTTCAACAGAAGTAATAGAATTATAATTGCAATCGTTGTAAGTTGGAATAGATGTGCTGTTATCAATTACAATATCCTCATCACCGTTTTGATAAAGCAAGTAAGAGAAATATACCAACATCATTTCATCTGTTGTGGCTTCTCCAAGTGATACTGCCTGAGGCGGATTGCTCGGATTGTTCGGGTTTCCGATAGTATTATCATATGTAGCTTCACCATATAAAACAGTTCCTGCCGGAATTTTTACAGGATTGCGCAACATGTAACTCCCCTGCCAGTGAAAATTCCAGTTTGGAATGTCAATAAATTTTAGGGTGTCATTGGTTGGCGTAACTCCATAAGCCTTGATAGACTTTCCTATCAGGTGCATGTGGGGGCCAACGGAGAGCACGGTCAGATTTACAGGAATGGTATATTCTTCGTGAAAAGTTCTTACTTCGTTTGCAGGAATATAAAGTGGTCCGTCAATAAGTGAAGTCTGGTGATTTAGCGGGGGAGCTAAACTGATTTCACGTAAAGTTGATGAAGGTGAAAACTTGATATGAATTTTCGTGCTGTCCTCAAGCCCTGCTGTTCCGGCAGGATAATGTATTTGCAAAACCAGATTTGTATTTGCAGGAAGTTTTATTCCCATGCCGTCAGGTGTTTCAAAAACACCTTGACCGGGAACCCAGCCACCAATAAGTTTTGCTCCCTGACTTCCAATACCGCCAAAACTGGTGTAACCCGGCCCCGGATCATTTGCATCCAATGTTGCCGGAGTTGAAGTTTCATCGCGAAAAACAAGAACGTGGTGTACAATGTTGCGATTTCCAGGGAGTACTTCAAAACCGGTAATAAATTTATCAACACCTTCAGTAGTAGGAATTACAAAACAGCGATAAACATCTTGTGATGAACCAACAGTGTAGGTTGGTATTTGGACTACAAGATCAGGATTAGTAATTACTGCATTGCTTGAATAAACAGGTGGTGTTGGAGCATTTGCCTGATTTCCTTCAGGAGCTCCTGCATTTACCCAATCATTAATGAGCGTAATTTCTTCGGGTGTTAAATATCGTTCATGAGCAAGGTTATTGTAGCTTCTGTCCGGAGGCCAGGGAGGCATAATGCCATTGTTAACAGCATACGGAAAACCCGATGCCGCAGATGCTGCGTCAGTATAAGTCATCAAAGAAAAAGGGGCTATCCCGTTGCTATTATGGCAACCTGTGCAATGTGTGTAAACCAAGCAGGCTATATCATCTGACCATGTTGGAGTTGTTTGTGCATTGACAGAAAAACCAAATGCAAAAGGTAAAATGAACAGGAAAAGTCTTTTCATAGTTATGTTACTATTAATTAATAAGATTAACAAATTTAAGGATTTATTGAATACAGGATTATTCTTTCATTTAAAAGGACTAAAAATTTACCTAAAGGTTTAATCAGTGAAATTATTTTTCAGCCGTTTGTAACGAATCGTTTAACCTTGCATTATATATTCAAAACCGGATTTATGAACGCAGATGTCAGTCAATCAACCCACGAGCAGGGAAAACATCACCAAAGCAAAGCGCAGCTTGATGAGGAAGTGCTCCAGATAAAAGCCGCAATTGCCAATCCACAGGCATTTGGAGTGCTTTACGAAAAATATTATTTGAAGATATTCAGATATGTATTTCAAAGGGTGGAAGAGGAAGATGCTGCAGCAGATGTAAACACTATTGTATTTTCAAAAGCTTTGTTTAACCTAAGTAAATATCAGTTTCGCGGAGTTCCTTTCTCAGCATGGCTTTTCAGGGTTGCACAAAATGAATTGAACCAGTTGTTCAGAAAAAATAGAGTTCAGAAAGTGGTGAATATTCCTCTCGAAAACCTTGCGCAGATTGCTGAAGATACAGGCGAAGAAAATCTGGAAGAACGAATAGAAAGTTTGAAAAAAGCAATGAAAGGGTTGTCGGAAGATGAATTAGAGTTGATAGAGCAACGGTATTTTGAAAAGCGTTCTTACAAGGAAATGAGTGAGATATTGGACATGGAAGAAAATAATGCACGCGTGAAAACTTTCAGGGTGATTCAGAAATTGAAAAATTTATTAACGAAATAATCAGAAGTCATGAGTAAAATAAAATTCAATACTAACCGCAAAAACATCAGTGACGAGCAGGCTCTGAAGCACAAAAGCTTTGACAAAGTGATGGCGGGATACAAAGCGATGAACACGCCTTTGTATAAAACATTTAAGTTTTGGGCAGGTGCGGGAGTTGCAGTAACTGCAATTGTTGTAGCCACATTACTACTCACCAATAATTTGAAGAAAGAAACTGAATCTGCAGTTAAGCCACCTTTTGAAAATTTAGATGTTCAAACTGTTTCATATCTGGTGACTGCTGACAAAGACACAATAATAACTACAAAATCCGGTTCTAAAATAAAAATTTCAGCAAATTCTTTTGTTGACAAAAACGGGAATCCTGTTAGTGGAAAAGTGGAAATCAGATACCGTGGGTTCCATGATGTTATTGATATTTTTATGTCAGGAATTCCAATGACATATGACAGTGCCGGAACACAATATCATTTTGAATCTGCTGGCATGTTTGAGATTCATGGTTTTCAAGAAAATGAAGAAGTGTTTATCAGTGATGCTTCACCTGTTAATATTTTACTGGCTTCAAAATGGGAAGGCGAACGTTTTAATATTTATAAGCTGGATAATAAAACCGGTGACTGGAGTTATATTGAAAAAGATACTGCGGGAAAAAATCAGGAACCAATTTTCGCTCAAGTAAAAACTGATTCTGTTAAGCTTCCCGTGAATGAAAAAATAGAAAAACTCACTAAAGAAGTTGAAAAGGCAAAAGCTAAAACCGAGCAGCTTGTTCAAGGAAAACCACTGGAACCAGTAAAAGCTGCAGACGGAACTCAGAACTTAAAAATACAAGTAAGCGAAAAGGAGTTTCCTGAACTTGCATTGTATAAAAACTTGCTTTTCGAGATTGATAAAAATGATAAAACCTATAAATCAGAATTATCAAAAATAACCTGGGATGCTGCTTCGGTAAAGAAAGGCAAACAGAAGGGAACGTATATTCTCACCTTTATAAAAGGAAAAGATGAATTCAGCTTTTTAACCCGTCCTGTTGTTTCTGAAAAAGATTATTCGAAAGCAGTTGAACTTTATAACAACAAGTTTGATGAATACGAAAACGCACTTGCAAAACGTAAAGAAGATGAAGCCAAAAAAGAAAAAGAACTGAAAGCGGAGTATGATAAACTGAATGCTGAACGACTTGCACAGATTACGGAAATACAACAAAGAATGTCATCAGAATCTGCTCAGCAGATGGCTACAAATATTACCACTGACATTATTTACCGCTCATTTATGGTAAGCAGTTTTGGTATTTGGAATTCAGATTGTCCGCAAAATATGCCAAAGGGCTTAATGGTGTCAGCTACTTTTATTGATAAGAATAACAAGGAACTTATTTTCAACACGCTTTACCTTGTTGAAAAAGGCAAAAATGCTGCCTACTCTCTTACCAACTATGACTACAGTCGATTTCAATTTAATCCGGAATCGGAAAATCTCTTGTTGGGTGTTACCAAAGACAACAAAATTGCGGTGTTCAAACCAGAAGATTTTGCTGCGCTGGGAAAAACAGGTTCTTCTTGTAAATTTAAAATGCAGGTTTTGGATAAACCTTTCAAAAATATTGATGAAGTAAAAGCATCTATTGATATTTGAATGCTATATCTTTGAGATGTGTTTATATTGAGATTAATATTTTTATTGTGCACATTTTTTACCTGCAAATATCTAAGTGCTCAGGATTCTGTTGCAATTTTTAAAGTAGTAAAATCAAAAACCAATTTTATTATTTCACCTTCAAATAATGTATTGTGGATTGGTGTTGACAATAAGATTTGCATCAAGACAGAAGGCGAAGGTAAAATTGCAAAGATTGAAATAACTGGAGCAACAGTTTCGCGAAATGACAGTTGCTATCTTGTGCGTGTTAGTTCGGGAAGTGGTCATGAAGCCATTCTCTCCATTTATGAAATGCTTCCGGGAGGAAAAACGCAATTAGCATTGAATAAGAAATACAATCTTGTTAGTTTGCCTGTTCCTGAAATACTGGTTTGCGATGTAAAAAGCGATTCAACAATTGATAAATTTTCGCTGATGGCAATTGGTAAGCTTACCGCTAAGCTAAAAGGAACAAACGAAAAGCTGAAAGTTGTTTCATTCGAAATGCAAACCGGGAATCAGACAACGATTGACACGTTGAAATCAGGCAACGAGAAACTCACAGTTGAAATGAAACGTGTAATTGATTTAATGAAGCCCGGAAGTCTAATTATGTTCAATAATATTATTTGTCGTAATGCAAAAGGCGATTTACTTCCGCCAATGAACGTGCGGATATTCTTAGACGAGAAAAAGATTTACCAATACGGATTTTAGGAAAGAATAAGTTGTTCTTTTTCCATTAATTCTTTCACCGCACTTTCAACTTCCTTCAAGCGATTCTGTTTTTCCAGAACTGTTGGTTTTGCAACCCGTTCTTTGCAGTCTTTTATACTGCAACGTTCGCAGGTTTCGTTCACCATTTTAACGGGAACATTTGTATCATCCCAGAAAGCGACCTTCTTTTTAAAATCATTGTTCACTAAAAAACCAATCGTAACGGAAAGATTGGCGTGTGGCGTTCTTCCAAGTCTGCGGGCAAGCGAAATGCAGAAATATTCATTGCCGCTATCAGCATATTTTGAACGCTGAACAGCCACAATGGGGCCAGTGTATTTTTTCTGTTTTTTTACTTCTTCCAGTTTTTGAAAAACATCAATTGAAACCCACCTGCGGCAATAATGCTCGTTCAACTCATTGCGGTGCGGCTGATGTAACTGTGAAAGATGCAGTTCCTTGGAAAGCGAAAATTCTTCTTCTCTCAAATTATTATTAAAGCGCAGAAAAAACAGATTATTCAAACCAAAATAACGCGGAATGAGATTGGTAAGCCTATGCATAAACATTTCCGGTGAAGTGTCAAACCTATCCATCATTTCCAACAACTTTTCACCGTTAAATTCTTTTGCTGTGAAAAATGATTTTAAATCTTTTACAAGATTGTTACGGTTAATCAAGAGCGCACCCGCAAAATAGCTTGCTTTCATATTGCTCAGAACTTGTTCAAATGAGTTGGCCTTGTTCCATGGCGTTGTATAAGCGCGCTCTTTCAATCCAAGATATTGGTAGCCGATTTCCTTTGCGTAAATAAATGCCTGTTGAGAGCCTGCCAGTTTATTGTTAATCATAAAACGTTTGCCATTACTGAGGTAAACAGAACGCAGATTCTCAAGTGAAGGAACACTGCTTAGTTTCTTTTCATCCAGTTTGTAGCCAAATTTATTGACAACAATATTCTTCAGCTTTTCAACCGTAAGCGGGCGATTTACATTAATTTTATATTCAGCACTGAACCTTTCTACAGCCTGCTCAATTTCTTCAAAATAGTTTTCATGCATTTCCTGGTAAGAACGCACAGATGCAAAATAAAAATGCTCCTGCGTCATGTCGTAATCTCTCGCAATTTTATTGAGCGTACTGATGAATGCAGTAACTTTTGCGGGGGCGTTGCTTACCAGTTCTACAATTTTCTTTTTGTCAATTCCAAATACTTCCAGCGGAAGTTCCTGAATGAAATTATTTTCAAGAAAACGACTTACATGTGATAACGATTTGCCGGTTTTTAGCGAAACAAGCTTATCATAAGAAACACCTAGTGCATTAGAAATGGCAGCAATTTTTTCGGCTTTCGGATACTTTTTGCCTTTTTCAATCTCGTTAAGATAGGAGACTGAAAGGCCGCTTTTATTACTTAGTTCAACTAATGAAAGTTTGTTCTCCTGCCTTAGCTGCCTGAGTTTAAGGCCAAAAATGAGGCGTTTGTTTTGTTCGTTATTGTGCATTTGAGCGGTGTGCAAAACTAAAAAATATTGTTGATAATTAGCGAAAAAATAATTTTAGCGAAATTTCGCTGGAAAAGAAATTTTGCTTTACATTTGCGCCAAATTCAAAAAAGGCAGAACTATGTCGGCAACAGTAGAAATAAAAGTAGAAGGATTGGAAATTAAAGCTCCTCTTCAAATGGGCTTTGAAGAAATACTTACTCCTGAAGCATTAGAGTTCGTTTTAAAACTTCAACGCAACTTCAATAAAAGAAGATTAGAATTACTTGCTGCACGTGTTGAAAAACAAAAGCAGATTGATGCCGGAAGACTCCCTGATTTTTTACCCGAAACAAAAGCTATCCGGGAAGGTGATTGGGTAGCAGCTCCTATTCCTGCTGATTTACAAGACCGCAGAGTGGAAATCACCGGACCTGTTGACCGCAAAATGATTATCAATGCGCTGAACAGCGGTGCAAGGGTTTTTATGTCCGATTTTGAAGATAGCAATTCTCCATTCTGGAACAACAATATAGAAGGACAAATTAATTTGCGGGATGCAATCCGCAAAACCATTTCGTTTAAAAACGAAGCAGGAAAAGAATACAAACTGAATGAAAAAACCGCTGTGTTGATGGTTCGTCCACGCGGATGGCATCTTCCTGAAAAGCATGTTGCCGTTGACGGAGAAATCATGAGCGGCTCATTGTTTGATTTTGGGTTGTTCTTTTTTCATAATGTAAAACAACTAATTTCAAACGGAACAGGACCATATTTCTATTTGCCTAAAATGGAAAGTCATTTAGAAGCAAGATTGTGGAATGATGTTTTTGTTTTCGCGCAAACTGAATTGGGAATACCTCATGGAACAATAAAAGCAACCGTTTTAATTGAAACTATTACTGCAACGTTTGAGCTTCACGAAATAATTTATGAACTACGTGAACACATGGCGGGATTGAACTGCGGGCGTTGGGATTATATTTTCTCTTACATCAAAAAGTTGAGAAACATTGATGGCTACGTGCTTCCTGATCGTGGGCAGGTTACAATGGCTGTTCCTTTTATGGCGGCTTATTCCAAATTAGTTATTCAAACTTGCCACAAACGCAGAGTGCACGCGATGGGCGGTATGAGCGCTTTTATTCCGATTAAAAATAATGAAGCTGAAAACAATGCTGCGATTGAAAAAGTACGCGTTGATAAAGTTCGTGAAGTAACCAACGGACATGACGGCACTTGGGTTGCTCATCCCGGTTTGGTTGGTGTGGCGATGGATGTTTTCAACGCAAACATGACTACACCAAACAATTATTCTATCACAAGAGAAGGTGAAGTTACCACACAAAATGATTTGCTCACTGCACCTGAAGGAACTATTTCAGAAGCAGGTTTGCGTATGAATATCAATGTAGGAGTTCTTTATATTGAAAGCTGGTTGCGTGGTGTTGGCGCTGCCGCACTCCATAATTTAATGGAAGATGCTGCAACGGCTGAGATCTCCAGAACGCAGGTGTGGCAATGGATTAAGAACAGCAGCAATTTGAGTGACGGAAGAACGGTTACTTACGAATTATTCAAAGAGATCCTTCCTTCGGAATTGGAGAATGTAAAAGCATACGTTGGTGAAAATGCTTACAATTCCGCAACCATGAAACGTGCGATTGAAATTTTTGACGAATTAGTTCAACAAGGCGATTACAAAGAATTTCTTACCCTTCCTGCTTACGAGGAAATTGATTAATAAATTAACACAATCCTAAATACAAATCCAAAACAACAAATGGCAACTAAATTAGAACGCGCTTTGGCGCTTAAAAAAGAATGGGAAACCAATCCACGCTGGAAAGATGTTACACGCACCTACTCAGCCGAAGAAGTAATTAACATCAGCGGCTCGGTTCCGGTTGAATTTACTCTTGCTAAAAACGGAGCAGAGAAATTATGGAATCGCCTGCATACCGATTCGTGGGTGGCAGGACTTGGTGCTTTGACAGGCAATCAGGCGGTACAGGAAGTTACAGCAGGTATGAAAGCGATTTATCTTTCAGGCTGGCAGGTAGCAGGTGATGCAAACCTTTCAGGAGAAATGTATCCTGACCAAAGTTTGTATCCTGCTAACTCAGTGCCTTCTGTTGTTAAGAAAATCAACAACGCTTTGATGCGCAGAGACCAGATTGAATATCTTGAAGGTGAGCCGCAACGCGATTGGATGGTGCCTATCGTTGCTGATGCTGAAGCTGGTTTCGGTGGTAACCTGAACGCTTTTGAGTTGATGAAACAAATGATTGATGCAGGTGCTGCCGGTGTTCATTGGGAAGACCAATTGGCTTCTGCAAAAAAGTGCGGACATCTGGGCGGAAAAGTTTTGGTTCCAACACAGGAAGCAATCAACAAATTGTTAGCTGCGCGTTTGGCGGCTGATGTATGCAATACTTCTACGCTTGTAATTGCCCGTACTGATGCTGAAGCAGCAAATTTAATCACGACAGATGTTGACCCTCGTGATAGCAAATTCATTACCGGCAAACGTGCTCCTGAAGGTTACTACTATGTGAAAAATGGTTTGGAACAAGGCATAGACCGTGGTCTTTCTTATGCTCCTTACGCTGACTTAATCTGGATGGAAACAGGAAACCCTGATTTAGGTTTGGCAAAAGAATTTGCTGATGCCATTCACGCAAAATATCCGGGAAAAATGTTGGCATACAACTGTTCGCCTTCATTTAATTGGGCTAAGTTTATGGACGAGAAAACTATGTTGACTTTCCGTGAAGAGTTGGCTAAAATGGGTTATAAGTTCCAGTTCATTACACTTGCTGGTTTTCATGCGCTGAATACTTCTATGTTTGAATTAAGCAAAGCTTATGTTGAACGAGGAATGGCAGGTTTCAGCCAACTGCAGCAACGTGAGTTTGCACTGGAAAAAGACGGATTTAAAGCTATAAAACATCAATCATTTGTGGGCACAGGCTATTTTGATGCTGTGCAAAATGTAGTGCAACAGGGAAATAGTTCAACCACTGCGTTGGCAGGTTCTACTGAAGCAGAACAGTTTCACTAGGCAATTATTAAATACCCCTCTCTTTTAAAAGAGAGGGGTATTTTAAAATTTTTGTGCTACGTGTCAGAAATTTTTGTTATTTTATCACCTGAAAAACAAAACGCACTTACAATAGTGTTTATCAGAAACAATTAGAAAATAAAATTATGGGACGTCCGCCAACCAGACCGATAGATTTCAGAGATGGATTTTATATTGAAATCCGCAATAAAGGAGCACAAACAGGTATCAAGATAAGACGCGATACTAAGGAAGAGATGATGGATGCCGTTAAAGAATATGGCAAAAGCAAGGAAGTTATTGTGCTGGGCGAATATAAAAAGGGGAAAAAGGTGAAAGGCTGATAACAGTCGTTTCATGATTCGTGCATCCCTGATTATTTCATTCTATAACAAAACCGAATGGTTAAAGTTGCTGCTTGCAGCCCTTGAACTACAAAGCAACATCCATTTTGAAGTAATCATTGCTGATGATGGTTCAGCTTCATCAGCTGTGGAAGAAATTAAAAAAATTCAGGCCACATCACCTTTAAACATAAAACATCTGTGGCATGCTGATAATGGTTTTATGAAAACCGTTATGCTTAACAAAGCAATTGTTGCAAGCCGAAGTTCATACCTTATTTTTATTGATGGTGATTGCATTCCCCATCATCGTTTTGTTGAGGACCATTTGCGGCTTAGCAAAGAAAACCGTGTGCTTGCAGGACGCAGAGTAAACCTGTCTGAATGTATTTCAAAAACATTGACCGAAGAAAAAATAAGAAAAGGCGTATTGGAGCGTTTCTTTTTTCTAAGACTGTTGAAGGATGCTGTTACTGGAAAATCAAAAGATGTTGAGAAAGGTATTTATGTCAACTCAGGATTTGTAAACAAGCTGTTTGCCTCTGTAACAAAAGGAATATTGGGTTGTAATTTTTCCATTTCAAAAAAAGATTTGCTGGAACTTAATGGGTTTGACGAACGCTATCGTTATCCCGGTGTTGGTGAAGATACAGAAATAAGGAGAAGAATACAATTCAAAGGCATGGAGATATTCAGCCCGAAGTTTTGTATGCTTCAGTATCATCTCTGGCATCCGCGCCTGAGCCGCGAACATGAGCCTGAAAATTTTGTTCTGCTTGATGAAACGCTAAAGAATAAATACATTGCAACACCTTATGGAATTAATAAGGCGAATAATTAATTTAGCCAAAATATAACACTATTAAATATCTCAGTATGAAAAAATTTATTTCAGCAACAGCAGTTCTGCTTCTTTTTATTGGCACATTTTCTTCTTGCAGTAACTCAGCAAAAACAGAAGCAGCAGTTTATCAATGTCCTATGAAATGTGAAGGCGAAAAAACCTATGACAAAGCCGGAAGTTGTGCTGTTTGCGGAATGGAGTTGGAAGAAGTAAAGAAATAATGAATATATACCTGATAAAACTGCATCAGGAATTTGATGCACCTGTTGACAAGGTGTGGGAAGATTTTAATGACCACGCTAATCTTACTGCAATACTTGGGCAAAACGTTAAACGTATTAAGGACAGCGACAACCCGGAGAACATAAACGGTGTTGGCTCTGTTCGTTTAATAGAAATTCCGTTTGCACCATTTGAAGAAACTATTCGAAAGTCGGTAAAGCCGACTTGCATAGAATATCAAATCAGCAAGGGAACTCCGTTACATCACCATTATGGTAAGATGCAGTTCACAAGTTTGTCTGCCGAAAAATCGGCATTGGATTATAGTATAGAATTAGGCTCAAAAATTCCTTTTATAGCAGGCATACTTAAAATGGCAACACAAAATAGTATTGAAGCAGGTTTGAAAAAGTATGCAGCGCAGTTGAAGAAATAAATTGCTGAATGCATTTATTCCTTCAGGTAACTGATTATTCCTTCATAAAAAGCTTCAGCAACCTGTTTAATACGTGCTGAAGTTTTTATTCCAAAAACTTCAGTGTTCATCCTACTTAATTCAATGCACTCTGTTGCATTGTCCTGATAAAGTGTTTCACCGTAAACTACTACACCTTTTATCAGACGTGTTAAGGTAAGATTGCGTGCATAAACTCCTTTGCTTTTGGTAATGCAATACTTTGTAAGATAGTCGGCAGTTGTGGAATCAGCAGCGGGAACATTTAGTTTAGTAGTAAAACTGTTCATGAGATTTTCAGCAAGTTTAGTTGATTGCTCTGTATCATCTGTAAGCAATAAACGGAAAAACGAAAATCTGTCAATTGGTTTTTCTAATTCGGTTTTTAAGAAACTGCCCGCAGTAAATATCATGTTGTAATTTTTATCGCTTGGCTTTTTCCACCCTGTATTTTTTTCATCTACGTTGTAATGGATAATGATAGAAAGATTAGGTGCAAATTCATTTATCTTTTTTGCGCGTTGCCTCATGTCAAGGTTGTTGAAGTAGGTTCTGAAAATCTCTCGCTGTGTGGCTTTTGTCAGAAGAAATGTTTTTTCCTGTTCGGTAATTTCATTGAGTTTGCAGGATGAATCAACTGCATTTTTAAAGCATTTTTCAAGCCATTCTTTAAATGTAATTCCAAATGCTGTTTGATTAGGCTTTTCCCTGGTGAGCATTACTTCTGCGCCTTGTTCTTCAAGCAGGTGTTTAAGAATAAGAGCAGTTTGCAGGGTTAATATACCTTCGGCAATTGCAATCGTTTGATTATTATAAATGAATTGCAGTGATTTTTTTTCAAGCACAGCTGTCTTCATGTCGCCTGCAATATGCCCCGGGTCGATGGCAATTTTTATCCCGCTTAATTCCTTTTTGTTTTCAAAATACTGTTTGCGGTTTGTCTCGGAATAAGCAAGTGTGCTCAATGGTTTTCCGCTATTAATAACTGAAAATAAACTATCGTCATTAAAGTGATTTAGTATTTTTTTTAGGGTGTCTAATTTGCTCCAATCAACACCAAATTCACGATAAAAAGTGTTCTCTTTTGTTTTTGCATTAATGAAGATGCCGCTGTCGTTTATAGTATAATAGGGCTGGAGTGCTTTTTCTTTGTCAAGCAGTGTTTCAATTTTTGCTGTGTAATAACTCTTAAGGCTGTCAGTGTTTTTTTGTGCGCTGCAGAGCAAAAACAATACATTAAAAAAAATAGTCACTAGCAGCAGGCGCATCAATCATTTAATTAGTATTACAAAAGTAATTTTTAAAATCTGCGGAATGCTTAAACAACCTGCAATTCACACCAACAGAACAATTTTCTATTTTCGCATTAATTATAAGTCTTATAAATGAAAAACATAATCTTATTTGTGTCTGCTGTTACAATGCTTGCCTCTTGTAAATGTGCTTCTGATAAACGTGAACAGGAAGCCCCTCTTATTTATCCTCAAACAAAAAAAACAGAACAAACCGATAACTATTTCGGAACGGTTGTAGCCGACCCGTATCGCTGGCTGGAGAACGATACATCAGCCGAAACAGCTGAATGGGTGAAGGCGGAGAACGCGGTTACATTCGCGTATCTGGAAAAAATTCCGTTTCGCAATAAGATAAAACAGCGTCTTGAAAAACTATGGAACTTCGAACGTTATTCCGCGCCTTTCAAAAAAGGTGAGAACTATTTTTTCTATAAAAATGATGGCATGCAAAACCAAAGTGTGTTGTACGTTCAACATGGTTTGGATGGCGAACCTAAAGTAGCGCTTGACCCCAACAAACTTTCTGCTGACGGAACTACATCGCTGGCTGCCATTGGTATTTCACCTGATGCAAAGTATCTGGGTTATGCTGTTTCAAAAGGTGGTTCGGACTGGAATGAGATTTATGTTTTGAATATTGAAACAGGTGAACTGTTAAAAGACAAACTGGAATGGGTAAAGTTTTCGGGCATATCATGGTATAAGGATGGTTTTTATTACAGCCGTTACAATGCACCGAAAGGAGCTGAATTTTCAGCCACTAATGAATACCATAAGTTATATTATCACCGCCTGGGCGAGGAACAAAGCAAAGACGAATTGATTTTAGAAGACAATGAAAATCCGAAGATTAATTTTTATGCTGATGTGAATGAAGAGCAGACCATGCTCATCGTAAATGAATCAGAAAGCACTTACGGAAACGCCATTCATTTCAGGGATTTGCGCAAATCATCTTCTGGTTTTAAAACTATTATTCCTGATTTTTCGCACGCAAATTCTGTTGAGGATTTTATTAACGGTAAACTGATTGTGATGACTGATAACGCAGCGCCCAACAAAAGAGTTGTTGTTATTGACCCCGACAAACCGGATGAAAAAAACTGGCAAACACTTATTCCTGAAAAAGAATATGTGCTGGAAGGAATTACAATGGCAGGTGGAAAAATTGTTGCCCGTTATTTAAAAGACGCGGCAAGCAAAGTAATTGTTTACAGCATGGACGGCAAAGAAGAAAAAGAGATTGCTCTGCCTGCAATGGGCAGTGTGGGTGCGTTTGACGGCAAAACAAAAGACAACATTGCCTTCTATACGTTTTCTTCTTTTTTGTACCCAACTGCTATTTATAAATACGATTTTACAACTGGCGAATCAAGTGTGTTTAAAAAACCTACCGTTGATTTTGATGCAACACAATACGAAACCAAGCAGGTGTTTTATAATAGTAAGGACGGAACTAAAGTTCCCATGTTTCTTACCTACAAAAAAGGAATTGTGCTGGACGGAACTAACCCCACCTTGTTGTTTGGTTACGGAGGTTTTAACATCAGCAAAAATCCTGACTTTAAACCTGACCGTTTAGTGTTGCTGGAAAATGGTGGTGTGTTTGCTATGGCCAACATTCGTGGTGGTTCTGAGTATGGCGAAAACTGGCATATAGCCGGAACCAAACTGCAAAAGCAAAATGTGTTTGATGATTTTATTGCAGCGGCTGAATACCTTGTTAAGGAAAAATATACTTCGTCTGCAAAGCTGGCTATTGAAGGCCGCAGCAATGGTGGATTATTAATTGGCGCTTGTATAACACAGCGTCCTGAGTTGTTTAAAGTGGCTTTGCCAACGGTAGGTGTAATGGATATGCTTCGCTACCATAAATTCACCATCGGGTGGGCATGGGCAAGTGATTTCGGAACAAGCGAGGATTCCATTGAGTTCAATGCGCTGTATAAATACTCGCCTTTGCACAACATAAAACAAGGTGTTGAATATCCTGCAACGTTGGTACTTACGGCTGACCATGACGACAGGGTTGTCCCTGCTCACTCGTTTAAATTTATTTCTACTCTCCAGGAGAAACATAAAGGCACTAATCCGGTTCTGATACGTATTGATGTTATGGCAGGACATGGTGCCGGAAAACCGGTTTCTAAATTGGTGGAAGAACAGGCAGACATCTGGAGTTTTGTGTTTAAGAATTTAGAGGTGGATCCGTATCCGGAAATACAATGACCACCCCCGTCACTTCGTGCCACCCCCTCCTTGTTCAAGGAGGGGGAAGGGGGGTGGTTTAAACGAGGTGCAGTAACAAACCAACATGAAAGACTTTACAAAAGAATTCCAATTTAAAACATCGCGCAGCGGAGGCCCGGGCGGACAAAACGTTAACAAAACCGAAACAAAAGTTGAACTGATTTTTGATGTGCAGAATTCTGCATTGCTTACAGTTGAAGAAAAGGAACTGATTGCTAAAAACCTTGCCTCACGCATTGCTGATGATGGTATGCTGCACCTCTCGCGCAGCAGTGAGCGCAGCCAGTTGCGCAACAAGGAACGGGTAATTGAAAAGTTTTATGAGTTACTGACTAAAGCGCTTACTCCCAAGAAAAAACGCCTGCCCGTTAAAGTAAGCAAGGCACAAAAAGAGAAACGTATTAAAAGTAAAAAGCTGCGCGGGGAGATAAAGTCGGGGAGGAGGAGGGTGGAGTATTAATTGAATATTTATTCGAACTGGATTTGAAAAAATATTTTTTCGCGCTTCGCGCGATTAAAGCATTTGAAAAAAACGGAAACTTATAATCCGAATCTCGCAGAGCGCAAGCCGCTTTTTTGCGGGGGTAAGCAGATTGTTTTGCTGAGCGGTTTAAAAGTAAGAGCTAACGTTTGAGGGGTTTGCGTTGTTGCGGATTAGAAGCACAACAGTGTCCACCCACACAAAAGTAAATTAAAAGTGATACAGCTTGCACTACTACTGCAACCGCAATAACGCAAACCCCATGTTGCACTAAACCTTCGGTAGTTTTTTCCAATCGTGCTAAAACAACTGTAGGTTTACCTGTACAATTTTAAACAAATAAAAACAATAAACATGATGAAAAAAAATTAGAACTTCAGCAAGCTACCGGTGATACCTTGGTAGCCCGTGCCTGTGCCCTTATTCCGGGTTACAAAGAACTGTATGAACGCTTTGAAAAGCGTATGCACACCAGCGGCCGCAGTCCCAGCACACTGAAAAACTACAGCCGCTACATCTCGCAGATTTCTCTGCATTTTAAGTGTCTCCCCACAGAGTTGGAAGACGACCAGATTGAAGATTATCTTCATGATCTGTTGCGTAACAGCAGCCCTTCTGAAAGCTATTTCAAGCACACCGTTTATGGTTTGCGCTTTTTGTTTCGTCTCGAAGGACTGAAAGATAAACGCATTGCATTACCCTCCATTCAGAAAGAAAAAAAACTGCCTGTGGTGCTCAGCCGCCAGGAAATAAAAGCGATGATTAAACAAGCCACCCTGCTCAAACATCGTTTGTTGGTGAGTTTGCTCTATGGCTGCGGACTGCGTTGTGGCGAAGTGCGCAGCATCCTTCTCAAAGATATTGACCTTGACCGTGGCACCCTGTTAGTGAGGCAGGGCAAGGGAAATAAAGACCGCTACGTTCCGGTTGGAAAACTGTTAGTGCGCGGCATTCAACACTATATCGAAGCCGAAAACCCGCATACCTGGCTGTTTAACGGCAATGATTTTGACAGCCGCTACTCGCAGAAAGGTGTGCAGTGGGCAGTAAAAGAACTGAGCAAAAAAGCGGGTATCAAAAAAGACATAAACGTTCACACTCTGCGCCACAGCTACGCCACCCATTTGCTCGAAGACGGGTTAGACATTGTGTCCATTAAAGAGTTGCTGGGTCATGCCTGCATAGAAACCACTATGGTTTATCTGCATGTGGCGCAAAGCGGGCGCAGAAAACCATTCAGCCCGCTGGACACGCTTTACAATCAGTTGTAAAGCATGCGTCCGGCTTATGAAGTAGCCGGTGTATTAAAACAACACTGGCTGCAGGTGGAGCAAAGTCCACACCTCAACTCCTGGCAGTTGCGCACCTTGGGCGCTGTCAAACGCTGCCGCACGGCAGAACTGGGCGGGCACAAGGATGCCTGCACCGGCTGTGGTGAAGTACGCATCAGCTACAACAGTTGCCGTAACCGTCATTGCCCCAAATGCCAGGGCAATGAGCGCGAAGCATGGCTCCATAAACGCGAAGAAGAATTGCTTCCCGTACCCTATTTCCATGTAGTGTTTACCTTGCCTGCCGCGCTTAACAACCTTGCTATGCACCAGCCAAAAGTAGTGTATGACACGTTGTTTGAAGCCGCCTGGAACACGGTAAAAACTTTTAGCAACGATGTAAAACACCTCGGTGCGCAAACCGGTATGATTGCCATTCTGCATACCTGGGGGCAGCAGCTTACCCTGCATCCCCACCTGCATTGCATTGTACCCGGTGGTGGATTAACTGCGCAAGGGCGCTGGAAACAGGCAAAAAGCAATGGCAAATTTCTGTTTCCGGTAAAAGCCATGAGCAAAGTATTCCGTGCAAAATATGTGCAGGCGCTGAAAGAAAAAACAAAAAAAGCTGACAAAGAATTAATTAATGAACTGTTTAAAACTGAATGGGTGGTATATGCCAAACGCCCGTTTGTTAATGCTTTCAGCGTTATTGAATATTTGGGAAGATACACCCACAAGATAGCCATCAGCAATCACCGCATAAAAAACACGGATGAAAACAACGTAACTTTTTCTTACAAAGATTACCGCAATGGAGCGCAGAAAAACGAACTGACATTAACCGGCACTGAGTTTATCCGCAGGTTTGCCTTGCACATTTTACCAAAAGGTTTTGTGCGCATAAGGCATTACGGAATACTGAGCAGCACCTCCAAAAAAACAGCACTGCCTGTTATCAGAGAACAAACTGAGCCTGTGGTGTTACAAAAAAAAGAACCCCGGATGTTGCAGCCTTTCAATCCTAAACTATGCCCCAACTGCAAAACCGAAACCATGATTACCATTGAAATTCTGCCTAAGCGCGGACCACCAAAACTGAAAAACGCATGTGCCTTTTTATGATGTTTTTTTTCTTTTTGTTTAAGCCTGCGCAACTCGCGCAGAGCCATCCTTATGCCCTGTTGCTGCTGTTTTGCCCTATGTTGTTACTCTTTGATGCAAAAAAACAAGCAACCATAACCATGCGCTGCAAAAAAACAACAGGCGTAGGTATTTTTTACTTGTTTTTACTTGCGTTTTTACTTGCGCAAACGAGCTTACTGAACTTACTGAACTAAAAACCGCCCCGGTTTTTAACGCTTTACCCATAATATAAAAAACTACCGAAGGTTCCGTGCAACAGAGGCTTCATTGCGTGTGCTTCGCACACAACGAAGCCTTAGTTGTTAG
>CANKAM010000047.1 GCA_947479755.1 Bacteroidota bacterium
AATCAACAATGGCAAAACAAAAAGCAGAATCAGCCTCAGGAGCAGCAGACAAAGCAGCTAAAGCCCGCAAACGTGTGGTTAAAGTTGAATCAGTAGGAGAGGCTCACATCAATGCAACTTTCAACAACATCATTATTTCTTTGACCAACAAAAACGGTGAAGTTATTTCATGGAGTTCAGCAGGTAAAATGGGTTTCCGTGGTTCAAAAAAGAACACACCTTATGCAGCTCAGCTTGCATCAGCAGATTGCGCGAAAGTAGCTTTCGACAATGGGTTGAGAAAAGTGAAAGTATTTGTTAAAGGACCGGGTGGAGGAAGAGAGTCGGCTATCCGTAGTCTTACCACTTCAGGTATTGAAGTAACTGAAATTGTTGACGTAACACCGGTTCCGCACAATGGCTGCCGTCCACCAAAAAGAAGAAGAATTTAATTAAAAGGGTTTGTAGTTCGTGGTTTAGGCCATTAGAACCACACAAATCACAAACAATAAAAACAACAATAAACAAGAATAAAACATGGCACGTTACACAGGTCCAAAAAGCAGAATAGCACGTAAATTCGGAGAGCCAATCTTCGGACCGGATAAAGCTTTTGAGAAAAAGAACTATCCACCGGGGATGCACGGACAGACTAAAAAAAGAAAGAAAGTAAGCGAGTATGGAACTCAGCTATCTGAGAAACAGAAAGCAAAATATACTTACGGTATTCTGGAAAGACAATTTGCTAAGACATTTGTCTCTGCACAGCGTATGCACGGTGTAACAGGTGAAAACCTTTTGCAATTAGTAGAAGCACGTTTAGATAACGTAGTTTACCGTTTAGGAATTGCCCCAACACGCAGAGGCGCTAAACAATTGGTAGCTCACCGTCACATTACTGTGAATGGTCAGGTGCTTAACATTTGCTCTTATTCACTGAAACCCGGTGATAAAGTAGGAGTTCGTGAGCGTTCAAAAACATTAGAAGTTATATCATCGTCAGTAGGAAAAAGAAATTCAGAATTCCCTTGGTTGGAGTGGAATTTCGAAACACTTACTGGAACATTTGTTTCTTATCCTGAACGCTCTGCTATTCCTGAAAATATTAAAGAACAACTGATTGTCGAGTTGTACTCTAAATAGTAATTAGCTTCAGTAGGCGATACAAAAATCAAAAAAGTAAATCACTAATTCACAAATATAAAACATGTCAATACTAAACTTTCAAAAACCAGATAAAGTTGTAATGCTTACCTCTACCGACAAAGTTGGAGAGTTTGAATTTCGCCCGCTGGAACCCGGTTACGGAATTACAATCGGAAATTCATTGAGAAGAATATTGCTGAATTCATTGGAAGGATATGCTATCACTTCAATAAAAATTGATAAAGTTGACCACGAGTTTTCTACCATCAAAGGTGTTGTGGAAGACGTTACCGAAATTATTCTGAACCTTAAACAGGTTCGTTTCAAAAAGCAGATTGATAATGTAAGCGATGAGCGCGTAACGGTTAAATACAGTGGAAAAAATGCTTTCACTGCTGGCGATATCGGAAAAAGCCTTTCAAGTTTTCAGGTTTTAAATCCTGATTTGGTTATTTGCCATACTGAGCCCAACGTTGAAATTAAAATGGAACTGATTATTGACAAAGGTCGCGGTTATGTTCCTGCAGAAGAAAATAAAGCTGTTAATGCTGCAGCAGGAACTATTGCAATTGATGCAATCTTCACACCAATTAAAAACGTAAAATACAACGTTGAGAACTACCGTGTAGAGCAAAAAACTGACTACGAAAAATTAGTAATGGAGATTGAAACCGATGGTTCAATTCATCCTAAAGATTCGTTGAAAGAAGCTGCACGTATTCTTATTCAACACTTCATCCTTTTCTCTGATGAGAAAATGACTTTTGATGTGGAAGAAAAATCTTCTACAGAAGAGTTTGATGAAAATTCACTGCACATGCGCCAGTTGTTGAAAACCAAATTGGTTGACTTGGATTTGTCAGTACGCGCGCTGAACTGCCTTAAAGCTGCTGATGTTGAAACACTGGGTGACCTTGTTTCTTACAACCGCAATGATTTGTTGAAGTTCCGCAACTTCGGTAAAAAATCATTGACCGAATTAGATGACTTAGTGGCTGCTAAAAACCTACACTTTGGAATGAACCTGGCTAAATATAAACTGGATAAAGACTAAATAATAATTGTCAATTATCAATTGTCAATTAACAATTAAACGAAATGAGACACGGAAAGAAATTCAATCACTTAAGCAGAAAGACAGGACATCGCAGAGCTTTATTAAGCAACATGGCGGCATCACTTATACTGCACAAAAGAATAAACACAACACTGGCAAAAGCAAAAGCTTTGAAAGTGTATGTTGAGCCTTTAATCACCAAATCAAAAACCGATTCAACACACTCGCGCAGACAGGTGTTCAGCTATTTGCAGGACAAAGATGCGGTTATTCAGTTGTTTCGTGATGTAGCGGTGAAAGTAGCAGCCCGTCCGGGTGGTTACACACGCATCATTAAAACAGGAAACCGTTTGGGTGATAATGCAGAAATGTGTTTAATTGAGTTGGTTGATTTCAACGAGATTTACACAGGCAGTGGTAAAGCTGAAGTGAAACCAAAAACTACACGCAGAAGCCGTAAGCCAGCTGCTAAAAAAGCTGATGCAACAGCAGAAGGTACAGCAACAGATGCTCCGGCAGCAGAAGCTAAACCAAAAGCTAAAAAAGCAGCAGCTCCTAAGAAGAAGAAAGCTGAGGGTGACGATAAAGCAGAGTAATCAGCAAATGTTCAAAACTCTTGAAAAGGATAAAGCACAAAAAGCTTTATCCTTTTTTTATATTTGCCCAATTCTAATCCATGAAATATATTCCCAAAAAAGAAGCCGTTCTATTGCTTGAAGACGGCACTGTTTATAAAGGCAAAGCTGCCGGAAAAACAGGTACAACCACCGGTGAACTCTGCTTCAATACCGGTATGACAGGCTATCAAGAGATATTTACTGACCCCAGCTACTTCGGGCAAATAATGCTAAGCACCAATGTACACATTGGTAATTATGGCGTTCATATAGCTGAAACGGAATCAGACCGCATGAAAATATCGGGGTTGGTGTGCAAATACTTCTCAACTCAATATTCCCGTCCCTATGGTTATGCTTCGTTGGAAGAGTATTTTGCTTTGCAGAATATGGTAGCCATTTCAGATGTGGATACCCGTGCTATTGTTCGTCACATACGCGACAAAGGTGCTATGAACGCAATCATATCGTCTGAAACTACAGATATAGAATTTCTGAAAAAGGAATTGGCTAAAGTGCCTTCTATGGCTGGTTTAGAGCTCTCCTCAAAGGTAACCACCAAAGAAGCTTATACATCAGGAAATGAAGGAGCCGCCTTTCGTGTTGCAGTGTTGGATTTAGGGGTTAAAAAAAATATAGTTCGCTGTCTTGCTGACCGCGATTGCTATGTAAAAGTATTTCCGATGAATTCAACGTTGCATGATTTAATGGAATTTTCTCCTGACGGATTTATGATTTCCAATGGTCCCGGAGATCCCGGAGTAATGCACGATACCGTTAAACTGGTTTCGGAAATTATTAATACAGGAGTTCCTGTTTTCGGAATTTGTTTGGGACACCAGATTATTGCTGAATGCAACGGAGTACGCACTTACAAAATGCATAACGGACATCGCGGAATTAATCATCCTGTTATAAATCTAATTACCGGAAAATGCGAAGTGACATCTCAAAATCATGGGTTTGGTGTAGTGGAAGAAGATGTGCGCAAAAATCCTGATTTGGAAGTAACGCACATTAACCTGAATGATAATACCATTGAAGGAATAAGAATGAAAACTAAAAAAGTTTTCACGGTGCAGTATCACCCAGAGGCTTCACCCGGTCCGCATGATGCGCGCTACCTGTTCGATGATTTTATCAGTAACATAAAAGAATTTAAAGCTGCTGAATTAAACGTACAGAATTAATGTTCTGTCATCCTGAGCGCAGTCGAAGGGCTAATAATAATTGCTGCTTCAACTACGCTCAATAGTTTTACAAGTTCAATTTGAAACTAAATACGCTTTTAATTGAATTCATTCTGTGAAAGCGATATTGACTTCGCCTGACTCTTTCTAATCGTATCTGAATCAATTATCCAATACTATAGATTTTTTTGAAATTGAAAAGCAAGTTTCTGACTTCTGCAAATTCATGACACTAATTATTTTATATCTGCTAAGCCAAAACCTTTATAAATTTGCGCTCCCTTTAAAAAACATGAAATGACCAAAGACGAAGCAGCACAATTATTAAACGTATCTGTAAATGCATCAGAATCTGAAATACAAGCTAAGTTTCAGGATATGTTTAATGAATATCAAATCAGGCTGACCAATGCACCCACGCCTAACCTTAAAAAAATATACCAAAACAACCTGCAGGAACTAAATACAGCACTTTCAGTTCTTTCAGGCAAATCCTCTGCTGCCGTTTCAGATTTACCTTCTTCTTCGCCTACTTATAAGCACGTAGATCATCAACATTCCATACCTCCGCCTACACCCCCACCTTCTACTCAAACCACTGATGCTAAAACGGCAGCACCGCAAACAAAAGGTGCTGTTAAGGAAAAGGGAAAAGACAAAAAAGGAGTACCATCTTCTACTATAACAGCAATTGGTGTGGCCTTGGTCGCTTTTGCTGCTGTTGTTTTTTTAGTAATAAAAACGTTTGAAGACAAAGGAAAAATTGCTAAAATTCAATTAAGTGCCGACTCGGTTACTACTGTTATGACCGAATTAACGCTTTACAAAGGTTTGTTTGATAACCAAAAACTTAAAATCAAAAACGATTGTTATGATGACATAAAAATTGGCGTTTTAAATGTTACTTATTGGACCGAAGATCATAAACTTAAAAAAATAGAAATGTGGTATGATAGATCTATAAGAAAAGGAAGTTCACTGCAATTAGATATTGTGGAGGGTACGCGGATAGAATGGGATGGCTCAGTAGTTTCATATGGATTGGGAATAGAGTACCGAGGAGCACAATTTATTATTTCAGGAATTTTTCAAAAGGATATGAAGGAAGAAGATAAAACTTTGCATATTAATTTGGATGATTTGTAAGAAAACAGTTTCCTTTTTTGTTATTATTTTCTGGGCAGTCATTTCTTTTGGGCAGGTAAAAATTCCATCCAAACAAACGCAAACTAAAACTGCTCCACCCAAGCAAACCACCACCACAAAACCTGCCGAAACTAAGTCCACCTACACCGGTCCTGTTCATACACTGAAAGTAATGAGCAATGTTGATTGCAACATTTATGTGGATGGAGAATTAAAAGGAACTATAACTGACGGAAACATTGCGCGCATCAATTTAAAGTTGGGCGAATATCAGTTGAAAGCTGTTTCAACAGAAAACAGCTCGGATGTTTTCAGGCAGATATTAAAGATTGAAAAAACGGGCATAGAGAAATTTTATGAAGTTGACCTGAAAACCATTGCTGCTGAACGTGAACGCAGAGAATATTCCGAGCAGTCCTATGCTGAAAAAAATGCTGCAGTTGAAAAAGCGGCAAGAGAAAAAGCTGCAGCTGAGCAATCGGCAATACAAAAAGCAAATGCAGAAAAGGCAGCTCGTGAAAAAGCTGCAGCGCAGCAAATGCTTGCCGAAAAAAAGGCTGCTGAAAAAGCCGCACAGGAAAGCGCAGCAAAAGAACAAACTGAGGCTCAACGATTAGCTGCAGAAAAGGCTGCACTTGAAAAAGCAGAACGCCAGAAAGCAGAAGCCGAACGTTTGGCAATTGAAAAAGCAGCTCAGGAAAAAGCAGCGCGTGAAAAAGCCGAAGCAGCAACATTAGCAGCAGAAAAAGCTGCGGCAGAAAAGGCAGAGGCTCAGCGCCTGGCCGCTGAAAAAGCTGCTGCTGAACGCGCAGCACGCGAAAAAGCAGAAGCCGAACGTTTAGTCATTGAACGTGCCGAAAGAGAAAAAGCTGAAGAAGAGGCTCGTAGAATCGCTGAAGAAAAAGCTATTGAGTTTAGCTTAAACGGATTTACTGTTACTGATGATTTCAGCGATAACAAAAACGACTGGCTGCTCGAGAACTATAACAACAAACGCATGATTATAGCTGACAGCAAATTTGTAGCCGAAGGCTATCTTGATAATTTCTCGTACAAAAATCTGTTAAATTTTCCGGTAAATCCTTCAAAAGATTTTGAGATGGAAGTAAACATACAGTGGATCAGGGGCGAAGAAAAAAATGGTTTTGGAATTGACTTTGCTTCCAATGAAGCAACAAAATCGTATTACACCTTTATTATTGCTTCCATTGGTTATTACAGCATTATCTATCACAAAAACGGCACATGGGAAGATATTGTTAAATGGACCGACAGCAAATACATCAACCGGGGCAATGAAGTCAATAAATTGAAAGTGGAAAAGCAAGATGATTACCTTTTGTTTTATGCAAACGGTGAATTGCTGGAGAAAATAGACTGGAATGGAGGCTTTGGCTCCGATTTCGGTTTCCGTATTTTTGATAAACAGTTGGTGGAGTATGATGATTTCTTGTTAAAAGGAATAAAAAATCAATGAGAAAATATTACAGAAACATTTTCTTGCTCACAATTTCTATCGGAATTAGTATCAATGCCAGCGCACAGATAAAACTGCCGCCAAAACAAAGCGAAACCAAAGCGCCTGCAAAACAAACAACAACCAAGCAAACATACACAGATCCAAGTGAAGGCAAACACGTATTAAAATTAACCACCAATGCCGATTGTTATTTAAAAATTGATGGCGAAGACAAAGGAATAATAAGGATTGATGATGTTAAAAAAATTTACCTTGATAAAGGTGAGTACTTAATTAAAGCCATCAGTACTGAAAATAAAGCCGATGTATTTAATTATGAATACACAGCTAAAGAAATAAACATACAAGCAACATACAGTATAGACTTGCAAAGTATTATAAACACCCGGTTAACATCTGAAAACAGGTCAAAGCAATTAGAACAAGAGCGTATAACGAGTGAGCAAAAAGAAGCTGATGAAAAAATTACATTAGCAAAACAGTTAGAGCAAGCGACCATAAACAGAGAGGCAAAGGAAGCGGATGAAAAAATTGTAAAAGAAAGGCAGGCTGAACAAGAACGAATAAGCAGAGAAGAAAAAACTGCTAATGAAACCAGAATGGAAGCAAATCCATTGGAGATGTTGCTTGTTGCAAAACAAAAACAAGAAGAAGAAAAACGAACCGAAACACCTAAACAATCAACGTCAGCAACAACCATCTACACATCAAAAACCGGAGAACAATATGATAGGTGGGGAAACCGGATTGATGTAAAAGAAACTGACACTGATGCTGTTTTTACGTTTGTTGAAAAGACACCTGAATTTCCGGGTGGAAACAATGAACTTATTAAGTTCTTACAAAATAATATTAAGTACCCTGCAACCGAAAGAGACAATGAAATAGAAGGCACTGTTTTTATAAAGTTCATTGTTGAAAAAGATGGCTCTGTATCTAATGCAGAAGTATTAAAAAGCATAAGCCCCGGGCTGGACAAAGAAGCATTGAGGGTGGTAAATCTCTTTCCTAATTATTCACCGGGTATGCAGCAAGGCAAACCGGTAAGGGTTTCTTTTACCTTGCCCATAAAATTTGCTCTTAATTAAAAGAGCCTGCATTTTTTGTCTGTTTTTCATTTTCTGAATGAAATCAAAAAATACTTATTTAGGTTTCATTACTTTATTATATTTGACAGCACCAAACCACTAAAAATTTCAGCTTATGCCTACACCTGAGGAATTAGAACAGCAATTACAGGAATTGCTTGACAACTTCACCGAAGCCTACACCGAAGTGCAGGCGCAGCGCGACCAAGCCACTCAGATAGTAAGCGAGTTGCAGGAGCTGCACGATACCGTGCAGAACTTTGCCACCGAGGCCGAAACGCAATACAATGCGCTGGTAAATATTGTAAACCAAAGTGAGCAGCACAACGAAACCATTTTGGGTTACATGACCGAGGCGCAGCAGCATGAACAAACCATACAAAACCTGCTCACCGAAATTCAGCAGCACGAGCAACAGGCCGAAAACCTGATGAACCAAACGCAGCAACACGAAGATGCCGCTGAAAATTTCATGAACGAAACACAGCAGCACGAAACACAAGCCGAAAACCTGCTGACACAAACCCAGCAACACGAAACCGCTGCCGAAGGGTTTATGAATGATACACAACAACACGAGCAGGCAGCACAAACAGCGCTGAACGAAACACAGCAACACGAAAACGCTGCCGAAGGCTTGATGAACCAAACACAGCAACATGAACAAGCTGCCGAAGGATTGATGAACCAAACACAACAGCACGAGCAGGCAGCACAGGCACTGTTAAACGAAACACAACAACATGAAAATGCTGCGGAAGGATTAATGAATCAAACACAGCAACATGAGCAAGCTGCTGAAGCTTTATTAAACCAAACGCAGCAGCATGAACATAGTGCTGAAAATTTTGCGAATCAGGCAGAGCAGCATGAAAACGCTACACAAGGCTACATGAATCAGGCGCATGAACACGAACAGGCTGCTGCAACTTGGGCAAATCAGGCGCATGAACACGAACAACAGGCTGCATCATGGATGAATCAGGCACATGACCATGAACAATCTGCTGCCACCTGGATGAACCTTGCGCATGAGCATGAGCAAAAAGCAGTAGAATATATGAATCTTGCAGATGACCATGAGGATAAAGCATTGGAATATATGAACCTTGCGAATGAACATCAAGGGAAAGCATATGAATGCTACCAACATTCTCAGGAACATGAAGACAAGGTAATTATTATCTACCAGCATTGCCACGAACATGAAGAAAAAGTAATAGTATGTTACAATCAATGTTATGAGCATTTAGATAAAGTTACTGAATGCCATAACCATTGCACTGAACATGAAGAGGAAGCAGCCAAAATTCTTGACTTAATTATCAATCACGAAGAGGAGGCAAAAGACTCTGCGGCACAGGCACAAGCATCTGCGGGTGAAGCAGCGAGTGCAGCAGGAGAAGCGCAAGCATCAGCAGGAGAGGCAGCAGGTGCTGCGGGAGAAGCACAGGCAAGTGCGGGAGAAGCTGCAGGCGCAGCCGCTTCAGCACAAGGCTCAGCAGGTGAGGCAGCAAGTGCTGCAGGCGAGGCGCAGGCATCAGCGGGTGAGGCAGCAACTGCGGCAACTGAAGCACAAACACATGCAGGTGAGGCAGCAACTGCGGCAGGTGAGGCACAACAACATGAAAATGCTGCTGAGACAGCAATGAATGAAGCACAAGCTCATGAAGGTGCTGCTGAAACTGCAATGACTGAAACACAAACACATGCAGGAGAAGCAGCAACATCCGCAGAGGCAGCCGCAACTTCTGCCGGAGCAGCAGCAGATAGTTTAACCGATGTACAGGATGCTGCAAAAGAAATAGACGGTCTGGTGGAAAAAGCGCAGGAGGCAGAAAGCACTATTGAACAATCGCTGACAAATGCCAAAAAATTGGAGGAAGACGTTAATACAGCGGCTCAAGGTGTGGAAACGGCACTGGGTGAAATTAAAGGCAGTGTTGACAAAATGGTAACGGCAACAGAAAAAGTTGAAACACTACATTCGCAAACTGAAGAAAACAAGGAAGCCACCGATGAGCTAAAAAAAGAATCTGAAACTGCTAAAACTGCTGCCGAAGCTGCTAAAGACGAAGCGGAAAAAGCAAAAGGAGAAGCGGAAGGATTTAAGGGAGAAGCAGAAAAAGCCAAAGGCGAAGCAGAAAAAGCTAGTGGAGATGCAGAAGATGCAGCAAAAGCAGCACAAGGTCATGAAGACGATGCACAAAAAGCAGCAAGGGAAGCGGATAGCTCTGCACAACAAGCCGAGAGAGCAGCACAACGGGCAGATGATGCAGCCGATGATGCAAGGGCGGCTGCGGCAAGAGCGAGTTCATATTAAACAATACGCAGTTGACAAATTCTAATCATTTTATAAATATTAACCATGGCCTGGAGTGAGGAACAAATAAATGAGTTAGCCACTGGATCGAGAGATTCACTTGAACGAAACTACAGAGAGTTAAAGCGTTTAGAATATTTACAAAATGATGGTTCTCTTTCAGATCTCCAACAACATGCAAATGATTTAAGAAATGGTATTGAAAGTAACATTGAAGCTCTCAAAATATTGAAAGAACAAGCAATAAAAGAAGGTAATGAATTAGTTTCATCAACAATTAGTGAAGCAATAACAGAGCTAGCAAAAGACCTTGTTGCAATCCCTTTTAAGGCGATAGGTACCATTGCACAAGTTGGGGAAGGATTGTTTGATGCACGCATGGCCGAGGGTAAAGGAGAAACAGTTGAAGGACTTTCGGATGCTGCTATTTCGGCTTTATCATCTATTCCTGGTATTAGTTCGCTTAAGACAATGTTTTTTGACGTAGATCGAGATATTGAAAAATTCAGGGCTAAATACCAAAATCAAGTGGATGCTTATGTCGAGCATATTAAAGCTATGAAGAAAAAACTTGGTGATATTCAAAACCAAATTAGTCAAAGACAAATTCCAAAAGCTGATTTAATAAAAGCTCAGGAAGAAATATTAAAAAAACATCCAGAATTCAAACAATTAGATTCAGAGATACAAAAAAGTAACTCGTCTGCTACTAATCGAAACACCATAGCCTCTGCCAACGTTTTCACCCGCATTAATGAATTATTAGCCCAAATCAATGCAAGCCTTCAACAATTAAGCGCTAACCTTGAGATATAAAAACGGGTTTTAACAACCGAATTAATATTTTTCTATTTTTGCTTCACTAATTACAAATCAATAAAAAACAAAAAACCATGAAAGACCTCACCGAAATTGAAAACGAGATGCAGGAGATGAGCAGCAACTTATCTAATGCTAACGAGGAAGCACAGGGCCATTTGAATGAAATTACTGCCGTTAAAGAAACGGTAGATAATCTGGTGGCTGATGCTGAATCGCAGGTTAGTAACCTGGCGGAACTGGCTACCAGCGCGCAACAACACGAGCAGGAAGCTGAAGCTGCATTAACAGCTATTCAGCAACACGGTGATGAAGTTGAAACGGTTTTAAACGAAGCACGCGAACATGAACAGGAAGCTGCAAACTTTCTGAACCAGACTCAGGAACATGAAAAAGAAGCGGAGAATTTTCTGAACCAAACACAGGAGCACGAAAAAGAAGCAGAAAACTTTTTGAACCAAACACAGCAGCATGAAAAAGATGCTGAAAATGCACTGAATATAACCCAGCAACACGAGAAAGAAGCTGAAGGTTTTATGAACCAGGCTCGTGAGCATGAACAAGCTGCTGAAGAATTAAGAAACCAGATCAACGAACTGAAAGACATCAGCACTCAGTTGAGAGACGATATAAATGGGCTGAAAGATGAAAGCACACAGCTTCGCGATAATATTATTGAACTCAGAGATGAGACCACACAGTTGAGAGATGAGAGCATACAGTTGCGTGATGAGAATATACAGTTGCGTGACGAGAATATAACACTGCGTGACGAAATTATTGCCCTGCGTGACGAGAGCACACAACTGCGCGATGATATTATACAATTAAAAGAAGACAGCCAGGCAGAACTGGATATTATCTCTAACCAGATAAAACCCGATGCACAATCAGCTATGGAAGATACAAAAAGCCATGAGCAGGATGCTTCAAATTATATGGGCCAGACACAAGACCATGAGCGTTCCGCATCAGCTTTTGCAAGTGATGCACAAAGTTCTGCTCGTGAAGCAGAAATTGCAGAACAGCAGGCTGAAGCTGCTGCCCGCTCTGCTCAAAGTGCACTAGGAGGACTTTTTTAATGCTTTATTTTACAAGAACAAAAAAGTGTTGGCAATATGCCAACACTTTTTTTGTTCTTATAGATTTGCTTTTAACCTAAAAACAGAAAATGAACTATTTTCACGAATACCTAACTATTAAAAATTAAAATTCATGAGTAAAAAATACTTCTTCCTTATTACCGCTCCTTTTATATTTAGCCAGGCGGTTGCCCAAAATGCAGGCGAAACTAAAACAACCGAAAAGCAAAAAAAGGAATATACCGGTCAGGAGCTTACCCTTAAATTAAGTTCAGATGTGAGTTGTAAATTTTATGTGGATGGTGAGTATAAAGCTACTGTTAAACCGGGTGAAATGGTAAAGCTAAGTCTGAAAAAAGGAGAATATGAATTAAAAGCCGTTTCAACCGAAAATCCTGAAATGGTTTATAAGCAATATTATACAGTGGAAACTACCGGTGTTGAGAAAATTTACCAAATTAGTTTTGCCGGTATACCCGCAATTTCACCTCCCGGAAAAACAGCAGACACAGAATTAGCTGCTTATAAAACCTTATTTGATAATCAAAAGCTTATTGTTAAAAACGATTGTGCAAATGATTTTAAGATAGGCGTGTTAAACGTTACCTATTTAACCGGTGACAATAAACTGAAAAAATTGGAATTATGGTATGACAGAACCGTAGGCAAAGGAGGTTTATTGCAGTTGGATTTAGTAGAAGGCACGCAAGTAGTATGGGATGGCTCAGTAGTTTCATACGCATTAGGCATAGAATATAAGGGCTCACAATATATTATTTCGGGCATTTTTAAAAATGATATGAAGGCTGAGGATAAAGCCTTACATATTAATTTAGATGATTTATAAAAAGAAGAGAGCCGGCATTTGCCGGCTCTCTTCTTTTTGGTACAATACCCGCTCTTAAATAATTCCGGTAACAGTAATTTTTACCTCATTACTCCATTGTCCGAAATGGCTGTCGTTATCAAAATAGATAGCAATATAACTGCGTTGCTCGCTTTGACCTGCGGCAGGCAGCGGAGTGGTATCTATATAATCAGGCTCAGTATCTGATGCTAAGTAAGCAAAACCGCCTGCAGGAATTGGACCTGGTCCGAAAGATGGGCTTGTAGTTCCGCTGCCGCGTTTTACATACAGATGTATGCCGGCAACTCCTGCCGGTTTATTCCATTTTATAACAGGAAAACCTCCGGTGCCTGTTTCAACTTTCAAGACAGGCGAAAGTGTGGACGCATCGGGAGGAGTAATTTCTGCTCCCTCCAGCCCCATGTCCTGACCATCGGCTACGGTATAAACCGTTTTTTTCTTCATGCTGTTGCACAGGCCAACCACCCGTTTAAAACCTCCGGGAGGCACCGCAGCAGGCGGAGGACCAAAAACCGGAAGCGTGGGTTCTACGCTGGGCGAACCGCCAGCTGCAACGCCATCGCGTATCTCGTTTTTATAAGCCGTTAGCTTCAATATGTATTCACGCATCTGCTGTATGTAATTGTTCCAGTAGGCAAAGTAAAGCGCCACTGCAATTACATCAGCCATTTCGGATGCCGAAATATTATACTTTGCGGCATAGGTGTTTATTTTATTGGCAAGGTTGTTAAGCCAGGTTTGTTTGCCAAGGTCGGTGCTTGGCACAAATGATTGTTTAGCCATGTTGTTTTAGTTTTAGTTTAAAATTCAGTGATTTTGTTCGGGAATAAAATGATTTTTATCCCGGTGGCAACGGTTGCCACCGGGGTGGCAGTGGCTGTTATCGGGATGGCAGCCCTTGCCATGCAGGCGGCAATCATTCTTATGCAGGTAGCAGCGGCTGCCATCTGCATAGCAGCCGTTGCCATGCCGATAGCAGTAGTTACCTTCGGGGTGGCAGCTCTTGCCACCTGCATGGCAGCCGTTTTTATCAGGGTGGCAGTAGTTACCATCTGCATGGCAGCCGTTGCCACCCGCATAGCAGCGGTTGCTATCAGGCTTTCAATTCTATTTATCAGGCAAAAGGTCATCTGTATCGGTGTTAATGCTTCGCTAAATTATTGCGAGGCAAACATCGAAAAGAAAACAACAATTCCCTTGTCGCAAAAGCGCGACACCTATACTATTTCAGCGGCAAAAAGCCCAGCAACAGTGCGCGGTTATACGCCTGAATGTTTAGCTGCGATTCTAAGGTAGCGTGGAGCTTTTCAATGCGCTTGGCTGCCGAACGGGCTTTAATGCCAAGGCTATCGCCTATCTGCTGATAGGTATAGCCTTTTGCCAGTTTTTCCAATACATACAGTTGCCCGGCATCGGGTTTTGCATCTTTCAGATGGCTGAAATCTTTTTCGGGTGGCAGAGGAATTATGGGTCTGCCTGTTCTTTTGTTTTTTTTCATGAGTAAGGTTTTTCTCACGAAAATAAATGGAGGAAGCGGCAATGTCAATAGCTGCATATGCCTTTTCCTAGATGAGCAACATCTGAGTAAGTGTAACTTACAATTGCACTTGCAACATAAAGGATCCCGATAGCCATCGGGATGTATTTCCTGCTTTTCTTTCAATATCATTTTCAAAGAGCAACAAGAGTTTTTAGTATCATTGCACTATGAGATTTTTGAGTATTGCTTTTCTTTTACTGCTTGTGTTTTCTGCACAAGCTCAGATAAAACTGCCGCCCAAGCAAGTTGAGCAAAAAGCCCCGGTAAAACAAACAGTTACTGAAGTAAAGCCTGCTAACACAGGTCCAATACTTACCCTGAAGATCATCTCAGATATCAATTGCAAATTTTATGTGGATGGTGAATACACTGCAACTATTGAGGCAGGTGATGTGGCAAAAATAAATCTGAAAAAAGGCGAATACCAGTTTAAATCCGTTTCAACTGAAAACCCGGATAAGGTTTTAAGATTGATTTACCCGGTGGAAGAAACCGGTATTGAAAAATTTTACAACATTGAGTTTAATAAAACTACAGCTCAAACGCAAAGCAATGTAATTTCCGAATACGGAAAAGATGCGCAGGTTTTAATATCCTGGCTCGGACCCGGTTCTGTAAAATTGTATTTTGACAAAGAAGAATTTTTTTTTACCGAAGGACAGAAAAAAGCGCTGGACCTTAAACCGGAGGTGGCTTATTCACTGAAAGCAGTTAAACCCGACAAGACCTATTCATACAACGATTTTATCAGTTTTATAAAAGGCAAACAAGGTTATACCATCAATTTGGTTAATTCTGCCCTCGTTATTGAAAAAGCGTTAACCCCCGCTGAAATTAAAGCTTATTTTGAAAACAGAATGGTTTATGTAACCGGAGGCACATTTAACATGGGCTGCAGTGAAGCAGGAGGTAATGTTTGCGATGAAAGTGATAAGCCGGTCCACACACAATCAGTGAATAATTTTTATATCAGCAAATATGAAGTTACTCTTAAAGAATTCAAACTGTTTATTGATGATACAGGGTATAAAACCACTGCCGAAAGAAACGGTTACAGCTATGTATGGAATGATAAAGAATGGGAGAAGAGACCCGGTGTTATCTGGAAATATGATATGCAGGGAAACCTAAGACCTGAAAGTGATTTTAATTATCCGGTAACACATATTGACCAATCAGACGCTTTGGTTTTTTGTCTTTGGCTTCAGTTGAAAACCGGCAAAAAATTTCGCTTGCCTGCAGAGGAAGAATGGGAATATGCTGCCCGCGGGGGTAACAAAAGCGGAAACTATAAATTCAGCGGCAGCAATGATGTAAACGCTGTAGCCTGGCATTGGGGAAACAGCGAAGCAAAAATCCATCCCGTTGGACAAAAACAATCAAATGAATTGGGTTTATATGACATGAGCGGGAATGTGCTGGAAATAACCGGTTCAAAATACAGCGACAGCTATAATAAAAGTCCGACCCCGACAGATACTTTATCGGGGGGCATAGGAGTATCTTATGTTAATTTAAATGACACCATTTATGTAACGAAAACGGAGAAAGGGTACCCGGCCGATAAAGCCGGTTTGGAGCAGGGAGATAAAATTATTATGATCAACGGTGAAACTCTCTCCGGAAAAACAAATGCTGAAATAGCTTCAATAATAAAAGGAGAGCAAGGAACTTCCGTAACATTTTTTTTGATGAAAAATTATACGTCTGCACTATCATCCGTCACCATGCAAAGAGATAAGATCTTCTTCTTTAGAAAAAATGTAATAAAGGGCGGAAGTTTTTACAGTGACATTAAAGATTGCACTACGGTCAGAAGAGAACGAATTAACAATTATACTTCTCAAAGTTCAATTGGTTTTCGAATTGTTCATGACTAAAAATTATATTTTGAAGTTTACCGAAAGCCAAAAAAGACTTATTAGTATCATTGCACCATGAGATTTTTTAGTGTTCTTTTTCTTTGCCTGTTTGTGTTTTCTGCTCAAGCCCAGGTAAAACTCCCGCCCAAGCAAGTAGAGCAAAAAGCCCCGGTTAAGCAAACCGTTACTGAAGTAAAGCCGGTAAATACCGGTCCGGTTTTTACCTTAAAAGTAATGAGCAATGTAGGATGCAAGTTTTATGTGGATGGCGAACTAAAAGCCACTGTTGCCCAAGATGAAATAGAAAAGCTGCAACTCAAAGCAGGTGAATACATGTTTAAGGCCGTTGCCACCGAAAACAACACTGTAGTTTTTAAAGAATTTTTTACGGTAACAAAAGAACAGATTGGCACCGAAAAGTTTTATAAAATAGACCTGCAAAGTGTTATTGATGAAGCTGACCAAGAGGCAGCAGCCAAACGGGCTGCTGCCCAGCGCATAGCCGAACAAAAAGCGGCTGCCCAAAAAATAGAGTTTGAAAGAGCTGAAGAAAAACTAAGGCAGGAAAATGCAGAAGCAGAACGCGAAGCAAAAAGATTGGAGTATGAACAGGAACTTATAAAAAATGTCGCTAACCTTAAACATTTTGAAGGCAAAATAAGCTTTGAGGCTGATTGGGAAAATGTGCCTGAAGATATGAAAGCTTATTATAAAAAATCAACCTACTCTCAATATTATAAAAAAAACAAATTAAGAATAGAGATTAATTCTACTGAAACAAGCAAAACAGTTTTTATCTACGACTATATTAAAAAGGAGTCGCTAACGTTATCAGAATTTACAATAGCAGGTAAAACAACCAAATCAGCCACACTTCAAAAAACTAATACTCAAAAAAATCAAACAGTTTCGATGGAGTATTTTGATGAATTTAAATCAATAGCCGGTTTCAATTGTCAGAAAGCAAAATACAAAGTTTCAGGAAATGATAACGTTGCACAAAACATTGAAATGAGCTGTTATGTAAACAGAAGTTTTACCACCCCCGGTGAAGGTTTCAACGAACTGAACATTACGCCATTCCTGATGATGGATTCAAAATACCCAACAAAAATTGGGCAAAACACTGCTTATTATAATGCCTCGGTTTCAAGCATTTCCGAAGAAATATTGGATGACGAATTGTTCAGCCTTACTCCTCCCCGGGGTTTTACTATAACCGATAATAGGTAAGCAAAGCAAGCTGTATTTTTCTATTTTTGCTGCTCGCTAAAAAAATCATGCAAAAATTAATTACCGCTCTCGCATTTATTATTCTGTCATTTTCATCTACTGCACAGGTGCTTACCCTTAAATTTACCACTACGGCAGATTGCAAACTGTATGTTGATGGCGAGTATAAAACCACGCTGGTAACAGACGGGATTTTTAAAGTTGATTTCCGTGCAGGCGAATACCAGTTTAAAGCAGTTTCAACAGCTAACGCAATTGATGCTTTTAAAACGTTTTATACAGTTAACAAGGAGGATTTAGGCACACAAAAAATTTATGAAATTGATTTGCAAAACATCATACAAAACCGCATTGATAATGAAAAACGAGTTGAACAGGAAAGGATAGCCTCAGAACAGGCAGCCAAGGAAAAAGAAGAAGCAGAAGTTCGATTGAGAGAAGCCGAAATAGCAATGGCAGAAAAAGCAGAAGCGCAGCGCTTGCTTCTGGAGCAGAAAAAAACAGAAACCCCGGCTCAGGAAGTAACTGCAGTCCCTGATGGCGGCATTGCAGGTGAACTGATATTTGTAAAAGGCGGAACCTACACCATGGGCTGCACCAAAGACCAGGGCGATTGCGCTATGGACGAAAAGCCGGTGCATGATGTAACGCTCAACGATTTTTACCTTGCAAAATATGAGGTAACTCAGGCTCTTTGGACAAAGGTTATGGGCAGCAATCCCAGCGAATTTTATACCTGCAGTGACTGTCCTGTTGAAAAAGTGTACTGGAGCGATGCACAGGAGTTTATTCTAAAGCTGAATGAAATGACCGGCAAACGTTTTCGCCTGCCAACCGAGGCAGAGTGGGAATATGCAGGACGCGGTGGAATACATCAGGAAAACTTTAAATACAGCGGCAGTAATTCAATTGAAGATGTGGCATGGACCGGTTCAAATGGTGGAGGGAAAACCCATCCTGTGGGACAAAAATCTCCCAATAAATTAGGTCTTTATGATATGACAGGCAATGTGGCTGAATGGTGTAACGATGGATATGAGGATGGCTATTACAGAAAAAGTCCTGCATCTAATCCACAAGGCAATGCAAGAGCAGTAGAGAAAGTGTTACGCGGTGGCTCCTACCGCACCGGTGCAAACGACAGCCATGTATCCAGCCGCTGGACAGTTAGAGAAAATTACAGAGTTGGGGTTATAGGATTTAGGCTGGCACACGATTAAATAAGCAAAGTGCCCTCTATTTTTCTATTTTTGCGTTTTGATAAAAATCAATCTAACCATGAATAAATTATACGCTGTTTTTTTCTCCTTACTAATAGTTCTGCTTTTTACAGGTTCTGCCTTTGCACAGATAAAACTACCGCAAAAAGAAACTAAATCTAATCCGAAACCGGTTCAGGAAAAAGCACCTAAAAAAGAAGAGGAAAAGAAATACAAGGGGTTGGTACAAACACTTAAAGTTACTTCCAATGCTCCCTGTAAGTTTTATGTTGACGGTGAATTCAAAGGCATTGTAAACAGCGACCAGATTTTAAAAACAGACTTAACAAAAGGCGAATATCAGTTTAAAGCTGTTTCAACGGAAAATGATGAAGATATATTTCAAACTTTTTACACAGTAGATCAGGTAAGTGTAGAAAAATTTTATGAGATTGATTTGCAAACAAAAATTAATGGCAGAGTTGCCTTTGAAAAAGCCGCGGCTGATTCAAAGCGTCAGTTGGAGCAACGCGAAGAAGAACGACTGAAAAAAGAAGCACAGGATGCACGCGATAAACAGGAACGCGAAACTCAATACAATACAACAATAGCCAAAGCCAACGACTATTATCTGGACAAAGATTATGCACAGGCTGAAATGAATTACACAAAAGCGCTTGAATTAAAGCCATCCAGCATGGAAGCAAAAAACGGAATGGAAAATATTTATTATCACAAAGCCACTAAAAACGATACGGAAGAATGGTACAGTTATTACATTAAAAATTACCCGTCAGGAACCTATATAAATGATGTAAAAAAGAAGTACGAAGTACGCAAAGAAGAAAATGCTTACCAGCGAGCAAAATCAAGCAACCAGATGGATGACTATGAAAGCTACGTAAATAAATATCCTTCCGGAAAATATGCAAACGAAACAAAAACGCTGGTTGAAAACAGTTACTTTTCCTTTGGACAAAATTCTTATAATTCTAAAAGTTATGACGAGGCAAAAAAGCAATTGGAATATTACATCAACCGCTACCCGTCAGGCAGATATATCAGTGATGCCCGCGATTTGAAAGCAAAAACAGACCGGAAAATAAAAGCAGCTAACCGACCTGATAAATTTATACTCAGTTATGCTTTTGACCGCAATGCTTATATTGGATTAACGCTGGGAACCTATAACCAAAAAAAGGCAGGGATGTATTTTGCAGCACGTTTGAATTCAGATGTTATGACAAGCACTACTTATTTTAAAACCAATAATTCATTCGACACCGAAGGAGCTTCTTATTATCCCACATTCCAGACAAGAAACGGTAAAGTGGATGGCATCTTAGGTATTACTTACGGTGTAGTTAACCCTATCTGGCTATACACAGGGCTTGGTTTAGGATATTATCCAACTTTTTATGAGTTTAATTATGCATCCGGCTCTGAAAAAGTATGGGCTAGAAATGTTGACCAATCAAGAGTTCCAATTCTTCATGAATTTGGTTTAGCCGTTAGTCTTGGACCTATTAATGGTTCTGCAGGAGTATGCCTGAGAAACTACAAAGAAGCATTTATGATGTTTACTGCAGGGTTTTCAATTAACCGCTAATAAAATATGCGCCTTTTATTATCTGTTGTTGCATTTCTGATATTTTTATCAGCAACAAGCTTTGCACAGGTAAAACTGCCGACTAAACAAACGGAGACTAAACCTGCTCCGGCAAAACAAGCACCGGCAAAAATACCAGAGCAAAACCAGTCTTATTCAGGTCCTGTTTTTACTTTAAAGGTTATTACAAATACCAGTTGCAAATTTTATGTTGACGGTGAACTGAAAGGAATTATAAGAACAGATGATGCACCATTAAAAATCAATTTAAAGTTGGGTGAGTATCAGTTACGGGCTGTTTCAACGGAGAACGATGAAGATGAACTTAGGCAAATATACACTGTTGATAAAACAGGTATGGAGAAGTTTTTTGAAGTTGATTTTAAATCGATTGCTGAAGAATATGATCGAAAAATAATTGATGAACGAGATGCTGCTAAAAAAGTAGAGGAACAAAAAATTATTTGGGTGGAAGAATCAAAAAATGCAAGAGCTAATTACGTGATGAAATTGGTTATGCAGGCAGATGGCGGAGGAAGCAATGGCGCTAGTGTAGCGTATGAGCCAAGTTTTAATCGTTATTATGCAGTTTTTGCAGGGAATTCAACCTATCCTTTATCCATATTTAATGAACAAGGCGAGCGAATTAATTCCCAGCCGCTAAGCACTCTTGCTGATATCAGAGGATTTTGGTACAATTCAAAAACCGGAAACTTGGAAGCAAATTGTTACGATAGTTTTGGGGTAATTAATTACATTCTGGACAGAAGTGGCTTTCCAGTAAATTTCAATACTATTTTTAATAATAAATGTCAACCTGATGTTCATTCAAGTGGAGTTTACGATCCGAGCAAAAATGAAATTCTGTATTACTATGATGGGAAACTCTACCATTATAATCGAAATACAGGAAATTTAATCGGAACCATAAAATTAATCTTGCCGGATCAAAATGCAATCAACCAAACTTCTATTGTATATACAGGAAAAAACAAACAAGAAATTGGATTGCTTAATTATGTAAACAAAACTATTTATCTTTTTGATATTAATACAGGGGGAATAACAAAAGAAATTGAACTACCGCCTTATGCACCTTGTGAAAGCATGCTCTGTTTTTCTTATTGCAATGGTTACTTCTGGTTATTTAATAAATCACAAAGAGCTTGGTACGGCTACAATTATTAAATAGTCAAAAGCTTTTTTTTAGTTATTTAGGTGTTAAATAACTATGCTACTTTTGCCACCCGGTAAAAACAAGCCATGAATTTAGAAGAAGCCTTAATGCACTTTGAATTGGAAAAGGGAGCTTCCCTTTTTCAGGTAGAAGAAAAATATACAGGTCTTAAACAGCAATACGAATTGCTGATGGCTAATGCGCCTAATCCCACGGTGTTGAGGGTTTACCAAAAAAATCTTGATGATTTAACTGCAGCCTACAATTTTGCGCTAACGGAGTTAAAAGCTCCAATGTCAGAGGAATTAGCTTGCTCTGTTATAGGTATTCAGGTTGGCACTCCCCTTCAGCAAATTGATGCGCAATACCAGACCATAAAATTTGAGTTGGAAGCCGGTATGAAAATGCCTGATAAGGCTGTGCAGGCAGAGTGCCGCTATGAATTATCACGACTGGAAGAGGCCTACGTTTTTCTTAAAAAAGTGATGGAGGAACGTGCTAAGAAAGCACAGTTTATTTCCTGCATCCGTCTGGGTGACCAATACCTTTCAGACAATGATTTTGAGCAGGCTGAAAAACAATACAAAGAAGCCGGTAAGCTTATTAATGAACCCATTGTTAAGCAAAAATTACAGGCGCTTGAAGCCCTGAAAAAGAAAGTTACGGAAGAACGCATCAGTGCTTTTATCTGGCAAGCTGATGAACACAGCAAAAAAGAAAACTACCCTCAGGCAATTGCATCACTCTTGCAGGCTCAGGAACTTGACCCTGCATCAGCTGCTATAAAAGAAAAAATAGAAGAAATAGAAGAACTTGAACGTGAAAAAGTTCGCAAAATACGAGAAGAGAAAGAACGCAAGGAGCGAGAAGAACGCGAACGTAAAGAAAAGGAAGAACGTGAACGTAAAGAAAAAGAAGAGAAAGCAAGAATAGAACGCGAGGAAAAAGAGCGCAGAGAAAAAGAACAGGAGGAAGCCCGCAAAAAACAAGCTGCTAAAGAGCAAAAGGAGCGCGAAGAAAAATCGCTGCTTGAAAAACAGGAAAAAGAAAAAGCTGCACTTGCTGCTAAATCCGAACTAAAAAAGGATCCCGAAAAAACTGCAAGTGCACCAAAAGAAGAGAAACAAAATAGCCCCGAAGTTTCAGTTGCGCCAAAGAAAAACTCAAAAGCCATACTAATGGCTGCAGTGGTAGTAATAGTTGCTGCTGTTGCAGGCTATATTATTTACAGCACACATTTAGCCACCGTTGTTTTTACTTCCAATAAAAACGCCTTCCTTACACTGGGAGGCGAAACAGTGGTTGAACTCACAGCCAACACCGGTTCAGAAGCAAAAATTGCTCCGGGTGAATATGAATTTTCTGCCGAAGACAAAGAAACAGCTGAAATTGTAACCGGCTCATTTAAAGTAGAAGGACGTTTTGGTGAAGTGGTGGTTAAAATCCCGTTTACAGCTATGGGGCAAATACAATCCTCCGAAACAGACACTTCAAATGCTGCCAATACTGAAACAGCGCAAGAGCCTGCACAAACAAACGCAAACGAAATAAAGACGGTTACAACTAATCAGCAAAATACGCTTGCTGCCAAAGATCAACAACAAACCGTTAAACAGGAAAACACAAACAATACTATAGTTGCAGTAAACACACCACCGGCAACAAGCACAACAACACAGAGTGAAAAATCAGGCTCAATAGAAACAGAAGCAGATGAAACTGAATTTAACCTTTGGTGGATGGGACTGAATACCAGCTGGAAAACTATACTTTTAAAAGCTGCCCGGGTAAGTGATGTAAATTCTAAAGAAAACAAAACACAAATCATCAGCATTAGAAAAATTGACATCAGCAATCAAAAGGTTACTTCGCTTGAACCATTAGAAGAGCTTACACAACTGAGAGAACTAACCTGCATGGAAAGTAATATTGAAAGCCTTGAACCCTTGCGGGGCTTAAAAAAACTGGAATACCTGTGGCTGGCAAAAAATAAAGTAAGTAACCTTGAACCTATAAGCGGTCTTACAAAACTTAAAACACTGAATGTTCAGAAGAATAATTTAAGCAGCATTGAACCACTCCGCAACCTTACAAACCTTGAAACGCTGTTTATTAATTACAACAATATCGGCAGCCTAAAACCGCTTTATGGTTTAACTAAACTTAAATCCATTGCAGTTAAATTTAATGCGTGTTCAGAAGCTGATATTGATGCGCTGAAAGCGCAATTGCCGGGTGCTGCTTTTTCCAGTTATTAAATCAGAAAAGATTATTAATAAACGTATTCCTCACCAAAATACGTTGCGCACCAAGTTTGGCAGTATTGTCCTCGCTGTCTCTGCCAAAGGTTTTGTTTAACTCCACCCCGGTGTTGGGATCAAAAGCATCTACTTTTATAAGCCCGTCTTCGCCATTAGAAATGGTTATGTCCACAGCATAATTTAATCGTGGGTTTGGTATAGGTCCAATCACCAATTCTCCTATATCAACGGGTTCTGAATTTTGGTCAAGGTACTGCACCAATTGCAAAACTATTTTTGTTTGTGTAGAGCTGCTGGTATAATAAGTGCGCTTTGCTTTTGCAGGCAGCGGTAAATTCTTTTTTATCAGGCAATCAATTTCAGTCCGGTTGGTTTGGGGGTTAAATATTTTTATTCCCAGATTATAACCTGTAACACCTCTGAACTCGGGTGGTATTTGCAGGGCCTCTGCATCACCGCTTAGTTGCGCTGCGTGAAGTGATGCTCCGTAGGCAACTGCGCGCATCGGTTCATGAAACGCTATTTTTTTATTTCCATCAGGAAAAACTTTGCACAGCCGCTCTCTTACATAGGGTATCATGGAAGAGCCGCCAACCAGTAGCAACGCATCTATATCTTCTAATTTTAATCCTGCACCATCAATGCAACGCACCGTAATTTCAATGGTTTTCTCAATCATTGACCGTATGGATTGTTCAAAGTCCTTGCGGTAAATCATAATTTCAAATGGGTGCTGCCCGATGAGAATATGCTTCTTTAAAAACGGCTTGTTAGGTATTGAAAGCTCTATTTTTATTTCTTCTGAAATGCGTCTGAGCTGCAAACTGGTCAATGCATTTATAGGCAGTGGATGACCAGCATTTTTTTCAAACTGGGTAAGAATAATTCCGGCAATCGCTTCGTCAAACTCTTTACCTCCCATTTCAGTTATTCCGTCTTTGGCAAGAACATATACACCTTTAGTATCCATGCTTAAAATGGTAACGTCAAAAGTTCCTCCACCTAAATCATAAACCAGAAAAATGCGATTGTGTCCACCATGCATAACCCCATAATGCAATGCCGCGGCAACCGGCTCTTCCACCAACCCCAATACAGGAATTTCAGCAAGTGCAGCTGCATTTAATACTGCTTTACGCTGCAAATCATTGAAGTGAGCAGGCACAGTTATTACTGCGCTTTCCAATAAATTTCCCGTGTGCCCTTCGGCATCAAATTTTAGTTTTTTTAAAACCAAAGCGCCAAATGCTTCGGGTAGCCAGGCATTGGATTGCTTATCGTAATAAATCGGTTTGTTATCACCAAAATTGCGTTTAAAAAAACGGATAACCGGCAAATCAGGATTTTGCTCCAGAATGGTATCCACCATATAACCTACTGAAGCATTGCGTTCGGTAAGCAACACAGCCGAAGGAGTTGAATAAATATCTTTAAAAGAATTATCGGGAAGCAGAACGGCTCTGCCATCTTTTTCCAGTGTTGATATTAATGAGAAAGTAGTTCCTAAATCAATCCCTACCCTCACGCTATTGCCTTTTTAGAAGTTAATGATATTGCCTGCCTGAAATCGGATTTTGCTTTGCTCATATTGCGCAGATGTGCTTCTTTGGCTCGAAGCAGATTAGCTAATTTACGTTCTGAATTATCAACTCCCTGAATTTGACGTTGAACTTTTTTCTTTTCTTCCTCGTCTTCCATTGATCGTTTTGAAAAATAATCTTTCATGGAATTTTCAATACTTGTTAACGTAGAATTACTTTGGTTACGCAAATGGTCAGAAATGGTGCGAACCCATGTGCGTGAAACTTCTCCTACAATACGTTTAGATTCGGTTTTAAGAACATCTTTTGCATTGATTAATTCCACTTCCTGCAATTCTTCTGCTTCCTGATTTACGGTTTTGTAAACATTGTAGCCACCCCATCCCATAAGTAATATAGAAACAGGAATCATATACATACCAGCACTATTTTTTATTTGAGCAAACCCGAAAGTCGAAAGTATCATGATAACAATCATCTGGTATTTTCGCATAGCCATGAAATACTCATAAAACCCTTTTTGCGGCATTTTACCTTCATACTCTTTTTCAATACGTATGGCACTGTCAAGCAATTCAACCAGATTAGTATCTGTAAGGTATTTTATATTCAGGGCAATGTGGGGCAAGCCATTTTTATCACAATAACTATTGATTTCATTCTCTGTTTCGCGAATGCTATCGCGCATGAAAATAAGATGCTGATGTCCTTGACTTAATATCGTTTTTCGTATTTCAGCCAAATATTTATTGGTAAAATCTTTAGGTATAGTTAAAACTTTTTTCTTTGATTTTGATGTTTCCTCAAATGTTTCCAAGCTGTCAGCAAGTGCATCGGTAAGTTTTGAATAGTCACCTGTTACCGGTCTTGCAAAAGCCTCAAAGCTGTCGCTGATAGCTTTTTCAAGTTGAGTGAACTGATTGGTTATTGATCCTTTTATATACGTTCCTACATCTGAAATTATGGGGCCGGATTTGCTTTGTATTTTAATTGCCTGCTGTTGTCCCAATGCCTTTTTAGCTTTAAAGCTTCTCTCTTCGTTTTCCACCATCAGGTCAACAATTTTATTGAAACTTTCAATACCTGATATCAATTGATAATTAACACAGGCTGCAATAAATTGAACAAAATCTGGTTCCTGCAAACGTGCAGTAAATTTTTTTTCCGGTAATTGATCAAGCGTAAATTGTTCCGCAAAAAGTGCATTAGACCTTACAATCCTGAATAGTTGGTCGGCAGGCTTTGATTTTGTTCCTGTGCATAATATGGTATATGCTTTCTCTGATGAAATTGCAGCAGCAAATTCGGCAATTTCAGCTTCATTGCTTTC
>CANKAM010000048.1 GCA_947479755.1 Bacteroidota bacterium
GATGTTTTGCTTTATAGAAATTTCGGCTCGCTCACCGTTTATGGTTATTCTGCACCAAAGAGGGCATTTGCCCTCAAAATTGGGTTTGGATTTATTCATCCAAAATATTATAGAGAATGTTTGATTTGATTTCATGTGAAAAAATTTTTACAAAGTTGTTTTGATGTCATGTAATAGGCAATATCCTACGAATACGATTTGACTAAAAAGTAGTCGTTATTAGCATCTTCACTACACAAATCCAGTTGGGTATTTAGTCTGAAAAAATGTAAAATGTTGATTAGGTAACCGAATAGGTACAGTAGGTAGTCTTGAAACCCTCGAAAAATCTACTAAAATGGTTGTTTTTTCAGGTAACCGAATAGGTAACCGAGTAGGGAATCGAAAGAGTAATAAAACTAAGTGCGAAAAAAATATTGAAAATTGTGAACGTCCTGTAAAATCAAAGGATGTAGAAGGTAACCGAATAGGTAACCGAGCGATTTGATAGAATTTGGAATAGAATGGTGGTTTTTTTTGTAACCACCCCCTGAATCCGTGTAGATTCAGGGGAAATGGTAAAAAATGGTTACAAACCAGTCGGGGTGGCGGGATTTGAACCCACGACCCCTTGCACCCCATGCAGCTAATTTATACTTTCTGATACCTATCTATACTTATTAAGTTACTGATAAATAGCATATTGTATTTATTTGTTGCTTTATAATTATTGATTTTTATTACATTTGTTTCATTAATGTTTCATTAGCAAATACAATGTTATGCAATCAGTAAAGGTAGTTTTATACACTTGGAATACTTTAAAGAACGGAGAGCATCCTATTTATTTAAGAGTTACCAAAGATAGAAAAGCAAGATATATCAAAACAGGTGCATCATCTCCAAAGAAGTTTTGGGATTCTAAAGCGAACTTGCCGAATACAAAACACCCTGAATACAAGGAACTGATTGTAATGCTAAAAAAGAAGTCTTTAGAGGCAAGTAGATTAGTTTTAAAGGTTGAAACGGATAATCTGGATATTTCAGGTGGAGAAATGATGCAGAAGCTGAAACGGAGAAGCTACAATCATTTATCGGTTTCTTCATATTTTGATGAAGTGATTAAACGATTGAAAAAAGCGAACAGATTAGGGTATGCCGATATTTTTGACTCGACTAAAAGAAGTATTGTGAAATCTGCAAGCACAAGTGATTTAATGTTTTCAGATGTGAATGATAAATTTTTGAGGAAAGTAGAAGCAGACCTATTGAGTAATGATGTTTCATTAAACTCGGTTTTTGTTTATATGAGAACATTTAAAACCCTTTTGAATTATGCCAGAAAGGACGGTTTAATAGGTGATGAATACAATCCATTCAGGGAATACAGTTTCGCTAAATTCAGGCGAATAAAGACGAAAAAGAGAAATATAACTAAAGAGCAGATGAAATTGATTATTGACCTTAAACTTGAACCGGAAAGCAGTTTATTTCATTCACGAAATTATTTTCTTTTCAGCTTTTACAATAGGGGAATCAACTTTGCTGATTTATCAAACCTAAAGTGGGGTAACATAAAAAACGGACAACTAACATACATTAGAAAAAAGACAAAAGAAACCTTTATTATAGGTATTTTAGAACCTGCAATTAAAATTCTGGACTACTATAAAGAAAACTATAATTCAGCAAAAGAGAACTATATTTTCCCCATTCTAAACCCTGACTTTTTAACGCCTGAAAGCATACACAACAGAACCCACAAAATGAACAGGCAAGTAAATGAAGATTTAAGAGCCATTGCAAAACTTGCAAGCATAGATGAAAATCTAACTACTTACGTTGCCCGTCATTCATTCGCAAACATTATGAAAGAAAGCGGATATTCAATTTCTATAATTAGTGAACTATTAGGGCACGAAAGCGAAAATACCACAAAAATTTATTTAGATGATTTTGGAAACAATGCTTTAGACGAAGCTGCAAAAGCAATTCTATAAAGTTTTTTTGTTTATTCTATGTTACATTTCTTTACTTTGGCTTTGATTTAAAAACCAAGCCGATGTCCTTACTTTCTATACAGCATTATCATTCCGAACTTGAAAAGATTATTCTTTTCGGTGGCACAAAAAAAGAAACTGCTATCCGAAATTCGTTCTACAATTTACTGAATGAATACGCCAAGCAGAAGGGCTTAATGTTAATTCCTGAAATAACCATTAAGACACCCAAAGGAAAGAACGTAACACCAGACGGCACGATTAAAGACACGTTGCGCCTTGATTGGGGATATTGGGAAAGCAAGGACGAGGCGGACGATATTAATGAGGAAATAAAAAAGAAGTTTGCAAAGGACTACCCGAAAGACAATATCATTTTTGAAGATAGCAATACAGCAGTATTATTTCAGAACGGAGTAGAAGTGCAAAGGGTAAGTATGAAAGATGCTAAAGCCCTTGATAATTGCCTTACAAGGTTTATTAATTATGAAAGACCAGAAGTAAAGAGTTTCAGGATAGCTATTGAATTATTTAAACAGGATATTCCAAAAGTAGCGGAAACCCTGCAATCATTGATTAATGAACAGGAAACAACCAACCCGAAATATAAAGCCGAAAGAAACAAATTCCTGAAACTTTGCCACGATAGTATAAACCCTGAAGTAACGAAAGAAGATGTTAGGGAAATGATGATTCAGCACATTCTTACTGAAGATATTTTCAACACCATTTTTGACGAAACGCAATTTCACAGGGAAAACAATATAGCGCACCAATTAGAAAGTGTTATTAATACATTCTTTACCGGCACAACAAAACGAACTGCCCTTTCATCTATACAACACTATTCACAGGCAATAAATGCAGCAGCAGCAGGAATAGCAGACCACCACGAAAAGCAAAAGTTTTTGAAAGTGGTTTATGAAACATTCTATAAAAGCTATAACCCGAAAGCAGCAGACCGTTTAGGCGTGGTTTATACGCCTAATGAGATTGTTGATTTTATGATTAGCAGCACCGATTATTTGCTGAATAAACATTTCGGGAAGTTCCTGGAAGATAAAGGAGTTGAAATTCTTGATCCTTGCACTGGAACGGGAACTTATGTATGTGACATTATTGATTACATAAGGGCTGAAAAACTTGAATATAAATACAAAAACGAAATTCACTCAAACGAAGTGGCAATTCTGCCATACTATATTTCAAACCTGAATATAGAGTTTACCTACAAACAAAAAATGGGTGTTTATGCTGAATTTGAAAACCATTGCTTTGTTGATACCCTTGATAATATGGGCTTTGCTTTTAGAGGAAAGCAGATAGATATGTTTGCGCCCTTTACAGAGGAAAACAGTTTGCGAATAAAAAAACAGAATGATAAAAAGATAGCAGTAATAATAGGAAATCCACCTTATAACGCTAATCAACAAAATGAAAACGATAATAATAAAAACCGAGAATACCCTGAAATTGATAAGCGCATAAAAGACACATTTATTTATTACAGCACAGCACAAAAAACAAAGGTTTATGATATGTATGCACGTTTTTACCGTTGGGCTTTTGACCGATTAGATAGCAACGGTATTGTTGCATTTATTACTAACCGTTCCTTTATTGAGAGCCGAACATTTGACGGTTTCCGTAAATGTGTGCAAACTGAATTTGATTATGCCTACATTGTAGATACCAGAAGCGATGTAAGAGCCAACCCAAAAATTGCAGGAACTACACACAATGTTTTTGGAATACAAACAGGCGTTGCGATTATGTTTTTAGTAAAAAAACTAAAAAGAGATAATACTATTTGTAACATTCAATATGTAACCTTAAACGATTTTTGGCGCAAGGAACAAAAGCTGCAATGGTTTACTGAAAACTCTATTAAGCAAATACCATTTGAACATATAATTCCAGATAAAAATAATAATTGGATAAACCTTTCTAATAATGATTTTGATAGCTTAGTTCCTATTGCTGATAAAGCAGTAAAAGCAGGGAAAAGCAAGAAGGCTTTATTTGAAGTGTTTTCTTTAGGGGCTTCAACAAATAGAGATGAGTGGGTAATTGATATAGATAAAAGTAACTTAATTGAAAAGAATAAGTTCCTTTTATTGCATCTTAAAACCACTAAAAAAGTATATGAAAATGATATTGTAATTAAGTGGTCAAGAAATCTTAAAAGAAGGATTGAACAAGGGAGAACCGAAGATTTTGATATTGATAAAATTACTAAGATTAATTACCGCCCGTTTGTTAAACAATTTGTTTATGATTCAAGTCTATTAATTGATGAAATTAGTTCAGTTAGAGAAATTTTCAAAGGTGAGAATTTAGCATTTGCATCAATGGGTATTAGCACAGATAAGCCCTTTACAGTTTTAGGAACAAATAATTTTACAGACCTAAATTTTTTAAGCCCTGCTGCAAATGGTTGTCGGATTTATTCGCTTTATTATTATAGCGAAAATGGAGATAGAAAGGAAAATATTACGGATTGGGGTTTAAATCAATTCATAAAGCAATACGGCAAAAAAGGAGTAAATAAAGAAAGTGTTTTTTATTATGCTTATGCCGTTCTACATAACCCTGAATACCGCAAAAAGTATGAGTTAAACCTGAAACGAGAATTTCCGAGATTACCGTTTTATGCCGATTTTATTAAGTGGAGTAATTTTGGTAAGGAATTAATGAACTTGCACGTTAATTTTGAAACGGTAACACCTTGCAAATTAAAAGAAGTTACTACCGACACAAAACCAGAACCAAAAGCTAAATTAAAAGCTGACAAAGTGAAAGGCGAAATTATTTTAGACGAGAATACAACCTTGTCAGGTATACCAAACGAAGCGTGGGAATATAAACTTGGCAACCGAACAGCGTTGGAATGGATTCTTGACCAATACAAAGAGTATAAACCAAGCGACAAAACGATTGAAGAAAAATTTAACACCTACCGCTTTGCCGACTACAAAGAACAAGTAATTGATTTATTGAAAAGAGTTTGCACCGTAAGCGTTGAAACCATTAAAATAATTAATCAATTTAATGTCTGAATACTGCTCACAATGCAGCCCGTTTAAAGAAGAGGGCGAATATGATATTGACTTATTTGAAATTGCTTTGAACTTAGAACAGGGGAGAAGCGAAAGTTTTATTTGTGAGGGCTGCAATAATAGGGGTGTTTACAAAGATGAAAAGGGAAATCTGTTTCTGGCCAAAAATGAGAACGGAGAAACAAAACTGATTAATGTATTAATAGAAGAACTTTGAGTTAAAAAAATCGCAATGGAAGAAAATACCAAAAATGTGTTAAAAATGGTTCCTGCACCATTTGATGTTTTTGAGGAAAATATTAAAGATGTTAGAAATCTTTTTTGGAATTTAAAAAACACCCATCGTAAGAAAATAAAAAAGAAAGACTTATTACTACTATTAGATTTTCTTAATTTAAAGGGTCTTTTTCAGTACCGGAAAGATTTAGAAGCTAAGGATATTATTGTGTTAGAAATGCTTGAAAGGTTTCAAAAGGAAAAGCTATATCAAACTGTTTATGTTATTAAAAAGAAACCTGATACGTATGTAAACCTAAATACAATAATAGAAGATGGTCCTGATAAGGAAGTTAAAGTTGAAGGAGATTCAGAGAGAAGATTTACATTATTGAATTTATTGAATTTTACTGTAGCGTGGACTCTTTTTCATTCTGGTGATAAACCAAAAAATAAAAAATTTGCAGTTGAAAAATTTTATAAGGCTTGCTTAGTTTACTATAAATCCACAATTCCCCCAAAATACCAGTTATCTCATTGGCAATTAACGGCTATGAGTTCTTACTTTGCTTATTGTTTAGGATTAGATAAAACAATTAGTTCTGAAACTTCTAATGATATTCTTTCTACTAAGGGCAACTATTACACATCGAAACTACTGCCCAAGAAAAAAAAATCAAAAAAGCAATAGTTGATTACTAAAATAATTTAAGATTTTTTTAGTACTAAAAATACTTTGATTCTTTTTAGTATTTGATTAACCCCCACCCTGATACGTTGGATTATTTTTGCATTCATAAATATCAATTATGAACCAAAATAAACAACAAAATGACAAAAGCATATGTAATTTCAGCAGATGATTTAAATAACTTAATTCATCAATCAATTCGGTCTGCACTTTCAGAGCAATCGGAGAACACAACAGGCAAAGACAGATTTTTAACCATTGCAGAAGCAAGTGAATATCTGAACCTGGCCAAACAAACAATTTACGGTCTTACATCTACAAGAGGAATCCCTTTTATGAAACGGGGCAAGAAATTGTATTTCCGAAGAACGGAGTTGGAAACGTGGGTTTTAGAGGGAAAAAAGAAAACTGTAAAAGAAATTGAAAGGGAGGTATGATATGAAGAAAGAAAATAAATCAAATGTCCAAGTAAGGGATTATAAGTTTCCTTTTTATGGAATTAATGAAAACAGCAAATCCTTAAGACTTGGAAAGACAATTAGAATAAAAGAGATGATTAATTTATTCATCTTGAAAATTGAAAATATAAAAAAATATGATAGCCAAATTTGAAGAAAACCCAAAGAAAAAAGGCACTTGCCCACAATGTGAAAGGAAAGGTGTTTTTAGATATTATGTGGGTTTGGAACAAACTTTTGGAAAGTGTGAAAGGAAAAACAGTTGTGGCTATCACAATAAACCAAAATCAAAAGACTTGACCGAACTAAAAATTCCAAAATCTGAACCGGAAATTTTGTCTGTTTATCCAGATGAAAACGAACTTAAAAATATCATTGATAAATATGATTCAGTATTTCACAAAATCTGTAAAGAAAAACTTGATATTCCTATTGAACATTTTAAGAAGTGGAACATTGGTAGTAATGGCAATTTAACAGCCTTTATTTTCAGGAACAGGAATAACAAATTCTACAATATCAAATTTGTGGAATATGATGAAAAGGGAAAGCGAAACAAAGCGCAAACACCATATTCATTGAAGCCAAAAAGCAAGAATGAAAAATATCCATTGTGCTTATTTGGGGAACATCTAATATCAGACAAACCGATTTGCATAGTAGAGTCCGAAAAAACAGCCTTTTTAGCAGACTTTATTTACCCACAGTTTAATTGGTTGGCAACGTCAAGTTCAACTGGATTGACAGACGAAAAAATATCTGTTTTATTCAATAAAGAAGTTTTCTATTTTCCTGATGCTGACAAGGCAGGGAGAGAAAATAGTTCAATAAAAAACTTATCAAAGCACAAAATCAATTTTAAAATTATTGACTTATTTCCCGAAAGAGAAGATGGATATGACCTTGCTGATTCCATTTTTGATGGATTAAAGATTGATATTTCGTCAAAAATTAATTCATCAAAATCTGTAACTGTTAAACAAGTAAAAGGCACAAAAGAATCATTGTTTGAACGAACTGAAAAAATTATCAATGATGAATTTGATTTAAGATATAATGAAGTTGCAAATGAACTTGAATATAAACCGAAAGGAGTAGAGACTGATTTTAAGATAATGAATGAAAATAACCTTTACCGTTTCTTGCAGCATAATAACCTTAGAATTTCACAGGCTAATCTTTCAGCATTACTGCGTTCTGATTTTGTGCCCGTTTATAACCCTTTTCTTGATTACTTTAAAGGTTTAAAGAAATGGGAACCGGAAACTGAGCCGGATTATATTAATGAGATTGGAAGCTATGTAATAGCAAAAGATCCTGAACGGTTTAAAACACATTTGAAAAAACATCTTGTAAGATGTATTGCTTGTGCTCTAAGGGATAATTTTTTTAATAAACACGCATTTGTTCTTGTTCTTGACGTTCAAAATAGTGGCAAGACATCTTTCATTCGTTGGCTTTGCCCTCCCGTTTTAAGCAATTATATGACGGAAACTTTCAATACCGATAAAGACGGTCAAATAACCTTATCAGAGAATTTTATAATCAATCTTGATGAACTTGCAACTATGAATAAATCAGATATTAATTCATTGAAAAGCTATTTTTCAAGAAATAGTGTTAAAGTCAGACGACCATACGCAAAGAATGTTTCTGTTGCGCCACGTAGAGCCAATTTTTTTGGTTCAACTGATAGGAATGAATTTTTGAATGATGAAGCTGGTTCTGTTCGGTGGCTTTGTTTTCAACTTGAAAAGATAATTTGGGATTACAGTAAAAAAATAGATGTAAACAACTTATGGCGACAGGCATACACACTTTATTTAAGTGGTTTTAAATTTGATTTGACAGCTGATGAAATAAGAGAAAATGAAAACGTGAACAAAATGTTTCGGATTACCACACCAGAATTAGAGTTGATTGCAAAAACATTTGATAGCGGAACTAAAGAGCAGTATGATGTTTTTTATACTGCAACAGAAGTCTTGAATGATTTAATACAGAAGTATCCGAACTTTAAACTTAACCACGTGAGTATTGGAAAGGCTATGAAAACATTAGGCTTTGCACAAGAACAAAAACGAAAAAGTGAAAATGATTACCCTGTAAAAGGTTATTATCTGAATAATAAATAATAATTAAAATAAAGTTACTACTTACTACATATCAAAAAAACAAATGATTTCAGTAGGCAGATGAATGTAGTAAGATGATTTTTTTTAGTTACTACTAAGCTACTACCTACTACATTTTAGTAGTAAGTAGTAAGGGTAGTAAGCTACTATTCATACAATTTAAAAAAATGAAGCCAAAAGCATCCACAAAAACAGAATTAGCCAAAATGTATAAGGTGCATTACGATACGTTTGCTAAATGGCTGAAATCCGTTCCGGAATTAAATCTATTACCTACACAACGGGTATTAACCCCAAAGCAAGTGAAAAAAATTTTTGACCATTTGGGCGAACCTTGATTAATGTTGGTTTATCTAAGATTAATCTACATTAACCACTGCTATTCTTGAACGGGTTAATTCTGATTATCCATTTTTGTCAAAAAAATAAAATGGAAACAATTAACCCCAAAGCATTAAACCTTGATGCGCTGTATAGTGCAAGAAAAAAAGTCACGTTGGGCTTTAAATGCTCACCGCAATTAAAATTACAACTTGCAAACGAAGCCCAGCGACTAAACCTCACGTTAAGCGAGTATATGGAGAGCATAGCGCAAAACTATGATGAAACTGTAAATCACGTTATCACACAATTAAAGGGCGATAAGCAGTTTTATGAAAATGAAATTCTTCTTTCGCATTTCGCAGCATTAAAGGGGAAAGTAATTCCTTTGATAAATGAGAGAGGGGAGAAAACTACAATCACCATTAACAGCCCCAAAGATGTTTACACCGTTTTAATTAATTCATTTAAAATTTCAAAACAATGATTGAGCAAATTTATTTTCCGGTATCTGTTCCAACAAACCTTTCAGGTATTAAAATAATCCTGTGGATTCTCTTTGTTGGCTTTATTCTTTATCTGCTTTACAGGATGTTTGATAGTTTCTTAGAGGAAAAGAAGAAACGATTTGAACAAAAGAATTAGTTCATTTTTATATATGCAATAAATTTCTTTCAAAACGCAAAAAGCTCCGTGTTTGCAGGGCTTTACTGTTTTAAGGGGCTGTATTTTTAGTAGTCCAGCTTAACGGGCAAGGTATGGCATTGGTTTACAATAAAGTCCAAATTCCATTGTACTATGGGCGTTGTAACTGCTGTTGCATCAAAACTGTAAGTTCCGGCAAAGGCTGTTACCGTTTTTATTTCGCCCGGCTGCAACTGGTGCTGTTGGTTTGCTACTTCAAAATTAATTACCCAAGTAGTTTTATTTTCAACGGCTAAATATCCTACGTTGGTGCTTTCGCAGGCTTGTTCTTTTTTGCAGCTTGCCAGTGTAAGTGCTATAAGGGATATAAAAATTAAGTTTTTCAGTGGGTTTTGCTTCTATTGTTTGTTACCTATAAAAGTGCCGGGAACGGTTTGACTGTTTACCGAAACGGTAAAGGTCATAATCAGCTGGTTTCCGCTTATGCTTCCGTTTCCTTCAAAATACATCAGCGTACCGTTTTCATCCCGCTGTTGCAGGGGTATATCAAAGGTGGTACTGCCTGTTAATACAACGTATTGCGCTCCATCCCAAAACATTGTTTTTTCGGTGGGGTGCATTGAAAAATCGGTGCTGTTTGCGCTGGATTGGCCGCCTATGGTAAAAGTTCCGTTATACGTTCCTATAAACTTATTGCGCATATCTACACAAACTTTATCTTCTGTATCGTACCATTGGCCGCATTCTTTTTTGCAGCCTTGCAGAGCAAATGTAGCGACAATGGCTATAATTATTAATTGTTTCATTGAATTTTTTTATGATTATTGTTGTAAAAATATAAAAATTTAACCAATTATTGTTTTTTATTCTTTCCACTGGTATTGTGGTAATGTGTTTCATTAATGTTTCATTAGATAAAAATAGAAAGGGTTTCCAAAATGCAGGAAACCCTTTGCTATCAAACAGTCGGGGTGGCGGGATTTGAACCCACGACCCCTTGCACCCCATGCAAGTACGCTACCAGGCTGCGCTACACCCCGAAACAAGAATTTGAACAAACGTGAGTTACTCATCGCTCACTCAAATTCCCAAATTTCAGCCTTGCATGTGAGGTTGACTTCACCACCGACCGGAGCGCGAAAATAGTAAAAATATGATTCTGCAATTTTCTTTTAAGTCCTCTCCTTTGGAGAGGGTTGGGTGAGGCTTTAATTCTATATTTGTCAAAATGATAATACCAAAATGGCTGCTGATTGCTAATCCAAGTTCCGGAAACGGGAAGGGGAGAAGTGATAGTAAAAAAGTTCAGGATTTGCTTTTGCAGAAAGGTATTGAAACAGATATTTTCTTCAGTGAATATTCAGGACACACCTCTGTTCTTGTTCAACAGGCAATTGAAAAAGGATATCGTAAAATAATTTCAATGGGAGGTGACGGAACGTTGAATGAAGTGGTGAACGGTATCTTTAATCAGCGCGTTGTTTCAACAAAAGAAATAACCATTGCTGTTGTTCCGGTGGGCACAGGTAATGATTGGTGCAAAACATTTAGTATCCCCAAAGACTACAAACAAGCTATTGATGTGATTGCGCTCGGAAAAACAATTCAACACGATATTGGTGTTGCAGAAAACGGACAGGATAAAAAACGTTTTTTTATCAATATTGCAGGACTTGGATACGATGGCTTTGTTACTGAAAAAATAAGTAAAATGAAAGAAAGCGGAAGTGGTGGAAAACTGTTTTACCTGCTTTGGATTACATGGTATTTGTTTCAGTATAAGAACACAAAAATCAGTTTTAAGATTGATGGTAAAGAATTTCCTGAAGAAGAAATTTTCACACTATCGGTATGCAACTGCCGTTATAATGGCGATGGCATGATGCAGGCACCATCGGCATTGCCCGATGACGGATTGCTGAATATCACTGTGATGAAAAAAATCCATCCGTTTAAATCAATGATCAGTTTACCCAAAATGAAGAACGGAACATTTGTAAACATGAAAGAAGCTGCACTTTATACGGGTAAAACTATTGAAGTAAATTCTTCACCACAGGTACTTGCAGAAACTGATGGAGAATTAATTGGCGAAACGCCATTAAAGTTCAGCATTATTCCCAACGCATTGAATGTTATCATCAATCAGTATCCACAATAAGTGTTGATAAACACTTAAACTTCCTTTGTGTGCTTTGTGCATCCTTTGCGAACTTTGTGGTAAAATAAAGAACATGAAAAGATTAGTACTATTTGCTTTTATTATTTCATCAACAATTGTCTTTGCGCAGGAAAAATTCACCGAAACTTTCCCTAACGGAAAACTGAAAACAGAAGGCTTTTTAAAAGAAGGGAAGAAAGAAGGCGTATGGAAAGAATACTACGATGACGGCAAATTATTCTGCACAGGTGAATACAAAAGTGATGAAAAATCAGGAGCATGGAAATGCTATTACCGCACAGGCGAGAAACTAAGCGAAATCAATAACAATGGTTTAAATACAAGCTGGTATAAGAATGGCAAAAAGGAATTTGAAGGTCAGTTAAAGAATGGAAAGAAAGAAGGTTTATGGATGGAATGGTATGAGAATGGCAGCACACAAAAACAGAGCGATTACAAAAACGGTTTGCTTCACGGGAATTCTGATGAATTCTATGAAAACGGAAAAGCAAAAGCCGATGCATATTATGTAAATGGGAAAAAGGAAGGTTATTTTACTTGGTGGTTTTCAGACGGAAAATCCGATATGGAAGGCATGTTTAAAAATGACATCCGTGATGGCAAATGGATTTTTCATTACAAAACAGGGCAAAAAGGAAGCGAAGGGAATTTTGTAAATGATAAGCAGCACGGTGAGTGGCTTTATTACTATGAAGAAAGCGGAAAACTCTGGAAGAAAGGAAACTTTAGCGATGGTTTAAAAACAGGAGAGTGGACTGTTTATTATGAAGATGGTAAAACCAAAGAGCATTTCGGAAATTTTGAAAGTAATAAGGAAAGTGGTGTATGGACTGCCTTTTATTTGAACGGACAAAAGCGTGAAGAAGGTGCTTTTAAAGAAGGTAAATTAGATGGTGTTTGGAAAGGCTGGTTTGAGAACGGAAACCCTAAATTTGAAACAGGTTACAAAATGGGGGTTAAGGATGGAGCATCAAAAACATGGTATGAAGATGGACAGCAGGAGTCGGAATTATTTTATACCGACAGCTTAAAAAACGGAGTTTGGAAACAATGGTATCCCAGCGGAAAACTGAAAGAGACAGGCAGCTTTTTGAAAGGAATGAAAGAAGGATTGTGGTTACACTATTATTTTGACGGGCAACTTTTTCAAAAGATTAATTACCGTAACGGAGGTTCTGAAGGATTGCAGGAAAGCTGGTTTGAACATGGTGTTCAATGGAGTCAGGGAACGTATTTTAATGGCAGAATGCAAGGGCTTTGGACTTATTGGGATGAGCAGGGTACTGTTGTTTACAAAGCAACGTTCAAAGCAGGAAAAGTGCAGAAAATTTTAAAGCAGGCAGAAGATAAGAAACCTTAATGCTCGTCATTGCGAGCGCAGCGAAGCAATCTTTATTGTATTTGATGAGATTTTTGCCTTTGGCAAAGAGAGCGCTTCGCTAAGTTGCTTCGGGTGAAAACCCTCGCAATGAAGTTTACAATTCCTTAATCCCCTTCACCATATTCTCCCAACTAAACCTGCTGCTGTCAATAGCTGCATTTTCAGAGAATTCTTTTTCGCGATTGTTTTGATAGAAATCAGTTAGTGCGGTTGCAATAGATTTTGCATTGGTTTCGGTAACATAACCAACGCGGTTGTGTGTTACTATCTCGGCAAGTCCGCCAACATTGGTAACCAGCATTGGTCGTGCAAAGTGATATGCTATTTGTGTAACGCCACTTTGTGTAGCGGTGTGGTAAGGCTGAACAACAATATCAGCTGCGCAGAAATAGTACTTAACTTCTTCTGAAGGAATAAAATCAGAGCGAATAATGACATTGTTCTCTAAACCGTTTTCTTTTATCAGTTGCAGGTATTCTTCTTTGTTGTCGTAGAACTCACCGGCTATTAATAGTTTAATGTTTGATTTTTGATTTTTGATTTTGCCAAGCGCTTTAAGCAATAAATCCAACCCTTTGTATTTGCGGATGAAACCGAAAAATAAAATGTGTTTATCTGCAGGGTTTAAGTTGAGTTTTTTCAATGCTTCTTCCTTGCTTACTGTTTTTCCGAAAATATCATAAACAGGGTGGGGGATAAAGGTGGAAGGTTTTGTGGTGTCAAACTTTCTTAAATCATCTTCCACCGATTTTGACATCACCACAAATGCATCGCAGCTATTCACAAAGTATTGAGTCAGTTGTTTATCACCCGGACGTTTTTCATGAGGAATAACATTGTCACAAATGGCAACAATTTTTGTGCTTGGTGATTTAATTAATCGCGCAATAGTTCCAAGGCAGGGCGCCATAAAAGGTAACCAGTAGCGAATAATTACCAAGTCCGGTTTTTGCTTTTTAATAAACGATGCAACACCGAACCAATTCAGAGGATTTACAGAATTTATCTTAGTGTGAATAGTAATATCCGTTGGTGGATTACCTTCTTCTTTCTGTGTTTTTCCGGGAAAAAGAAAGGATGGATATTGCAGCGAAAAGGAAACTATTTCTACACTATCACCTTCTTTGATAAAAGCACGGCACAATGATTCATTGAGGTGAGCAATGCCGCCACGCAAAGGAAAAGCCGGACCGATGATGATGATTTTCACGATGCGCTAATTTAGATTATTGTTTGGCTCGCAAAAGACCAAAGAGCGCAAAGTTTAGAATCACAGAGCAATGCTTTCACCAATAATAGGTAAAATCAACTCTTTTCCTGCTTTCTTGAATTTTTGTATGGCTGCTTCGTGGTCAATTTTTATAAACCCAAACGTATCGTAATGCACACCAATTATTTTGTTGCATTTGATAAAGTCCGCTGCAATCACAGCATCATCAACGCCCATAGTAAAATTATCACCCAACGGAAGCAGCGCAAAATCTGTTTTTTTGTAATCACCAATCAATTTCATATCCAGCGTTAGTGCCGTATCACCTGAATAGTAAAAGTTTCCTTCTGCAGTTGTGATATGAAAGCCCATAGGAACTCCTGCATAGCTGCCATCAGGAAAAGAGCTGCTGTGTTGTGCTATGGTGCATTCCACTGTTCCGAAACTGAATTTCCATTTGCCACCTGTATTCATCGGGTGCGCTTTATCAATGCCTTGCTTGGTTAGCCAGACATAAATCTCGTAGTTTGAAACCACCTTGGCTCCGGTGCTTTTTGCAAGTAATACAAGGTCAGCAATATGATCTTCGTGCCCGTGTGAAACCAGAATATAATCCGCTTTTATATTGCCTATATCTATGGAAGAGGCAAGGGGATTGGGTGTTATGAACGGATCAAACAGTAGTATTTTACCCTGAACTTCTATTGCAAAGCAGGAGTGACCGTAGTAAGTAAATTTCATGAACCGAACTTAAAAAGCACGAATAGCTCTTACACGAGCCTCGAAATTTTTGTAGTTACAATTTTCGTATCCACTTAAACTGTCGGTGAAATTAATGTACCATGCAAGACTATCTCTACGGTTTTGGGTATCAATATTATTTTCAGTAGAAGTCCAGTAAAAATCCTGTGCAAAGCCGCCAACTATCACACGTTGCTCATATAATTCAGCCAGTTCAGATTTTGCAGGCAGATACCAATCATCATAACCGTTTAATTCTAAATCAGAACACAGTTTTGCAGCGTAACTGCCATCACCCTGTAAGGCTACAATCTGATCAGTGTTATTATCACCTGAAAAAGGAAGTGTAGCAGTTACAAGCGTAGCGAAATAAGTTCCGTTATACCATTGTATGTTATCGCTTTGGTCGCTTGGCGCAGCAATTAAACCATGATCACCATCAACATAAAAAACTATTCCGCCTTCATAACTATCTCCGATATGTTTTGAATACTGGCATGAACCATCGTCATCGGTTGCATTTAAGTTGTAATTATCAGCAGCAGAATCGGTGCAGCCATCAACTTTTTTCTTGCAACTTCCAAATGCAATAGCTCCTGCAAGGAGAGAAAAGAAGATAATATGTTTTGAGTTCATTTTATATATTTTGGTATTTGTTTGATTGCAATGATAAAAAACTAAATGATAACAAGGAAATATTTATTCCACTTCTGTCAATGTATATTTTCTTCCTTCGTTCTCTTTTTTAAGGTAACCCATTAACGGCTCGAAGTAATCCAGCATTGCTTTTGCACTCAGGTCGCTGCCGGTCTGTTCTTTCAGAGCAACTCTCCAGTCTTTGCTTGCTCCTGGATACATAATGCCTTCAATGAATTTACCAACCTCACGGTTGCCATAGTAATTAGTGGCATGAGGGTCTTGATGTAAAATATTTTTTGCAATGTGGTCGTGCAACTGAAACAAAAGAATGAACGAAAGTGCATAATCATAATACTGTGCCGCATCATCGTTGATGTGGGTTTTGGTGGCAGCATCGCAATATTCCTCACCACGGGTAGCAGGAGGAGCAATACCCTGATACTTTGCCACAATCTCCCACCAACGTTTGTTGAACTTATCAGCAGGCAGATTCTTTGAATACAGATCATGTTCAAACATGCTCATCGTTCCGGTGCTCCAGGGAATAAATACTACATAGTTCAATGCTTCTTTCAACAGCGTTTGCATTTCATTGGAGGCGGTGTCTTTCGGAATCAAATCAAGGTTCTCAAGAAAAGGTTTTTGCATTGCAGCCATTCCCATCAGACTTCCCAGTGCTTCGTGGTAAGCACGGTTAGCTCCTTCGCGCATCAGAACAGGAACATCAGGATTGCTGTAGGTCATGTAATAATAGATATGTCCCAGTTCATGATGCGATGTTTCGTACCACTCGCTGTTAGGCAATACACTCATCAATGAGCGAACATCCTGGTCGTAATCCATGTGCCACGCTGAGGCGTGGTTGTTCTTTTTATACTTCGCATCTTCAGGAAGTGGGTATAAATCGCTTTTGTCATAGAACGAAGCCGGCAGTTCAGGGAATCCAAGACTTACATAAAAACGCTCACCCTGTTTCACAATCCATTCAGCATCTTTTGTTCCTAACACACTGTCAAGATTTACACCTTCAACTTCCACTAAAGGACTCCAGTCTTGACCCCAACGGTTAGGCAACCAGTGAGCAGGAATAAGGTCAGGAACTTTCTTCTGTCCGTATTTCTTTGCCAGTTCATAACGTGTCCATGTATGCAGTTCGCGGTAAAGCGGAAATAACTCTTTGTTGAACTTCTTCAACATCTCCAGCATTTCTTCGGTGGTCATTCCATAATCCGAAACCTGATATTCAAAGAAATCTTTGTAGCCCAGCCCTTGCACCGTTTTGTTGCGCAGGTCGCGCAGGTTTACCAACCCCGGTTTTAAACCTTTGCCTACTTCTTTGCTGCTTTCCCAAGCCTGCAAACGTTTAATAAGGTTTTTCTCTTCAGCAAGAATGCCGTCAAGATCATTGGTAGTAACTGATTTTTCGTTCAGTTTAAAATCAAAACCGAATAGTTTTTCGGTTTGAGCAGTAGTTGCTTTTATACGATCCTTAACCAAAGCTTCCAGTGTTTGCGGGTTGTTGGCAGCTTTGTATAGAATAGCTTTCAGTTGTTTTACCTGCAATTCTGTTAGTTTGTCTTTCGCTTTCAGGAAAGCAGTTGCTGCATCAATGTTCTCTTTGCTGCCCGTGAACTTTGCAGTTTCTTCATTTGCTTTGTTGGTGGCAATAGCATTGGTACTGTCGCCTTCCACTATTTTAGTATTGGAAGCCCACTCAGCTTCATTGGCAATAATGCTGAGTTCTTTCAACTTGCTGTTATAACCGTTAAGATAGGTTTGCACGCTGTCTTGCAGCGCTTTGTTATTATCTGCGGTTGGTTTATTTCCTCCGCAGGAAAACAAGAGAACAGAAAAGGGTAGGAGGTAAAGAAGTTTGTACATGATGTTTGTTTTGTTCATGGGCAAATGTAAAATAATTATGAAAGCCTCACCCCTGACCCCTCTCCAAAAGGAGAGGGGAATACTTCCGTTTCAAAGATTATGTAGTACACAAAAAAGCCCCTGCGCTTTTACACGCAGAGGCTCCCCAACAGAGTAAGTCGTTACCCAACGACTTACTTCCCACCCATCGCAACTAACTTGTCAATATCATTGTTTACAGTAAGTATAAGCACCGATGTAGCGGTGCAGAACACCGGACTGGTGATGCAGTGGTGGCCATTCCAGCTGCCATCATTATTCTGGATGCCAAGCAGTGTAGCCGATACTTTATCGTACCACTTTTTCCAGTCCATGTCTTTGCCGATTATCATAGACTCGCCTGTTTGCAGAAAGCTCATGAACTCCTCACCACCGTTGTTTCCAAAACCGCTGGTAACGTTATCTTGTTGTGCAACTGTTTTTGCTGCGTTGTAAACGTTGTAAGACGTGGCGTATTTCTGTGCTTCTGCTTTACCGTAACCGATTTGTTCCAGGTTCTCCGTTGATATTTTTGCGTCTTCCTTAATCCTTCCTTCTTTCTTAGCTTTTTTGAATTCTTCATCCACCTTGCGCGCGTCTTTAGCGCTGGAACGTGTTGAACTGGAAACAGAATACAACACAACACCTGCACCAAGGTCGGTATTTAATGCTCCTGTTTTCTCGTCAAAGTTTCCTTTCTGGAAGTCGCGTGCTTTCTCTAAAAGAACAGTGTCAACTGCTACGCCCTGTGCCTGTGCTGCTTCCACTGCATTGTTAGCAAACGATGATTGTAACACACCTGCCCATCCCGAACCCTCTAAACTGCCATTGCTGTTTTGTCCTTTCTGTATTTTGGCAACGCAGGTATTCAACGCGGTTTTAACACGTTCTTTTAGTTTATCGTCTTTAATATCGCTGTCCAGAACGTTGGTGAGAAACTGCGAAGTAAGCACCACATCAATGTTTGCTCCAAGTTTGGTTTGTATCTGTGTTCCGGTTAGCGAGGTAATAGTCAGGCTTTTTTTATCGACTTTTTCCACTTCTTTCAGCAGAAATAACAAAGCGTTATTTAACTGTATTGAATATTCACCTTTCTCTAAATTGCTTCCGCTGCGCAGCAATGCCATAGCTACCATGGAAGTGGTGGCAGGGTCGGGCTGCACGGCATGCGGGTTCATTTCTCCCTGATTGGAATGAGACCCAGCTCCCCAGCCGCCATCCTGGTGCTGTGCTTTGGCAATAAACTGCAGAGCTGTTTCAACAGAAGTGGTTACCTTTTTAGGTGTTTTGTACACAAAGTTGCTGTCTAGCAGTTCGCCTTCAAAAACAGTTTTAAATACGCAACCCTTGGTTTCATTTTTCTTTTGAGTGATTTGTTTCTCGTTGCGCAGATGCACTGATGAAGGTGTCTGATACGTGAATGCAAAAATTACAACAATAACCAGTATTGCTGTAACAGCCGGAATGATTTGTTTTGTTTTACTCAAGCGAGTTGTTTTTTTTGGATTTTCGTGAGAAGAGTTCATTTGTTTTAGTTTTTAGATTAATAATAGAGTAACGCACATAGGATGCACGATATTTTACTATTCCATACTTTTTAAGAAATTTTAACAAATGGGGTGGGGGATTTTTACCACAAGGACACTGAGAACACTAAGAATCGGAACTATCAAGATGTTGATAAAAGCAGGTATTTGTCACTTCGAGCGTAGTCGAGAAGTTTATTATTGCTTCTCGACTAGGCTCGAAGTGACAATCTTTTCATCATAGTACTGCTACTCATCAACCAGCGTAACGCGGTAGCTGCCCTGCGTTGCGCTTTGATTAAACACATTCAGAAATTATTTGTAGCCTCCCAGTTCGGCAATGGTAAATGTTTGTTTTTGTCCGGGATTTAAAACAATACCGATACCGTTATACGGTTCAACCGCACTGCCGGCAGTATAGAAGAATAAGGTTTCTGTGCCCAGGTTCTCAATCTCAAACAGCTGTTCACTACTAAAATCATGCACAATGTTATGAACCTGCATGGCGTTTACAAAGCCTTCAAATTCCAGGTCATCATCATCGGGGTAGGCACCCCGCAGGGTTACCAGGTCAAAGAAAATGGCAATCTGTTTTGAGTTACTTCTGTAAATGTCCATGAGCCTGCCAAGCACCGCATACATAGCTTCTGCACAGCTAATGCGCTGCAACTCCAGTTCAGAGCTTTTTGTATTTACAATTCCTTCTAATCCTTTCTGTTCTTTACGGGCATCCACCATCAGATTATAAAAATCAATAATGTCAATTTTTACGGCAGCAAGCGCAGCATCCGTTCCTATACATTCAATAAGTACAGCCAATGCTGAAATGCGTTCTTCAATCTCGCCTCTTTGAAAGGGCTTGCGCAAATTAGGTAACAGACCTTCATATTGACCTGTTCCTCTGGCATAAACAACCTGAATGCGTACATCAAATGCTTCAATTTTAGCGGAACTTAATTCATGCAGCAGTTTATAAACCTTAGTGGTAGCGCCTCTGTAAGCAGCTTTTTTGCTTTTCCATGCAGTATAGGAGTTACCATATGCCTGCCGCACAGGTGCAAAAAACAAATGAACAGGAAGTATATCAGGATTGCTTTGCTGCCCCCACAGCTTATTGGCAGTGTTTATAGAAATGATATACATTTTTTTAAAACTACCCTTAGTACCATTATCAAAAGGGTTTTCGGTGAAAGGCCAAACAGGAGTGCTCATCTTCAACTACATTTTAGGATTAGACATAAGCCGGTTGATATTATTAGTAACGCAGCTTTTCATCCTTTAGTATTGAACATGAAAAATAATCTGCAACAATGCCATCGGATGATACCGAACAACGTTCTGCACGTGTATAATGCTGTTCGCTTTAAACCGAATAGCGTTGGCATTTAGCCAAGGTTGTTCGCCTTGAAGTCAATAGGATTGGCATTTCGCCAATGAGTTTCGGAACGATGGGATTATCGTTGGCATTTTGCCAACGAAGTTAGGAACGGTTGGATTAACGTTGGCATTTTGCCAACGAAGTTAGGAACGGTGGGATTAACGTTGGCATTTTGCCAACGAGATTGGGAACGATGGGATTAACGTTGGCATTTCGCCAATGAGTTTGGGAACGATGAGATTAACGTTGGCATTTTGCCAATGGGTTTGGGATGGATGGGAATAGGGTTGGGGGAAATTAGATGATGTTCCGTTTACCAGAGATTAAGTAATGCAATTAGGAGATTGCTGCGCTGCGCTCGCAATGACGGTGCTACTTCCCAATCACCACCTTCTCCGTACCCAGCACCACCTCATTTCTGCAAAGTGTAACAACATAGGTTCCGGCTGCAAGTGACGAAACATCCCATTTAACAGCACTTTGTTGTGGATATACTAACGTAGTGAAAACAAGATTTCCGTTCATGTCGGTAATGTTTATCAATGCAGGTTGATTGCCGTCTAATTTGAATTCAATGTTACAAACGTTGCGGGTTGGGTTTGGATATACTTTCAAAGTGGGCAAATGATTATTCGCCCCTACGGAAATACCTAAATCAAAATCACGGATACCGAATGCGTACTCACCTTTCTTTAACGTATCAACGGTTATGCTTCCTCTTTTATCGGTATGAGAAGTTCCGGTTGTGATGGTATATCCGTTTACCTCCTGCCATTCATATCCTGCACCGGGGCGGTAATAGATAATCAGGCTGTCTTCAATATTTGTTAATAGTGTGTGGTCAATATATCCACTGCCTGTGCTTGTGCTGCCATCATAAGTGAATGTTGCGCTGGCATGAAAATCATTACTGAAAATACCATCTGCACTCCAATAATGATAATCAGAAAGGTAAACTCCTGTCTGCGGATTAATAAAATTATCAGGTGCTACGTAATGGTTTTCTATTCTTATTAATGAACTGTCAATACCTGCATTCAGCAAGTTTACTTTTACATTGGTTTGTTTCAAAACTTTTTCGCCTGTTATGTTGGTCCATAGTTCATAATCGCAAATGGCATCACTCATCTTTTCATCGCGGTCAATGGTTAGCATCGTTGGCATGAAATGAATTTGTGTTACCAGCGTATCGGTTATACCTTCTGTTTCCATTACTACGGTTGTATCATTTCCAAACTCATTTCTGAAGGTAAAGCGCAAAGGCATTTTATAAATATGAGTGTTGCCTTGCTGTTTCTGGCGCAGATACATGGTTACAAGAAAGTCATTATCTAATTGTGGAAGCACATTAAATGAATCAACGGTAAAGTGGGGTAGGCCGGGAGTAAACACCCAGTCTTCAAAAAAACGATCAAGGTTAATTCCAGAAGAAGCTGCTAATTCATCACGCAGGTTATAGCTGTCGGCATTATTAAAACCAAGGTTATTCATGTAGGCTTTTACTCCTGTGAAAAAAGCAGTATCGCCCATGTAATTGCGCAGAGTGTGGGCAATGTCGGCACCTTTATCATACACGGTATTGCCGTAAGTCTGTGCATGAGGAACGGCATTCAGTGCAATAAAACTTCCGTCTTTAATATGCGCGAATTGCACTACCTGCCTGTGATTGTTGCGCACCGATTCTTTGTAGGCATCAACTCCATAAAGACCTTCGGTAAAAATATGTTCGCTGTAAACTGCAAAGCCTTCATTCAGCCACATATCTTCCTGCGAGCGACAGGTAACAAGGTCGCCCCACCACATGTGCGATAGTTCGTGCGCCCACAATGTTTCGTAGCTCAGTGTTCCGTTTACAAAAGCTTTGCCGATGTGGATACTGCTGGCGTGTTCCATTGCGCCTGCCGTAAAAGGAACAGAAACGTAACCAACTTTATCCCATTGATAAGGTCCGTAGTGGTCAATGAAAATAGATAAAGCAGTATCTAAATGCGTGAAGGTAGCAATGGTTTCGGCACTGTCTTCGGGTAATACAGCTAACTCAACAGGAATATTCTGATACGTGCGTTCTATCGTATAAAACTTAGCAACAGCCATAGATGCAAGATAGGTTGCAATAGGGTCGTTCATTATCCATTTCCATGTTTTGGTTCCGTCACCGTTGTTGATTTCCTCTTGCAAGGTACCGTTGCAAAATGCTTTGTAAGCATTCAATGTCCGTATGCTGAAATCGTAAGTGCTGCGGTCGGTAAACTCATCAATGCAGGGAAACCAACATCTTCCGAAGACATGAGGATTGGCACCAAAGCCAACACCAATGTTAAAAGCATAATTCTGTCCCTGAAAATAATAACCACCGAAATTAGAATCATCGCGTAACGGATTGCCATGATAACTGATGCTGATAAGAATAGTTTGTCCGGCATTAAGTGGTGAAGGCGGATTAATTCTGAGCGCAGTATCGTTGTAGGTATACGTTAAATTCTGATTGCCTGCTTTTATAGAATCAATGGTGAATTGCAGCAACGAAAGTGAAATAAGATTGACATTATTTTGTTTGGCCTCAACATTCAGTTTTACGTTAGCACGAATTGCTTTTTCAGTGAAATCAATAGTATCAATGCGTATGCTGTAATGAATGATGTGAATGGTATCACTTACTTCTGCAACATCAGCAGTTGAAGGCAAACCACTTGGTAGTTGTTTACTTAAACGGCAGATGGATTCGGTTTGGGCAGAGGTGAAAACAGAACAAAATAGAACAGAAAAAAGAAGCAGAAATATTCTCATTTATTTATTGTTGGGCAACACAAAATTAAAGATTTTCTGCTGCCAACTTACCGGCTGCCCAACCTGTTTGCAAACAGGTGCCGATTACTCTTGCACTGGCAATAGCTTTTTCAGTTGCAGATATATTTTTCCCTGCAAAGAAAAGATTAGTGACGCTGGCTGAGTGAAGACAACCTTTAGGTATCTGGTAAAAATCATCTTCTGCGAAATAATCCATTTTCACTTTATTATCGTTGCCCCAGAATTCAACCGGCCATGCACCATTGGCAATGCTGTCTTCAAATTTGAGGCAGTCCATCACATCGGTTTCGGTGAGGGTATATTTTCCCATTGGTCTTCTGCCTGTACGAATTCCTGCTTCGGTAGCCACAAAGCTGATGTGTGAATTACGGAAGGCTTCCACATTGTTTTTCAGGTAATCAAAAACAGCATTCACACTTTTACGGGCAACCAACTCTACTTCTGTGGCTTTGTTATCGCTGTTATCAATGGTTAAAGGAATACCGATTTTAAGCATAGCACTTCTATCGCGAAAGGAATTAGGTACAATAGAAACCCATTGCAACTCGGCAGCAAGTTTATCCTCATTAACAGCGCGTTTCAGTTCGCGGGCAATATGAAAGCCTAATGATTCAGGTAATGATGTTTCAATATTTTCAACCGTAAAAACCTGTGCCGATGCCTGATATTCTTTTTCTTCTACCACCGTTTCGCCTGCAAGAAAACAAACGGAAGCTTCACCACTGCAATCAATAAAAGAATCAGCAGTGAATTTTAGTTTACGGTCATAAACAAAGGCTTCAACTGCGGTTACTTTATCATTGTCTGTTTCTACATTAAACAAAGTTGAATGGTAATATGGTTGGATTCCGCTTTTTGCAAGCAACTCATCACAAACAGTTTTAAAATCAAAAGGATTGTAGGGCAGGTAATATAATCCGTTGCTGCCGCCTTGCGGTTTGGACGCTGAGCGTTGTTGCAGTTGTTCTGCAAACTCTTTCATAAAACCTTCGGCAACAAACATTGCTTCCTGTTTAAAGCTGCGCAGGTAAAGTCCGCAAATGGTGCCAACAGCTGAAGCAGTGGCTCTGCCACCGGGAAAGGAGTTCTTCTCGAGCAGCACAACACCCAAACCTTCGCGTGCAGCTGCAATAGCGGCTGCAACACCTGCTGCACCTGCACCAACTACTACTACATCAGTTTTTATTTCGTGGGAATTCATTTTGTTAAGAGTGTGCGGAGCGCGGCCCCAAACTTACTTTTTTCATCTTCTGAAATTGCTTTGCTGTTGTAAGTCATAATTAATTTCAATCTGCCTGCATGTTTCATCATCACAAAGGTTAGATGGGGCGGAGATGGGTTAGGAGGTAAGTTAAGTACTTCTACTATTTCCTTACCCATAAAGGTTTTCATACCGGGCAAAGTTTCGCCAACGTCTGAAAACAGAAAGCTGCACACCGCACCTTTGGTGGGCATTTTGAAAAAGAAATCATAAAGCCAGAGCGGCAGAAAGCGAAAGGTCTTTAATAAATAGGAATACGATTTAGGACTTTGGTTTTTTATCTGCTCTACCATTTGTGCTGTTATAAATGCGGTGGCTTCGCTCAGGTTATTCAGTTTGTTAAACGGAATAGTATAAAACAGAAACGAAATATGATTACCCATTGCCACCTGATCGTTTCCGCGCAGGCGTTGGTTTTGCGGAACGGGAAGAAAGAAACTGTCGCCTTTTTCCATAAAAACAGTTTGCTTCAAAGCCATTGATATCGCAGCAAGGTAGAACGCACTGCGTGAAAGTCGGGCACCGTTTTTTGCCGCGTTTTCTTCTATTATTATGGTTTGTTTTTCATCAAAATAAAGGATGCAGTTTTTTGTTACAACTTCAGCGGCAACAAGCTTTGCCATGTGTTTTGGTGTTTTCCTAAACACCAGCAGGGTTGCTTTCAGTGTATGAACAAGTTGTTGTGTAAGAGGAGTTGTATCTTTTACTTCTTCTGCAAAGGGTAAAAGCGGTGGTTTTATAGTTCCGTCAATGAGCTTGACTAAATGCTGAATTCCCATATTATCAGCAATAGCATGATTAGCAGAAATAATAATAGTTGAGTTTGTTGTATTCTGTATAAGCGCAATATGTAGCAGTTTTCCTGAATTAATTGTCAGGTCAATAGGCTTATCACTTAATGAAACCTGATTTTGTTTCTCTCCATTTTTCCATTTGGGAATGGATAAAATTCCATCAACAAGTTGTAATGAATTTAATTGCGCAAAAAAAGTATTTCCATTTACAATACTGCGCAACTCTTCAAACTCAATTTTCCCCTTTACTTCAATGCTTAACTGAATAATATTTCCTGTTGGTTGATTAAGCCGGATATGTCTGTCAAGCAGTAACTGAAACTTATCTGCGCCTGAAATTTTATGAGAGAACC
>CANKAM010000049.1 GCA_947479755.1 Bacteroidota bacterium
CTAAATGCAGTTTGTCAGGATATCACCATTCAATTAGACGAAAACGGAACAGCCTCTATTGTTGCATCAGATGTTAACGGTGGAAGCAGTGGTGCCTGTCCGCTAGTCTCTCAAACGGTAAGTCAAACTGATTTTGATTGTTCGCATTTAGGAGTAAACACAGTAACACTAACCCTTACTGATATAAACGGAATTACTGCAACCTGCACAGCCACCGTAACGGTTGAAGATAATGTTGATCCGATTATTAGCGTAAGTGCTGATATGGTTATCTGTGCAGAAGGTACAACAGGATCAGTGGTAAACTATACAGCCCCTGTATTCAGCGATAATTGTACAGGTGCAACAGTAAACCAAGTTAACGGTTTACCGAGTGGTTCACTCTTCCCGTTGGGTGAAACAACGAATACCTTTGAAGTAACCGATGCAAGCGGAAATACTGCATCAGCAAGTTTCACTGTAACAATAAATACCTTGCCGGGTGCTGATTTCACCTTTACAGGTTCCTGCAGCGATAGTCCTGTTTCATTTACGAATACTTCAACCATCGGTTCAGGAACTATTGACCAGTTTGATTGGAACTTTGGCGATGGCGGAACATCAACAGATGAAGACCCATTGCACACGTTCACAACTTTCGGAACCTATACCGTTAACTTAACCCTTACAACGGATATGGGATGTATAGCAACGGTAAGCCATCCTGTAACGGTTAATCCTTCACCAACCTTCACAACACAGCATAGCAATGTTAGCTGTAATGGTGCCGGTGATGGTGAAATAGTTGTAATAGTTGACAACGGTTCGGGTCCTTTTTATTATTCACTTAATGGTGGGCAGGAACAACAGTTCAATACGTTCTCAGAGCTTAATCCGAGTTCTTATACCGTCAGCGTTAGAAACTCATTTAACTGCTCTGTTGAAGCAACAGTGCTCATTACTCAACCGGCAACTCTTACCTTAGCATTAACCGATTCGGTTGGAGTGAACTGCGAAGGTCAGGAAGGAGGTTCGTTAACAGTAGCTGCAGGCGGAGGTCTGCCACCGTATGAATATTATCTGGATGGAGACACAACGAATAATCCTTCAGGTGTCTTCAGTGCAGCGGGTGGTGTTCATTCTGTTATGGTAGTGGATGCTAACGGTTGTTCACGTACAATCTCAGCAGGTGTTCCGGTATTGGTAGGTTTACCTTTCGCAAACTTTACCTACAACATTAGCGGGCTGGATGTGTCGTTCGTAAACTCATCTGCTGCAGCTGATAGTTATTTGTGGCAGTTTGGTGACGGGCCTTCTTCAATAACCGAGAACCCCACCCATACCTTTCCGCCAAACGGAAACTACAACGTAACACTCATCGCTTATAACGAGTGCGGTTCCGATACCTTTGTGCTGAACCTTGGAATATTGATTGGTATTGAAGACGCAGATGAAGACGCATACAGCATCAATGTGTTTCCTAACCCGAACAACGGAAGTTTTACACTTACGCTCGAAAGCGGTCAGAATATCGATGAACTTTCGATCCGTTTGGTTACAGTAGAAGGCAAGCTAATTGACGATAGCATACTTGCCGTTGGCGGAACTTCATTCACCCGCAACTTCAACTACCAACTTGCAGCTGGTGTCTATGTCCTCGAAGTATCCAGCGGCACAAGCATTCAACACAAGCGAATTGTAATAAGATAAAATATAACATTCTGTAAAATTGCAAGAGGCTACCCCAACAGGTAGCCTCTTTTTTTTTATCGTGTGTCAATTCTGGATATTTTCATCCTGACACAGTTCATCAGATAAGCCGCAAACAGAGTCCGCCCGAAAGGTTAGTTGCAGTTGTTGCGAATTGTCATACTTCGATTTTGTCGTGTCCTGTAGAACTAGGTGGACAGTCATTCAGGTCTATTTGTAGCTGTCGAAATGTGTTGAATGGGCAGTTTGCTCAGTTGCGACTAACTTTCGGAAGGACAAAAATCTCACGCACTTTTTTTTATTTTGTGAGGAAGGTTTTACCAACAAATTGTTATGCGTTTTTCTCCATCGTGTGCCTGACAGATTCTTTGGTTTCACAATGAGGTCTGAATTATATTTAAGTCAACAGCCCAGTAGGGTTAGTTATCATGTTTAACAGCTTTTGACGATAGTGTTTTCATGGATTGATAGTATTGTAATTTTTTTTAAACAAACTTGCCCCGTTTTATTTCTTTATTTGAGACATTCTCCCAACTTCATTTTTTTAGTCAACTATCATAGACCGCAATCCCTCTATACCTTCCAGCGGTTCCGGCAGTTCTGACACCCGGAGATGGTTTCTGGGATTTTTTGGAAACAAGTGTGATTAGTGTTTCTTCACCTTCCCATTCTGGCAGGGAAGTGGTCTGTACCGGTTTGCCAAATTTCAGTTTCCCCCAATACCCTATTTGGGGAGTTGGGATGTTAAAGGCTTTATTGATTTCCCGCAGGTGTAAAAAATCTAATTCTTACTCAACCAATCGCCCATATTTTTATAAAATGGTTAAAAAAAGGACCAGCTGAGCAGGGAATTTCCGACTCCATAAAAAACACCGACCGGTAAAAAATAGGTCCAAATGTTTTACCTGGCAATAAAAAAGGGTTCCAGCAAATCGCTGAAACCCTTGTACCCGGGAGCGGGGTCGAACCGCTACGGCCGCAATGGCCACAGGATTTTAAGTCCTGCGTGTCTACCAATTCCACCACCTGGGCAGGTAGTATTTTAATGTTTTCACCACCTTAGTCAGGCAGTATTCTTTTCATAAAAAAACCTCTTTTGGAGAGGTTTTTTGAGCGGGAAACGAGACTCGAACTCGCGACCCCGACCTTGGCAAGGTCGTGCTCTACCAACTGAGCTATTCCCGCTTTTTTTGTGGACTGCAAAAGTAAATAAAAAATGCAATCCGCAAAATTTTATTAAAACTCTTTACCTGCTTACTTTTTAGCTGTTTTAACTCCTGCTATTTTGTAAGATATTCCTAAACCAATCACTTCTTTGAACTGAGTTTTAGGACCTTGACCCACCTGAACTTTTTCTCCGTTTATTTTCTGATAAGTAGGAATGTTAATGTCATGGTCATAAATCAGGTTAGTGTAAATGCTGGTTGTAATCAATTTTCCGGCTTTAATGGTGATGGTGGTTTCCCAGTTTATATCAATATTCCCACGATTTTCTGCTTTAGGGTCTGTATAGTTATTGAACAGTTGGAGTGTGGAAAGCAGGTTCAGGTATTTGGTTAAATCTTTTTGAAACTTTGCGCGAAGTGATGCTCCGAATTCTCCGCGTATTTGTCTTCCGTGTGAAAGTAAGGAACTATCAAGTAGGCTGTATTCTGCGGCTTTTACACCGAATGAGCCTAAATCGGCAAGGCGTTGATCACTTACAAAAGTGAATTTTCCGGTGGCGGGAGATACAAATAATGAAAAGTAATCATTCGGTTTATAGTCCATACCTAAGGCAAGGGTAACAAATGCAGGTGCAGCAAAACGAGATACAATTACGCTGTCGTTCGGGAAATTATAACCATTTGCAAATTGCGATTTTGCATTGAGCATTGCACTGTAATAAAATTTGCCTTTTGCCAAGGCACCAAATTTTGAGTTTAAATCAATTTTATCTTCATTTTTTCTGAAAGGGCTTTCACCGGACTTTAATAAACCGTAACCAAGGTCAAGGCTGTTATCCCAAGTAATATTTCCTTTTTTATAATTGGCAAAGCCGCTAAAAATTCCTGCAGCAGAAAATGAATTCTCACCTCCCGCAGCCCAGTTGGTAAGTCCAACCTGATTGAAATTCACACCGAGAAAACTACCCATTCGCCATAATGTATCTGCTTTAAGAGTATCCTGAGCCATACTGCTGTAAGCAGACGTAGCAAGTATAATCAGCGTAATTATTTTTTTCATATTCTTTGATTTTGTTAATGGGTGATTCAAACGGAATGGCCGTTTGAATCACTCACTGATTTTTAGATAATTATTTTTTCAGCAAATCTCTGATTTGTGTCAGCAATACTTCTTCGTTGGAAGGAGCAGGTGGAGCAGCGGGAGCTTCTTCTTCTTTCTTCTTCATCTTATTCATGCCTTTTACAATCATGAAAATCGCAAAAGCAATAATGGTGAAATCGAGAATTGTTTGGCCGAAAGTCCCTATGTTCAATGTAACTGCCGGAGTGGTTACAGCACCTGCTGCATCAACAACAGCATCTTTCAGCGTTAATTTGATGTCGGTAAAGTTTACACCTCCCAATGCTAATCCGATGGGTGGCATGATTACATCCGATACCAATGATGAAACGATTTTTCCGAAAGCCCCACCGATTACAACGCCTACTGCAAGGTCAACAACGTTGCCCCTCATTGCAAAATCTCTGAATTCTTTTACTACGCTCATGTTTTTAGTTTTTAGTTAATAATTGGCAAAATAAATTAAAAATTCCGGAAGCAGAATATTGGTTGTTATAAGTGGTTAACCACCAATAAGTTTTTTAATTTCATTCAGTTTCATTAGTGCTTCAACGGGTGTAAGTGTATTGATGTCAGTATTAAGAATATCTTCTTTAATTTGGCTTAAAACAGGGTCGTCTAACTGAAAAAAACTGAGTTGGTAATCTTCTTTTACCGGCTTTTTGTTTTTACCGGGAAGCGTTTCTCCTTCATGAGATTTTTCCAGCAACAGCATAATCTCATTTGCCCTGTCTACTACTTTTCTCGGCATTCCCGCCATTTTAGCAACATGAATTCCGAAGCTGTGTTCGCTTCCGCCTGCAACTAACTTCCGCATGAAGATTACTTTGTTTCCCGCTTCTTTTACCGAAACATTGAAATTCTTAACACGGTTCATTGTTTTTGAAACCTCATTTAGCTCGTGGTAGTGAGTTGCAAAAAGTGTTCTTGCACGGCTTGTTTTATTTTCATGTAAAAACTCCACTATGGCATGAGCAATGGAAATACCATCATAGGTACTTGTTCCTCTTCCGATTTCATCCAGGATAATCAAGCTTTTTGCAGAGACATTATTCAGAATACTTGCAGTTTCATTCATCTCCACCATAAAGGTTGATTCGCCCGAAGAGATATTATCCGATGCACCAACACGGGTGAAAATTTTATCTGCCAAACCAATTACTGCTGCTTTTGCAGGAACAAAACAACCTGCCTGTGCCATTATTACAATCAAAGCTGTCTGGCGCAGTAATGCAGATTTACCTGCCATGTTAGGGCCTGTGATAATGATAATTTGTTGCGTATCGCTGTCGAGGTAAATATCGTTGGCAATGTATTGCTCTCCTGTTGGCATGGCGCGTTCAATCACTGGATGCCTGCCGTCTTTGATATTCAGAATATTCTCATCCGTTATTTCGGGTTTCACATAATTGTTTTGTTCCGAAACGGTAGCAAAACAAAGCAGGCAATCCAAGCGACTGATGAGTGCAGCATTAAGCTGAACAGGCGAAATATAATCTGCTACTGAAACAACTAATTCATTAAACAACCTCACCTCATGGGCATGAATTTTTTCTTCTGCACCCAGAATTTTTTCTTCGTATTCTTTCAGTTCTGGAGTAATGTAACGCTCAGCATTAGTAAGCGTTTGCTTGCGCATCCAGTCGGCAGGCACTTTGTTTTTATGTACGTTGGTTACTTCAAGATAATAACCGAACACATTATTGAAAGCAATTTTTAGTGATGTAATTCCTGTACGTTCCACTTCGCGTTTTTGTATCTCCAGCAAATAATCTTTTCCTGAAAAAGCAATTTTGCGCAGCGCATCTAACTCATCCGAAACACCTGCATTGATAACATTTCCTTTTTGAATCATAAAAGGCGCTTCGGGGTTCAGTTCCTTTTCAATCTTTTCGGTGATGAGTTTGCAGGGATTTAATTGTTCTGCAATTTTTTTCAGTGCAGGGTTAGAAGAGTTTTCGCAAATTGCTTTCACAGGTTCAATGGCGCGCAATGCTTTGCCTAATTGCACCACATCGCGTGGACTAACGCGACCTGCTGCTACTCTTGAGATAATACGCTCCAGGTCGCCAATCAGTCGGATGTTTGTTCTCAGTTCATTACTTAATTCTTCTTGCGAAAGAAAATAATCAACTGCCGAAAGACGCTCATCTATTGCGACCTTATTTTTTAAAGGCATTGCCAACCAGCGTTTCAGCAAGCGTCCTCCCATGGGTGAAATGGTTTTATCAATTACGTTTATGAGCGAAATTCCATTATCGTTTGTAGGTGCTAATATTTCAAGATTGCGAAGCGTGAAGCGGTCGAGCCAAACGTATTTATCATCCTCAATCCGCGAAATGTGCGAGAGGTGTTTTATCTTATCGTGTTGTGTGTCGTAGAGATAATGCAAAGCCGCGCCTGCTGCAATACTCGCAGATTCCATATTTTCAATTCCAAATCCTTTCAGTGATTTGGTTTCAAAGTGGCGCAGTAATATTTCGCCTGTAAATTCAGGTGTAAAAACCCAATCATCAAATTTGAAGGTGTAGAACTTGTCTCCGAAATTTTCAATAAATGTTTTGTGTTTGTTCTTCTGGAAAATGATTTCGCTGGGGCGAAAACTTTGAATCAATTTATCAAGGTGCACAAGGTTTCCTTCGGCTACTAAAAACTCACCTGTGGAAATATCTAAGAATGCGATACCTGAAATTTTATCACCGAAGTGAATGGCGCAAAGAAAATTATTGCTTTTATTTTCAAGAATATTTTCGCTGAAGACAACACCGGGAGTTACTAATTCGGTAACGCCACGCTTTACAATTGTCTTGGTTAGTTTCGGGTCTTCCAACTGATCACAGATAGCAACACGTTGTCCTGCACGAACTAATTTAGGTAAATAGGTTTCCAATGAATGATGCGGAAATCCTGCCAGTTCAATGTATGCAGCCGCACCGTTTGCTCTTCTGGTGAGCACAATACCCAAAATTCCCGATGCCTTTTTAGCATCCTCACCAAATGTTTCGTAAAAATCGCCCACCCGAAATAGCAAAAGCGCATCAGGATATTTCGCCTTGATGGTGTTGTATTGCTTCATCAAAGGGGTTTCCTTATCGGCTGTGGCGCTTTTAATCATGGAGCGGTTCTTCATCGCAGTAAAAATACAAAGAGCGAAGCCACAGTTATTCTAAAGTTTTTAACAGTTTTGTGCAATATTTGCTTTATGAGAAAACTAAAGAACGAAGAATTAGGGAGAAAGTCGGTTGAAGAATTCCGCAGCGGAAAAAAGTTACCTATTACGGTTGTGCTGGATGATGTGCGCAGTATGCACAACATCGGTTCGGTATTTCGTACAAGCGATGCATTTTCAGTCGAGAAGGTTTTTCTTTGCGGGATAACAGCGCAACCACCGCATCGTGAAATCACCAAATCAGCTCTTGGTGCAACAGAATCGGTTTACTGGAAATATTATGTTACAATATCAGATGCAATTGTTGCACTAAAATCGGACGGTTATAAAATTCTGTGTATTGAGCAGGTAGAAGGCAGTATTGATTTAGTAGATTTTATTCCTGAGGTAGAAACTAAATATGCCGTTGTTTTCGGAAATGAAGTTAATGGTGTTTCGCAATCAGCAGTTGATGCTTGCGATTATTGTTTGGAAATTCCTCAGTTCGGCACCAAGCATTCTTTTAATATTTCGGTTACTGTTGGAATTGTGTTGTATGATTTGAGTAAAAAAATAAAGTTGTAAAATTTCAAAACTTTTATAAAGAAAAAGTCCCGCGAATTTCGTGGGACTTTTTCTTTATAAATCTATTCAGATTATCTTGCTACTTCAAAATCAACTCTTCTGTTCACATTGTTTTCAACTCCATCAGCAGTTGGAACAAGGTTTTCTTTCTCACCTTTTGAAATTGCACTTAATCTGCCTGCTTCAATTTTGTAAGTATCAACTAAGTGTTTGATAACAGCCTCAGCACGTTTTCTAGCTAAGTCGTTATTGAATTGCTCAGTTGCAGTTTTATCGCAATTACCCACTACATTCAATTTCAGACTTGGGTTAGCTTTCAATGCTTTTGCAACAGTTGCAAGTGCATCGTAGCTGCTCCAGTAGTTGATAGTTGAACTGTTTACTTTGAAATAAACAGCAGGAAACAACATTCCATTTGTTGATGAAGATGTATTGGTGTTATTTGACGCAGATAGTTCAATTGTTTTACCCTGGAAGTTTACCAATGCACCTGGTTTGGTGTTAGGCTCAATATCACTTCCGTCAGCAACTCCATCGTTATCGCTGTCAAGTTCTTTACCGTTTTCGTCAACCTTTGCACCTTTAGCACTGAATGGATCGCTGTCCATGTGATCAGGAACACCGTCAGTATCTACGTCCAGCGAGCGCCCGCTTCCGTCAACAGCAACACCAGCAGGTGTGTTAGGTTCTTTGTCAAATAGGTCAGATACTCCGTCACCGTCAGCATCTTTTGCCAAACCATCAAGATTGCCTTGAATATCGTCAAGGTTTTTGTTAAGAGCTTCCAAAGGATTAACCCACTCTTCTGAATTTTCATTTTTACCAATTTTATAAGAAATACCTAAAGAAAGGTAGCCATACTTGTCAAATCTCTTAGTACTTCCAAAAGTGGCATCTAGTTTTTCAGTAAATGCATTTCGTAAAGATTGTTCAATACCTATGTCGAAATGCTTTGAAAGTTTCATTTTAATACCCAAGGCAACAGGGATAATTGTCTCTGTTGTTCTCTTTTTCTTTTCAAGAGTAGTCCAGTCACTATAACTCGTAGCTCCTATAACTTCATCAGTCCCTATTCTTCTTTTAACTGAACGAAAATCAGTAAAGCCATAGCCTATTGAAATATAAGGTGAAATTTTTCTTGGTTTAGTTTTGTTGCGATAAATAAGATTCATAAAATGGCAAACAGTGTTTATTGAATAATCAAATACATCTGCTTTAAAATATGCGAAATTATTTGTGCTGCCATTATCTACTCCATAGCTTTTCTGTCCTGCAAGTTTGCAGCTGAGAACGCTTATATTGAAACCAAAAGTGTTGCTGAACTGGTATCCTACATTTCCTCCGAAACCAAATTTCCAATCATGTGTTGCCCAATTCCCTTGCTGTGAGTTACCTTCAGGGTTGCGTGAAATATCACCCATAAATTGGGTAGCGCCTAAGTTAATGCCAATTGAAAATTTGTTGTTAAGCTTTTTGGGAGCTTGCGCTGATGCCAAAGAGGCTGATAAAGTAAATGTTACAAGGATTAATAGAAGTTTTCTCATGATTTTCTTTCGTTTAGCTTTTGGTTTTAATACTGTTTAAATTTCAGTTGGCTGCAAAAATAGTTCTATTTGCTAATAAACAAGGAAAATTTAACTATTATTTTTTCAACACTTGTCATCTAAAAAGTTTATAACCCCATTTATAGTTTGTTTTTGAAATTCCAGATGTGAATTTTTGATTTGTCTGAACATGCTTTTATAAGTTCCTGTGCAGAGATATTTAACACAGGAAGAATGTCGTTTCTAAGGAGTTCTGCTAATGGCAGCAGGGTAAATAGCCTTTCGCTGATGCGGGGGTGCGGAATAGTTAGTGTTTCGGTGGTGATTTTTTGGTTTCCGTAAAAAAGGATGTCAAGGTCAATAATGCGTGCCGAAAGTTTTCCTGTTCTTATTCTTCCCAATGATTGTTCAATATCAAGCAGGGTTGAAAGTAATTGTTGCGGATTTAGTTCAGTGTTAACCTTTATAGCCTGATTAAGAAACTGGTTTTTGTCTTCAAATCCCCAGGGTTCGCTCTCATAAATAGAAGAATGTGCGGTTATTTCACCCACGTGCGCTTCAATTTTTTCCATTGCCTGCGCCAGAGCCAGTTCACGGTTTCCAAGATTACCGCCTAATAAAAGTATTGCTTCTTCCATTTTAGAGGGCAACAAAGTTAAAAATTCTTAACAGCACTCTTCTTTCCGTTCCTGTGAGGTTTTTTTTCTACTTTCGCCCCGCTTTCCTGCCTACTGGCAGGCAGGTCTAAAACCCTAAACCCCACTATTAATGAAACAGTTTTTCAAATTTATGTTCGCTTCCATGTTGGGAGTGTTTTTGGCTTTCTTCCTTGGCATTGTTGTGCTGGTTGGAATGATTGCCGCCCTGGTTTCTTCTGCCGACAGCAAAAAAGAAGCTAAAGTTGAACCTAATTCAGTGCTGCACATCAATTTTGAGTCGCAGATCAACGATCGCAGTTCAAACAACCCTTTCGAGAATTTCAACTTCAGTTCTATGTCAGGAAAAAAAGGAATTGGTTTGAATGATATTCTTGAAAACATTGAGAAAGCCAAAACCGATGACAACATCAAAGGTATTTATATTGACCTGCAAAGCGTTCCCGCAGGTATTGCTACTATTGAAGAAATCCGCAACAAGCTGATTGAATTCAAAGAATCAAAGAAATTTATTGTTGCCTACAGTGAGGCTTATTCGCAAAGTGCATATTACCTTGCTTCAGTATCCGATGAAGTTTGGCTGAACCCTGAAGGACTGATTGAATTCAAAGGTTTGGGCGCACAGGTGATGTTCTTTAAAGGACTATTGGAAAAAATGGAAGTGGAGCCACAGGTTATCCGCTACGGAAAGTTTAAAAGTGCCATTGAGCCTTTTATTCTTGACAAAATGAGCGAGGCTAACCGTGAGCAAACGATGAAGTATATGGGTTCTATCTGGAACAACATTGTAAATGGTATTGCTGAAAGCCGCAAACTTACTCCAGCACAATTGAACCTTATTGCAGACTCAGCTTTGGTGCAAAATGCTAAAGATGCAGTAGAACAAAAACTTGCTGATAAACTATACTATAAAGATCAGGTGTTGGATGATTTGAAAGACCGTTGCGTTTTGGAAGATGCCAAAAAACTGAAACTGGTGAGCATGGTAAAATATACCGATGCCCCTAAAGCTAAAAAGAAAGACGATAAAGGTTTAGCAAAAGACAAGATTGCCGTTATTTATGCAAGCGGAAGTATTGAAGGTGGCGAAGGTGATGACCAGACCATTGGTTCTGACCGTATTTCTAAAGCCATCCGTAAAGCGCGTTTGGACGAGAATGTAAAAGCTATTGTATTGCGCGTTAACTCACCGGGCGGAAGCGCACTTGCTTCGGATGTTATCTGGAGAGAAGTAGTGTTGGCTAAAGCGGCAAAACCGGTTGTAGCTTCCATGGGCGATGTAGCTGCTTCGGGCGGATACTATATTTCATGTGCTGCCGATACTATTGTAGCACAACCTAACACCATTACCGGTTCTATCGGGGTATTTGGTTTGTTGATGAACCTGAAAAATCTGATGAACAATAAACTGGGAATTACTGTTGACACCGTTAAAACAAATCATTATGCTGATTTGGGTTCTGCTTTCCGTCCGCTTACACAGGCTGAACGTGATATTATACAAAACAGTGTGAACGAAATCTATGGTTCGTTCATTGGCAAAGTAGCCGAAGGGCGCGGAATGAAAGTTGCCGATGTGGATTCAATAGGACAAGGTCGCGTATGGAGCGGTTTTGATGCCAAAGGTTTAGGTCTTGTTGATGTGTTGGGTGGTATGGAAGATGCCATTGAAATTGCTGCTAAAATGGCAAAATTGGATAACTACCGTGTGGCAGAATATCCTGAACAAAAAGAGCCTTTCAAAGCATTTATGGAAGAGCTTTCGGGTGAAGGCGAAGATGTGATGTTGAAAAAATCATTGGGCGAGAACTACCGCTTTTACAAAACACTGGATGATATGCGCAGAATGGAAGGCATTCAGGCACGTATGCCGTTTGATATATATATTGACTAAATCTTTGTCCATGGTCGATAGACCATAGACGACAGTAAAACATCCCTCTTGCCTCAGGCAAGGGGGATGTTTTGTTTTAGAGGAATTATAGCCTGCTTGTTAGCAATTTCAAATCTATAACCGTTACGGCATGACTTCGGATTAACGGATTACCTCCGTTACCGTTACGGCATCACTTCGGATTAAGAGATTACCACCGTAACCGTTACGGCATGACTTAGGATTAAGAGATTAGCACCGTAACCGTTACGGCATCACTTCGGATTAACGGATTACCTCCGTAACCGTTACGGCATGACTTCGGATTAAGGGATTAGCACCGTAACCGTTACGGCAGCACTTCGGATTAAGGGATTAGCACCGTAACCGTTACGGCATCACTTCGGATTAACGGATTACCTCCGTAACCGTTACGGTATGACTTCGGATTAAGGGATTAGCACCGTAACCGTTACGGCAGCACTTCGGATTAAGGGATTAGCTCCGTGGTCGCCACGGCATGACTTCGGATTAAGAAATTGCCACCGTGGCCGCCACGGCATCACTTCGGATTAAGGGATTACTACCGTGGCCGCCACGGCAAGACTTTGGATTGTCGGATTAGCTCCGTGGCCGCCACGGCATCACTTCGGATTAAGGGATTACCACCGTGGCCGCCACGGTAAGACTTTGTATTGTCGGATTACCACCGTGGCCACCACGGCATCACTTCGGATTAAGGGATTACTACCGTGGCCGCCACGGCATCACTTCGGATTAAGTGATTACCACCCACCCTGGCCGCCACGGCAGCACTTTTACTTGGCTGAATTAGTTTTTATTGCTTCACCACCTTGCGCACAACCTGCTGCCCGCCCTCCGAAAGTGTGAGGAAATAAACACCGCTGCTGAGGGTGCTTATATCTAAGGTAAAGGTAGTCTCGCCTGAGGCGAGACCGCTTAATAAGGTTTTGCCGGTTATGTCACTTAGGTGGTAGAGACCGGATGCGTTTTGGATGGTTAGGGTTGAAGTGGTGGGGTTGGGGTAGAGGGAGAATGAAGTTTTTTGATTTTCATTGATGCCAACAGTAAGCGTATCTGAAACCCCGCATTCTGCTGTGCCTTTCTTATAATAAGTCATATAAAAACCATATGGCACGCCTCCATTATCGGCCCATATATCTAGCGAATTAACAAGACCTAAACCTCTTCCATATTCCCTATCTACAGTTGGTGGTTCGAATGTTGTTGAATCGCCAACCATTCCAAGGTGAGCATTAATTAATATCCCGCAATAGTTGTCAGAATAATAAATGGTTGTATCATAAAGAAAGTATAAATCATAGTCAGTGATTAATTCATTCAAATGTGTATAATAAATAGTATCTCTATTGCTAGAAAAGACGGTATCAGCATGTGGGACAGGATTTGGATTAAATACAAGACTATAATTTTCGTGAAATCTGCCATAAAAAACGCTGTCAGATGTATTGTATTTTGCGGTAATAGTTATTCTTTGATTATTTGGAGGTGTGTTACCATGAAGTTTGTATTCAAAAACATCATTGATACTGAAATCAAAGACTTCTCCCACAGTCATAATTTGTTGAGAGTAGCTGTTAAATATTACAGCAAAAATTAAGATGATACAAATGGAGAAAATCTTTTTCATGGCTCTTGACTCACTACAAATTTATCAAATCTTTCCCAACTATGGACCATGGTCTGTGGACTATCGACCTACTTCTGTTAAAAACTCTGTTGAAAACCTTACCGCTTCCAAACCAAAAAGGGGGTTAAGTGTTCTATTTTTACACACCTTTCTGAAAAGCGCAACAGTAAAGGAATAAATGTGAAATTTGCAGCGCAAAAAATAGTTTACCACAGATACCACAGATTTGCTCAGATTATTTTTATCTGTGATAATCTGTGGTATCTGTGGTGAGAAAAAAAATAAAAAATGGCAGACACATATAACGATGACAGTATAAGGTCGCTCGACTGGAAAGAACACATCCGCCTGCGCCCCGGAATGTATATCGGTAAACTTGGAGATGGCTCATCGCAGGATGACGGAATTTATATCCTCATAAAAGAGGTAATTGACAATGCCATTGACGAGTACGTAATGGGCAACGGCAAGGTGATTGAAATTACCCTGAAAGATAAACAACTGAAAGTGCGCGATTACGGTCGCGGAATTCCTTTGGGTAAAGTATTGGATTGCGTTTCAAAAATTAACACGGGAGCTAAATACGATTCCATTGCGTTTAAGAAATCGGTTGGTCTCAACGGTGTTGGAACCAAGGCGGTGAATGCGCTTTCAAGCTACTTTTATGTGCAGAGCGTTCGCGAAGACAAAACAAAATATGCCGAATTTGCCAAAGGCGAACTGGTAAAAGAAAGTAAAGTAGAAGCCAGTGATTTGCGCAAAGGAACATTGGTAAAGTTTGAGCCCGATGCTTCTATTTTCGGCAACTATCATTTTCTGAACGAATATATTGAGCGCCTGCTCTGGAACTATGTTTTCCTTAATCCGGGATTGAGCATTTATTTCAACGGAGTTAAATACTATTCCGAAAATGGCTTGCGCGATTTGCTGGAAAAAAACATCAGCGAAGAAATTCTTTATCCCATCATCCACCTGAAAGGAAACGATATTGAAGTGGCAATGACGCACGGCAATTCGTATGGCGAGGAATATTATTCGTTCGTGAACGGTGCGCATACTACACAAGGCGGAACGCATCAGGGCGCTTTCCGTGAGGCAGTGGTAAAAACCATTCGTGAGTTTTACAAAAAAGATTTTGAGGCGGTGGATGTGCGCTCATCACTGATTGCTGCTGTGAGCGTGAAAGTAATTGAGCCGGTATTTGAATCGCAAACCAAAACAAAGCTTGGTTCACAGGAAATTGCTCCGCAAGGCGAATCCATGAAATCATTTATCGGTGATTTCCTAAAAAAAGAATTAGACAACTTCCTGCATAAAAATCCGGAAACGGCTGAAGCATTGCTGCGCAAGATTATGCAAAGCGAGCGTGAGCGTAAAGACATGGCAGGCATTAAAAAGCTTGCCCGTGAGCGCGCCAAGAAAGCCAGTCTGCATAATAAAAAACTGCGCGACTGCCGCAGTCACTATACCGATGAAAAAGCAGAAGCACGTTTGGAAACAACTTTGTTTATTACCGAGGGAGACTCTGCGAGTGGTTCTATCACCAAGTCAAGGAATGTGAACACACAAGCGGTCTTCAGCCTGAAGGGAAAACCGCTGAACTGCTATGGTCTGACCAAAAAGATTGTTTACGAGAACGAAGAATTCAACCTGCTGCAAAGTGCATTGGATATTGAAGAGGGAATAGAAACATTGCGTTATAACAACATCGTAATTGCTACCGATGCCGATGTGGATGGTATGCACATTCGCTTGCTGTTGATCACCTTCTTCCTGCAATTCTTCCCCGATTTAATTAAGAACGGTCACCTGTATATTTTGCAGACACCGCTCTTCCGTGTCCGCAACAAGAAAGAAACAATCTATTGTTATTCCGAACAGGAGCGCAGAGATGCGATGTCCAAACTGGGTGGAAAGCCGGAGATAACCCGCTTCAAAGGATTAGGAGAAATTTCGCCTGATGAGTTCAAACATTTCATCGGGAAAGATATTCGCCTTGACCCGATTATTCTGCGAAAAGAAACAAGCATTCACAACCTGCTTGAATTTTACATGGGTAAAAACACACAAGACCGTCAGAACTTTATTATTGAAAACCTGAAGGTTGAAAAAGATTTGGTGGAGGAAGATGCAGTTGCATAAATTTGATAGTCCCGTAGGGACGACCTGTTGGTAGAAAAACAATAAGAATAATTTTTTAGCTCCATAGGAGCGACCTTAAAAATGAAAGTTGACGATATAGATAACACAGAAAATTCCGGTGAGTTAGATCCGGAATCACAGGGAACGGATGGTGCTGCTCACAATGTTATACAGTTGTCGGGCATGTATCAGAACTGGTTCCTTGATTATGCATCGTATGTAATTCTGGAGCGTGCCGTTCCAGCCATTGAAGACGGATTGAAACCGGTTCAGCGCAGAATTCTGCACGCTATGTGGGAAATGGATGACGGGCGTTACAACAAAGTGGCGAACATCATCGGTCATACTATGAAATACCATCCCCACGGTGATGCATCCATTGGTGATGCACTCGTTGGATTAGGACAAAAAGAATTACTGATTGACCAACAAGGAAATTGGGGAAATATTTTAACAGGCGACTCTGCTGCAGCTCCTCGTTACATTGAAGCACGTCCTTCCAAGTTTGCGCTTGAAGTGGCATTCAATCCTAAAACCACTATTTGGCAAAGCTCTTATGACGGACGTAACAAAGAACCTGTTACGCTGCCGATGAAGTTTCCTTTGCTGCTTGCACAAGGAGTTGAAGGTATTGCCGTAGGACTTGCCACTAAAGTATTGCCGCATAATTTCAATGAGCTGATTGAAGGCTCTATCGCTGTATTGCGAGGAAGAAAACCGATTGTGCTCCCTGATTTTATTACAGGCGGAATGGCAGACTTCTCCAACTACAACGATGGACTGCGTGGAGGTAGAATTCGAATCCGCGCTAAGATTTCTCAGTTGGATAAAAAGACCTTGGTGATTAGTGAGATTCCGTTTTCAACTACTACCACTTCGCTGATTGATTCCATTGTGAATGCCAACGAAAAAGGGAAAATAAAAATCAGGAAAGTAGAAGACAACACCGCAGAAAATGTGGAAGTTGTTATTCACCTTGCCGTTGGTATTTCGCCCGACAAAACCATTGACGCACTTTATGCTTTCACAGATTGCGAGATTTCAATTTCTCCCAATGCCTGCGTAATTGATACCGATAAACCCAACTTCATTGGTGTAACCGATATTCTTAAAATATCCACGCACCGTACATTGGAATTGCTCAAGCGGGAATTGGAAATCAGGCTTTCTGAATTGCAGGAGCAATGGCATTTCTCTTCTCTTGAAAAGATTTTCATCAAAGAGGAAATGTATATTGATTTCAAAAAGTACGACAATAAAGAAGACCTCTTTAAATATTTGCATGCGGCTTTTAAACCCTTCCGCAAAAAGTTAGTGCGTGATATTACCGATGAAGATTTACTGAAGCTTACCCAAATTCCAATGATTCGCATCACGCGCTTCGACAGTTTCAAAGCAGATGAGAAGATGAAGGAGTTAGAGAATGGAATTGCAGAAGTAAAAACACATCTTGATAATCTGATTGACTACGCGGTTGAATATTTCAAAAATCTGAAGAAGAAATTCGGAGAAGGAAGAGACCGCAAAACAGAAATAAAATCATTTGAGAACATTGTTGCAACCCGTGTTGCCGTTGCAAATGAAAAGCTCTACGTAAACCGTCTGGAAGGCTTTGCAGGTTACGGAATGAAGAAGGATGAATTCGTTTCCGATTGTTCCGATATTGATGACATCATTGTGTTCCGCAAAGACGGAACTATGGTGGTGAGCAAGGTGGTTGATAAAGCATTTGTTGGAAAGGATATGTTGCACATCAGCGTTTTCAAGAAAAATGATGAGCGTACTGTTTACAACATGATTTACCGTGACGGACCGCGCGGCAATATTATGATCAAACGCTTTGCAGTTACAGGTGTTACCCGCGATAAAGTTTACGATTTAACTAAAGGAATAAAAGATTCGGAAGTGCTTTATTTCACTGCTAATCCTAATGGTGAAGCAGAGGTAGTAACCATTTTCCATCGCCCTGTTCCGCATCTGAAAAAACTGCAGTTTGATTTTAATTTTGCTGAACTTGCAATTAAAGGAAGAAGTTCACAAGGGAATATTTTAACACGTAATCCCGTACGCAAAGTTGTTCAGAAAGAGCAAGGAGTTTCTACACTGGATGCGCGTTCCATTTGGTTTGACGATACAGTTCAACGTTTAAATGCAGAAGAACGCGGACAATTTATAGGCAAGTTTAAGGGCGATGATAAAATACTGACTGTGATGCAAAGCGGTGAATACAAGCTGCATTCGTTCGACCTTTCCACGCATTTTGATGAGGACATGATTCTGATTGAAAAATGGAATACTAAAAAACCGTTGACTGCCGTTTATTTTGATGGCGAGAAAGAACAATACAACGTGAAACGCTTCCTGGTTGAGCCTTCCGGAAATAAAGTAAAATTTATTTCTGAGCACGAAAAATCAAGAATGGAAGTTGTTTCTTCGGATTGGCTGCCACAAATTGAAGTAAAATTCTACAAGAATAAAGGCGAAGATATTGACCCTGAAAAAATAAATCTTTCTGAATTTATTTCGGTGAAAGGATTGAAGGCAATCGGCAATCGCCTTTCTGCTTACAAGGTGAAGAGTGTTGATTTGTTAGACCCGCTGCCTTATGAAGAGCCTGTAGTGGAAGACACAGCCGAAGTTGATCTGACAGGAGGAGATTCTTTAGGATTTGAGATTCCTGTTGATGAAGAAGATGTGGAACCTGTTAGCAAAGAAGAAATTCAGCGTCTGCAGGCAGGAGTTAAGAAAGAAAAACCAACGGACAAGAAAAAGAAAAGCGACAAATCTTCGGAGCAGCAACAGTTGGGCTTGGAGTTAGAGTAGTTTAATCTCGTAACTTCGCAATCCTTTTTGTTTGTCCTATGCCTGTTGTTAAAGATATTGAGCGTCTAAGCCCTAAAGAATACATCATCATTAAAGGAGCTCGTGTTCATAATCTTAAGAACATAAGCCTTGCTATTCCTCATAAGAAACTTGTTGTTATAACAGGGCTTTCCGGTTCAGGGAAATCCTCATTAGCATTTGATACGCTTTATGCAGAAGGTCAGCGTAGATATGTAGAAAGCTTATCTGCTTATGCGCGCCAGTTTCTTGGAAAGATTGATAAACCCGAAGTAGATTATATCAAAGGCATTGCACCTGCTATTGCCATTGAGCAAAAGGTGAATACGGTAAATCCACGCTCAACCGTTGGGACAAGCACAGAGATTTACGATTATATCAAGTTGCTTTTTGCGAGAATAGGTAAAACCTATTCACCTGTTTCAGGAAAAATTGTGAAGCGCGAAACCACAACGGATGTAGTGGATTACGTTCTTTCACTTCCTGCAGAAACAAAGGTGATGCTGCTTTCACCTGTTAAAGTAAAAGATAAAAAGAAATTTAAGGAACAAGTTGAGACGCTTATTCGACAAGGGTTTACAAGAGTAAAGGCAGTAGATGAAATTATTAGATTGGAAGAATATGCTGCTACCAAAGCTATTCCTGCAACTATAAATTTATTGATTGACCGCTTTGCTGTAAATGCTGGTGATGAGGAACTATCCAGCCGTATTGCCGATTCGGTGGAGACCGCTTTTTTTGAAGGTGGCGGAGATTGTATAATTGAAATTCCTCAATTACCCAATCAACCAATTCCTCAATCAACCAAATTCTCTAATCGTTTTGAGGCAGACGGAATTGTTTTTGAAGAGCCTTCGGTAAATCTTTTTGCTTTTAATAATCCTTACGGAGCATGTAAGAAATGCGAAGGATTCGGAAGCATAATAGGAATTGATGAAGATTTGGTTGTTCCTGATAAAACCAAGTCGGTGTATGATGAAGCCATTGTTTGCTGGCGTGGTGAGAGCATGAGCGAGTGGAAAGACTACTTCATCAAGGCTGCTTACAAATTCAACTTCCCGATTCACAAACCGTATTTTGAATTGACTGAAGAGCAAAAAGATTTATTGTGGAATGGAAACAAAGAACTGGAAGGTATTTACGCCTTCTTTCGTTATTTGGAATCAAAGAGTTATAAAATCCAATACCGTGTTATGTTGTCGAGGTATCGCGGCAGAACGCTTTGTCCTGATTGCAAAGGAACACGCCTGCGAAAGGATGCCAACTATGTTAAGATAGGAGGGAAGTCAGTAAGCGAATTGATGCTCATGCCGGTTAATGAATTGCTTCCATTCTTTTCTGAATTGAAATTAAACGAACACGATACAACCGTTGCAAAGCGTTTGATGAAAGAAATTGTTTCGCGTTTGCAGTTTCTGGAAGATGTTGGTTTGGGTTACTTAACACTGAACAGACTTTCGTCCACACTTTCAGGAGGTGAATCGCAGCGCATTAATCTGGCTTCATCATTGGGAAGTAGCCTTGTGGGTTCGCTTTATATTTTAGATGAACCTAGTATCGGTCTGCATCCCCGCGATACTGACCGGTTAATCAAAATTTTAAAATCATTGCGCGATATTGGTAACACAGTAATTGTGGTAGAGCATGACGAAGAAATAATGCGGGCTTCTGATATGCTGATTGACATTGGTCCCGAAGCAGGAACAGGCGGAGGAAATGTTGTCTTTATTGGCGACCATAAAGACATTCTGAAAGAGGAAAAAAGCATCACCGCACGTTACCTGAACGGAAAAGAAAAGATTGAACTTCCTGTAAAACGCAGAACTTCTAAATCGGTAATAACTTTGAAAGGTGTGCGTGAAAACAACCTCAAGAACATTGATGTTTCGTTTCCATTAAATACACTTTGTGTTATAACAGGTGTTAGCGGTTCAGGAAAAAGTTCGTTGCTGCGCAGTGTGTTATATCCTGCGTTGAAAAAAATATTTGCGGGTGTTTCGGGCAAGCCCGGACAGTTTGATAAATTGGAAGGCGACATTCATAAATTAAAAGCTGTAGAGTTTGTTGATCAGAACCCGATTGGTCGCTCTTCTCGCAGCAATCCGGTTACATACATTAAAGCGTACGATGATATCCGATCGTTGTATAGCAATCAGCAGTTGGCAAAATTCCGCGGCTATGGTCCTGGCTTTTTCTCGTTCAATGTTGCAGGCGGACGCTGTGATGTCTGTGAAGGCGAAGGTTCAGTGTTGATTGAAATGCAGTTCATGGCCGATATTCATTTGGCTTGCGACAATTGCAACGGTAAACGTTTTAAGCAAGACATTCTTGAAATCACGTTTAAAGAAAAGAACATTGCCGATATTCTGGACATGACGGTTGATGAAGCCGTGGATTTTTTTGACAAGAACGATGTACGCATTGCCTCTCAGCTGCGCCCTTTGCTGGATGTAGGCTTGGGTTATGTAAAACTCGGACAAAGCAGCAGCACACTCAGCGGTGGCGAAGCGCAACGTATAAAACTAGCTTCGTTCATTGGTAAAGGAAGAAATGCAGATAAGACCTTATTCATCTTTGATGAGCCAACAACCGGCTTGCATTTTCACGACATCAAAAAACTGTTAAAAGCATTTGAAATGCTTTTGCAAAACGGACACTCGCTCGTTATCATTGAACATAATCCCGATGTAATTAAATGTGCTGATTATGTAATTGACCTCGGACCCGAAGGCGGCAAACAAGGCGGAAATCTTGTATTTGCAGGCACTCCCGAAGAACTGGTTAAATGCAAAGGGTCTTACACGGGACAAGCGTTGAAGGGGAAGCTTTGAGTTTTTAGTGGCACTTAGCAGTCATGTATAAGTTGCCAACTGCCGCTGCCAACTTTTCACTTCTTCGCCAACACAAACTTCTGTTTAAACTCCTGTGTCTGGTACCACGGACCTTTTCCGGCATCAAGTGGTTGATAATTTACGCCACTCATGGCTCTTGCGCCCATTACACCTGCCGCTCCAATCGGTGCCTGTGTTGCTCCTGCTGATGTATTCGGCTTCTCCATGGCGTTAATTTCAACCTGTAACGTAAGTTCATTGGCTAAATCAGTTGCTGAATAAGTGCTGCCGTAAATTTCGGTGAAAGGAATTGCCAGTTCATAAATCATATTATTGTTCTCATTCCAGTTGATGGCTGGTTTAATAACTGAACTGTCATTAACTGGCAACATTCCGTTATTCAGCGCAAACCCTTCGGCAACCATCATAATGCTTTGTAGTCTGAAATTATTTTTCAGCAGTTCCATATCAGCAGCATGATTAGGGCCGGCATCTTCCTCGCCTGAATGGGGCAGCGGGTAAGTCAATGTTGCTTTGCGCTTCAGTTTTTTCACGGCTATGCTCACTTTCAATCCGCAGCGAAAAAGCTTTGATTGTGCTCCTTCATCCGGATTTTGAAGGCAGAGGTAAAGCGTATTACTGTCGTTGGCAATGCCAAACATCAGGTGTGTTTTTATATCGTAGAAATTAAGCGGGTTTGCCCATTCACTGGCTATGCCGTCAACTCTTATTTTTTCTGTTGGCCAGCGTGCAGCAGAAACAAGGCTTTGGGTAAATCCACTATTGAAACTAGCGAGCAGAATAAAAATGAATAGTAGGCGTTGCATTTTATGTATCATTAATAAACAAAGGTAATTGTAAACATTAATGAACATGTTTAATTTGTTGTATTATGATCAATTGTAGTTTCTGAATTCAGTTGTTAATCGAAAATTAACATGAAAAATGTTGCAAAAAATTTTGTTAGTAAAAAAAGTCTTATGTTTGCAGCATTATAGTCTTTGTCGTCAATAATAATGTATTCGTCTAAATAAAGACGGTTTTGCCCGAAATGGAAAAGAAGTACACCCAAAACATCATATTTTTTTTAATCTCCGGAATGAAGGAGTTTAAAAATGCCTGCCTTGCCTTTTCCTTAATCCTTATCAGCCTTAGTTCGTTTGCACAAAAAGACACTGCAGAGGTATTGCAAACATCTGTATTAAAAGGTATCTGGTTCACCGACCAAAACAATGGATATGCAGTAGGCTACAACGGAACTATATTAAAAACTACTGATGCAGGTATTTCATGGAAAACACTTAAATCAGGCGTTACCAATAGCTTATTCTCCGTTTCTTTTTCAAATCTTAACAACGGACTTGTTTGCGGTGCAAACGGTGTTATCATTAAAACCAGCGATGGTGGCTTAACCTGGAAACCCCGCAACAGCGGAAGCATAGTTACCCTTCATGAAGTGTTTTTTCTTGACAGCCTAAATGCTTATATATCAGGTCAGTTCGGCACCTATTTAAAATCATCTGATGCCGGTGAAACATGGACATCCATCGCCCTTACAGCAGGCGAAGGAAAAGATATATCAACTCCCGCTCTTAACTCGGGATTTGCGTTGGGCGACCCCGCAGCTCAGGCTGCCGCACTCCACAGCATATCACAAATAAAAAATAAAGATTCACTTGTATCAGTCAACATCAATATCCTTGAAGATTTCTGGAAAAAATACAATTACCTGAGCACCCGCAAGCAGCAATTTGAAAGCACCGCAGTAATTCCTGACTTGTATAAAGTAAAAGTAAACGACACCATTTACCGCTCTGATTATCTGAACAGGGTAACCGAAGCAAAAATAAAACAGGCTAAAACCGAGGTTGGTTTGAGTCTGGTTGGCAGCTATCAGGAAAACTCATCGGCAGGTGTAGGTGCTGATGAAATGATTATTTACCGCAGAAGAGCGCAGGCAGGTTTGGACTGGGATGTATTAGGCAATGGTTTGCTTTCAAGCCAACTCAACCAGAAGATGTTGAAGAACGACATGATTATTAATTCGCTTAAACCGGAGACCAAAATCAGTTCCAGCGACTTCATCATCATCTCACACAAAATCATTTATGCCTTTAACCAGCACAAAATAAAACTGCTGGAACAGCGTCAGCAAATCATCAACGATAAAATTGATGCAGCAAACGAACTTTATCTGCTTAAACACCTTCCTAAACTGGAGCTGATGCAGATTATACAACAGCAAGTGGATGTAAGCAGCATGTTCCAGATTTATCAGGCATATAATGAGCAATTGGCTCAGGAAATTAACCCGGCAAGCGTTCCATCCAATATTCTTCCCCTGTTTGACCTTGACCCCGAAAAGATTGTAGGATTTACCAGCCCTCAGTCTAACGACAGCATTCTGCAACTGAAAATTAAAAACCTTGAACTGCAAAACTCAGCATGGAGAGATATCAGCCTTAAAACACAGGTGCGTTACAACTATTATAACTATGCAGGTTTAAATCAATCCGACCGTTATTTCCTTTCAGCGGGCTTATCAGTTGGTGTTCCGCTGCCGCTGGGTACCGGAGCCGATAAAAAAGCAGTTGCAGCGCAGGCCGATTTAATGCGTTTTGATCAGAGAAATTCATCAGAGCAACAGAATGTTGATTTGCTCAACACCGTTTATGAATACCGTTATAAATTAAAGCAGTACAACAATTTTGCTGAAAAACATAAGAAGTATGAAGAGTTGCTGCGCATAGAACGTGTAAAAGAAAAGCTGCAATACTTTGAGTTTAACCCTATCTCGGCTTTAAACCTGCTTGACGATATGCTTTCAATTGAAGTGGAAATGCTGGACCTTCAGCAGGAAATGTATCTGAGCCTGCTTGATATTGTTACCAAAACTCCGGGCACCGAAGCCATCAACGTTATTCAGCCTATAGCAAATGCTCAAACGAAAGAAAACAATACCCAACCCTCAAGCCTTGTGAACGAAACACTGGATAAAGCAATGTACATCTGGAGTGAATCACTTACTAAACGCACCGATGCCTACATTGAAGAATACCTGAACCTTAACAACATAAAAACAGCTGTTGTTAGTGCCGGGCAGGTTGAAAAAGCAAAAGTTAATAAACTGTTTGGCGTGTTAAAAGCAAGCGGTATTAAAACCGAATTGATGATTGGCAGCAATAAACTGCTATTCCATAAAAATCCGGCAGCCTTCCTTGATTCAATTACAGCTGCAATCAACATAGCTGATATTGCTGCACTCCATCTGGATGTTGAGCCTCATGCACTGGCAGATTGGGACACAAACAAAGACAATTATCTTGCACTCTATGTAAAATTGGTTAAACAGGCTCAAACTTGGTGTCAGGCTAAAAATATAAAACTGAATGTATCTATTCCGGTTTATTATCCCGAAGCAACATTGTCTGAAATATATGCTGCCTGCGACAAAGTTTACATCATGGCTTACGAACATACAGATGCCTTCTTCATTATGAAAAAAGTAAAAGAAGAACTTGCTCTTAGTCCTGAAAAAACGGTAATTGCTCTGCGCGCCAAAGATTTTGGAACACGCAGCGAATTTGAGAAATTTTTAAATGAACTGAGCGTGGCATTGAATACCAAAACATTTGCTCTCCACGATCTGGAAACATTTACAAAGCTTGACGAATTAAACTCCGGAAAATAATTAATAAACTAAAAACCAAAAGTCTTGAATAGTATAGATTTTAAACAAAAAACCTCAGTTATCAGGGTGCTGAGTGACGAGAACGGTCGAAAAAGCTTCAACTGGGATCGTGTCATTTACA
>CANKAM010000050.1 GCA_947479755.1 Bacteroidota bacterium
AAACTTACTTTTACATTGTTGGCTAATGCTTGCGTAACCACATTTGCAGTACTCCAACTGTTGGTGGTAACTGCGTTTCCGTTCAGGTAATTTACATCGTAAGAAAAGTAGCAGAGATGCGAAAGCAAATCCCATTGGTAATTGGTTTCGTAACCATTTTGCCAATAAGGATGCCAGCCAAAAACAATTTTATTCAGATTGCAAGTTGTGCCGCCTCTTGGTTGTGTTAGTTGAGAAGGTTGGTTGATGTCTTCATATTCTTCTGCAGTAATCCCTGAAAGTTTATGTGCTGAATATTCTTCTTCATGAATGCTTTGGGCGCGGGAAGAGAGAAGATTAGAAAGTAAGAAAGTGATAGCGATGAAAAAACTTCTCATTCAATTTTTACTTTTCCATAACGGTTCACATCATCAATTTCCAGTCTTACAAAATACGTTCCTGCAGCAATAGTTGTCTTGTCAAGATTGATGCTTTCGTTGTGTGTGCCTGCGCTCCCGTTTGCTGCTGTCTGGCTGTAAATAGTTCTGCCACTAATATCCAATACATCAATCCTAACATCACTTTTTCCGGCTAAAGTATATTCAATCCTGAACTGTCCGTTGTTCGGGTTTGGATAAATTTTGAACACTTCTGAATCTTTATTTTCATCAACACCTGCATGTGCCCAGTCAGTTTTTATGATGGTAAATTTATCGCGGATAGTATCACTATAATGAAGATAGCGCCCGTCAAGACGGTCACCGTTTATATCCACTACAAAAGAGCCCCAGCAGTCTGCACACGCTTCACCCCAATAAATAGCAGGATGTTCAATTGGTCCGGGATCGTTACTTCCACTTGAGTTGCCTTCTATTACATAAACAGTTCCTTTATCTTTTATTGGGCCATCAGTGTACTTGTAATAATACTCACCCAGATCAGGATTTCCGCTGGTTCCGTTAATCAGCATACTTGGCTGAAAACTGTTGGAATTTCCGTAATGGCCATTTATAAGATAGCTGCGCTGGTAGTTGTGGTCGTGTCCTACTAATACTAAATCCACTCCGTAGCGCTCAATAATAGGATTGAAATGCACACGCGAAGCAATGCAGAAAGGTTGAGAAAAACTATCAGTAAAACCATCTTGTCCGCTGTAAGGCGTTTGATGCCAGTAAACAATTTTCCATTTTTTTGTCGTAGCTGCAAGGTCGGCTTCCAGCCATTCCAGCATGGGTGAAGTAAAGGATGTATCGCTGTTAAGCAAACCAATCCAGTTGTAGGCTGCGTTAAGTGAGCCCAGTTCAGAATTCATGCAAACGAAGTGAGCGTCACCGTAATCAAACGAATAAAAAAGTTTTCGGTGTGAAGGTACTCCTCCCAACTCGCCTTCCGTTGGAGGGTCAATAAAATCAAGGTATGGGCCGGTATGCTCATCAGGGTGAGTGCTGCACAAGCCCGGCTGTTCCCATGCACAGATACTGTTGTAATCATGGTTTCCAGAAGTGGGCGCGAAAGGCAGGTGTTTAAATAGTTTTTTAAAACCCCAGATGCTGTCAAATACTTTGCTGTCGTATTCGCCTTCTGTTCCGTCCTGATAAACATTGTCGCCTAACCACAGCCATAAGTCGGCAGCACCTTCTCTTTCTGCAAATCGCTCATATGAATTGCGCACTTCTGCTTCTGCTGTGTTTCCGTGACCAAAGTCACCGATAGCCCAAATTCTGATTGGTGTTGAAGTGTTGGTGTCAGGTGCAGTGGTAAAATACATCAGCGAATCAGTTTCGCCCAACATAGCCGTTGTGCTTCCGATATTGTAATAATAAGTTGTAGCAGGACTAAGCCCTGAAATTTTTACACGATGCTCGGTGGTAACGTTTGTACTGTCAACAGCATTAGCTGTTGAACCCAATGTTGAGCCATAATAAATGCGGCTGTCGCTTGCTATATCTGTGCGCCAGCGAATAATCATACTTGTTTGTCCGGGGCTTTGCAGGTAAGGGCCGCGGGTTAATGTTTGAGCAATGGTATTGACAATTGAGAATTGGGAACTAATAATTGTAAGAAGGAGTAATAGTTTTTTCATGGTTGGTTTTTGGGATACCAAACGTAGTGAAAAAACTCTTACTCCTTTTAATTACTTCGCGCTCAACACCACAAACGGAATCAACATTTCTTCTAATGAAATTCCTCCGTGCTGAAAAGTGTCCTTGTAATAATTTACGTAATAATTGTAGTTATTCGGATACGCGAAAAATTTGTCTTCCTTGGCAAACACGTAGGTTGTGCTTACGTTGGTGCGTGGCAGAAAAACATCCGCAGGGTTTTTTACTTCAAACACATCGCGTTTTTCGTAGGCCAGATTTTTTCCTTGCTTGTAACGCAGATTAGTGTTGGTGTTTTTATCACCTACTAATTTTGATGCGGTTTTGCAGCGGATAGTTCCGTGGTCGGTAGTGATTATCAGCTTTCCTTTTTTTGCAGCTATTTGTTGCAGAATATCCAATAATGGTGAGTGTTGCAACCACGAAACGGTGATAGAACGATATGCTGCTTCATCGTCTGCCAGCTCACGTATTACCTCCATGTCGGTGCGGGCATGACTGAGCATATCCACAAAATTGTAAACAATCACATTCAGGTTATTGCCCATCAGATTGGAGATGCTGTCGGCCAATTTTTTTCCGTTAGAGTGGTTGGTGATTTTGTTGTAACTCATTTTTACGTCTTTGCCCAAACGCTTTAGCTGGTCAGCCAGAAATTCTTCTTCGTGCAAATTCTTTCCTCCCTCATCTTCATCGCTTACCCACAGTTTTGGAAAACGTTTTTCAATCTCGGAGGGCATCAGTCCCGCAAAAATTGCATTGCGTGCATATTGAGTAGCACTGGGCAGAATTGCCATAAATAATTCTTCTTCTTCAATGCGGAAATACTCGTTAAGAATAGGCTGAATCATTTTCCATTGGTCGTAGCGCAGATTATCAATAAGCACCATAAAGGTTGCAGTTTCTTTATTAATCAGAGGTGCTATTTTCTTTTTGAAAAGAGTATGCGACATCACTGGAGCATTATCATCCTTTCCGCTTACCCAGTTGATATAATTACGTTCAACGTGTTTGCTGAATAAGGTATTGGCTTCTGATTTCTGCATTTCCAAAATGCCATTCATGCCTTCATCTTTTGACTTCTCTAATTCCAGTTCCCAATACACCAGCTTTTTATAAACCTCCATCCATTGAGCAAGGCTCAATCTGTCGCTCAGGCTGGTTCCTATTTCACGGAATTGTTGCTGATAATCCGAAGTTGTTTTCTCGCGGATTAATCGTTTGTTGTCAAGATTTTTTTTGATGGAAAGCAATATCTGATTTGGGTTTACCGGCTTAATCAGGTAATCCGAAATTTTAGAACCGATGGCATCTTCCATAATGCGCTCTTCCTCACTTTTGGTAATCATCACTACCGGAATTTCCGAATCATGCGCCTTAATTCGTGAAAGCGTTTCCAATCCCGAAATGCCGGGCATATTCTCGTCAAGAAAAACAATATCGTAATGATTCTCTTTGATGAAGTCAAGGGCATCATCACCATTAGTTGCTGTTGTTACATCAAAATCTTTTTCCCGCAGAAACATCACATGTGCTCTCAGTAAATCAATTTCATCATCAGCCCAAAGAATTTTTATTTTGTCCATAGTTTTCTTTTCTCGCAAAGGCGCAAAGGCGCAAATGCATTGTTTTCTTTTTAATTTCTTTTCTTTGCGTTCTCTGCGACTTTGCGAGAACCATATTTATACGAACGCTAAAATTACACATTTATTGTGTCCTTAAATTCTGTGAAACCAAACAAGCGCAAAATAATCAATGATCCGATTTACGGTTTCATAAGTATTCCATATGAGCTCGTTTTTGATTTGATTGAGCATCCCTGGTTTCAGCGTTTGAGGAGAATTCGTCAGTTGGGTCTCACTTCACTTGTTTACCCGGGCGCGCTGCATACACGTTTTCATCATGCCATTGGTGCCATGTATCTTTCAACGCTTGCTGTGGAAGAGTTGCGTAACAAAGGATTTGAAATAAGTAAAGAAGAAGCGGAAGGTGTTGCTGTTGCGGTTTTGCTGCACGACATTGGTCACGGACCGTTTTCTCACGCGCTTGAAAATAGCATTGTTCACAATATTAGTCATGAAGATGTATCACTCATTTTTATGGAAAAGCTGAACGAACAATTCAAGGGAAAACTGAAAATTGCAATCGAGATTTTTGTCAATTCGTATCCTAAGAAATTTCTACATCAGTTGGTATCATCGCAATTAGATATGGATAGATTGGATTACCTGAAACGTGATAGTTTTTATACCGGAGTTTCGGAAGGCGTTATCAGTTCAGACCGCATCATTAAAATGCTGACTATAGTGAATGACGAACTTGCCGTTGAAGAGAAAGGAATTTATTCAGTTGAGAAATTTATCATGGCACGCAGACTGATGTATTGGCAGGTTTATCTCCACAAAACGGTCTTGAGCGCAGAGAATTTATTAATAAAAATTTTGTCACGGGCTAAAGAACTTGCTGAGAAAGGTGAAAGGCTTTTTGCTACTCCTGCTTTTAAAAAATTTCTTTATTCAAAGATTGATAAAAGCCTACTTGAAAAGGATAACGATACACTTGAAAATTTTGCCCAACTGGACGATAACGATATTTACGCTTCTATAAAAGTATGGCAAAACCATGCGGATCAAATTCTTTCACTTCTTTGTAAGAATTTAATCAATCGCCATCTTTATAAAATTGAAATTGCTCCTGTTGAATATGGAAAAGAAAATGTGAGTACATTGTTGAAGAAGGCTGCTGCAAAGTTCGAAGTCACAGAAAAAGAAGCATCGTATTTTGTTTTTACAGGAACGGTTGAAAATAAGGCTTACACCATTACCACAGACAGCATCAATATATTAATGAAAAATGGAGAGGTAAAAGATGTTGCCAATGCATCAGACCATTTAAACATAAATGCGCTATCTGAAACGGTGAAAAAGTATTTTCTCTGCCAGCCTAAGAATCTCGACTGATTACTTTTTGCTAACCACAATTTTTCTTGTTAATACTTCTCTGTCTGAATAAACGCAGAGATTGTATATGCCCGCAGCAAAATCAGAAACATCAACAGTAGTTTTTGAACTGTTTATGTTTGATTGAAAAACCAATTTACCTGTTGCGTCATAAAGCCTGATTTCGTCAATTACTTTATTGTGTTGAATAGTAAGTGATGCATCTGTAGGATTTGGATAAACAGTAAACTTATCGACTACGCCCGAAGAGACAGCGGTTGATAAATCAACCAATTGTCCGTCTGAATTAAATTGAGTTGTCATCAAACCTGCGCCATTAATTGCACGAACAGAGAAATAATACGTTTGCCCTACAGTCAATGAAAGTCCGTTGCGTGTAACTGAAGTATTGAGCGCATTGCTTGTCCAGTTAACAACATCAGTTGCTCCTGCAGAAGTTCCGATAGCATAAAAATATTCAGTCAAATCAGAATGCGGATCAGAAGAGTTTGCCCAGTTCGCAGAGAGTAAAGTTGTGGAAGAAGTTGTTTGAATATCTGCACCAACACCATCATATATATAAGTAATATTATTGGGTGCTGTCCAGTCAACATTCACATCTTGTGATGCAATAGTAGAAAGGTTTCCCGCTGCATCGTTTACGATTGATTTAATTCTTCCTGATGGGGTAGAAGCATTCGGATTTTGATAACGTATATCACTTGAATTTCCGACTGTAACCGTTGCTGATGAGTTTCGCGAGCGGTATACTTTCAAATCATTTACCGTGTATTTGCAATCACCGCTACGGAATGAAATGTACGATCCGTTCGAGTAGGGTGAAGGGTCGGTCCATGTAGCTATTTTTACATTGTCCACATACACATCGGTTTTGCCGGTTGTGCGATCGTAAATCACCTTGTAATCATACCACTGCGCTGCATTGAATGTAAAAGCCACTTCGCTTTCTAAGGAGAAGACATCGTTAACCACTTTGTAGAATTGCAACTTAGAATTATCAACTCTGAACCAAACGAAATAAGAATTTCCTCTGTTAGTAAGGCTGCCGTCATCGCAGAAGAAATGAAAACCTGCTCTGCGGTTTGCACCCGCACCTTCAATTTTCCCTTGCCATTGATACAAATATCGATTGCTTAAATTCTGAGTAAGCGGTGCGTAAATATTACTGTTTGTGTTGGCTTCATCGCTCTGCACTAAGTTATTGCTTGTGATACTCCAGTTTCCTGAAGCAGCAGTCCAATCGCTGTGAATAGCTGCATCAAAATTGTCAGAGAAAAAACCTTTCGCATTGTTTGCCCTCCATTCCGTTCCGTCAAAATCCAAAACCTGATAAAAACTTTTCTCAACGCCAACATTGTCTGCATCATTGAATGTTGCTGTAAAATCCTGTGTTTGCCAATTTCCTGTAACATTGATAGTTGTTGTTGGTGGGGTAATATCAACAGTGTTTGAAGCGCAAGTCCAATTTGCCGCCCAGCCACTTGAAGGAGTTGTACAATCACTTCTGAATTCCAGCATCAGCGAACCGCCTGTTGAAGTAATTGTTCCGGGAGAATTTGTCCCCGTGTAAACGCCTAGCAATGGTGCGCTGTAACTGTTGCCATCATAAATCCACAAATAATCCCAATCGGTTTCGAGATTAAATGCAGTAAAATTAAGTGTTACAGATGTTGCGTTGGTTGGACTGATGATCCACATTTTTCGTTCGTCATCTGGATAATCGGCACCTGAACCACCTGTGTCATAAAGGTTCCCGGTGCAGGTTGTAAGTGTGGAAGTAGTCGGATTGTTGTTAATCAATCTATAATAGCGTTCCCAATTCCAATTCACACCCGGGTCGGTGTGGCTTTGGTTTGCAAAATTTTTGTGACCTTTTACTTTTGTGCAGCCGCCAAGAGTTTCATCAAATGTTTGTGCAGGCGAAATAAAGAAGGTGCGCAGAGGGTCAATGCCGTAACCACTGTTGGTGATATCATGCACCAAATCAGCAGAAGAGTTATACATAGCTGTTGTATACCAACTCGCATCGTTGATGTAGCCTTCGTGTTCAATACCGATGGTATATGGATTTTCGCTGCCAACGTGCCATGCTTTGTTGCTTTCCAAAACCATTTGCGTTACCTGTCCGTCACTGCTGCGCACTACATAATGCGCAGAAACTCCCGCATCGCAATTCTGAAACCAGGAGATACAACCGGCATAACTTCCCTGAACAGTATGAATGGTAACTGCCGAAACCGCAGTGCCGCTGCGCGAACTGTAATTGCACGAAGCCGCTGCGTTCCACAAGGCAGGAGTGTAATCAGCAGACATGCCATCTTTCTCAATTGCTGTAAATTCAACTCCTTCTTTGCTTTCAACATGGTTTTGTTTTGCAATAACATGTGAAGATTGAAGCACTGCAGCATTTTGCCTTCCGAAAATTTCGTTGTAATTAATAGTGTAATCAGGGAAATTTAATTGTTGCTGATAAACAGGATTATTCAAAAATTCCAGCACAGAAAACAAATGCGAACTCATTGCAAAATCATTTGCTAACTCACCATTGTCGGGTAACTCGCTTAGAGCATGAAGGATTGGTAGTTCATCCTTTATGTTGCCTGTGTAGAGTGTAGTTTGCGATTTTAAAACAGAATATGCTTTTGCAAATGCCATAATGTTTGCGGCAGGGCTTTCAATGATTTCGTCAACCGAAACTCCTGAAAGGTTAGAGATAAAGACAAGATTGTTGCGGAAATATTGTTTGCCATCAAGGGTTAAGCCCATTACTCCATAGACTCTAGGAATGCCGATGCAACTTTCAGGTGTATTGGCTGTGAGGTGTTTAATATGAGTATTGGTAAATGCTACTGCTTCCAACATTCCCCGGGAAACGCTTGGATTGGCTTGGTACGCAGCTTCAAATTCTGCATGATAGGGATTGTTGATTTGTATTTCTTCCTGTGCAAATGCAGTGAGAAAGTAAGAGAGTGAGAAGGTAAGAAGGAGTAGAATTTTTTTCATGTAAACTATTTTATCAGCGTTAATCTTAATAATCATAATCAATCAGCGTTCTATCCTACAATCCGAAATTCGCCCCAATTCTTAGTACAAATGGGCTTCCGTAAGGTGAGCAACTGTTGTAAAGAAAGTTGTAAAGACCCATGATGTAAATGGAAGAACCGCCACCACCAATTGGTTGAGTAAACCCGCCACCAGCCAATAATCCGGGCGACCATAATCTATCAGTTATCAAATCATTTTTTGTATCAAGTCGTGGGCAATTCCAGTTTAATGCTTCAGCTTCGGCATGCAGAAACAGAAAACTCAGCGGTTGATAGCGCCCAAAAATTCTTCCGCCATAAATATGTGTTTCGTAGTTGTAGGTTTTTATGCTGTAATATTGGTAGGTGATTCCAATACCTGCCGAAATTTTTGGTGTAATTCTATAACCCACAATAGGTGATACATTCACCATGGTTACATTGCCGAATTGTGCGCCAACATTACCACCTACAAAAACCTTTTCCCAGAAGGGCGATTTTGGTTTTTTGGGTTTGCCAGAAGGTGAAGTTTCTTCATTCTGGGCAAAAGAAAAAAGTGATAAAAGAAGAAGTATTGAAACGAGTATTTTTCTCAGCATTTCTGTAAATTTGAAGTAAAAATAGATTTTTTTACTTCCTGTCGTTTATCTAATCAGCGGATTGCAGCAAATTTTTAACGCTCCACATTCAATCTTCGTCTAATAATTGTATCTAAATGTAAATGGAGAAGGTAGAAGTAAGTGTAAATAAAGAAGGAGGCATCATGAAAACAATGACACAAAATAACAGACGCAACTATTTTTCACTGCTCGTTATTGCTTTCTGTTCATCAAGTTCTGTTTACTCACAAGAACTTAATTACGACCATCCCGACAAGAAAAAATTTACTTCAACCGTGATTTTTCAAAATGGTGAAGAAAAAATGATGAATGGTTATGGTGAGGTAATTTATGGCGAAGAATATTTTTCGCGTCCTTTAGCTGAAAGAGTTGACCTGGGATATACCTATGTTGTATCATCACGCGGAGTTAATTATCCTGAAAAATCAAATGAGGAAAATACAGGTGTACGTTTTAATATTACGTTTAAAGATGTAATACTTGGCAACGGAACAGGTTTTGACGATCCCACTTATGGCTCGCAAAGGCGTGATGCGCTTAGTGCAGCTTTCCGTTATTTTTCTGACATTATTAATAACAGCGGTCAGGCTGATGTGCAGATTGATCCCTCGTTTTTTCAAAATATATCACCCGGAAGCACACCACCGCTTGCCACTTCGGTTGCGCCAAGTAATGCAAGTCGCGGGTTTAATGATTGTCTGGCTTTTCGTCACCTGAATTCAGGCACAGACCCCAGCAACTCTCTACCCGATGGTATTCTGAGTTTCAATTTCGGGAATAACATTAATTACAATTACGACTATAGCGGTGCGCCCACTAATTCGCAATATGATTTTTATACCGTAGCTATTCATGAAATCATGCACATGCTGGGCTTTACCAGCTATTGCAATGCTGACGGAACTTCGCAGGCAGCTAATAATGTGTTTACAGCTTTTGATGAGTTTTTGTTAAATCCTTCCTACAGTCCTTTATTGGTTACTTCAGGCAGTGGCAGCGGTTTAACGGTTGCAGTTCCGCAGGCATCGTATTTAACAAGTAATGATTTGTGGTTTGATAATCTGAACGGAGTGAGCACTCCGGTTTATGCTCCATCTACTTTTAGTGCGGCAAGTATTGACCACTTTGACAACCTGCGCAGCACCGATAAATTTGTGATGAACTACAGCTTATCAAAAGGTGAGTATTACCGTTACCTGCATCAGGACGAAGCCAACGCACTTGTGCGTTTAGGATATGACATCAATATCAGCATGGCAACAGCCGTGGAAGATTTGCCGCAATCCAATTCAGATGCACGTATTTATCCTAACCCTGCAACTTCGGGTGAAGGAGTGAAAATTAATTTACAAGGTGTTAACAAGCCCGAAATTCTCGTGGTAGTGTATGATATGCTGGGCAGGGTTTCGTATTCTAAAGTAGTTATGAATAAAGGCAGCGGACCGCTTACTGCCATTGACCCGCACAATAATCTTGCTCCGGGTATGTATATCGTTATCGGTTCATCAAAAGATGAACTATTTAATCAGAAGCTGGTGATTGAGTAAATTACTTGAGTAATAAAAAAGAAGCGCCCCGATTTATCGGGGCGCTTCTTTTTTTACTGATAAGCCGGACAACTATCATCCCGCCCTTTCTTCCCCGATTTACCCTTCTTGCCCTTGTTGTGTTTTTTGCCACCGCAGTTGGGGTTTTTAAGGATAGGAATTTTAAGGTGGAAATAAATATCCGCACCGTTCATATCCGCTTTAGCAAGCAGGGGAATAATATTGTCAGTACCTATAATCAGGTTGTTGAGGCGAAGCATAATGCCTGCCTGCACCTTGCGGAAATCGTGCAGCGAAATGGGTAGTGCTATTTCCCATCTTCTGCGCTCGTAGCGCGGAGTAAGGGCAATGGTGCTTCTGCGGTGCACACCAAACGGTGCCTGTATGCGGAAACCCTCTATAGCAGTGAAGTTGGCATAAAAGTTCTTCCCGAAATTATAATCCAACTGCAGGCTTGCATAGGATGGCAGCCAGGTGGTGAAACTGGTAGCGCGCACGTTTTGCGAGGCTCCGTCATTAACGTTAGTATTCAGATTATCATCTACCGAACCAAGGTCTGTAAAATTGGCAGTATCGTAATTAAGCCATGTATTGGAGGTGTTATAATATTCCTGATACACCGCATTTTTATTGAATTTGATATTTCCCACATCCATCAGCGAAAGTCCCACTTTGTAGCGGTAGTCTTTTACCTCGCAATCGTGCGGAACGTAGTTGTCCACATCGTCCAGCATTTTTTTGTAGTTCACGCCTAAGTCAATGCTCCAGCCTTGTCCTGCACCAAAGCCGGGTTGCACCATACCGTATTTTCCGGTAATGGGGCGCACATACAGGTCGCTGTCGTTCTGCACATTGTAGTTTATTGATTCCACATCCAGCGCAATAGAATTTATTCCCGAAAGATATTTGGCGGTGATACCCGCGGTCCACAGGTCTTTCTGTTTGCGGCTGATAATGGTTCCGTAGGTAATTCCAATCTCGCCCCAGGTAAGGGAAGTGGCTTTGAAATCTTTATCCGAAAACTCAATATCGTGTTGCGGTGCATAGTTAAGACCCTCAAAAATAAATTTGGCAATAGGTGCGGGAATGCGGGTGGCATCAGTGAACGAGCGCACTGCGGTATGCAAACCAATGGCGTGTTTGCCAAGACTAAGCGTAAAGGCAGGACCCCATACATCCACATTTACATCACCACGGTAAACATTGCCCAACACATAGCGGTCGCGCCCCTCGGGAAAAGGACGGGTAAATGCGCTTGCCTGCGGAAAATAAAAATAGTTATTGTAAACGTATGCACCGGCACCCACCAGATGCACATCTAACCATATTTTAGAATCAATAATGTTGGCGGGATTAATGTGCACGCCCTGCGTGCCTGCGTAGTTGCTGTTGGCAATGCCCATGCTCTCCTGAGCGTGACTTACGATAACGCTTGCTGCTGCAATGCAAAAGATGATTATTCGCTTCATGGCTTTTGGGTATTACAAGTTTCGTCATTGTTTTTTCATTGCCCTGATTTATTCTACTGATTGATTAAAATGAACGACCATCACTTTACTATGATAAACGGAAAGTAAAATGGTTTATTGTGCGTGGTAGTTTTTTTGCCACAGATTAGCACAGATTTTTTTCACTGATTAATTTCAGAAATAAAAATCTGTGATTCACCATCTGTGAAAATCATTGTAATCTGTGGCAACAAGAACAGTTTACTTAAATTCGCATCCGTTTTTATCAAAGCATGAAAATATGAAACACCTTTTTTTATCATTTTTTATTTCCCTGTTTTCTTTAGTTGCAGCAGCTAAAGACATTGTTATTACGGGAACAATAAAAAATACACCCAATATTAAACTGTTTCTTGCCCTGCAAAAAGGAAACGACCCGCAACTGATTGATTCCACCCTGACGGATGCAAAAGGAGATTTTGCGTTTACCCTCAAAGAAGGCTATAAACAGGGCGTTTATAAACTATGGACTACAAAAGAAAAGTCTGCCCCTTTAATTATTGGAAAGGAAGAGAAAATAACCATTGCCGCAACTGCGGAAGAATTAAATGAAGGTTTTGTAAAGGTTGTTTCCTCCAAAGAAAATGATGCGTATGCTGTGCTCAGTAATTTTTTCAGACTTTATAACAGTGAGATTGACAGCTTGCAGTTTTTGATGGATCAACTTTCCCGCTTCGACCCGCAATACGAAACCAAAAGGAAACAAGTGAAAGGCGGTTACACCAATTCTATCCTGCGGTTTAATAATTCTGTAAGGCTTGTTCCTAATATGTTTTCAGGAACATTTGCTGCCGAAGTATTGTGTCCGTTATATCTTATTGCTGATAAAAGCGAATTTGATTTCGGGAAGAATTTTGACACCGATGAAGCTTTTCAGCATGCCCATTTTTTTGAGTATGTGAACACTTCCGATCCACGTATTATCAATACCGCAACCTACGAAATGAAACTCTTTACCTACCTTGATATGTATGTAGATCACACCGAAGCCGGATTTAAAAAAGGTGTGGACAACATTATGAAAGGCGCACAAAAAAACAGTGAAGTGCGTGATTTCACCGTAGCATATCTGCTGGAAGTATTTACCAAAAAAGGTCCGCCTGCATTGGTTGAATATGTTCACGATAATTATTCAGCAGGTTGTGAGTTGCCAATAAAATCAGAGACGAAAAAATTGCTGAACAAGCTTAAGCAGGTAGCAAACGGAACTCCCGCTCCCGAATTGCTGATTAATGATATCAATTACCAGCCTGTAAGCCTGAGAAATACACTTAAAGGGAAAATAGGAATCGTTTATTTTTGGGCATCCACCTGTCCGCATTGCATGGAACATACACCTGTGGTTTATGAACTTTATAAAAAGTATAAAAGCAAAGGATTGGAAGTATATTCGGTTTCGCTGGACAGCGATTATTCTGCTTGGCTGAAAGCCATTCAGGATATGAAAATTGAATGGATAAACGTAAGCGAATTGAAAGGTTGGAATTCTGAGTGTATCAATACTTATGCGTTGGAGCGCACACCCACCATTTTTCTTGTTGATAAAGCAGGAAATATTCTGGACAAGAATTTCCCTCCTTTTGAACTAGAAGAAAAATTGAAAAAGTATTTACAATAATAGTATTACGTCACCCTGATACCGATAGTTATCGGTATGTTTCAGGGTCTTGAGATGCTGAAACAGGTTCAGCATGACGAGTAGCCAACATGAAACGAATAGGTTTACTCTCCGACACACACGGGTTTTTAGATGAAGCCGTTTACCGCTACTTTGAGGAATGCGATGAGGTATGGCATGCAGGCGACATAGGCACTCCTGAGGTGTCGGATAAGCTTGCGGCATTTAAGCCTTATAAAGCCGTTTACGGAAACATAGACGGAACAGAATTACGGAAAATGCACCCTGCCGTTTTAAATTTTCAATGTGAACAAACCGATGTGTTGATTATTCACATTGGTGGCTTTCCTGGAAAATACGCACCGGAGGCACGAAAAGAAATCATTGCCGCAAAGCCCAAGCTCTTTATCTGCGGGCATTCGCATATTTTGAAAGTGATGTTTGATAAGAAGTTCAATCTGCTGCATATGAACCCGGGCGCTGCCGGTAATCACGGTTTTCATAAAGTGAAAACACTGTTGCGCTTTACAATTGACGGCACACAGGTAAAAGATCTGGAAGCAATTGAAATCGGAAAGCGCGGCTAAGAAACCAGTGCCAATAAATAAGGCCCGAAAACCAACACACCAATTACGGCAGCCATCAGCGCGGCAAATAAAACAGCACCTGCCGCAAGGTCTTTTATTTTTCCTGCCAACTCGTTGTAATCAGGCGAAACCAAATCCACTAAAAACTCAATAGCCGTGTTCAGCATTTCGGTAATTAAAACCAGCGCAATTGCCACAATTGCAAACAGCCACTCCGTTTTTGTGATGCTGAAAAAGAAACCCGCAGCAATAACGGAGAATGTTGCAAATAAATGAATCCAGGAGTTGTGTTGCGTGGTAAAAAAAAGTTTTAACCCCTTAAAAGCATACCTGAAACTGTTGGCTCGAGCCTGTGGCGAAAATGTCTTGCTCTCCTTGTTTTTCACGTGTCAAAAGTAAAAATTAAAATTTTGCAACTTGTAAAGAATAATTCTGTAATATTGCAGCCCCTAAGAAGAAACGAATCAAAATTAAGAGCACATGGAATTCATTAAAAGCATTGAAAAACAGATAAATACAAAAGCAGTAACGCCTAAATTTAAATCAGGAGATACCGTAACTGTTCACTATAAAATTAAAGAGGGAACTAAAGAGCGTATCCAGTTATTTCAGGGTGTTGTTCTGCAGCGCAAAGGAAATGGTGCTACTGAAACCTTCACCGTTCGTAAAATTTCAGGTGGAGTAGGAGTAGAGCGTATCTTTCCTTTAAACTCAACAAATATTGCTAAAGTAGATGTGAACAAACAAGGTATTGTTCGCAGAGCACGTTTATACTACCTGCGTGGTAAAGTTGGTAAAGGAGCTCGTATCCTTGAGAAAAGACAATTTACTAAAGCGGCTCCTGTTGTTGAAGCACCTTCAACTCCTGAAGTAGCATAATACTATAAAATAAGATTACATAAAAAATGTCCTGCAGAAATGCGGGACATTTTTATTTCTGGAGTACCCGTTTTATCAGGCGCAGCTTGTGGCTGTATTTCTTGGTGTCGTTGTTGAAGATGCCCTGGTGGTCCAGTTTATCAACCCTTACTTTTCCTGATGCGTGAATTATTTTGCCTTGCGACAAAACAATACCTGTATGAATAATCTTACCTTCTTCGTTATCAAAAAAAGCTAAGTCGCCTGTTTGGGCTTCTTCTACAAAACTGAGTGTGGTTCCTTGTTCGGCCTGCTGGTAAGCATCGCGTTTAAGTTGTATGCCTGCCATTTTAAATACCACTTGCGTAAATCCTGAGCAGTCGATACCAAACACAGAACGCCCGCCCCAGAGGTAAGGCGCATTAAGGAAAACGGTTGCATATTCAGCAACCAACGCGGGTATGTTTTCGTTTTCGCTGAGCGGGTGAGTTATTTCTCCGTCAAATGAAAATTCCTGGTCGCCAATAAAAAGTTTTCCGTGTTCATAGGCGGGCAGCGCGCTGCCTCCAAGAACCGGGGTTAAGCTCTTGTCGCTTGTTTTGGTAACCAAATCAACCAGATCGGCTGAGCAGGTAACTGGAAAAGCACTTTGTTTTTTATACTGTTCTTCTGAAAGCGGAAGGTATTGTTTCTCGTCAATCCAGCATTCATAACCATCCAATGTAATGCGTATCTGCAGCCATTTGCCTTCCTGTTTCAGGATTTCAAATGTTTCGCCAAAAAGCAATTGGGTAACCATCTCGCTTTTGTCAGAAGGTTCAAAGCGGCAGGGAACAACACCTAAGTGGCAGATACCGTACATTTTTTCTTTAGTTTAAAGTTTAATGTCTAAAGTTTAAAGTCGTTCAAATATTCTCAATCACCAATGCCGATGCTCCTCCGCCACCATTGCATATTGCGGCTGCACCAAGCTTTCCATTATTTTGCTTTAAAATGTGTAGCAACGTTACAATGATGCGTGAACCCGATGAGCCCAGCGGATGTCCTAATGAAACCGCTCCGCCATTCACATTTACTTTTGCTGTATCTAAGTTCATCTCTTTATTGTTAGCCAAAGCTACAACAGAAAATGCTTCATTCAGCTCAAAGAAATCAATATCGGTAGTTTTTAAACCTGCTTTTGCCAATGCTTTTGGCAATGCTTTTGAAGGCGCTGTGGTAAACCATTCCGGAGCGTGAGCCGCATCTGCATAGCTAACAATTTTTGCCAATGGTTTTAATCCCAGTTTTTCTGCTTTTGCTTTGCTCATAAGCACAAGTGCCGATGCACCGTCATTCAGGGTAGAAGCATTAGCCGCTGTTACAGTTCCGTCTTTCTGGAAAACAGGTTTCAGCGTTGGTATTTTTTCAAGGTTTACGTTTTTGTATTCTTCATCCTCTTTCACCAGCACCACGTTTCCTTTGCGGTCTTTTATTTCAACGGGAGCAATCTCGTCATTAAATTTTCCGGCTGCCCATGCTGCTGCCGAGCGCTTATAGGAATTGATGGCATACTCATCCTGTGCTTCGCGGGTAAAGTCGCATTCTTTAGCGCATAGTTCGGCTGCAACGCCCATGTGGTATTGGTTATATACATCGGTTAATCCGTCAAATACCAATCCATCCACCAATTTGCCATCACCCAAACGATAGCCGTTACGGGCGTTTGGTAAGTAATACGGCACGCTGCTCATGTTTTCCATTCCACCAGCTACCACTACTTCGTTATCACCCAAGGCAATGCTTTGTGCGGCCAGCATAATTGATTTCATGCCTGATGCACAAACTTTATTTACAGTAGTGCAGGGTACAGTGTTAGGCAAACCCGCAAACAAAGCTGCCTGACGCGCAGGAGCTTGTCCAAGCCCTGCCTGCAATACATTGCCCATAAAAACTTCCTGAACATCTTCGGGTTTAATCCCAGCTTTTTCTACTGCTGCTTTAATGGCTGCGGCTCCTAATTTTGTTGCAGAAACGTATGACAGACTTCCGTTAAAACTTCCGATGGGTGTGCGCACTGCCGATATAATATATACTTCCTGCATTTTGTTTATTACTATTAAAATTTGGCGTCAAAAGTAAGTAATTTACATGTTGATAGTTAGGTAACATCCAAACCGATAAATTGTTGCATCTTTGCGCCCGGTTTTAATACAAAAAAAGTGCTCCATCCCGAATTACAAACTCAGATTAAATTTACAGGCATAGAAGGAAATCACTTCTACTCCACATTGCGCAAACGTGTAGATGCCTATTTCACCGATAACGGAATTTCTAAAAACGCCAACGCTGCCATGATTACTAAATCGGTGGTGTTGCTTGCCGGATACATTTTACCTTTTGTTTTTTTACTTGCTTTTCTGCCATCGTTTGGTGTTAGCCTATTGCTTTGGTTTTTGATGGGAATGTCCATTGCCGGTATTGGAATGAGCGTGATGCACGATGCCAACCACGGTTCGTATTCTAAAAATCCAACGGTGAATTATGTGATGGGACACATGCTGAACCTCTTAGGTGGCTCGGTCTTTAACTGGAAACTGCAACACAACGTTTTGCACCATACCTATACTAACATTGTACACATGGACGATGATATTGCCGATCGTTTGGTCCTGAAATTCTCACCCCACACCAAGGTTAAATTCTTTCACAAAATACAGTGGCTTTATGCTGTTTTCTTTTACGGACTGATGACACTGTACTGGGTGTTTGCAAAAGATATTATTCAGTTTTTGCGGTATACTAAGAACGGTGTTACCACCACTACCAAAGAAGAAAACCGCATTGTGCTTTTGAAAATGATAGTGCTTAAAATTGTTTACCTTTTTATTGTGATGGTTGTTCCCACTTTGTTTTTCGGTATTCCGTTTTATCAAGTGGCGCTTGGGTTTACGCTGATGCACTTTGTTGCAGGTATTGTACTGACAGTTGTTTTTCAACTGGCACATACACTGGAAGGCACCACACATCCGCTGCCTGATAAAGAAGGAAATATTCACAACGACTGGGCGATACACCAGATGGAAACTACCATTGATTTTTCGCCCGGCAATAAATTAATCTCCTGGTATGTAGGCGGTTTGAATTATCAGGTAGAGCATCACCTGTTTCCTAAAATCTGTCATGTGCATTACCCCGCTATTGCAGGTATTGTAGAGCAAACGGCTAAGGAGTTTAATGTTCCTTACAATGTGAACTACACCTTTGGCGCTGCGCTTAAATCGCATTTTGAGGCGCTGTACCGCTTCGGCAGATTTCCTATTAACGAGGCTATAGTTTAAATCTCCGTCATACTGAACTTGTTTCAGCATCTCTTTTAAGACCCTGAAACAAGTTCAGGGAGACGACCTCATTCTTAAAACAATTTTTCGGTTTCAAATGTTTATCGTAATATTGCAATATTAAAATAAAGAAAAATCAACAATGGGAGCCACAAAATCTGACCATTTTACACAAAAACAAAACGACATTGCAACCATAGCAAAGGCGTTTGCACACCCTGCCCGCGTTGCTATTCTGGAGTATCTGCTTAAAGTGGATGCCTGCATTTGCGGTGACATTGTTAATGAACTTCCGCTGGCACAACCCACCGTATCACAACACCTGAAAGAATTGAAAAACGCGGGCATCATCAGCGGAAATATTGAAGGAAATGCCATTTGCTATTGCATTGACGAAAAAGTGTGGGAGAAAAACCGCAAAATTTTTGAAACGCTTTTTGAACGTATTAATAAGAAGAAAACCTGTTGCTAATCTGTCACCCTGAGCTTGTCGAAGGGCCTAATTACTAATTCTAATCTCTAAAATCTAAAAACATGAAACTATCAACCTTTAAAAACTACCTGAACACGGTAAACGAAATCAACTTTGTTGAACCCAATGGAACTGCGGTTCCCAAACATTTTCACATCACTGAGGCGGGACTGGTGACCAAGCATTTTATTGACTGCGGAGGCACCGTGCGTCAGGAAAAAACGGTGAGCTTCCAACTTTGGGTTGCATCCGATGTAGCGCACCGCCTTGAGCCGCAAAAGCTGCTGAAGATTATTGCCATTTACGAAAAACAGTTTGGTGCCGAAGACCTTGAACTGGAAATGGAATACCAGAGCGATACCGTTGGCAAATACGGGCTGGATTTCAGTAACGGTAACTTTGTATTGACAAGCAAACAAACCGATTGCCTTGCAAAAGACAATTGCGGTATTCCTGTGGAAAAACAAAAACTGCAATTAGCCGAATTAGAAACTACACAAGGCTGCTGCACACCGGGCGGTGGATGCTGCTAACACCATGAAAAATATCCTCATCCTCTGCACCGGCAACAGCTGCCGCAGCCAGCTAGCAGAAGGCTACCTGCGCCTGTCTGCAGGTAACAAAGCGCAGGTGTTTAGTGCCGGTATTGAAACGCACGGTGTAAACCCCCGCGCCATTGCAGTAATGAAAGAAGACGGTGTGGATATCTCGCACCACACTTCTAACAACATTGATGAGTACCGCGACCTTAATTTTGACTTTGTAATTACCGTTTGCGACAATGCCAACGAGCGTTGCCCTTATTTTCCTTCAACGGCTAAAAAATTTCATCATAATTTTCCTGACCCGGCAAAGGCTACAGGCACTGAGGAAGAAGTGATGAATGAATTCCTCAGGGTGCGGGATTTGATTAAGGGGTATTGTAAGGAGTTTGCCCGCACAAACCTTTAAAATTTTCAAATTCTATATCTTAACTGCAGTTTAACTATGCTGGATAGGTAGCTATTAAGTTATAAATAGTAGTATATCGGTAGTAATTAGTAGTGCAAATGCATTAGTTGCTAACGTAAGTGCAGTAATTAGTAGCATTAAAGCATTTAAAGGCAGTTATAATGTAGTAATTAGTTGTATAGGTGCATTAATTAGTGCTCTAACTGAAGAAATAGGCAGTTTTTATGTCGCTATTAGTAGTGTAACTGTAGTAATTGGTAGTCTTTAACGTAGATATATGACCTTTTAAGTGACGCGGAAGTGAACTTACATTGCATCTTAAATGACGCAGAAGTGCATTTTGTTCAATCAACACCCCATTCTTTACTTCAGAATGGCTTAGGCAGCCGTTGTTTAATTTCTAATCTGTGCATCTGTGGCTATTATTTTTTATTCTTGTGTATGCAGCACCCTGTGTGCAAACACCGCCCCCACCGCGCCAATAAAAGGCGCAGTAAGGTAAATCCACAATGCATTCAAATTACCCGAAACAATAGCTGGAGCCAGTGAGCGGGTAGGGTTGAGGCTGGTACCACTTACCGGTCCGCCAAAAAGAACCAGAAAACCAACCGTAGCGCCAATTACAAGCCCTGCCGTAATCCCTTTTTCTTTTGAGCCCGTGGATACACGCAAAATCACCAGCAGCAGAATAAAGGTCATAACCACTTCCATAATAAAACTCTGCATCACGCTGCCCCCGGGCTGTGTAGCCCCAAGCGAAGTGTTTTCAGGAAAAAGAAAATGTAACAATAAACTCGCACCAAAAGCGCCAAGCAATTGCGCAATCAAAAAAGCAGGCACCTCCTTCCATTCAAAACGCTTGTCAACCGCCATAGCAATAGTAACCGCAGGATTAATGTGGTTTCCCGAAATATCGCCAAAGGCATAAACCGTGGCAACTATAATCATACCCCAGCAGGCTGCAATGCCCGTAAGCGTTACCGCTCCTCCGGTTTGCTGGTCAACAATCACCACACCCGTTCCAGCAAAAACAAGTATAAACGTTCCTATAAATTCACTTAAGTATTTTTTCATGTCAATCGAATAATTTCAGAGTTCAAACATATAAAATACTTGCTTCATCTTATTTTTTGCTTTCATAACAATATGTTTGCAACCTTCGCGCGCCTTTTAACTATAAGGCATTGTTATGATATCGCCTGTAAAAAGCAGCACCACCGAAGAATTAGAGCATATTGTTAACGGCTCAGGCAATCCGCTTAAAAGAGTGCATGCCCTGCTGGAGCTAAGCCATCGTGTGGCATTAAAAGATTTGCTGCGCTCATGGCTGCTGGCGCGCGAAGCGGAGCGCGATGCCGAAGAATTAGGTGAAACAGCCCTGCTTGCACAGGCAAATGTTTATTCCGGTAATGCCCTGTGGAAATTGGGTGATTATATGAATGCCCAGAAACATTTTATTAAAGCAATCGGCTATTATGAAAGTATTAATGACCGCGATGGCTTAGGCAATGCCTTCTGCGGACTGGGTATTGTTCACGGTTCGCTCAAAGATTATCAGCAGGCACTGGATTATTTTGAAAGAGCGTTGACAGAAAGTGAGGCAGCCGGCAATCAAAAGCGTACGGCAAACTGCATCGGAAACATAGGCTCCGTGCATCATTACCTTGAAAATTATGACAAAGCCGAAGCCTTCTTTCATAAAGCACTTGAGATACATGCAGAACTTAACGACCAAAACGGAATAGCCAATATGCTCAACGGATTAGCCGGTGTAAAGGTCTATCAGAGCAAATTTGACGAGGCCATTCAATACCTCGATCGCTTTATGATAATAGTTAACTCCGTTGAAAATCATCACGGTATTGCCACAGGAATTATGAATTACGGCATACTTCATTATAAAAAAACTGATTACCGCCAGGCAATCAGTTTTCTTGAAAAAGCCATGCACCATGCCGATAGCTTCAATGTCCGCTCCGTAAAATTCGATATTCATAAAAATCTGGCCGATGTCTATACCGACATGGGTAAATCAGAAAAAGCGCTGGAACACTACAAGCATTACTTTGCCATTGAGAAAGAAATCAAGGCCAAAGAAATAAAACAAAAATCTGAACTGTTTGAAAGCATGAAAAATGCAAATCAGGGAAATGGATAAAATTTCTCCTGATTCTATTTTTTGTTAAGCCTCATTTTAGCGATTTTGGCATTTTTGTTAATAACTCTTACCTTTTTAATCACCCTTTAAAAACATTCTTTCCCTTACACAGGGAAGCTATTGAGAATGAGCGTGAAATATTTTTCAACATAGGGCTTGTTAGTTAAAATAATAAATCTACCTTTGCCGTCCCCAAAAAAGGAAGGGGATTCAATTTTATTGTAAAAACTTAAAAGTAAAAAAGCTCGGAAAATGCCTACAATTCAGCAATTGGTAAGAAAAGGACGTGTAAAAATCGTTGAGAAAAGCAAGTCGCCTTCTCTGGATTCATGTCCGCAGCGCAGGGGAGTGTGCACACGTGTATATACCACCACGCCTAAAAAACCTAACTCAGCTATGCGTAAAGTAGCAAGGGTAAGGCTTACCAATGGTAAAGAGATTAACGCCTACATCGGTGGCGAAGGACACAACCTGCAGGAACACAGTATTGTGTTGGTGCGTGGCGGAAGAGTAAAAGACCTTCCGGGAGTTCGTTACCACATCGTTCGCGGAGCGTTAGATACTGCAGGTGTGGAAGCCCGCAGACAACGCAGAAGCAAATACGGAGCTAAACGTCCTAAGAAAGGAGCACCAGCAGCACCGGCTAAAAAGAAATAAAAAAATTGTCACCCTGAGCGCAGTCGAAGGGCAACCATAAAGAAATAATAAAGAATAATCACCAATGAGAAAACCAACACCCAAACGCAAACCTTACGTTCCGGATCCAAGATTTAACGATGTACTCGTTACCCGTTTCGTAAACAACATGATGTATGACGGTAAAAAAACCACAGCACTTAAAACATTCTATGGTGCTATTGATGCAGTATCGCTTAAAATGCAGGAAGACGGTTTGAATATTTGGAAAAAAGCATTGTCTAATGTATCACCTAACGTGGAAGTAAAAAGCCGCAGAGTAGGTGGAGCAACTTTCCAAATTCCTATGGAAGTTCGTCCTGAGCGCAAAATTGCTTTGGGAATGAAATGGATGTTGGAGTTTGCACGCAAAAGAAACGAGAAATCAATGGCTCAGAAATTAGCCGGAGAAATTATGGCAGCATATAAAGAAGAAGGTGCCGCTCATAAACGTAAAGAAGATACACACAGAATGGCTGAAGCAAACAAAGCTTTCTCACATTTCAGATTCTAATATAATACAATAGCAGGAAGCTTAACACTAAAATGGCAGATTTAAGATATACAAGGAATATTGGAATTGCAGCTCACATTGATGCGGGTAAAACAACCTGCACAGAGCGTATCCTATATTACACAGGAGTAAACCACAAAATAGGTGAAGTACACGATGGTGCTGCAACTATGGACTGGATGGTGCAGGAGCAGGAGCGTGGTATCACCATCACTTCAGCTGCTACAACTTGTTTCTGGGATTATCGCGGACAGAAGTATAAGATCAACATTATTGACACACCCGGCCACGTGGATTTCACGGTGGAGGTAAACCGCTCACTCCGCGTACTGGATGGATTGGTTTTCTTGTTTTCGGCTGTTGATGGTGTGGAGCCACAGTCAGAAACAAACTGGCGTTTGGCTAATAACTACAATGTAACCCGTATGGGTTTCGTAAATAAAATGGACCGTGCAGGTGCAGATTTCTTAAACGTGGTAAAACAGGTGAAAGAAATGTTGGGTGGTAACCCTGTTCCTTTGC
>CANKAM010000051.1 GCA_947479755.1 Bacteroidota bacterium
AGTGTATAGATAGTGAGCGTGTCTTTTTTAGTTTCAACCAATCCCTCTATATTGTTCAGTTTCTGTTTCTGTGTTGCGGGAATAGTTTTTCCAAATGTAGCAACGTGAACAGTGTATTGCGAATCGCCTAATTTCTGTAAGTTGATATAGTCAGCATTTGCCTGTGAACGCTTCATGCTCATGCTGTCACCCATATTTTCAGCAATCTCCTGGAAGTTAATTGTTACGCCATTTGCATCAACAATGTATCCTGGTTTTGTATTCGGCTCTTTGTCCAGATAATCAGGAATTCCGTCACTATCAACATCAAGTGGGCAACCATTTTCATCCACTTTTGCAGCAGAAGGGGTTTCACCGCATCTGTCTTTCAAATCGGTTACACCATCCATGTCGGTATCTTCTTCATCCAATGCATTAAAATCATAGAAATAAATATCAGGGTCAACACCCGGAATTTTATTATCCCTCTCACTGATGAAGTTCCAGAAAACTCCAAGGGAATTATAATAGTAGCCGTCTTTTTTATTAGAATAACGACCGTCACTGAAATTGTCAATCTTATCGCTCAGCGTAAAGAAATAACTTGCATTTAATCTAAAGGTAAATTTCTCACCTATATGCATATCAAAGCCCCCAGCTACAGGAAAAGCAACTGTTTTTACTGGTGTTTCAGTCAAATGAGTTTCATAATTATAATCACGTTCCATTACTTTAATATCATCAGGATTCGTAGATCCTTCGGGCAGGTTGCGGATAAAACCATCCTGCCAGTAGTAATATAAATCGCCATTAGAATTGTATAAATCGGCACGTGGATTATAGTCCGCATAATAAATACCGGCACTAACAAATGGGGTAAGAAAAGGCTTTCTACCTTTTTTGTTTTTATAAAAATGACTGAAGTTATATTCTAAATTCAGACCCATACTGAACATTTTCGATTCGAAATTACGGTGTTCACGATGTTCGTTCTCATTTCCGCTCACTTTCCCGAATAGGGCATTCAAACTTACATTAAAACAACGCGAAAGATTGGTTTTAAAGGTGAAATCATAAGCCAACCTATTACCAATACGATGAATATTTGTGGCGTTTACATCTTCAATATCGCCAAAGAAACGGGTAACTCCCACTCCTGCTCCAATACTTGGATTAAATTTATTAGGTACTTTTTCTGTCTTAGCAGGTTTTTTCTGTTCTTTTTTCACTTTAGTAGGCTCCTGAGCAAAAGTGAACTGACAAAGACCTAAAATCGCAACAAAATGTATAATTCTTCTCATGATCGGTTTTTATGGATGCGCGTTTAACGCAAATCTCGAGAATAAGTTTTATTCAAGAAAAATATCAATGAGTTTGTTCATCATTTCTTTGTTATACAAGGAACTACCTGCCTGATATAGCTTAATAACACTATTGATTTCATCAGGTGATATCTCTCCATCTCTGTTTAGATCCACTGTTTTAAATTCTTTAGCCAGCTGTCTGCGTTTAAGTGTTTCAGGTGAAGTGTTTGTTGTTTTAGGGAGAATGTTGAGTTTACCATTAATATAAACACCTCTGGTTCCGCCAAAATCAATAACACGAACACCTTTCATATTCTTATCATAATATTCAATCATCTCATAAACCTGAGGCAAGCTGTAACTGGAATTTCCGTCAAGAAATTGCTCAATAACACGAAGTATTTCATCTGCAGTAAGTAACCCGTCTTCATTGGCATCTGAATTAAGGAATTGAGATGGAATAGTGCTCTGATGTTCATCCTTTTGTGCAGCAACTTCCAGTGTTTTATTCATCTCAGGATTGAGCTTCGTTAACTCTGTGTAAACACCGTTCACACTTTTGAAAACCTTTTCAATCTCTTTTGGATCGGTAATATTTTTACGTTTTACTTCATCACTCACGCTTTCGAAAAAATTATCCAGATCATCCTTGCGCTGTAAATCCTGTTGAATAAGTTCTACTTTTTGTGACAGCAATTCCATGTCACCTGATCTTAAAGGGCTCACTTTTCTGTTGTCCGTTCCACTCGGGTAAATAGTTGAAATCATTTTCCGGAGAACAGCAATTGAATCTGCCTGTTCCTTCGCAATAATTGAATCGTTGTATGTAATTCCTGATGAGTTTACCAAAGCTCCGCTTGCCGAAGTTGTTTCTTTATCTTGTTCGCCTGCAATAAAATCCACATCTGTATCAAGGGGACAACCGTTTTCATCTACACCCTCATCTATAGGTGTGTTGGCGCAGCGGTCAAGAAAATCAAGCACCCCATCACCATCGCTGTCTTCGGTGTCAATGTTTGAGAAATCAATATCATCAAAATATTTGTCGCGTTCGGTTTTCATGCCATCGCCCCACAAACTGTAAGAAAGTCCTAATGAGGTAAAGAGAAAATTATCTTTTGCTTTGTTTCCTTTTCTGCTGCCTTCACCTGCGTCAGAAATGTTGTCAATCATATCTGTAAAATTCACATAATAGGTAGTTCCAAGGCGCATGGTAAAACGGTTACCTACACGGAAATTGACACCTCCTGAAACAGGAATATTTAAGCTGAATAATTTGTATTTCCCAAGACCATCAAGGTTTTGTTCGCGCAAATCAGTTTCATAATCATAGTCGCGCTGAAGAATTACAGCATCTTCGGCCTGAGGACTATTTTCGTCAATGCTGCGGATTGTTCCGTCACTCCAGTATTGATATGCAATACCTGTTGAACTGAGTAAATCTGTTTTAGAGTCAAAACTCAGGTAACCTAAACCAACCGAAAGGAAAGGCATAATCACTTTTGGCTTTTTGTAGAAATTATCGAAGTTGTAAACTATGTTGGCGCTTCCATTCCAGATGTTGGATTTGAAATTATAGTTGTTGTCTATTCCGCGCTCATTCACTTTCATATTGCCGTGCATTACGCGCAATTCCAATGCAAATGATTTGCTTATGTTTCTGCCAACATTTACTTCATAAGCCATACTGCTGGTAAACAGGTGGGAGAAGGTATTATCTCGCACTTCACCAAAAAAGGTAAACATACCGGCACTAAGCCCAATTCGTGGCTTGTAAAAAGCGTCTTTGCTTTCGTCTTTCGGAACAACTGTTTTACCTTCCTGCGCAAACGCAGAAATGGTAAGGAACAGAGATGCGGTAAGGAGTGTAAACGTTTTCAACATATAATTTGCGGCAAAAGTATTATGTTAATTTTATTCCTGGTTAAAATAATAAATAAGTATTTCGTCAATCAGCTTTATAGGTACAGTTTTATCCCCTTTCTCCATGCGGTTTATAAAAACATCTAATTCAGCTTTTTCAATTTTACCGTTTTTATTAAGATCGGCAAAATGATATTTAGGATCTATATTTTTGATTTCAATTGATTTGGGTTCGGGTGGTTTTGGTTCGACTTTAAGCACTCCTTTAGCTTCCACTGGTTTTAATTCTGTTTCCTGTGCGCCTAATACTCCGTTGGATTTAAGTTCTTCAAATTTCTTTTCTTCCTTTATTATTCCTTCCGGTTTTACATCAATACCATCATCTTGATCAAAATAGTATTCAATAATTTCGTCCATAGTAGCAATTGTAACATTCTTATCACCATCGAACAGACGGTCAATAAATTCATTTACTTCTGCTACTTCTACCCTTCCGTTTTTGTTCAGGTCGGCAAAATAAAAATCACCCTGTGCTTTGGCTTCAGCTTCCTGTGCTGCTTTTGCAGCAGCAATACTATCAGCCTGCTGAGCCAGTTTTTTCTGCGCTTCTTTTTGCGCTTCTGAACAACCTTCTTTATCAACTTTATCTCCCGCTTTTGTATCGCGGCAACGATCAACCACATCTAAAACACCATCAGAATCACGATCTTTTTCATTCACCTGCGGACAACCGTTTTTATCCACTTTCACGCCTTTAGGCGTTTCGCGGCATTTATCAAAAAGGTCAGCAATACCGTCTTCATCGGCATCAACCTGTTTTTGTTTCTTACCTTTTGGAGCAGCGAATTTATAACTTACACCAACCGAAGAAAACAGAAACATATCCTTGCCTTCATTTCCCTGGCGGTTGCCGCTTCCTTTGCTGCTAAGGTTATCAAGCATATCAGAAAAAGTAAGGTGATAGGTTGCGCCTAATCGTAAATGCAGATTTCTTCCCACTTTTATATCAGCACCTAAGGTAAAAGGCATTGCAAACGATATCTGCGAATATTTTCCGAAACCATCCAGATTAGCATCACGCAGCTCCGTTTCATAGGTATAATCGCGTTCAATATCAGAAGCTAAGTCAACATTACCTGGTGTTTCGGGAAGATCTTTGATTGAACCATCATTCCAGTAGTAATATTTTTTACCGTCAGCATCCTGCATATCAGCTTTTGCACGGAAAATAAGAGCTTCAAGACCAAAACCAATAACTGGCAAAACACCCAACTTGCTATCAACATCCGGTTTTATAATGTTGTGAAAATTATATTCAAACATCAAGGCCTGTCCTACAAGCGAAGTTCGGAAATTCAGGTTGTCGGTTGCGCGTGTTTCTTCGCCAAAAACTTTACCTGCAAGGAAATTATAAGAAATCGAAAACGAGTTGGAAAGCGGAAGTGAAACATAAAACTGATGCCCCAGTCGCGATGAAAAGGACGGACTGTAGCCATTTAGCTTTACATCACCAAATACGGTAAGGTAACCAATGTTGTAGCCAATTGAAGGAGCTTTGCTGTAATTATAACTTGAGCTATTTTGCGTTTTAACAGAATCTTTTTCAGCAGCAAATGCTGCTAAAAAGCAAAAGAAAAAAGAATAAAACAAGGGTAGTTTTATCTTCATATATCGGTTGTTGACAGGGCTTAAATAGTGAGCCAATATACAAAAAAATGAAATCGACTTAATGACGATTTTTTTTGAAATAAAAAGCCCCCCCTCAAAATGAGGAGGGCTTTCATAAAAATCGTTAGTGTCTTATTTTCCTCCTGAAAGGTTTAACGCTTCCTGAACTGAAATACGTGTACCTTTATTATAAGCTACCACAAATGAGCCTGTAACGCCATTGTTATCGCGGATTTCATTTGCAAATGTTTTAGCTGCGCGGTAAGAGTTGAAATTACCAACAGTATATTTGTTCCACCCTTCATGCTCTTCCCAGAAAATCTCTTCGGTGATTTTGTATTCACCCTGAAAGACTGAAGGAGCAACTTTTTTCTTTCCTGCTGCAACCTGTGCGCGGAAGACCAAACCATCAACAGGCTTGCCTTCTTTAACAGCAACGGCAACTTCTGTCTTAACCTGTTGTTTTTTCTCTAAAGGCGCAGACTCCTGTTGTTGTTTTTTAGCAAGTGCATCAGCAGCTTTTTTGTCTTCATCTTGTTTTTTCTTGATTGAAGCAGCTAATTCTTTATTAGCTTTTTCAGCTGCGGCAGCATCAGCGGCAGCTTTCTCAGTAGCTGATTTTGATTCATAAGCAGCCTTGTCAGCAGCAGCTTTTGCTTCCTGAGCAGCTTTAGCAGCAGCGTCAGCAGCTTGTTTTGCAGCAGCATCAGCGGCAGCTTTAGCAGCAGCCTCTTCTTTAGCTTTTTCAGCTTCAGGATTGTTATGAGGAGTTTCAACAACGTTTACTTTTACTTCCGTGTTTGCAACCTCGGCAGCACTGATATTTATAATGCTTTTAGGCAAAGCATATTTTTGTGTTTCGTTGTTTAAAATGTAGGCAAATGTACCTTCCAAAATCTGGTTTCCGCTGGTTCCGGCAGCTACTTTCACATCATAAGATACTTTAAAAGTAGTTTCGGCAGGTAATGACATCCAAAGGAATTTTGCTTTTCTGTCTTTAAATGTAAAGGTTGAGTTGGCTACATCTACTGCTGTAGCATCTAATCCTGCAGGAAGCAATTGTTCCAGTTTCGCGAAACCGCTTACCTCACCTTTATTTACAGTAAGCGTAACTCTGAATGTGCTTTCCGGTGCTGCAGTTGCAGGCATATCAACATTCACAGACACATCCTGTGCTGAACTATTAAAAATTGACACTGTAAAAATCCACGCAGTTATCAGAGTAATTTTCTTAATCATTGGTTTGTTTTTTAAGTTAAAAAAGTGGCTAAAGATATATTATTTTGATTATTGTTCAAACAGGTAGTCTATTATTTCATACACCTCGGGAAGCGTAAGTTTTGAATGCCCTTCCAGAAACTCTTCTACCATAGTATAAGCTTCCATACCTGAAAGCTGCTTGTCTTTATTGGTATCAATCATTTCCATTTTAGTATTACCGGTAATGATGGCTTTAGGTTTCACCTGTCCGCTTTCTAATTTCTGAATTACCTGATTCATATCTCTGCTATCATTCTTCTTTTCAGCTTTCTTCTCTTCTTTTTTAGGTGCTGTACCTGAAGGTAAAGGATATTGCTCGCGCATATCGGGGTAAATCTCAAACATCTTTGCGCGGTTAGTGCCTACTGTATCTTTATAGGTATTGGCAATTGCCTCATCACTTAAGCCGTATCCTTCTGCATCTACCTTCATACCTTTAGCGGTATTGTTTTCCATGTCTGAATAGTCAGGAATACCATCTCCATCACTATCTACGGGGCAACCGTTCTTATCAGCCTTTGTTCCTTTTGGAGTATCTGGGCATTTATCTAATTCTTCAGCTATACCGTCACCATCCGAATCGGTTTCAACAACTCCTGTAAAATCTATGTCTGTGTATCTGCCTTCAGGAGTTTTCCTTTTAGGAGTGAAGAAATCATAGTGAATCGTAAAGTTTGAAAACAAATACATGTCTTTTGCATCATCGCCTTTGCGAACACCTGAACCTGCTGAACTGACATTATCAATTAAGTCGGTGAATGAATAATAGAATGTACTTCCCAACTTCAAACGCATGCGGTCACTTATCTTAAAATCAAAGCCAAAAGACACAGGAACCGTTAAAGCAACCTGTGAATATTTGCCAAGACTGTCAAGGTTTGCCTGACGTAGGTCGGTTTCGTAATTATAGTCGCGATCAAGGGCAATAGCATCTTCTGCAGCAGGATCTGTTTGTGCAATATCACGGATGCTTCCATCGTTCCAGTAATAATAAGGAGAATCGTTTTCGTCTTTCCAGTCACCTTTTGTATCAAAGTTTAAAACACCGATACCGGCAGATATATAAGGATTGATAACCCTGTCTGGTTTCAGCATGCCGGCAAAAGTGTAGGTAAGCTGAGCGCTTCCGTTAATGGTTCTTGATTTGAAATTAAGATTGCGTTCTACTGAACGTTCGTTAGCGACAAGGTTGCCCATCACAAAATCAAAATCTACCCTGAATGAAGGACTTATGTTCTGCGCAACATTAAGGTTAAACCCGAAACTTGGAATCATCGGATTTACTGACTTGTTATGGTTTACATCGCCAAAGAAATGAAACATGCCCGGACCAATGCCAATGGTAGGTTTCATATTGGTATTTGCTTTACGCAGACTGTCGTTCTGATGCTTTTTAACCTGCTTAGCCTGATTTTCTTTCAGCTTTGCATTCCTGAGGGAATCGGCTCCTGTTTGCGCAAAACTCTGCAAACCTATTACCACTGCAAGAACAGAAACCGATAGAACTATTTTTTTCAGCATATACTGGTTTTCTGCGTTGATTTACCTACTCCTGGTCAAAGAAGAAGTCAATCAAGCTATGAAGTTTTGTAGCTGAGTAATCAAGATTACCATCAAAGAACATGTCGATAGCGTTGGTGATTTCCTGTGGTGAGATAAATCCGTCACCGTCAGTATCCACTTCTGCAAACTCGCCTATACCAGCTGCTCCCTGAGCACTCTGAGGTTTATCAAACGAGTAGTAGCTTCCAACTCTTTCAGGTTTAGATTTAGGATGAGACTCCATCACTAAGTTACGTGGTGTTCCCACAGTATCAGCACCTAAGTCATCGTAAGAATCTTCACCGATGGTTACACCTTTTGCATCAACAATAGCTCCTAATACTGAATTCGGCTCATCATCTTTGTAATCGGCTACACCGTCTTTATCATTGTCAAACGGACAACCGTTTGCATCAACAGGCAGACCTGAAGGAGTTCCAGCGCACCAGTCGTCAACGTTATTGATTCCGTCACCGTCATCATCTTCGTTGTCTAAGGCATCAAAGTCAATTTCGTCATAAATAGAAGGAGCTGCTTTTGGTGTGCCCATTCCAATGTTCCATGCAAATGAAAGTGATGTGTAGATAAATGCATCGTTTCCGCCTACTCCTTTATTGCCTTTCAATCCGTCTAAATAATCGGTCATGGTGATGTAGTAGGTACCTGATGCGCACACATCAAATTTGTCTGATAATTTGTAACGTAAGCCTAATCCAACAGGAATTGTTAATCCTGATTTGGTTATTGTTTTTTGCTCAGAATCTAATGATTTATCAATTGGAGTTTCGTAAGAATCATCAAGGTTTGTATGGTTGTAATCAGGACTAGTGGGATCCCATCCATGCGCCAAGGCGTTCTCATCTTCAATCTGAGTTCCAGGAAGATATTGTGCTTCGGTTCGAATGGTTCCGTCATCCCAATAGTGATAAGCTTTTTTGTCCTCGTTGGTAAGGTTTGTTTTAGGGTCAAACATCATGTAACCAACACCACCAAACAGGTAAGGAGAAAAACGTGAAGCGCGGTTGATGAACAGGTTATTATCTAAGTAAATCATGATATCAAATTCAGCCTGCATAACGGTTGACTGGAAGTTAACATTCTCAGCAGCTACACGCGAGCGCTGGTTTTCAGCTACTTTTCCATAGAGTCCGTTAAGTGCAAAACCTAATGCACTCCAGGTACGGTGCTCAATACGGAAGTTATAGCCCATGCGCCAGTTGGTGTAGGTAAAGGTGCTTGTGTTATCTGCAATATCGCCCATAAACGACATGTTACCTGCGCCTACGCTGATGCTTGGCCACTTGCTGGTAGCAAAAGGAGGACGAACGCGTTTTGCTGTATCAACAGGAGCTGCTGCCTTCTCGGCTTCTTTGGCTGCTTTTTCGGCTGCCTTCGCTTCTTTTTTGTTTGCTTTTGTGTCTTCGGCAGGAGCTTCCTGAGCAATAAGACTTCCTGTAAAAATGAATACTGATGCGGTAAAGAGTAGATGTTTAAGCTTCATCTTATGGTTTGTTTCTGTAGGTTTTATGTTTTTTTGAGCGGACTAAAATAAACATTTTATTTAATCCAAGCGGTGAAGGTAATTTTTTTTGGATTGCAAGGTGTTTTTTTACCACTAAGGGCACAAGGGCATTAAGATTTTTTTTCGCCAAGGAGATGAGATTTTTAACACAGAGGGCACGGAGGTAAAAGAGTTTCACAGAGAATGCTAAGATTGTTTTACCGCAGAGTCGCGGAGAAAAAAATAGTTAACATCGTAATAGCTTGTACCACTTTTGCTGTCTGTTACGGAGGTTTTGTTCCCTCCTGCATAGCTGTTGCTGCCTCTTGTAGTGGTGTTGCTGCCTCTTGTAGTGGTGTTGCTGCCTCTTGCAGTGGTGTTGCTGCCTCTTGCAGCGGTGTTGCTGCCTCTTGCAAAGGTGTTAGTGCCTCTTGCAGCGGTGTTGCTGCCTCTTGCAGCGGTGTTGCTGCCTCTTGCAGCGGTGTTGCTACCTCTTGCAGAGTTGTTGCTGCCTCTTGCAGCGGTGTTACTACCTCTTGCAGCGGTGTTGCTGCCTCTTGCAGCGGTGTTGCTGCCTCTTGCAAAGGTGTTGTTCCCTCTTGCAGTGGTGATGCTGCCTATAGCAAGGCTGATGGTGTTAATTGTAAGGAAGTAACCGTTAATTGCGACAGAATACGTGTTAATTGTAAAGCAGTAAATGGCGGCTGCAAGGATATGAATGAGGATTTTACCGCAAAGGGCGCAGAGTTTTGCGTAAAAAGTCAATCTTTTCTAAACAGCAGAGATTGCTTCGGGGGAAAAACCCTCGCAATGACGGTTAGCTACCTTCTGCAAATACCTGCAAAGCTGCAATAGCCGCAGATTTTTAAATCATCGGTTTGGGTAAATGAAGATTGGGGAGAGAAAACATCGGTCAATAAAATATGTAATGCATTTTCAAATAAGGCGAAACTATTTTCGTCCAGAAGGTCGGTTTTTAAATCGCCTGTATCTAATTTCAAAGCTTTTACTCCAGCTGTCAAATCTTTAAAACTGATAATGCCTGCTTGTATTCCTTCGCCAACCGTTTCTCTTCCTTCTTTACGCTTCCAATATAGCCATGCGTAAAAGAATAATTGAAATGCTTTGTTGAGGTCAGGTGAAAAAGCAAGGTCATCAAAATCTTTGATGGTGATTTCTTTGGGGGCAACCTTTCCGGTTTTGTAATCAATAACGCGGATGATGCGGTTATCCAAACGGTCAATCCTGTCGGCTGTGCCGCGCAGGTTAACCACCAAATCGTTTACGTTTATTTTGCCTTCTAATTTTTGTTCGGTTTTTATTAACGACACGGTATGTCGTGTTCCGACAGAATCCATTTCTAATTGCAGAAAGCGTTCAACATAACGTTGTGCAATTTTTAAACTGATCAGATTTTTGCCTGCTGCGGTTTCGTCACTTTTATAAATGGTTGCAAATGCTTTTTGCGTGAGCTCGGCAACGCGGGGCTGCATGCTTTTTATATCTGCCTTGGTAATTTCTTTTCCTTCCAGCGGTTTGTAAAACTCTTCCAACACAGCGTGTATCAGCGTTCCGAAGGTGTCGGCCTCCAGCGTTTCTTCCACTTCATCATTCTCACGCAGCTTCTCCACATTTTGAAAATAGAATTGCAGCTTGCAGCTTTTATAGGTGTTGAGTGCCGAAGGAGAAAATCCTTTTTCGGCCATTTGTAACAGGCGTTGCATAATCTGCTCGTTCTTTTCAACTACAATGGTATCGTCCGCAACTTTGGTTGAAGGCGGCAAGGTCATCAGCAACTCGGTAATTTTTGCATTGGGATTTTTGCGCGGCAATTCACTCTGCAACTGGCGGATGAAGCGGCTTTTTTCGCCACCACCAAAATCTCCGGGTTCGGTGTTATACAGTATGTGAATATTTTTTGCGCGTTGCAGCAAACGGTAAAAGTGATACGCAAAAATGGAATCCTTGTCGCCCGTAACGGGAATGCCGTATTGCTTTTTTATCTCGTAAGGAATAAATGAATGTGCGCGCGAACCTGCCGGCAAAAAGCCTTCGGAGGCCGAGAGCAGAATTACATTTTCAAAATCCAGTGTACGTGTTTCCAACATACCCATTACCTGCAAACCTGTTAAAGGCTCGCCATAAAAGGGCAGTGAAGCGCCTGAAACCAAGCGCTTGAAAAGCAAGGCAAGCGTTTTTATTTCTTTCACCTCATTGTCTTCGGCAAGCCAGGTCTGCAACTGTGTCAGAATTTTCTGCAAGGAGAAAAGAAACTCGGCATCGGTGGCATTGCGTTCTTTGTCTTTGAGAAAAATATTTTTCAATAATTCGCAAAGGCGCAGCAAATCGTGCAAAGCACGGACAGGTGAACCTTGCCAAGAATTAAATAATGTCTCCACCAACAGCATGGAAGTACCTGCATCTTTTGCTACATCGCCAAAACGAATGAATACGCGGTTGTTGGCACGGATATACTCTTCACGGTCTTTCACCCATCTGCGGTTGTCGGCAGTCAATGCAATAAAATACGGTTGATTGAAAAGGTGCAGCACATCACGGAAATAGAAACCTTTGCCTCCAAGCTTCTCTGCCGTTTCTTGCATACTGAAAACGGTTTGAAACAATCCGGTAAGCGGATGATTTTTTAAAGGAAAGCCCATTGTTACGTTTACCTTCACTTCTTCGGGAAGCGAGTGCAGCATAGGAAATAAGAGGTTTTCATCGGCAAGTACTAAAGCAGTTTCGGAAAAATTAATTCCTTCTCTTTCTGCTTTCTGCAAAATATCTCCTGCAGTTTTTGCCTGTCCCACATCTTTAGCAACGCCAATGATGGTGATATTTTTTTCTTCTTTAGAAAGATAATTTTCAATCCAGTTAAACTTATCTTTTTTAAACAACTTTTCTTTACCGATATACTTGCGGATAAAGCTGCCTGCCTCCTGATCTATATCATTTAAGTAGTACGTATCGGTATCCCAGAGTGTCTCTGCGAGACCTTCATGTACAAGAGTTCCCGCAATCCGCTCTTCCGCAACACTAAAGGCATTGAAGCCTGCAAAAATTATTTTATTGAACTTGTTTTGGGTGCAACGCTCAGCCGCATTTTCATTCACTATGCGACAAGCCAGACCGTAGTATGCTGTATTATCAGCAAGCAAAGCAGATGTGAAAACATTGTAAAGTTTTCCGAGTGAAAAATAAAACTCAAGATACTTTTGTTTTACATGTCCTGTCTCCGGATTCCATGCTTCCATTTCTTTCAGACCTTTGAGATGCGAAAACAATTTATCAGCATCGGCAAGGTGCATATCCACTTCGTTAAAATCACCGAGAATGCTTTGTCCCCAGTTGAGAAACTCGTCCAGTGTTTGCGCTTCTGCACCTTCGCATTCTTTGTAGGCTTTGTAAAGACGAAACATCAGCGAAACGTTGTCGGCTAATTGATGTCCCGAAAGTTTTATAATAAAATCTTCAATGGAAAAAATGGTTGGTGACCAAACAGGCTTATTCAACTTCTTCCCTATCATGCTGCGCAGGAAAAGCCCAGCACGCCTGTTGGGCAGCACTATGCAGAGATGTTCGGTTTCATCTGCGTAGTGGTCAACTATGTGTTGGGAGACTTTATCTAAAAAAGAGTTCTTCATTATTTATATTGCCAACGCACTGTTTCGACAAGCTCAACATGACAACGCACTTGTCACCCTGAGCCTGTCGAAGGGCTTTACTATTAATCTGAAACGATTATTTTACGTGAATACATTCTGCCTGAAACATCAAGTGTCAGAAAATAAATTCCGGCAGGAAGATGTTCTCTCAGTTCAAAAGAGTGTTTACCTGCAGTTTGCTTTCTCCTGCTGAAAGGTATAGCAACCAACCTTCCTGAAATATCAGCAACAAAACAGGAAACAGTTTCTTCATTTTCCAACTCGTAATTCACATTAATTAAATCACCGTTGGAAGGATTGGGAAAGACATTGACTGTCATGTCGAGCGTAGACGAGACACCATTAACACTATTATAAATCTGCACCAACGTATCACACACTTCAAGAATATAATTTGCAACGGTTACGCAGGTGTTTGTTCCTGTGGCGGTAAGAATAACATTGTAGCTTCCGCAGGTATCATAGGTATGAACCAAACTGTATTCGGTTGAAGAAATGCTGTCACCAAAATCCCAGAGTAAATTAATATTTCCGCCTGAACTGAGGTTGGTGAAATTTACAATGGGGCTGCTGTCGTTGAGCGAAATCAGTGAAGCCGTAAAATCACAAACAGGATTTTGAAGGACAAAAATATCGCGGGTTGTAGAATCGACACAGCCTTTGTTGGAAGTGGCAAAGAGTTTTACGGTGTGACCGAAAAGTTCCCAATAGGTATGTGCAGGATTTTGTTGTGTTGAAGTTGTTCCGTCATCAAAATCCCAAAGCCAGTTTGAAATGCTGCCTGTATCAATGGATGTATTATTTGTAAATGTTATTGTCAGCGGCTGACAGCCCGTAAACGGACTTGCAGAAACGGAAGCATCAGGAACGGGATGAACTTCTACATTATTAATAACAGTGTCGCGCAAACCCGAAACTGTTGTTACAATTAAACGCACAGCATAAACTCCATAAGTTGAATACGTGTGTGTTGGATTTTGAAGTGTTGCAGCATTGCTGCCATCATCAAAATTCCAGTTCCAGGTAAGAATAGTGTCGGGTACTGTAGCAGTACTTTGATTGGTGAACTGTGTTGTAATTCCCTGACAAACTTCCGTAAATGAAAATGCTGCGTTGGGCTGTGAGTATGCTGTCGCACACAAAACAAGAGAAACAAAAACTGATAGAAAGCACCGAAACATAAGGAAGGTAAATGTAGATAAAAATAAAAAATACATTTGCTTAGAATTTCAGAAATGAAAAAATCAAGCCTCATACTACTTATTCTCATCGGATTGCTCAGCGGTTGGGGAATTGCTTATTACCGCATCCATCACTGGACGGGGAAAGATGCTACCATTGAAAACGGATGCTGGAGAGGGCAAAATCTTGCTGAAGTAGGAACCAATCAATTGTTAACCGCACGGATTGCTGTAGCTACTTTATATGCATTAAATCCTAGTGAAGTAATTTATTTAGTTGCAAACTCAGATTCTAAAGGGGAGGAACTTTCTTCTGAAAACGATTATGTGATTAAAGGAATACCATTGGATGCGAGGTATTGGAGCATTACACTTTATGCTGAAGACTATTTTTTAGTACCCAACGAAGCTGATAAATTTTCTTACAACCTGCATAATGTAAGGTATGAAAGCGACAGCAGTTTTGTTATTAACATCTCAACTCTGAAGAAAGAACACAACTGGTTGCCAAGCGGTGATAAAGGAAAATTTTACATGACCATTCGTATGTATCATCCGCAGGAACATGTTTACAAAGACATACAGTCTGTTCAGTTGCCAACTATTGAAAAAGCAACAAGATGAGCAGCACTTTAAAAAGCATAATGATTGTTGTGTTTGCTGCAGTGGCGGGCTATTTCCTGACTATTTATATTACACCGCGTTATATTCTTTTGAAAATAAAATTCAACTCAGGTTCAAAAATGAATGTGCCGGTTTATTCAGATGTGATGACTGATAAAGACCGACATGTGGTGATGCCTAATCCTGATTTTTTGTATGTAGCAAGCGGTTACAATTTGTGGAGCGGACCAATCCGTATCACAGGTAAAATGCCTGACAGCACCTATAGTTCTGTTGCGTTTTATGCCGACAACACGTTGAACTATTTCATTAGAAACGACAGACAAACTCCTGATAAAGAATACAGCTTTATTCTGACCAGAAACGAAGAAGACAAAACAAAATACCCAAACGAAGAAGTGATAGTTTCACCTTCAGAGTTTGGGACTATACTTACCAGAATATTGATTGACAAGCCTGAGAATATTGAGAAACTGAAAGAAGTGCAGAGGAGTTTTAAAGTGAAGGAATTAAATAAATAAAACTTGCTACTAAGGCAAAAAACATAATGTATCAACTCACAAAAAAACATCATACGAAAAGAGCCTTCATAACAGGAGCTGCTTCAGGCTTGGGCAGAGAACTATGCAAAGAATTAGCCGCAGACAAATGGATAATTGGCATTTGTGATATTTCAGAAAAAGGATTGAATGAAACGGCTGATATGATCACTAATGCAGGTGGAAAATCATATCCGTATTTAATGGATGTTGCTGACAAAATATCTTACCAAACCGTTGCAGAAAACTTTTTAGAAAAAACGGGAGGCATTGATTTATTGATAAACAATGCAGGCGTTGGCGATGGTTCTCCATTTGAAGAGTATGGGTTGGAGAATTGGGAATGGATTACAGGAATTAATCAGATGGGAGTGATTTACGGTTGTCATTATTTTATTCCGACAATGAAAAAGCAATCTTCGGGACACATCATTAATATCTCCAGCATTGCCGCTGTTGCAACGGCACCAAACATGTCGCCTTACAATACCACCAAAGCTGCAGTAAAGGCACTTTCCGAAACACTATACGCAGAATTGAAGGAACATGGGATTTCAGTTTCGGTGGCCATGCCTTTCTTTTTCCGCACCAACGTAATGCAGCATGCCCGCGGAGAACATGCAGAGTCTAAAGAAATGGGGAAATACATGGTGCATGGTGCAAAGCACAGTGCTGAAGCTATGGCCAAACGTTTACTAAAAAAAGCAGGTGCAGGAAAATTCCATATTCTGTTTCCTGCACAGGCCATTTTCCTATTTCACCTGAAACGATTTTTTCCAATGACACTCTTAAAGCTCAATGCATTTATGTCAAACAAGAAAGAGACGCTTCGTGAAGTGGCAAAGAAGCAATACGAGAAACAAATGAATAAAATGAATACGTGAAAAAGATAATTCTCTTCATTAATTTTCTTTTTTTTCTTTAATAAGCAATGCGCAAATACTCAGCAACGCTGAAGAAGCATTTGCTCTTTCCGTAAAAATAAACAAACCTATATTTTTAATTTTTTCAGGATCCGACTGGTGTCAGAAATGCATACACTTTGAAAATAAAATTCTTTCAGACACTAGTTTTATTCAATTCAGCAATGAAAATTTAATACTTCTTAATGCCGATTTTCCTCAACGCAAAAAATTGTCGCATGAAGAAGAAAAGCAAAATGAAGCACTTGCCGAATCGTATAATCCAGACGGGCTGTTTCCGCGATTTGTATTAATCGATTCCGGTAAAAAAGTTATTGCAACTATCACTTACAATCAGCAGACCAGCACTGATTTTATTTCTGAACTGAATTTCTGTATCAAAAAACAAAACTAATGTTACAAGAATTCAGGAAAGAAATAAAGCTAATGGGTTCTGCATTTGAACTAATCATAGTTGATGATGCTTTGAACCAGAGCGGTTGGCAGCATATTGAAGAAAGCATCAATGAAATAAAACGCATTGAAAAACTGCTTACCGAATTCAACAATAATTCGCAAACTTCTTTACTCAACTGTAAAGCCGGAATTGAGCCTGTGGAAGTCGATTCGGAGGTTTTTGAAATTATCAGGCGAAGCAAAATAATTTCAGAATTAACGCAGGGTGCTTTTGATATTACATCAGGAGTTTTAAAGAAACTATACAATTTCCAAGGTCTTGATTTTGATTTTCCATCTGATGAAATTATCTCTAAAACATTATCTATTGTTGGTTATCAGAATATTGAACTACTTGAAAACAATAAAGTCTTTCTAAAAAAGAAAGGAATGCATATCGGCTTTGGCGCAATAGGTAAAGGTTATGCCGCAGACAAAGTAAAATCCATGCTGACGGAAAAAGGAATTAAGAATGGAGTGATTAACGCAAGTGGAGATTTAACAGCCTGGGGAAAACGGGCTGATGGCTCAGACTGGAAAGTGGGCATTGCCAATCCAGATGATAAAAACGATATTCTTTTCTGGTTGCCAGTTACTAATTCGTCTATCGCCACTTCAGGAGATTACGAACAAAATTTTATAAAAAAAGGAATACGTTATTCACATAATATAGACACAAAAACCGGTTATCCTACATCGGGAATAAAAAGTGTTTCGGTTGTAAGTAAAAGCGCTGAACTGTCTGATGCACTTGCCACGGCTGTTTCTGTAATGGGTAAAGATGCAGGAGTATTCTTGATTGAACAATTGCCTGGCGTTCATTGTATTATAGTTGATGATTCAAACACTGTATTTCATTCTTCACGTTTAGAGCTTACCAGTTATGCGTAATTTATTCCTGCTTTTTATTTGTTGTTTGTTTGCTGCTTCGTGCCAAACAGTAAAACCTTACCAGCGTGTTTATCTGAATGATTATGAAATGAGGCAAGGCAAAAGACCTATTGATAAAATGGAAGACAATGTGCATACCTACCGCGAAGGAGCTACAGGTGGGGGAGCTGGAAAAACAAGCGGGGGTTGTGGGTGTAACTAAAAGCCTGACCCAAAACCCCTCCAAAGAAGATAGAGAAAAAAGAAAAGGATGAAAAAGGTTTGGATGCTTGCCGGTTTATTTTTTGTATGGTTTACTGCTTTCACTCAAAAACAGGATACAACTTACAGTAAGAAAAAACTCTCTGAAACTGAAGTGCAGGTTTTGTTTTCCTATTATACTCAGGATGGGAAACATTCTGCAGTAACAGGGGGAACAGGAACAGAAAAATTACAAGTATATGCTCCAAACTTAAACATAAGTCAACATTTTGATTCGTTGAATACAGTGAGCATAAATGCCGGAGTTGACATCATCAGTTCGGCTTCTACAGATAAAATTAATTTCGTAGTTTCTTCGACATCATTAGTGGATAGACGCGGATACGCCACATTGAGCTATAACAGAAAATTAAAAAAATCAGGCTTTACAGTAGGCGGCAGTATCGGATTTTCATTTGAATCAGATTATTATTCAACAGGGGCAGGGGTTTCAATAAAACATACAAACAAAACAAAATCGAGAGACCTTACTCTCGACCTACAGGCAAATTTTGATGACCTGCGATGGGGACGATTTAATTCTGAGTATAGGAGACCGGTAAAACTTATTTATCCTCAAGAATTGCGCTACCGCGAATGGTATGATACCTATAAACGAAATTCATACAACATAACCCTTGGGATTTACCAGATTATAAACAGCAGAAATGCAATTGGTTTCTATCCCGGAATATCTTATCAAAAAGGATTATTAGCTACTCCCTTCCACCGTGTTTATTTTAACGACAATACTACATTACGTGTAGAAAATTTACCCGATGAACGGATTAAAATTCCCATAGGAATTCAACTGAATTCATTTATTGGAAGAGGATGGATACTTCGCTCCTATTACCGCTTTTATTATGACAACTTTGGAATAACAGCACATACATTGAGCTTTAATTCTCCTGTAAAAATTTCTCCTTCCCTTACTATATCACCTTCTGTAAGGCTTTACACACAAACACAATCCAACTATTTCAAGCCGTATATGCAACATGATATTTCAGAGGTATTTTATACATCTGATTACGACCTTTCGGCTTTCAATAGCATTAACCTTGGACTTGGTTTCCGTTATGCGCCTTTTCTGAAATCAAAAAAAGGTGGAATGCTTAACGAGTTTGATTTAAAGTATTCTTATTACCAACGCTCAGATGGTTTGAATGCGCACATCATTAGTTTGCTGATTGATTGCGGAGCACAGAGGATAAATAAGTAAGTTAGAACTTATTCCAAATCTCCCAACTCTTCTCTGCCTGCAGTTGCAGCATCTCCAAACCATTTTTAGTTTGTGCTCCTTGTTGCTTTCCGCGCTTTAAAAATTCAGTTTCTTCAGGGTTATAAATCAAATCAAACAACAGATGTTGTGAACTGATAAAGCTATAAGGAATACCAGGCGCATCCTGTATTTCAGGAAACATGCCCAGAGGAGTTGTATTGATTATGAGTTTGTGTTCCAGAATTGTTTGTGGTTTTAAATCATCGTAAGAAATTGAATTTGCAATTTGATTACGTGATACAAACTGAAATTCGATTCTGAGCTTTTTCAAAACATAAGCAACGGCTTTTGAGCTTCCACCTGTGCCGAGTATTAAGGCTTTATTATGATGCTCATTTAGTAATGGCTTTAGAGAATTTTCAAAACCGTAAACATCGGTATTGTAGCCAATCTTATTCCCATTTCTAAAAACTACTGTGTTTACTGCTCCTACTCCACTTGAAGATGAATCTAACTCATCCAAAAACTGAATGATTGTTTCTTTGTAAGGAATGGTAACATTGAAACCGCAGAGGTTTTCGTTTTCAAAAACCTGCTGAACATCTTCAATCTTTTCAATTGGAAAATTGCAGTACTCTATGTATTCAATTTTTTCGGTCAGAAACTTATCGGTAAAATATTTCTGAGAAAATGAATGGGTAAGGGGAAAACCGATAAGCCCGAAGGTTCTCATTACTTGGTTTTCTCTCTACGTGCCTTTATTAACTCAATCACTATCGGCAGAACTGAAATAAAAACTATTCCTAAGGCAACCTTTTCAATGTTTTCTCTTATTACTTCAAATTGACCTAAGAAAAAACCAGCAATAGTCATTGAACCTATCCAAAGCGCCCCACCTAAAATATCATAAGAAAAAAATCTGCGGTAATTCATTTCTGCAACACCGGCAACAAAAGGTGCAAAGGTTCTTACAATGGGAACAAAGCGCGCCATGATGATGGTTTTGGTTCCGTATTTTTCATAAAACTGATGTGTTTTATCCAGGTATTTCTGTTTCACCAAAACCTTCTTCCCTATTTTCATGTGCATCACTTTCAGTCCGAGTGTTCTGCCAATCCAGTAGTTGGAATTATCGCCCAACACCGCAGCAGTAAAAAGCAAGCCAAGCAAATAATAAATATTCAAATATGTATCGCCTGTTGACTGGTTAACCTGGTTTGCAAAAAGACCGGCAGTAAATAACAATGAATCACCGGGAAGAAAGGGCATAGCAACCAAACCTGTTTCAATAAAAATAACGAGAAACAAAATCAGGTAAACATAAGTTCCGTATTGCTGAAAAAGCCAATCGAAATCCAAGTGAAGGATGTGGGTGAAAAGTTCTTGCATAAAATTTTTGTATCGTCATTGCGAGGGAAGTATGACCGTAGCAATCTTCAAATTATGAGATTGCTTCGCTAGGCTCGCAATGATAGATTAAGTTAGTATTTAGTAAGTGAATTATCAACCTCATCAGCCCAGGCAAGAATGCCGCCCTTCAGATTATACAGGTTTGTAAAGCCTTCGCGGGCTTCCAGCGCCTGAATAATATTGCCTGAACGCGCTCCGCTGCGGCAATGAATCACAACTGTTTTATCGCGAGATATTTTATCAATGTTGTCCATCATTTCGCCCATAGGAATAAGTTGTGCGTTGATGTTTGCGATTTCATATTCATAAGGTTCGCGACAGTCAATAACTTGTATATCTTCTTTTTTATCAAGTTTTGCTTTCAGTTCTTTTACGCTGATTTCTTTCATTCTGTTTTTTGATGTTACTTTTTCAGGGACTTTAGGTTCTGTTTTTATTACCTGACTTTTGTGCGTGATAAAACTCATAAAGGTATCACCTCGCAAGCCAAGTCTTAATGTTTCTAAGGGAATTACTTCTTCGTAACCGATGTTTCCAAGATTTACATTTGGTCCGAGTTCTTTTATAAACCACACCTGTTGTGATTTTTGTGGAGCTTCCCAAATAATATCTTCTGCAGGAACAGATTCAACAATCTGTTTTACTAACGAAACGTGTGCCTTTCCGCTTGGGCGAAAAATTCCTACTGTTCCGGATTCACGTGCTTCGGCAATTACTTTCCATGAACCTGCCTGCAGTTCATTATTCATCATGCTTTTCCAAACTTTAGGATGAATAAGTATTCCGGCTTCCTTAGAGCCCACTTCCGATAACACTGTATACTGTTTTGCCAACAAAGAAATGTATTCGCATTTCAAATCATGTGTAATCTGCAGCGAACCATCTGAAACCTCCACACTGTCCAAACCAAATTTATCCATCACGCGCAGGTATTCATCAAACATTCCGCGAATTAAAAATGCTTCGAACAACGTTCCACCAAGGTAAACTTTCATTCCTGCCTTTTGATACAGTGCAACTTTCTCCTTTACTCCGGGAGTGATGTAAGAAGTGCCGAAACCAAGTTTTATTAAATCGCAGTAACCGGCAGCTACCGACAAAAAATCTTCAGCCTGACGAATAGACAAACCTTTGTCCATCATCATGGTCAATCCACTATTACGTGGCTTTATAGGCCTTTCAGGTATATCTGACAGTTCGAAGTTCATGACTTATTTATACGCTTCTATTAAATCAATCACTGCAGAAACTTGCGCTGCTTCAGGATAAAAATCAAAAAGCAACTGAAAACGTGTTGCATCAATTTCCATGGCGGTGCGCAACACTTCCATTGCATCATTTTGCTTGCCCATTGCCAATAGTATTGCCGCCATTTTAAAATACAATTCAACAGCACCGGGATTAATTTTTATCCCTTCGGCAACAGTTTCGAAGCCAGCAATATGGCTTTCTTGTTGAAAACGCAGATGAGCAAGATCAACCCATGCATCCACATTTTCAGGGCTTAGTGTAACTGTTTTTGCATAGGCAAATTCCGCATCGGGAACAAAACCTGTTTTCAAAAGTAAGTCGCCATAAAAATGCCAGAAATCAGCATTTGCCTCATCAAAACTGATGGCTTTTTTAATGTAGCCCGAACTTTCAAAGTCCATTCCTTTTCGCTCCAGCACCATTGCCATTCCAAACAATGCATCAGGATATTCAGGGTCAATTTTTAAAGCCATTTTGTAATGCCTTAATGCATTATCATCTTCACCCAAACTCTCATAGCATTCGCCAATATAATAATGTGCAGTGCTGTCGGGTTGTTCGCATTTAAAGGTTTCTTCATAAACCGGAATTGCCTCACGATACCTTTCAAGATTAGCGAATGAGTTGGCTTTATTGAAATAAGCAGAAGCAAATTTATCATTGATAGCTATCGCGTAATCGAAAGCCTGAATGGCTTTTTCATCCTGATCTAGTTTAGCATAGGATAGTCCTAGATTATACCAACCCGATTCAGAATAAGGATGCTCCTCCAAAAAGGCATTAAAATCATTTACCGCATCTTCATGTGTACTCTGCATCTCGTGGCAGAAAGCCATTTCATATATTGCAGCTTCGTTTTCAGGATTAATCTGCAACGCTTTTTTCAGATAACGAATGGCTGTATAGTAATCCGACATATTCTCGTATTCAAAAGCAATACACAGATAAATATCATCGGGGTCATCTGCTTTTTTAATGGCATCGTTGTAGCACTCTATGGATTTATTATATAGTCCCATCTGGCTGTAGATACTGCCTTTGGTAATATACAACTCGGTATTGGAAGGGTCTAGCGACTCAGCTTTTGAAATAACTGCCAACGCTTTGTCTTGCTGATTGGAAGCTGAAAGTAATTGTGCCTTTCGGATAATGAACAACACCGAATACGGATGCTGATCAATTGCACAACTGGCAACTTTTAGAGCCTTACCATTATCATTGGTTGATATGTAGTGATTGAGAAGATCTTCAAAATCGCTGGTATCGAAAAAATAGCGCTCGTTTTTGCGCAACATTTTTTCAAAACGTTCCAAACAGTTTTTGAAATGAATATTCTCGCTATTGGTGGGGGTTTCTTCTGTCATATCCTTAGGTTTTTGAGCGTGAGGATTTAATGCAAAGTTAGTAAAATCAAATAAAAGCATTTTATTACCCTTTTTCATTAGCGTTTTGATATTAGTCCCACATTTTCAATTGATTAGGATTTTGTTCTTTGAAATATTGTAATTGAGTTTCTTGAAACAGTTGGTTTATGGGCGTTTTCTCAAAAATTG
>CANKAM010000052.1 GCA_947479755.1 Bacteroidota bacterium
GAAGATGTAATGGACAAGAGTGCTTACCGCGCTTCAAATAAACGCATCAATGATTTGCTGCATACCAGACTGGAAGTAAATTTTAATTGGGAAAAACAACAGCTCAATGGCAAGGCAACACTATCATTTAAACCCTATTTCTATCCAACAGATTCACTTACATTGGATGCTAAAGGCTTTGATATACGCGAAATTTCTTTGTTAACCGCCACGGGAAAAACTCCTTTGAAGTATGAATACGATAGCCTGAAACTTCGTATTAAATTAGATAAGACTTATACCCGAACCGAAGAATACAAACTCTTTATTGATTATACCGCCAAACCTGAAGATCTGAAAGAAGGTGGCAGCGCAGCAATTACTTCAGACAAAGGTTTGTATTTCATTAACCCGCTGGGCAAAGACAAAAATAAGCCCCGTCAGGTATGGACTCAGGGCGAAACAGAATCAAGTTCCTGCTGGTTTCCTACAATTGATTCGCCTAACGAGCGTATGACTCAGGAAATTTACATGACCATTGACACCGCATTTGTAACACTTTCAAACGGCTTATTAATCTCTTCTGTAAATAATAAAAACGGAACCCGCACCGATTACTGGAAACAAACACTTGGTCATGCACCTTACCTTGCTATGATGGCAGCCGGAGATTTTGCAATTGTAAAAGACAAGTGGAAGAATATAGAAGTTAACTATTATGTAGAGCCTGAATATGAGAAATATGCAAAAGCTATTTTCGGTCATACGCCTGAAATGATTGAATTCTTTTCTTCCAAATTCGGGAACTATGCATGGGAAAAATATTCACAGATTGTGGCACGTGATTATGTTTCGGGAGCTATGGAAAATACCAGCGCAACCTTGCACGGAGAGTTTCTGCAACAGACCTCACGCGAAATGCTGGACGGTGATAACGAAGACATTATTTCACACGAATTATTCCACCAATGGTTTGGTGATCTGGTTACCTGCGAATCATGGTCAAACCTTCCGCTTAACGAATCATTTGCAACGTATGGTGAATACTTGTGGCGCGAATACAAATACGGGCGCGAAGCTGCCGACCATCATTTAGATGGTGACCTCAGCAATTACCTGCGCGAAGCTGCTTACGATAAAAAAGACCTTATCCGTTTTGAATACAACGACAAAGAAGACATGTTCGACAGCCACAGTTATGCAAAAGGTGGCAGAGTGTTACACATGCTGCGCAAGGCAGTTGGTGACGATGCCTTCTTTGCTTCATTGAAACTATACCTTGAAAAAAACAAATTTACCTCCGTTGAAATTCACAATCTGCGCCTTGCATTTGAAGAGGTAACAGGTGAAGATTTGAACTGGTTTTTCAATCAGTGGTTTCTTGACAAAGGTCATCCTGAATTAGGAATCTCCTGGTATTACTACGATGAAACAGAATACCCCGATGAAAAAGACAGGTTAACCATAACCATTGAACAAAAACAAGACAGGGAAGCAACACCGCTTTATAAAATTCCGATGTATGTGGATGTGTATCACGGAAAAGAAAAAGTGCGTCATCAACTTGTGTTGGAAGATCAATTACAAACGTTTGCACTTCCCTGCAAAGGCAAACCTGACATGGTAAATATTGATGCAGAAAAAATGTTGCTCGGCACCAAAGAAGAAGAAAAAGAGTTGTCAGAATACATACATCAGTATCACTTTGCACCGCTTTATTTAGACCGTCAGGAAGCATTACTTAAATTATCAAATTCACAGGATTCCTTAGCTGAAATGGTTGTGCTCGAAGGATTGAATGATGCCTATTGGAAATTACGCTCCAATACCATCAGCTATTTATCCGGACTTGAATATGCCGACAAAGAACAATTGAAAACCAAACTTTCAGCAATGGCACAGAACGATGAAAAAGCTGCTGTGCGTTCCGCTGCTTTAAAATATCTGCTTAAAAATCATCCGGGTAACGAACTGCTTGCGGTGTATGAAAAAGCGTTGAATGACTCTTCTTACAATGTTTCAGGAATGGCTTTGGCAGCCATTGCAAAACTGGATAAAGAAAAAGGATTGGCTTATGCCGAAGAATTAGAAAAACGTGGCGACCTGAAAACCTTTACCGATGTGGCAACCGTATACATGCAATATGGCGCAAGAGAAAAAGAAACCTTCTTTGTCAATAACTATAAACGCCTTACTGATGCAAATGATAAATACAGTTTTATATTGCTTTACAGTCGCTTTTTGCAACGGACAGACGATGCCGAAATGACCAAACGCACACTTCCGTTTTTTAAAGATGTTGCTGAAAACGACAATGCCTGGTTCATGCGTCTTGGCGGAATTCAGGCACTGGCAGAACTGCGTGATGCCTTGACTAAAAAGGCAGAAAACCTTGAACCGTCTTCTGAAGAAAAGGACAAAACGCTGCTGGCAGAGACTAACACCCTGCGTGATTCAATTGCAACAATGGTGGACGAACTTACTACCAATGAAACCGACAGCAAAGTATTAAGGTATCTGGGAATTGAGGTGGAGGATTAGTAGTAATATTTTTTCTACTTTCGTTCATTACTGATTTAATCAAAACCGTTTCTGCCGAAAAGATATGTGGGAAAATTCAGCAAGAATAATTCTTCGCCAAAGGATAGCTATCCTTATTATCATTGGCTTGCTGACAGCCCTCATGGGCTACTATGCCCGTTTTGCTGAGATACGTTACGACTTTGCCAAAATGCTGCCTTCAAACGACAGCGCCTTTATTGAATACGAAAACTTTAAAAAACTTTTTGGCGAAGACGGCAATGTCCTTTTCGCAGGCATCACCGATAAAGAAATTTACAACCTCGACCATTTCAACGCCTGGTATGATTTGGGTGAGCAAATGAAAAAATTGGAAGGTGTTGAAGAAGTGGTTTCCGTTGCAAGGCTCTACAACCTTACCCGCAACGATAGCCTTAAGAAATTTGATTTTCTTCCTATCCTTAACCGCAAGCCGCAATCACAACAAGAGCTGGATAGTCTTAAAAACATCATCACAGGCTTGCCTTTTTACAGCAATGTAATTTACAATCCCGAAACAAGCACCACCATCATGTTCATCACCATGAGCAAAAAAGTGCTGGACAATAAAAAGCGTAACAAGCTGGTGCTGCAGATAGAAGAAACCGCTGCGGCATTTCAGGAAACACAAAAGACAGAAGTTCACTTTTCGGGCTTACCTTATATAAGAAGTAAAGTTGCCATGCAGGTTGCCGAAGAGTTAATCATGTTTTTATTTCTTGCAGCATTTGTTACGTCATTAGTTCTTTATCTGTTCTTCCGTTCATTTAAAATTGTCTTTGTTTCCATGCTGGTGCTGGCAATTGGTGTGGTATGGTGCATGGGCTTGCAGGGAATGTTGGGTTACAAAATCAGCATCCTGACGGGATTGATTCCACCTCTGCTGATTGTAATCGGTATACCCAATAACATTTACCTCATTAATAAATATCACCGCGAATACAAAACGCACGGTAATCAGGCACGTGCCTTGCTACGCACAATTACAAAAGTTGGCAACGCAACGTTCTTAACTAATGCAAACACGGCAGTTGGATTTGCCACGTTCTTGTTGGTTGAAAGTCAATTAATGAAAGAGTTTGGTATCGTGGCAACCATCAGCGTAATGATTATTTTCTTTCTTTCATTAGCGCTTATCCCAATCTTCTTTAGTTTCCTGCCACCGCCCTCGGTAAAACATACCCGGCATTTGGATAACCGTTTTCTAAGTGGCTTTGTAGAGAAACTCGTTACGCTGGTTACTGAACATAGAAAAGTAGTTTACTTGTTTACTCTTTTATTTACGGCAGCTTCCATTTACGGAGTTACTAAAATGAAAACAACCGGCAACATTGTTGACGATCTTCCGCGCTATGACCCTGTGTATACCGATCTGAAATATTTTGAAAAGAATTTCAACGGAGTAATGCCCTTTGAAATTGAGATTGATACCAAAAAGAAAGGCAAGGTGATGAGCCCCGCCATGTTTAAAAAGATTGATGAATTGCAACAGGTGATTGCTACGTATCCCGAGTTTTCAAAACCGCTTTCCGTACTGGAAGTTTTCAAATTTTCCAAGCAGGCATTTTACCGTGGCGATGCAGAAAAATACAGCGTTCCCAATGCACAGGAACAGGGTTTTATTTTGGATTACGTTCCCGAGCAAACACAAAGCCGCAATCTGCTTCATTCATTTATTGACAGCAATAAACAGATAACCCGCGTTACTGCCCATATCGAAGATATCGGCACCCCGCAACTCCGAAAATTGAAAGAAAGCATTCAGCCAAAAATAGATTCCATCTTCCCGCCTGATAAATATAATGTAACACTTACCGGAACAAGCGTGGTGTTTTTAAAAGGCAACGAATACATGATAAGCAATTTGCTCTGGAGTTTGCTGCTTGCTATTTTCCTTATTTCACTGATGATGGCAGGAATGTTTTCATCGTGGCGCATGGTGATGATTTCGCTTGTTCCCAATCTTATTCCGCAATTGGTTACCGCAGGTATGATGGGCTTTTTAGGTATCCCGATTAAAATCTCCACCATTCTTGTCTTCAGTATTGCCTATGGAATTTCGGTGGACAACACCATTCACTTTCTTGCTAAATACCGTCAGGAACTGAAACTCCACAACTGGAACATCCGCAAGTCTGCCATTCTCACTCTCCGCGATACCGGCATCAGCATCATCTATACATCCATTATTCTGTTCTTCGGTTTCGGAATATTTTGTGCTTCAACATTTGGAGGAACTCAGGCATTAGGTTTGCTAACCGCAGTCACGCTTATGGTTTCCATGTTCACCAATCTTATTATTCTTCCTGCATTAATTTTGTCATTAGATAAATCCATCACCACCAAAGCATTTACAGAACCCTTACTCGAAATTTATGACGAGGAAGAAGACATTAACCTTGAAAGTTTAAAAATCAAAAAAACAGAACAAGAATCATGAAGGGAATAATTTTAGCCGGAGGAAGCGGAACACGACTGCATCCTTTAACACTTGCAGTAAGCAAACAACTAATGCCTGTTTACGACAAGCCGATGATTTATTACCCCCTTTCGGTTTTGATGATGGCAGGTATCCGCGAGATTTTAATCATCTCAACTCCGCATGATTTGCCGCACTTCAAAAAACTTTTAGGAGATGGAGAATCATTGGGCTGCAAATTTTCTTACGAAGAACAAAAAGTTCCCAACGGACTGGCACAGGCATTTGTTATTGGCGAAAAATTTATCGGTAACGATAAAGTGGCGCTTATTCTTGGCGACAATATTTTTTATGGTTCGGGCTTAAATGAACTGGTGCAGCACCATAATAATCCTGAAGGAGGAGTAGTGTTTGCTTATCACGTCTCGGATCCTGAACGCTATGGTGTGGTTGATTTTGATGCAAACATGACTGCTCTTTCCATTGAAGAAAAACCAAAACAACCTAAATCAAATTATGCTGTTCCCGGGTTGTATTTTTATGATAACAGTGTGGTTGAAGTTGCCAAAAATTTAAAACCAAGTGCGCGTGGCGAATATGAGATTACCGATGTAAATAAACATTACCTCGCTGCCGGAAAACTGAAAGTTGCTTTGCTTGATCGCGGCACCGCCTGGTTAGATACAGGCACTTTTGCTTCCCTGATGCAGGCTGGACAATTTGTGCAGGTAATTGAAGAACGACAAGGTTTAAAAATCGGTTGTATTGAAGAGCTTGCCTGGCGCATGAAATTCATCAATGACGAACAACTGCGCAAACTTGCCGAGCCACTTTTAAAAAGCGGTTACGGTGATTATCTTATTAAGCTTTTACCGAAAGGGTAATCGTTCGTCATTGCGAGCGATATCGAAGCAATTTCATTTAATTAGCAGATTGCTTAACCTCAAGAAAACGGGCACGCAATGACGTCACTTTAGTCATAATCTCTTTCTTGAAAAAGAGAAACGCCAGAAACGTTAGAACTAAATACGGCACTGCCATCAGGTAAAGAATGGCACTGTTGAGGTTAGCTCCAAAGTGCTGCTCTCCTTTTGCATTCTGATTGGATTCGGCCACTGCTTTACACATGGCGCACTGCGCTTCTGCTAAATCAGGCAGCGCCAAAATCAAAAAAGCTGTTGCAATTAGTATAAAAAATAGTTTGTGAGAAAATTTCATTTCGGGTGCAAATATAGGTGAGAATATTAAACACAACTTAAATGCAATAAAAAAGCCCCGCGCCATAGGCGCGAGGCTTTTACTATTAAAGGCTTTTACTTAATCTCAAACAACCAAGACACATAGAACATACGTCCTATGGTTGGTCCGCCATAAACCTCTCTGCGTCCTTCGTTCAAAAGGTTAGAAGAACCTAAGCGGACAGTTGAATAATAAGCAGGGAATTCATAGCTCAACTGAGCATCCAGAACACGGTATGAGTTAACCGGTCCTATACCAAAGGTGCTTTGCCACACATAATTATCAACCCACTGGAAGTTGGTTGAGAAGCCAAGGTTTTTCCAAACCTTGCGACCTTTAATACCCACATTTATTTTGTGATTAGGTGTGTTAAAACCCGGGATAATATCATCACTTAGGTTATCTGTATTAAGGTCGGCATAGGTATAGTTAGCAGTAGCAGAATATTTGTTGTTGAAATAATAAGCCAGTCCAACTGTTCCTCCGTAGCTCGCTACATTTTGGGTAGCATTCATTGGCAATTGGTAAACGGTGTAGGTAGGGTTATCAGGTGAATTAGTTAAGATAGCATCTTCACCGCTTTCTTCACCCGCTTGTGCCGAACCTTCCGGGCGTACCACACGGATATCACCGATAAAGTTTTTGTAAACACTGTAATAAGCATTCAGGTCTAAGTAAAGTTTTCCTCCAATAGAACCACGGTAACCTACTTCAATAGTTTGCACCTGCTCCGGCTTTAATTTAGGAAGCGAAATAGACTTCAGCAATTCAGGCTGAATAGAGCCGATGTAGTTTCCGTTGGCATCCAAAGAGTCGTATTGTGCTTTAAAATCCTTAACCGAGTTTAGGGTGTAAAGATTATCCCATCCGTTCAGGTTTCCTGAAAGTGTAAGTGGACCCAAATCCAAAAGAATGTATTGATTCTGCAACGTTGGTATCCTAAATGCCTGTTGTGCACTGATACGGAAGCTGCTGTTTTTGTGAGTGAAAACAATAGATAAGCGTGGCGAGAACTGAGGCAGGAAATTTTTGTTTTTATCTGCTCTGAACGATGCACTGATATTCATTTTGTCTTTCAAAACCTTTTTACTCAATTGTAAAAAGCCTCCGTATTCATAGGTTGAGATGCTTACAAATTCTGCATCTAAGTCGGCACTTCCGTTGGCAAGAGTGTCGCCCGGATTTATAAGTGTATCGCTGAAAATGCTGCCGTAACTCTGCGGGTCGTATCTGCGGAAAGATGCACCAGCCTGAACTTTCATGAATTTAATCATGTTAAAGTTGTATTGCGCCTCTATGTGTTGCAGTGAAGATATGTCGGTGAATTTTGAACCCTCCTCTAAATCAGCATTGCCCTTTACAGCAGTAAGAAGTGAGTCGAATTCATAACTTCCAACTTCAGGCCAAGCAAGGGAGTCAGCAACCTGGGTTGCATAAGATGAAGCCTGAAGCATTTCCTGATAGTTAACCTCATCGTCAAAATCGTTGGTCAATACTTTCAATGAGTCAAAGTAAGCTCCCAGATATTCACCTATGTAATTTTTAACTCCGGCACGCGAAACACCAATACCTGAGAAAACAATGTCATACGAATCGCCTGCATTTTCCTGTGTAGTGTATGCACGCACGGTTAAATTTTTACCACTCAGTTCCAGTTTATGCTGCTGGAAAATCAGGTTGTTGATGCTGTAACGGTTAGCTCCCTGATAGGTGGTTGTTCCACTACCTATTTTGTAGTTGTAAGAAAGTTCAAGACTGTCTTTTATTTTGTAGTGCAGACCAATACCTGCCTTAATGCTTTTTGCAACCGGGTCAACCAGATCCTGCTCATAATAACCGGGTGCTTTAATGGTACGTTTTCCAAGTCCGAGGTAAGCGGTTGGGTTAAAGCCAAGGTAGTTGTTCAGAGCTATAAAGTCATCACGCTCTTCTTGGGTAAGCTCCATGTTATATTGTTGCTGTTCAACAATGGCGCTCAGATTTTGTTCGGTTTCAATATCACCGTAAATGTTTGTTGCTGAGTCGTTAGCCACCCAGTTTTCGGCACGGAAATAAGAACCGGTAACTTTAACGGCAAACTTTCCTTTTTTGTCCAATACTTTGGCATAGCGGATTTGACCGTCAGCCATGTTGCGGCTTCCTGCTTTCAGTTGAATAGAAAGTCCCTGATAGTCATAAGGACTTTTTGAGATCATGCTTACCACACCCTGAAAAGCGTTAGGACCATAAAGTGCAGATGCCGCACCTGTAATAACCTCAACGCTTTGCACATCCAGATCATTTAAACCAACCATATTACCCACCGGGAAGTTAAGACCGGGAGCCTGATTATCCATTCCATCCACAAACTGAACCATACGCACTGGAGCGGTGGTATTAAAACCACGCATGTTAAGCGCCTGAAAACCCATACTGGAGGTGCTGATGTCAACACCTTTCATGGTACTTAAGCCCTGATAAAAATCGCCCGAAGCTATTTCGCGCACCTCAAGGGCACTCATCTTTTGAATGGAAGCCGAGGATTCCTGTATGGTTTCACTTACGCGCGAACCGCTGATAACTACTTCTTTTCCCTGCACAATAATAGAAGGCAGGTTAATGTCTAAGTTAGTGGTTGAGCTGTTTACTTCTTTCTCAATTTTTTCGTAGCCCACATAGGTGATTTGCAGGGTAACCGGGTTGGTTACATCCACTTTGATGGAGAACTTTCCATCGGGGTCGGTGGTAACTCCGGTGGTGGTTCCTTTAACACCAACACTGGCACCAATCAATGGCTGTTTTGTTTTATTATCGGTAACTTTACCCGTGATTGTTTTTTCCTGAGCAGAAACGCTAAGGCTTAACAGCCCTGCAAAAATGAAAAACAATGAAAATTGTAACAGTCTTTTCATAGTGGTTTGAATTATTGATTTTATGGTTTGGTTAAGTAATTGTTATTATTCTGAGGCGGCTAAAAGTAGTAAAATTTTGATTCTTGCAACAAATACCTCATTTTTCTTTGGCATAACTAAACGATTACAAATGCGTCCTCTTTTTTCTATACTACTGCTCAGTCTGTTGTTCGCCTCAGCTTCGCAAGCCCAGATAGGCAAGAGGTTCAAATTTTCAACCGGCTATAGTGCTTATTTGCTGGAGACGGGAACCAAAGTTTCTCCTGCTCATGCTTTGGGAATAAGCCCGCAGTTTAACCTGTGGCAGCCAAGGGGTAATTTCAGCGTTGCCTTTGTTTCGCCCATTACGGCAGGAGTACATTTCCGCACCAAGGTTTTGGGCAATATGTTTTTCTTCAGCGATATTCCCCTGATGGGCGAGATTAATTACGGGCATTTTGCCACCAGGGATTTCCGCAAATGGTGGGGAGTTTTTGCGGGTGCCGGTTACAGCTTTCAGTCGGTGGGAACGCGCTGGCAATACGGAGCTAATGTAAGTGCAGGTTTTCGTTTCGGGCTATTCGGCAAATCGTTTACGGTGAGGTATGCACGGTTTTTTGGCGAGAATTTCGGAGATTATCTTTCGCACCGCTTAACATTGGAAATTAATCTGGGCAGATTCTTAAAAGATGTGGCTTCTAAAAACAAGCTGCAAAAGTTTGAGCGGCCGTTTCAATGATTTTTAACCGCAAAGTGCGGAAAGGAAAGCCCGCAAAGGCCGCTAAGTGATTTTGCCTTTGCACCTCTTTGCGAAAAATCTTTGCGTTCTTTGCGGTTAATCTACTTTTGTCAAAAAATATTCCGTGAAAAAATTACTCTTAGCTCTTTCTTTTTGTGCTGTTTTAGTTGCCTGCAAAACACCCAAACAATCAACTCAGACCAACCCCGATAACTACACGACTGCTGAACCCAAAACTGAAACAGTTGTAGCTCCCGCCACTGCTGTAACCCAGGATTCGCTGTTTGTTTACCTTGAGCGCACCCCTTGTTACGGACAATGCCCCATGTATAAATTCAAAATTTACAACTCGGGCTATGCGCTGTATGAAGGCAAGCGCTTTGTAGAAAAAATTGGTCTGTACGAAACACACCTGAGCGCGGCTGCTCTGCAAGAAATAAAAACAAAAGTAAACGACATCAATTATTTCGGTTTCAGAGACCAGTACCCGAAAACAGCTTCAGATTTTCCTTCGGTAAAAACGGCAATAATTTTAGACGGCAAACGCAAGGAAATTATGAACGGAACAGGGGCACCCTTGGCTTTAAAAGAATTTGAAGCCTACTTAGATTCGCTTAAGGATGGGGCGGTGTGGAAGCAGGTGCATTAATTATCTACTGCGCCCTCTCCAACACAATCGGCTTAATAGTAGTAGCCACCTCATGCGCACCCAGCGGAAGGTCAACACTTAGTTTATAAGGTTTGTAGCCTTCATGCTCCACCGTCAGTTCGTAAGCATTTTTTCCGGGCAGCATAATAAAGTAGTTGCCTTCTTCATCACTTTGAATTTCGGTTTCGGCCTTGCCCGAGTTTTTGTTCGTGATTTTTATGGTAACCGAAAGTTTAGCTGCATCGTGTGCGCTTATTACTTCACCTTTTAAAATGCTGAGGTTAGATTTTTCTTTTGCATCACCCGTTTTCAATCCGTAGTTGCTCATATCAATTTCGTAAATATCAAACTCGCCCTCGCCATCGGGACGAATGCTGCTGAAGTAGGCGCGACCTGTTTCGGTGTTCAGCACAAAGTCAATATCATCGCCCAGTGAGTTGATGGGGTAGCCCATATTTTCGGGTTGGCTCCATTCGCCTTTTTCGTTTTTCACTGTCTTAAAAATATCGTAGCCGCCCATGTTCATGTGCCCTTTTGAACTGAAGAAAAGTGTTTTGCCGTCAGGATGTGCAAACACGCTTATCTCATCGTCATCCGAGTTTACAATTTCACCCAGGTTCACCGGCTTTTCCCACTCGTTCTTGCTTATTCTTTTTGATACCCAGATATCGCCATTGCCTTGTCCGCCTTTGCGCTCACTGCAGAAATAAAGGTGTTTGCCGTCAGCACTCAGACTGGCATAACTCTCCCAGTACGTGGAGTTGATTCCTTCCATCGGTTTGGCGCTGCTCCATTTCTCGGAAGTGCTTTTCTTGGAAACATAAATGTCGCCACCGTTCTCGTTTTTGTACATAAAAATCTGTTTGCCGTCAGGCGAAATACTCAAGCATGCATCGTGCTCAACGCCATTGATAGCGCCCGGAGCCATTACGGCATCCACCCAATCGTGAATGGTATCGTTCCAAAAAGTGATGTACACATCTTCATAAAATCCCTGGTCGTTTACATCTACACCCACAACTTTTCCCTCGCCTCTGCGCGAAGTAAACACCATCACTTTTTGGTCGGCAGTCAGTGATGGATGGTAATCGTTGTACTTAGAATTTATAGGCGTTCCGGGATTACTGATAACCACATTCACCGGTCTTGCCAACAATTCCTGTGCAGTTTTTACCTGTGCGATAAGGGTGTTTATTTCCTCCATCTGCGGTTTTTTCAGATCCTGTGCGCGGTATTTTTCATACTGCTCCAAAGCCTTGTCTAAGTTGGCAAGCGCCTGATTTGTTTTTCCAAGGAAGAGGTATAAGTCAACATCAACAGAGTTGTTTAATTTTTCGGCAGCATTGAATTTTTCAAGTCCCAGCTCATTTTCTTTGAGTGCAAAATGCGCTTCGCCCATGCGGAAATTAAGTACGGCATCATCGGGAGCTTTTGCAAATTCTTCGCGGTAAATACGCAGCGCACCGTTGAAATCTTTTTCATTGTATTTCAACCGGGCAGCAGTCATTTTCAGTTTGTCGGCTGTGACAGTTTGAGCATAGGCCGCTGGCTGTAAGCAGTAAACGGTAAGCAGTAGTGCGAAGAAGTATTTCATGGTGTTGTGTTTTAAATCCGTAGCTAAGGTAAATAAGATATTAAGAACTAGTAGTGATTTTTATCATCAAAGGATATGAATAGTTTCATTGCTCTTTTCTTCTCCTCGTCCAACTCATAGCTGATGTTTTCGGTCAGGTATTTTTTTGCTTCGGCTCTGTTGATAATAGAAGGTGGAAATTCTTCCAGTGTTTTGTCAATGTTATCCAACCCGTTTTTCAGTGCGTTGTTGAAGTCTGAAATAAATTCGGCACTCAGATTTTTGTTTGCCACCCAGCAGGCAAAAACAAATGGAAGGCCGGTGAAGTTTTTCCACTCTTCACTAAGGTCGTATGCCAATAGCACGTTGCTCCCCTCTCCTTTTGGAGAGGGGCTGGGGGTGAGGCCAAATGCCCTGTCGCCAATAACAACCGCAGCAGTTGTTCCTTTAATGTTCTGCTCAAACCCTGCTTCTGCATTCACAAACTCAGGACTTATTTTCCAGAATTCTTTAGCCAGAATTTTTACCAGCAACACAGAAGTGCGGCTTTGATAATCCAGCAGAATGGTTTTTATTTCGGTAAGCGGAACTTCACTGAAGAGACAAACAGTTTTTACTTTTCCGTTGGCACCAATGCAATAATCACTGATGATGTGTGCATTTCTAACGTGTGAAATTGCAGCAACAGGAATAAGACCAATATCTACTTTTCCGCTGATTAATTTTTCGGCACACACCGAGGGAATGTCCAATGAAATATCGCATTGCTCTTTAAGCGCAGAATGATTGAGGCCATAAACAAAGGGCAACGAATTAAGATAAGAAACAGCAGAGATGCGGATTTTTTCCATCAGGCGCAAAAGTAGTATTTACCGTTCGTCATGCTGAACTTGTTTCAGCATCTTATTATAAGACCCTGAAACAAGTTCAGGGTGACGTTATTCAACTGCTTCAACTTCCATTAACGCACTTACTAAATAAGTAAGTCGGGTTCCTGCTTCCGTACATTTAAAACGCGTGCGTTGTTTTTCCCCTTTGATAAAAACTTTGCCGTTTGCAATTTTAAATGTTGCTCCATGCGGTAATTCTTCCAGATGCACGGAATGGTTGTGTGTGTCGTAACGTTTCAACACCCGCATCAGATGCAGGTCTGAACAACTGGATGCCGCAGGGTTTCGCATGTATTTATCAATAGCGTGATGCACATCATCAGGAAAAATATTCTGCTTCAGCAGAGGAAGCATCAACTCCTGAAAATCTTTTTTCCATTCGGCACCATGCGGTTTTACATGGTTTTTATTTTTGTCCCAATTGGTAAGGTGTGCCACTTCGTGCACCAGTGTAATGAGGAAAGCAAATTTATTCAGGTCGTGGTTGATGGTGATAAAATGCCCACGGCCATCAAAAGGCGGACGGTAATCTCCCAGCTTGGTATTGCGTTTGCGCTTGATGCGCATACGGAATTTGTAGCGCTCAATCCAGTGCAAAACCATATCCACCGTTTGCTCGGGAATGTATTTAGAGATGATATCGCGGTCGGTGCGTTTGGGCTTTTGCATGGTGCAAAAATAACCACTAAGAACAGTAAGTTCACAAGTTTGAGTGGGCCTCAGTGAACTTGTGTTCTTAGTGGTAAAATTATTTCATCAACTGGTAAACCATTAGTGCCGAAAAATAGGCAAGGAAACTCATGTATGCAAACTGCAGCAGCGGCCATTTCCAGCTTTTGGTTTCGCTGTAAACAATGGCAATGGTGCTCATGCACTGCATGGCAAAAGCATAAAATATCATCAGTGAAAAAGCCACTGCGGTTGAGTAGCGTTTTTCTCCCGTTTCAGGATTTATTTCTGCCTGCATTTTTTCGCGGATAGACATAGTATTGTTTTCATCGCCCACGCTGTAAATGGTTGCCATGGTTCCCACAAACACTTCGCGGGCGGCAAAAGAAGTAACTAATGCAATTCCTATTTTCCAGTCGAACCCCAGCGGACGGATTGCCGGTTCCATAAAATGTCCCATAATTCCTGCATAACTCTGTTCCAGTTTTTCTGTGGCAATCAGCTTATCCAGTTCTTCGGGTGTATGGTGTTGCGAAAATTCAGGAGAGCGAAACTGTTCTTCAATCTTCTGAAACCTGTCGCCCGGTGCATGTGACGAAAGCACCCACAGCACAATGGAAATCGCCACAATTACTTTTCCCGCTTCAAACACAAACACTTTTACTTTTTCAATAATTCCTAATCCCACCGAGCTCCAGCGCGGTGCGCGATACACCGGTAATTCCATAATAAAAAAACTGCGTTCGCGTGCTTTGATAATAAACTTCATCAGCAGTGCTGTAAGTATGGCGGCTATAAAACCAATCATGTAAAGTGCCATCAAAATAACTCCTTGAAGATTTAAAAAACCAAATACTTTTTCAGAAGGAACAACCAATGAGATTAGCAGCGTGTAAACAGGTAAGCGTGCCGAGCAACTCATCAGTGGCGTTACCATAATCGTGATAATTCTTTCCTTCCAATTGGGAATGGTGCGCGTTGCCATAATAGCAGGAACGGCACAGGCAACACCGCTTATGAGCGGAATAACAGAGCGCCCGTTCAATCCAAATTTGCGAAGTAAACGGTCGGTGATAAAACTAACACGCGCCATGTAGCCAGTGTCTTCCAATATGCCGATAAAGGCAAACAACAACGCTATCTGCGGAATAAAAACCACCACACCACTGATGCCGGCAAGAATTCCGTTTACCAATAATTTGGTCAGCATTCCTGCGGGAAGGTGGTTCAATAAAAATTCTTCACCTGCTGAAAAAAGCTGTTCAATCAATTCCATCGGGTAAGCCGACCACGAAAAAATGGATTGAAAAACCAAAAACAACACCGCGAAAAAAATCAGGAAGCCATAAATGCGGTGCGTAAGAATATCATCTATTTTTTTGGTGACAGATGAACCGACTCCGCTTTCTTTTTTGGCAACTGTCTTTTTCAGAATTTCTCCAATTGCTTTGTAACGTTGAATAGTTTCGGTGCGCTGTTTTTTGGCTTTATCGGGTTCGTTAGTTTCTTCACTGAGAATTTTTTTCTTCGGAAGTTCAAGCGGTTCAATCAATGCAAGCTTCAGTTCTTCAATTCCTTTTGCATCGCGGGCGGTAACGGCAAATATTTTTATTCCCAGTTCTTCAGCAAGTTTGGCAACATCAATTGCTTCATCGCTTTTCTCCAGCAAGTCAATCATGTTCAGCACCAGAATTACCGGAATTCCGGTGTCCATAATTTGTGTGCATAAAAACAAACTGCGTCTGATATTGGTAGCATCGGCAACATATAAAACTACATAGGGATGCACCGAATTATTTTTGTCGTGCAGCACATCGGGTAAAACTTTTTCATCTTCCGAAAGTGCATTAAGGCTGTAAGAACCCGGGAAATCAATAAACTCAACAGCTATGTTTTTGATTTTCGCAAAGCCCGATTTTTTGTCAACCGTAACTCCCGGAAAATTCCCGATCTTCTGATTAAGTCCCGTTAGAATATTGAACAGAGTGCTTTTCCCGCTGTTGGGATTTCCGGCAAGCGCAATTTTTAAAGTTTTCTCAGTTCCGGCAGCCACTTTATTTATTTTCTGTTGTGGAAATCAAAATACTCTCTGCTTCTGAAAATCTTAAACAAAGCGAATACCCCGAAACCCGGATAGCAATAGGGTCGCCCAAGGGAGCAATGCGTTCCAATAAAATTTCTTCACCGGGAACACAACCCATTTCTAAAAAACGCAGCGATAAATCATCATCACTGAAATCTTTAATAATGGCCGTTTGACCCGGTTTAAGTTCGGAGAGTTTCATGTTTGTCTTGTCCGTCACCCTGAACTTGTTTCAGGGTCTCTTCATAGGATACTGAAACAAGTTCAGCATGACGGGGAGCGCGAAAATACCCAAAAAATCAGGAGGGGAGATTACCGCTTTTGCGGTATATGGCAGCAGCAGGCTCAGGCGTGTTTGTCTCTTTCAACATTCCATGCGGACAATCGCAGCCTTTGCTAGGGGCACGCTTGCGGGAACAGGATGATGCTATAGCCAGCACTAAAAGCAGAATAGATATTTTTTTAACAATGCTCATTTGTAAATAATAACGTCAATTATAGCGTTTTATTTTCTTTTTTATTTGCCAGTTGTCCGCAGGCAGCATCAATATCCTTTCCGCGACTTCTGCGCACGTTTACAATAATGTTGCGGTTTTCAAGGTAGTTGCAAAACTCACGAATGTTTTTGTCGTCTGCTTTCTGAAACTCACCTCCTTCAATAGCATTGTATTCAATCACATTCACCTTGCAGGGAACCACTTTGCAGAACTCAACCAACTCACGGGCATCTTCAACTTTATCGTTAAAATCTTTTAAAATAATGTATTCAAAAGTCGGTCGAGTTCCTGTTTTTTCGTAAAAATATTGCAGTGCTTCAGCCAATACTTCTAATGAATTGGTGTCATTGATGGGCATGATTTGACTGCGTTTTTCATCATTGGCAGCATGCAGCGAAAGAGCAAGGTTAAATTTTACATCATCGTCAGCCAGCTTCTTAATCATCTTGGCAATTCCGGCAGTGGAAACGGTAATGCGTTGCGGAGAAATATTCAATCCGTCAGGCGAAGTAATGCGCTCAATGGATTTCAGAACATTGGCATAGTTGAGCAATGGTTCACCCATTCCCATATACACAATGTTCGAAAGCGGAATTCCGTATTTATCTATTGCAAGATTTCGCAGTTGTGCCACTTGGTCATAAATCTCGTCAGCATTCAAGTTGCGCAGACGTTCCAATTTTCCGGTTGCACAAAACTTGCAGGTAAGACTGCAACCAACCTGCGAAGAAATACAGGCCGTCATGCGCGAAGTGGTAGGAATTAAAACACCTTCCACCACTTTTCCGTCAAATAATTTAAAAGCAGTTTTGATGGTGCGGTCGCTACTCACCTGCATGAAATCTATAGCTGCGGCATTGATTTCAAAGTGTTCTTTCAGCAATTCGCGCAGCGCAATTGACAAATTACTCATATCGTCAAACGAGCGAACTGATTTCTGCCACAACCACTCATAAACCTGTTTTGCGCGGAAGGGTTTTTCTCCGTTTTCCGACAAAAAGGTTTTGATTTCTTCCAGCGAAACCGCACGTATGTCTTTCTTTTCAGCTATTTCAGGCATGGGGCAAAGGTAGGGAATTGACACAAGATTTTGCTAGTGGTTTTGTATTTCAAGTCCATTGCTTATCTTTGCGCCAGTTCTTTAACATACTTATCAAGAAAGACTGAGGGAAAGGCCCTTTGACGTCTTGGCAACCCGCCCGAAAGGAGAAGGTGCCAACTCCTCTCGCCTAACGCGAGATAGATAAGCAGAAACAGGTTTTTTAAAATATCCGAACCCTTCTGCTAAACAGAGGGGTTTTTTGTTTCAAGGGTTTAGGGAACAAACGAACATTTATCTTATGGCAGATATTTATAAAGATTTAGAAAAAAGAATTTTAGTCTTGGATGGCGCAATGGGCACCATGATTCAGCGCTACAATCTTTCGGAAGAAGATTTCAGGGGTGAGCGCTTTAAAGACCATTCACATTTACTGAAAGGCAATAACGACTTGCTTTCCATCACTCGTCCCGATATTATAAAAGCTATTCATGCCGAATATTTTGAAGCCGGAGCTGATATTGCCGAGACAAATACATTTTCAGGTACATGGATTGCGCAGGCTGATTACAAATTAGAATCTGCTGTTTACGACATCAATTTCCAGAGTGCAAAAATCGCACGTGAAGTTGCGGATGAATTCACTCTGAAAAATCCGGAGAAACCTCGTTTTGTTGCAGGTGCAATGGGACCAACCAATCGCACAGCTTCTATGTCACCGAATGTAAATGACCCGGGATTTCGTGCCATTACGTTTGATGAATTAGTAAATGCTTATACCGAACAGGTGAAGGGATTAATTGACGGTGGCGTTGATATGTTGCTGATTGAAACTGTTTTTGATACACTCAACTGTAAAGCTGCACTGTATGCGGTTGACCAGTATTTTGAAACTATCGGCAAGAAACTACCCGTTATGGTTTCAGGAACAATTACGGATGGCAGCGGCAGAACATTATCTGGACAAACTGTTGAGGCTTTTCTGAATTCTGTTTCACATATTCCTTTGCTGAGTATTGGTTTTAATTGCGCGCTTGGTGCAAAACAATTGCGTCCGCATATTCAGACATTATCTAAGAATTCAACGTTCAGAGTTAGTGCTTATCCAAACGCAGGATTACCCAATGCCTTTGGTGAATACGATGAAACTCCTAATGAAACAGCAGCACAAATTGAAGACTGGCTGCAAAATAATTTTGTGAATATTGTAGGTGGTTGTTGCGGTACAACACCTGACCATATCCGTGCAATTGCACAAGTTGCTGCGAAATATCCTCCTCGCCAGAGGCCGCATATAGAAACGCTTCCGCGCTACAGCGGCTTAGAACCGCTCACCATTTTTAAGGAAAGCAATTTCGTGAATGTGGGTGAACGAACTAACGTAACCGGCTCACGTAAATTTGCAAAACTGATTATTGATGGCAAATACGAAGATGCATTGGTTGTTGCCCGCAGTCAGGTAGAAGGAGGTGCGCAGATGATTGATGTGAACATGGATGAAGGAATGCTGGACAGCGAAAAAGCGATGACTACATTTTTACATCTTATCGCTTCCGAGCCTGACATTGCCAAACTGCCCATTATGATTGACAGCAGTAAATGGAGTGTTATTGAAGCAGGGCTGAAATGTGTGCAAGGAAAATCAGTGGTGAATTCTATTTCCCTGAAAGAAGGAGAAGAAAAATTTATTGCGGTTGCTAAAAAAGTAAAACGCTACGGAGCCGCTGTAATTGTAATGGCATTCGATGAGTTGGGACAAGCTGATTCGTATGAAAAAAGAATTTCGGTTTGTGAGCGTGCCTACAAAATACTCACAGAAAAAGTTGGCTTCGCACCGGAAGACATAATCTTTGATCCGAACATTCTCACCGTTGCTACAGGAATTGAAGACCACAATAATTATGCGGTTGATTTTATCCGTGCAACCAAATGGATAAAACAACATTTGCCGGGAGCGAAGGTGAGCGGTGGTGTGAGCAATATTTCTTTTTCGTTTCGCGGAAACGATTTAGTGCGCGAGGCAATGCACTCTGCGTTTTTATATCACGCCATCAAAGCGGGATTGGATATGGGAATTGTGAATGCAGGTCAATTAGAGTTGTATGAAAGTATCCCGAAAGATTTATTGGAAAGAGTGGAAGATGTTTTGCTGAATCGCAGACAGGATGCAACGGAGCGACTTGTTGAATATGCTGAGACAATCAAGGCAAAAGGAAAAGTTCAGGTGAGAGATGATGCCTGGAGAAACACAACTGTTCAAGAACGATTGAAACATTCGTTGGTAAAAGGAATTGTGGAATTTATTGATGTGGATATAGAAGAAGCGCGTCAGAAATATCCGAAACCTTTGCACATTATTGAAGGTCCGCTGATGGATGGAATGAATGTGGTAGGTGATTTATTTGGTGCAGGGAAAATGTTTTTGCCGCAGGTTGTTAAAAGCGCAAGAGTGATGAAAAAAGCTGTTGCTTATCTTCTTCCTTTTATGGATGCCGATAAGAAAGAAGGCGCAAGTTCTTCTGCCGGAAAAGTACTGATGGCAACGGTAAAAGGCGATGTGCATGATATTGGAAAAAATATTGTGGGCGTGGTGTTAGGTTGCAATAATTATGAAGTGATTGATTTAGGGGTAATGGTTCCCTGCGAGAAAATTCTGGAAACTGCTATCCGTGAAAAAGTAGATGTGATTGGCTTGAGCGGATTGATAACGCCTTCATTGGATGAAATGGTTTTTGTAGCAAAAGAAATGGAAAGACTTGGCTTCAAAATTCCGTTGTTGATTGGCGGAGCAACTACTTCACGCGTGCATACAGCTGTGAAAGTTCAACCGCATTACAGCGGCAATACCGTTCACGTTTTGGATGCAAGTCGCTCGGTTCCTGTAGTTGGAAGTTTGCTAAGTCCTGAACAGGAAAAGATTTATTCACTTGCTATTAAAAATGAATATGAAGTGTTGCGCGAGCATCACCGTAAATCACAGTCGGCAAAAGAATTTATTTCCATAGAAGCTGCCCGAAAAAATAAATACAAAATTGAATGGAAGGCAGAAGACATTGCTCAGCCAACATTCACCGGCATAAAATCATTTGAGAATTATCCTTTGGAAGAATTAGTGCCTTATATTGACTGGACTCCATTCTTCCAGACATGGGAATTAGCGGGTCGCTTCCCGAAAATATTGGAAGATGAAGTTGTAGGAGTTGAGGCGAAAAAACTTTACAACGATGCGCAAGAACTTTTGAAAAAAGTAGTGGAAGAAAAATGGATTTCAGCAAGTGCTGTTATCGGTTTTTGGTCAGCAAATTCTAATGGAGATGATATAGAATTAGAAAATGGTGTGGTGCTTCATTCTCTTCGTCAGCAAACTAAAAAAACTGCTGCTGCTCCAAATATTGCATTGGCAGATTTCGTTGCTCCAAAAGAAACTGGCATTCAGGATTACATCGGAGCCTTTGCAGTTACAGCCGGAATTGGAATAGAAAAGTGGATTGAGAAATTTGAAAAAGATCATGATGATTACAACAGCATCATGCTGAAAGCCCTTGCCGACAGACTTGCAGAAGCTTTTGCAGAGCGCATGCACGAACGGGTGAGAAAAGAATTCTGGGCGTATGATAAAAGGGAAACACTGAACACAGAAGAATTAATTTCTGAAAAGTATCGCGGTATTCGTCCTGCTGCAGGCTACCCGGCATGTCCTGACCATACGGAGAAGCCAATCATTTTTAATTTGCTAGATGCAGAAAAAAATGCAGGAATAAAACTGACCGAAAGTTTTGCGATGTATCCAACAGCTGCTGTCAGCGGCTTGTATTTTGCGCATCCCGAAAGCAAATACTTCGGCTTAGGAAAAATCACAAAAGACCAGGTGGAAGATTATGCCAAACGCAAAGGAATGAGCTTTGATGAAGCGGAGCGCTGGCTTAGTCCTAATCTTGGATATTAGTGCTTCACAATAATCTCCCTGAGTTGGGATTACCCCTAGGTCAGCAAGAGTTACTCTTTACAGTTTGTTAAATATTCATAATTTATGATACTATCTTTTTTATAGATAATAACTTTCAATGACCCATTTTTTTTCACAATACTATCTCCTAAATCTGCAATAAAATACAGATTAGTATTAATATTTATCAAAGGTAGATCGCTCTCGAGATGTGTGATATAAATAGATTTAGCGTTATGATTATTCTCACTTATTTTTTTTTTTGTAACAATTCCATTCCAACTTTGACTACTTATTTCCTTTTTTTCTGAACACCAACTTGACATGCTAATCTTTTCCCCTAATGGAGTAATTTCAAACAATAAAAAATAAAGCACAAGAAGAAGCCATAAAGAAATAGCAAAGTGTTTAAAATACTTTTCTAAAAATGATCTTTTATCGGGCTGCATTTTTTTAAAATCCGTGTTCGCTAACGAGATAAACGAGCATGGTAAGTGTTATTGCACCAAGTTCTAATTCACGCTTATTTACTTGCTCAAACGTATCAAGCGCGGTATGATGAATAATAAAATAACGCTGGTTGTCGGGTTCTAAACCCATTACAGGAACACCAGCTTTTTCCAGTGGACCAATATCTGCACCGCCACCTTTTTGGGTAAAATCATAAACTCCGTAAGGGAAAAAATAATCTTTCCACTTCAATATAGCAGCTTTCTTTTCTTCACCCATACTCATTGAAAACCCACGCGGAGTGAAGCCTCCGGCATCGGTTTCTATTGCCAGTATATGTTTTTCTCCACTCATCAAAGCTTGTTTACCATACTCATTTCCTCCGCGTAATCCGTTTTCTTCGTTCATAAACATTACAACTCGAATGGTACGCTTGGGCTTGATACCAATTATTTTCAGTGTTCGCAACACTTCTATACTTTGCATTACACCCGTTCCGTCATCGTGCGCACCTTCGGCTAAATCCCATGAGTCAAGGTGTCCGCCAACAGTGATAATTTCTTCGGGATGTTGACTGCCACGCAGTTCTCCGATTACATTGTATGACTTTACATCGGGCAGCATCTCGCAACTCATCTTGAAATAAAACTTTGTTTCGCTTCCATTCTTCAATGCTGCTGATAGCGCTTCAGCATCAAGTGTGCTGATAGCGCAGGCAGGAATTTTTGGAAAGGTGTCATTATATGCCATACCGCCTGTATGCGGATAATCATCTATGTAATTTGTCATGGAGCGAACGATGGAACCAACCGCACCGTAACGCGCTGCTTCCGCTGCTCCTTTATAGCGGTACTTTCCCGCTTCGCTGTACATTGAAAAAGGAAGAATCATTTTTACATCAAACGGGTGATTGTAAAAAACTATTTTGCCTTTAATTTTTTCTGTGCCGAGTTTTTTCAACTCGTCAAAATCTTTTACTTCTATTATCTCAGCGGTCAGTCCCTTCTCAGGTGTTGCA
>CANKAM010000053.1 GCA_947479755.1 Bacteroidota bacterium
AAGTCTTTTAACATGATGAATAATTTTAAACGACAGGGAAAAACGATTTTACTTGTTTCGCATAATTTTCAGGAAATTGAAACCTACTGCGACCGTGTAATTTATTTAGATAAGGAAATTAAATACGATTCATATCATCCGAGGGAAAGTATTATGGAATATTTGCATGACTATCCTCCGACCCCCAAAATTATTGACCCTGTCTGGGAAAGCAGAACAAGTAAAAATCTCAGCAGTAGCATTCAATCAGGACAAGATGATTTTTTTGATAGTATTGGAAACGAAGTGTTTCAACTTACCGGAATTAAAATAACAGTTGGGGGAGAACAAAAAAAAATCGTATATCATGACGATGAAATAAGAGTGCATTTGTCTTTCAACAAAAAAATGAATGAAGATGCGTTAGTGCTTGCATTGGAAATATTTGACATGAATGATTTGCTGCTGCTTTGTGATGCAGAATGTTTCAGAAAAGATTTTGAGTATAAAGCACAGCCTGTCGGTAATTATGAATTAGTAATGATTATACCCGGGGGGCTCTTAAATACAGGACAATATCATTTAACATTGATGGTGGGTGAAGGGCTAAAAAAAATAATGAAAGGCACCTGGCACAATATCATTGGTTTTGAAGTGAGGCAAAACGAATGGATGAAAAAAGAGCCGTGGTCGGGAATTCCTGCTTCTTTTATGCCCAAGTTTGAGTGGCTGTATGTTTAGTTTACAAATAACTCCCTAATCCTCTCAAGTAACGATTTATTTTGTACTTCGTGTAAAGAACCAAAGTCTTTGGGCGTAAGCTGCCAGTGTTGATAATCCCATTCTTTATAAACAGGAAAATCTGTAGGGATATTAGTGTGTTTAGTGTTCAGCAAATAATCTGTATCAACTTTATATGCACTAACCTTTTTTTCTTTTTCATCCTGAAAATACATCATCATTTCAGCATCTGAATTAGTCATAGCACAGGAAACTGCAATGCGGGGTTGAGATGAAAAATTATCTTTTGACCCATGTATTGCTTTGTGGTCATAAAGAAGTGCATCACCGGGTTCGAGGTAAAATTTTTTTTGTTTTTCCCAAAACCATTCTCTATAAGCAATGGTCTGGTCTGGAATGTTCGGACCTCTGAAAACATGTTTAATGCGATGGCTTCCTTCCAACACCTGCAAGGCTCCGTTTTCTTTTGTAAGTTTTACTAGAGGTGCCCATAGGTTAAAAGAGCGATAAGTTTCTTCATCTACAATTCCAAAATCAATATGAGGGTGCGAAGCACCCTTTCCATGTGGAGGTTTAATTACAAAAGAGCCACCAAAAATTTTATAATCTACAAAGTACTGGTCGCAAAAACGAGTGTAAACAGATATTATTTTTTCAATTGTTTTACGCTTGTATTTAACATCATCAGTATGCCATACCGAGTTAATAATAGCATCATTATGATAAAATTCAGGTTGGTTATTGCGATGGTAATCCTGTAATTCTTTTACTGCATCCTTGTCAAAAAAATTCTTTAACACCAGATACCCTTTTTCCGTTAGTTCCTGTTCCAGCTTATCATCTTTCATGATGCGCGGATATGTTATTACACTGGTTTCCATTCTTAATTTATTGCTTTAAAATAATTGTTTGAACCGTTCAAAAAAAGTTTTCTTATTTGCGATTGCCGAAGATAAAACAGGCTCTTCACTATAATCAGGTTCCTGTATAGATTTTGTTTGTTCCGTATTAATAAATGAGGTATTGTCGTGTGCTTCTATCTTGTGTTTTTCGCAAAAATCAATAAACTCATCCTCTTCAACAAACCTTTCTTTAATCAGAATTTTTTTGCCTGTTTTGCCTTCCGGTCTTAGAATTTTTTCGCTTTTAAAATCTTTAAAATCAAGATAAAAATTATCGCTCACTTCAATCAGCTCATACTCGTTCTCAGCTGTTTCACTTTTGCTTTCCTTGTCACGATAACATATACAGAAAGGGGCATCAGCAGCAACAGCACTTGAGCCAATTACAATTCGCGGTTCATTGGAAGTATTAATAAATGAATTGTGCAGAAGACGAATATCAAACAATAATAAATCACCGGCTTTTAATTTAACAGGTTGCAGGTATTTAAAAGCAGTAGGATAGATTTTACTAAACGGCAATTGATGATAGAGTGTGCGGTGCGGGGGAATTGTAAAATGACTGCAGGGTAAAATTCCCATCGTTCCATTCTCAAGGTTTACATCCTGAAGTGGCAGCCAGATACCTACCTGTGAGTGGTTAAATTCATCTACCTGCGCCATATCCTGATGAACAAATAACTCACCTTTTTTCCCCGGATATTTTACAATATAACTGAGGCAGGTAAATTTATAGTTCTGAAAAATGGTTTCAAATTTTTTACCGGTCGTTTCCAATATTTTATTGTGAATTTGATTGCGGTAATCAAGATTTTTTGAATAGATAGAAACAAAAAGCCCTCCATCTGCCACATTGATAGTGTGGTTTTGAGTGTAACTGTTTTTAAGTTCAGCAACTTCGGTATCACTGATGAATCCGGGAATAACAGAATAGCCCTTGTTGTAGAGTTCTGACTTTAGTTGAGCGTCTTTAATAATTTCGTGTGCAGGACGTTTCCATCCTGAATAATCGAAATTTCTGTACTCAAACGGTTTCATAAAATTTATTTAAAAGTCTTCCCGCAAAAGTGTAGTCATTGCGAATTTTGGTAACCAGTTTTTCTAATTGCGGTTCAGTATAAAATTCTTCTTTTAGTACAAAACTTCGCTCGTATTTTGCAAAGGACGGAGGTGAAGAATATTCTTCTTTAAAATTAGTGTAGTGCATAAAAAAGTCTTCGGGAACACTATATTCATCAACTCCTTCAGGATTTTCTTTGTTTCTGAAATAGAGAAAAACAGCTGCTTCTTTTCTCATTACATTGGTCATTACCGAAACTCTTATTTTGTCTGAAAGATTTGCAGGAGAGTAGTGTAGCAATGCACTGTCAAAAAGCAACAATTGCCCGGGACGAATGGTAAGTGGCTTAAGATGCTTTATCAGTTGTTTCCGTAAATGATCAAAAACAGGATTAATATTTGCGCCTCTTATTTCTCTTAAGTAGTTGTGTGAGCCGGGTAAAACAGAAATAGTTCCGTTGCCTGCATTGCTTTCAACGAGCGGAAGCCAGAAAGTATACGTATAAAGTCCCTTGCTCTCATCAGTAAAACTCCAGTCCTGGTGAACATAAAGTTCTGATTCTGGACCTATGCCTTTTATCTGAAAAGTAAAAATTGTATTTTTTGTTTCAGCAAAAAAATCGTTCATACTGTTATTACACAATTCTGCTAAATGACTATTCATTTGCCTGCGGTATTCAGCATCAGCATTGTGCAGACACGTGTATAACTGGTTGTAAGGAATATCCGTTCTGTTTTTATGCAGATAATCAAATATTGTTTGCAGTTGAGCTACTTCTTTTGTGTCAAAAAAATCAATTAATACATAGCCGTCTTTATTTAAACGCTCCTGCATTTTTTTGTCTTTCAATATAGGCAGCGGCTGTTTCATTGAACAAGCGTTTCGTACTTATTAATAAATTCTTCTTTGCTGTATGGTTCAACAAAAAAGTGATTTGCTGTGCCTGCTTTTTTTCCAAACCCAGGTCTTTGTTCACGCTCTTTACTGAAGTCCTGATACAAGTACCAGAAATTATCAGGCACTGAATATTTTTCTATTGCAACTTCCGGTGTGTTTTTTTTATCGTAATAAAATATTTCCAATGGAGCTTCTTTACTTACAATAGATATTGCGATTGATGCCCTTGGTTTGTCTGATATATTTGGCGGGCTGAAATGAATGGTTGCGGGATCAAAAATCAGCGCCTCTCCAGTTTCTGCTAAATATCGTGTTGCATTTTTAGTTATGTAATCCTGAACATTTCCAAACTGATAATTAGAAGTATGGCAGCGCATATTGCGAAATGCAAACTGACTTTTTTCCAGGAAGAATAAAGGGCCGTTTGTTTCAACAGAATCAGTAAGCGGTATCCAGATATTTACGGAAGAATATTTTTCTTCATCCACCACTGTTAAATCCTGATGTGGATTAATGATTGAGTTTTCGCCTTTACCTTTCATTTGCATAATAACGGCTACAACTTTAAAGTCGGTAAAATTTTTTTCAAGATAAGGAAGCAGCAGTGGTGTGCAACGGTTGTATATTTCCTGCATGTATTTTTGCCCTGTTCCAAAAACCGAAAAATAATAGCCGCTTTGCATCACTTCAGGTTTTACAGGATGCAGTTCATCAAATATTTTCTGTAACTGCTCAATAATGTTACGGTCAATAAAATTACATTTAACTACCCCTTTTTCATCAAATGCTTTCTGTAGATCTGTGTTTATGAATATTGATTTTTTCATTTCATTTTACAAAATCGCCCTCATCACTTCATTCTTTGTAACTTCATTGACCAGGTATGGTTGCCTTGTCTCTGTTGGGTTTGGCGTTGGTGGTTGTGTTTCCGAATCTTCCCGAATGCGTTCGTAATAAAAATTAAAATCATCTTTCGGATGATGTACTTCTAAAGGATTCTGCGGAGTTTTTTGAAAATAAATTTCAAGAGGAGTAGTTTTTTGCAACAATGTTAATTGCACTACTACTCTTGGTTCATCAGATAAATTTGGTGGCGACCCGTGAATGGTGCGGTGATAAAAAATTAAAGCTTCACCGGCTTTCATGGCATAATTAGTCAGATGTGGTTTTAAGTCACTTAACACTGTATAATAGTTAGGGAACAAATAACCGGCACCTCTTATTTCCCTATCAATTTTATGCGATTTCTTTACGATTGACATCGCTCCGTTTTGTTCATTCACATCCTGAAGGGGAATCCAGATGTTGAGCGAAATGTATTTGCTTTCATCAACAATACTCCAGTCCTGATGAACGGGAAAAGTAGTTTCATTTCCTTTTCGCTTTATAATAAACTGATGGCTGATTGCTCTGTAATTTGAAAAATTTCTTTCGCAAGCTGACTGAAATAATTCTTTGAGTTTATTATGAACTGCTAACTTGTAATTAATATCTGAATGCCAGATGGTCATGTGAATACCATCATACATTGTAGGCGGGTCGCTGGGTCCGTGAAGTTGCGCATAATACTCCTGCAATAATTTCAATTCATCAGAATTGAGAAATGGAATTTTAACTACACCATCATTTTTAAGCGTATCCGCAATTTCAGGACTTTGAAATAATTCCTGTTCTAATGTTTGTGATGTAGAAATTGTTTGACTCATATCAGGGTTCCTGAATAATTTCACAGGTAATTGCAGCAAGATTATTGGCAAACAAATTTACACGTTCTGCTCCTGACTTTTCCATGATTTTTGTCAGTTCTTCACAGTTGAGCGTGTATTTATTTCCGTGAATTTCGGCAGCCTTTTCACCGGTTCTAGGACGTGCTGTACAGTCAATGTAAAAATTCACCCCTTTTAAAAGATAATCTTCATTCTGCTTAAATATTTCTAAAGGACCATTATTTTCTTTATCCCGGTAACAGGAAATAATACCTGCTTCGCTTGGAAAAATTCCTGACATCACAATCGCCCGTGCTTTATCACTTTTATTTTCTCCGGATAGATGAACTATGCGATTATCAAACAATAAAGCCTGTCCTTTTTTTACTTCAACAGGAATAAGATAAGGTTGAAGTAAATCATTCTGTTCGTCAAATAACGTGTTAAATGAAATTCCCCGATAAGGTGAAAATAATTTCTGGCTACCCGGAATTACCCACATACAGCCATTTTCAATGGTAGTATCCTGCATAGGCATCCAGAAACTTAGGGGTGAATATTTCCATTCATTCAATCCCGTAGAATCCTGATGAAGATTAAATTCACTTTTGGGTCCAGGATGTTTAATAATAAAAGAATTAATGACGGTTTTATAATCAGAAAACCATTCATCAAATAAAGGTTTTAGAACTAAACCTATATAATCATGAACCGATTTACGATAGGATAAATCCTTTGAATAAAGGCTATAGAACATGCCACCGTTCTCAGGTTTTACATGATGAAAATTCCCGTACAACTCATCAAGTTTAGTATAAATGCTATTGTCTGTTATATCAATTAATAGGTATCCTTTATCAGCCAATATCTCTTTTACTGCTGAATCTTTTACTACTTCATGTGAAACAGGTTTCCAGTTTTTGCCATTATAAACGGGATATTCTTTTTCAGTGAAAAAAACTTCTTTTATTTTTTCAATTACGGTCATTTTTTCAATCAGGGTTTAATGCGTATCTCCTGCAAATATAAGCGAAATATGTAAAGCAACATCGCTACAGATTTGCTGAAACGAGAATGTTATTTTTGCGACTGAATAAATGCTTTGAATTAAAGGCATAGATATTTAATAATTGGTTTTTTCTTTTCAGAAATTAAATTGAAAGTATTTTGAATTACATTCGTTAACTAATATTGGTTTTTAGGTCAGCTTAAAGGAAATATTTTATTAAATCTTTGAAGAAAATACTGAAGAAAGTTAGGGCAAATGAATGGTGGAAACCTAAAGCAGGTTTTCTGTTCGGGCTGCTTTTTTTTACTTTGTTGCTGACAAAAGAGCAACTGAGTTTTATTCTATTTCTTAAGTTGTTTTTTCTTTCATTTATTACGCTCACTGCTATTGGTGTTTTGGGACATCTGTTGAATGACCTTGGAGATATAGAAGCAGATGAGAAAGCCGAGAAAAGCAATAGCATGGCAGGTTTGTCAATAACAAGCAGATTATTAATTCTTGTTCTTGTTTTTGCACTTGCATCTGTTCCATGGTTTTTTTTACCTGTAACAAAGATGAGTTTTTTGCTGCTTGGCGCAGAACTCCTGTTGCTCCTTATCTATCCGCTTAAACCTTTCCGTTTGAAGCAATATCCGTTGCTAGCTATTCATATTGATGCGATGTATGCGTTTGCAATTCCTGCTGTTTTGGCTTTTTACACTTACCGCTTGTATTACGGACTTTCATTTCCTGAAAATTATAATTGGATTTTATTTGGATGGGCGCTGTTTATCGGTATTCGGCAAATAATTTACCATCATGTTGCCGACATGAAAAATGATTTGAAAAGCGGAACACCAAATCTGGCGTTGCAATTTTCACCGGAAGCACTTAATAGTTATATAAGGCGTTATGTAGTACCTCCGGAACTGTTTTTCGGAATAGCTTTTTTTCTGAATTATCGTGCTCAGGAGCCTGTTTTTACGGGTGTTTTAATTGGTTCTTATATTTGTCTTTTCATCCCCGTTTTTTCTTTAACCCCTTTCAAATATTTTCCGCAGCACGTGTTCGGAAGTTTTAAATCCGACAGGTTTTATTCACATTACTGGAGCATTATTAGTTTAGTTGTTTTGAGTTATTCTAACACTTGGTTTATTGTTGTTCTGGCAGCGGTGATATTACTTTTCACTTCATTGTCAGCCCACTTTTTTGTTCGTTATTTTATAGTTGATTTCTGTATAAAAAACAGTAAAGATTTCGGTTCTTTTGTTGTTAATCATAGTATTTATTTCTTCAGAAAATACATTTTAATGAAAGACGAAAAAGCAAGCAGAGAAGGGTTTTATGAAGATTGGTTAGATGGACAGACACGCAGAAAGCGTGGTATAATTGCCATTGTAAATGCCAATGAAAATAAATATACCGAAACATTTGTTCGTCAGCATAAGAAGTTGCCTTTTTTTATTCATTATTATTTTGGTTCTGATTTTCCGCTGTGGCATCAGCACGATGGAAATTTAATTTCAAATAATGCTGAACTTTTAAGTACAAAAAAGACAATTAATACCTGGTTGCAACAAGATGAAGAAAACTATAATCTGAAAATTCTGGCTGAGCATTTACAGAAAAACAATGTTCAACTTTTGTTATGTGAATTTGGAACTACGGGTGCAAAGCTTGCCGGAATACCTGAATTAACAGGTATTCCGATGATTGTTATTTTTTACGGATACGATGCGCATCATGATAAAATCATAAAAGAAAACCTTGAAGATTATCAGAAATTATTTCAGAATGCAGTACTGATTATTGGTGTTTCAAAAGATATTTTACTGAAGTTAAAAAACCTTGGTGGAGCCGAAGAGAAACTTTATTATCTGCCCTGTTCTTTTGATAATGAATTGTTTCAGTTTTCAGATCATTCCAACAACAAACCTGTTTTTTTATCGGTTGGAAGATTTGCCGAGACAAAAGCTCCGCACCTTACCATTCTTGCTTTTAACGAAGTGCAGAAAACCGCACCTGATGCACGTTTGGTAATGGTTGGAAAAGATGGAGGTGGTGAATTGTTTGAAGCCTGCAACATTTTAGTAAGAGCTTTAGGAATTGAAAACAAAGTTGTGTTTAAAGGAATTCTTTCACCTGAACAGGTTTATGAGGAAATGAAAAACGCTTATTGTTTTGTGCAACATTCAGTAACTACACCGCTTCACGGAGATAAAGAGGGAACACCTGTTTCAGTAATGGAGGCAATGGCTTGCGGATTGCCTCTAATTGCAACTCGCCATGCAGGTATCGCAGAAATTATTGAACACGAAAAAACCGGGATATTAGTTGATGAATATGATTATATAAAAATGGCTGCTGAAATGCTGAAGATTATTGACAACAGACAGACAGCAAAACAGCTTGGCTATGCTGCTTCACAAAGCATAAAAAATAATCCTCTATTTTTGGCGAATAAAGAACTACTAACAGAAATTATAGAAAGACACAAATTAAAATGAAAACAGCTGTTGTTTTAGGTGCCGGTGGATTTATCGGTTCTCATTTAGTGAAAAGGTTGAAAAATGAAGGGTTTTGGGTAAAAGGCGCTGATCTTAAATACCCTGAATATTCAAAATCTGAAGCCGATGAATTTGTAGTAGGTGATTTGCGCGACATTACCGTTGTAAGAAATGTAATCACTGATAACTGCGATGAATTATATCAACTTGCAGCAGATATGGGCGGAGCCGGATATATTTTTACCGGAGAACATGATGCAGACGTGATGCACAATTCTGCTCAGATAAATATTAATGTTTCAAAAGTTGCAGTTGAGAAAAAAGTGAAAGCTCTTTTTTATTCTTCTTCTGCATGCATTTATCCTGAGCATAATCAAACCGATCCTGAAAACCCTACCTGTGCTGAACATACAGCGTACCCGGCACAGCCGGACAGTGAGTATGGCTGGGAAAAACTATTCAGTGAACGTTTGTATTTATCGTATAAAAGAAATTACGGATTGAATGTGAAAATTGCGCGCTATCATAATATTTACGGACCGGAAGGTGCCTGGAATAATGGCAAGGAAAAAGCGCCTGCCGCTTTATGCAGAAAAATTGCGGAAGCACCTGAAAACGGAGCTATAGAAATCTGGGGTGACGGAAAACAAACGCGTTCATTTTTATTTATTGATGATTGTTTGGATGCAACCACACGTTTGATTCGGTCTGATAAATCAGGGCCCTATAATATTGGTTCTGAAGAAATGATTTCAATAAATGAGTATGCAAAACTGATTATGCAGATTGCAAAAAAAACGCTTGAAATAAATAATATTAAAGGACCTGAAGGAGTAAGAGGGCGCTGCTCAGATAACAAACTGATTGAAAAAGACCTGAACTGGAAACCGCACTTTACGTTGAAAGCGGGGATGGAAATTCATTACAAATGGATTGCAACTCAGAACAAGAAAGTTTTAGTTTAAATCTTTCTTATGAACAGCAAAAGGCAAATTGATTATTTAAAAATTTTCAAGCTGCTGTTTGCTGTAATTTCTTCAATCTTTTTTTTTAATTTATTTTTTCACCATTTCGGGCAATTTATATTCTACTCGCCTTATGAGCAGTTTGTAAAATGGTACCCGAATCATTACAATGAAATATATACTTCATTACAAGTTTTAAAAGTTATTTCTGCAATAGCTTTTGCCTTTCTATTGTGGAAGTTTAGAGCGTATTTTTATGAACTGTCATTGGCTGTTGTAGCTTTATACACTGCTCCAAAACTTCGGATTCAGGAAGCAGGAAATTATTCACTTCAATTTTCGCTGAATTATAAAAAGCATTTTTTAATTACTCAGATTTCAATTTTTATAGCCGCTATAATCAGCTACTTTGTAGTTCAAAAATTTTATGCCGAAGCTGAACAATTTTCAACTCAACTATTTATAAGCAGGGCTTATATACTAGTTGCCATCGCAACTTTTCTCATATTTTTTTACATCAATTTAGAGTTCTTTAGTGGAAAGATAAATCAGTTTTTATTTTCTTCTGTTACGCCTTACAATCTGGCTGTTTACAGAATTCTTTTCTTTCTTATTCTTGTTTATTACTACCTGATATACGGTTTCCATCATATTCAATATGTAGAAAGTAAACCACGCGAACCACTTCCTTTTATTGGCTGGTTAATAGATATTATTCCGATTACAAAAGACATCTATTTTTATGCTTGTGTTATCGGTTTAATTTCCTGTGTTTTCCTTATCTGTGGGTTATTTACCCGCGTGTTTCTTATTATTAATGCTGTCATAATATTTTATGTTATTTCGGTGCCAAATTTTTATGGAAAATTATGGCATTCGCAATTACCCATCTGGATATCATGGTTCCTGCTTTTTGCCCCTGTATCGGATGTTTTTTCGTTGGACAGATTTTTCTTTAAACGAAAAGAACCATTAGTAAAATCACCGGATTATAATTTCCCGATAAAAATAATCTGGCTGCAAATGGGTTTGATTTATTTTTGGGCAGGTTTCTATAAACTGATAGATTGCGGTTTTGACTGGTCGCTAGGACCGAGCATGATTAATCAGGTGCGGCTTGAGTGGTTTGAGCATTTTGATAAAATTCCGTTTATAAGAATTGATAAATTCCCTGCCTTGTTACATATTGGCGGATTAGTAGCTATACTCTTTGAACTTGTTTTTTTATTTCTTCTTTTTCATAAAAAACTAAAACACATAAGCATTATTGGCGGATTGATAATGCATAATATTATTGGTGTCTTTATGTATATTTCATTTGTGTTGTTGCAAATTCAATACATCGTTTTTTTGAACTTAGAAAAAATACTTATCTGGTATAAAAAACGAGTTCCATCATTTTCTTATCAATCAAATATACCGGCAGGAAATAATAGTCTCAACAAGAAAATGGTTGTTACTTCGTGTCTTATAGTGGGTATGAATTTTATTTTCGGAATGGCGAAAATAAGTTCATTTCCATTTTCAGTTTATCCCACATATTCAGAAAATATTCCGGGGCATAAAGAGTTTTTGCATTACACTGTTTTAGACTCAGGAAAACAAATTACCAATGTTTGGGAATTAGGAAAGAATTCCGATTTCAGATGGGAAGATTTTACACGACTTGAATACGCTATTATAAGAAAGTATTATGAACGGAAAGTGGCAGACACCTTGGCTATAAGTAATCAGTGGAAATGGTGGACTAACCATTTTGCGGAATTAAAGGGCATTGATTCTATTGATGTTTATATTTACAAACGCTCACTGAATCCTGATTCTGCTCAGGTTATCTTAAAAAAAGAGTATCTGATGAGGATTTTTCCGCAAAAAGAATAAAAATTAAGGAAATATTTTTTGCCGCAAAGCCACAAAAACAAGTTTATTACATTTGCCCTGTGAACAAAAAGACTAAGAGCCTCATTGCCGGATTAATTGTTGTAAACCTGCTTTTTGCCCTTTCTATTAAATCGCTTTTTTTTCTGAAAAATAAATTACACTGGCCGTATGAGGAATTAAAAGAATGCTATCCCCGGTTTTGTGAAATTATTTATTGGCTTGCTCAAAAAATAACACCTCTTTTTTGGTTGTGGCTTATAGCATTCGTGGCGCTCAACGGATTTTTAATTTACAGGCTGGCAAAGCAAACTTGCAAGTTGAAAGAGCTGATAGTATTTTCAGTTGCTATGCTGCTTTCGTTTGTTGCAGCCGAATTTATCTTGCGCAAATTTAATTACAAGCCCGGCACTCATACATATGTAAGGTATTTTACTCCCGTTGATTCATTATATATGCTAGAAGGTTTTACCGCTGATTCGTCAGGTATTTTTAAGGTAGATTTAGCTGCAAGGCAAAAGGTATGTCAAAACATCAGTGCTAAAAATACTACCTATTCAGCCAAACAGATTCACGAAGTTTTTTCACTTGCCTCCGAAAGCATAGAGTTGATGGAAGGTCAGGCAAACACTAATTTTGCAAGGCTATATAAGCAGCTTTCTGTAAAAGACAGTTCAACCCTGTTACCGCTTGAGAAAGCCATTATTGATTTTGTGCATTGCCCTATAAATGCAGATGGTTTCCGCAGCATTGCATTTAAACACTATGCAGGAGCAGGAAAAAAGGTGCTGCTTCTGGGTGATTCATTTACTTGGGGACATTCTTCTTCAAAAAAATCATTTTCATTTTCAGATGAGCTGCTGGCAAAGGGTTATGTAGTATATAATGCTGGCATAAGCGCAACCGATGTGGCCCAATATCTGGCAATAGCAAAGCAATACATACCCGTTTTAAAGCCAGATGTGGTAATCGTAAATTTTTTTCTCGGAAACGATGTTACTTATTATAGAAGAGAGGTAAAGCCATACGCTCCTGTTCTGTTTGCAACCAATGCGGGCAACCTTATAGCTTGCCCGCAGGGCAACTATTTTGAAAATGCGCAGCAGGTTTATAACCTTTACCTTCATCAATGGCAAATACCTGAAGATGATAACATAATTAATTGTTTAATGGCTCAGTCAGTGATAACAACACTTGCATGGAGAGCATTGGTAAAGCTTGAAATAGCCAATTATGGCAACTCTGATGTAGAAAAATATTATCACAAAGCCGAAAAAAGAAAATACGCCAAGCCTTATTGTAATATTGAGTTGAATGAAATAAGAAACATAGCAGAAAATAACGGTGCTGAATTTATTTTATCTTCCCTGCCCGAAGTTTATACCTATACCTTCAACACCCAAAAAGATTTCCCAAATTTGTTTGAAGGGCTTGAGTATGTAGAGATGGAGGTAAGCAAAAGCGATTATAAATTGGAAGATGGGCATTTTAATAACGAGGGACACAAAAAGTACGCAGCATTTTTGATTGAACAAATTGAGAAACCATGAATAAGCCTTTTCTCTCCGTTATGCTAACCGGCCGGAACGATAATTACGGGGGAGATTTCCGAGAGCGCTTGCAGAACTGCATGGACTGGACGCATAAGCAATTGACCTTGCATAAAATCCACTCAGAAATTATTTTTGTTAATTATAATCCGTTGCCCGAGCCCGCAATAAAACAATTTATAAGCTGGCCTAAATCCAATGATTTTGTTTCAATAAGAATATTAACTGTTGATTCAACTATTCATGAAACATTGGTAAATCAAGGCAAAGTGAAAAATGTTCCCTTGCTTGAGTACCATGCAAAAAATGCAGGAATAAGACGAGCAAAAGGTGAATATATCTTGTGCATCAATCCTGATATTATTATTCCCGCAGAAATTTTTGCGGATATAAAATCAGTTTCAAAAGAAAATTTTTACCGTGTAAACAGGTTTGATTTTAATACTGTATCGGGAGAAACCGATATAGATGAGCTGAAAAAAAACATTACAAAAGTTTGGCTGAAAGATTTTTCGTTTGCACAAAAACCGCGAGAAGTCAGTAAATTCAGGCATGTTGAAATTCTGCTGCGCCAGAAAATTTATTTTACAAAGTACAACCTGTTATTATTTCTGTCGCCAATTTTAAATTTAATCTGGAAAGTAAAATACCATCCCAAGGCCGAAATGAAATATCATTGCAATGTAAGCGGTGATTTTATGCTGATGCATCACATGCATTGGAATAAATTAAAAGGCCACAACGAACAAAGTTTTATATCCTTACACACCGATGCATTGATGGTAATTCAGGCGGCAACACTTGGGTTAAAGGAAAAAGTATTATCCTCGCCCATCTATCACCGTGAGCATTTGAGGAGATATGATGCTAATGATGAGAACCCAATCTATCGTGAGGCCTATTTATTTTTTCAGGAACAAGCTCAAAAAATGATTACAGAAAAACAACCCGTAATTTATAATGATGAGGATTGGGGTTTAATTAAGTTTGATTTAAAAGAAGAAGTTAGTTAGATGGAGAAGTTACCAAATTTAAGTATAGTTGTTACCACCCGAAACGATAATCATGGTGGCGATTTGATTGAACGTACCAGGTGTTTTACCGAAGGAGTTTATTTTCAGTCAGCAAAACATAAATTATTAATTGAATTGATTTTTATTGAATGGAATCCACCGGAAGGCAAGCCGCTGCTTAAAGATGTTTTGCCACCACCACCGGATAATTGCGGTGTAAGAGTCCGCTATATTATAGTCCCTTCTTCCATTCATAATTTATACACATTTTCAAATCGCCTTCCGCTTTTTCAGATGACGGCAAAAAATGTTGGCATACGCAGGGCATCATCGCCATTTGTGCTTTGCACCAACATTGACCTTTTGTTTTCTGATGACCTTTTTAGTTTTCTGGCAAAAAACAAATTAGATGAAAATACTTTTTACAGGGCAAACAGGTTTGATGTAAAAAAAGAAATTTCAGCAGTTGATGGATTTGAAAACAAAATAAGTTTTGCGAAAAAAAATGTAATAAAAAAATTAGGTAAAACTAAAGGACACGAATACCTGATTGGGTTTCCACCAATTTTTTACGGCTTTACAAACAGTGTTAAACTGGTTAATCTGATTTTTAAAAAATTAATTTCCGCCACGCATTCAAAAGAAAAATTTCTGATGTGGAGTTTAGATACTTCTGCGTGCGGTGATTTTACACTGATGTCGAAAAAAAACTGGATAAAAATTGAAGGATATCCTGAACTGGATTTATATTCTATTCATATTGACAGCATGGGAATTATAGCAGCTGCAGCGTTGGGATTAAAGCAGGAAATTTTACCGGTTGAAATGTGCTCGTTTCATATTCATCACGAAGATGGATGGGAATCATTTGCAGAGAACCCGATTGGGTTGATAAAATTTATGGAGCGCAGGCCGGGGCTTGATTGGTTTTCGGTTTCTGAAACCGGAAAGTGGCTCATAAAAAAAGAAAAAGGCTGGGGATTAAATAAACCCGACTGGGGATTTGAAAATGAGAAGTTCAAAGAATATACCTTTGAGCCCTTTAAACAAATGAAGGAAATCAATTGAAAAAAATAGGAATAATAGGAATAGGCAAATTAGGTTTATGCTTTGCCTTAAATCTTGAAAAGGCCGGGTTTGAAGTTTATGGTGTTGATGTTTCTGAAGAATATGTAAACAACATTAACAACAAAAAAATAAATTCTCCCGAACCATTTGTGAATGAAATGCTAGAAAGTTCTTCCAGGTTTTTTGCTTCAACCAAAACAGATTTTATTCTAAAAAATAACATCACAGATGTTTTTGTTATGGTTGCCACTCCTTCCCTTGCTGATGGAACGTATAACCACTCGCAGATTGAAAAAGTAACGGACGAACTTATTTCTTTTGGTATTGAGCAAAAACCTGTAAACCTGTATATCGGTTGTACCACCATGCCGGGCTACTGCAATTTATTAGCAGAAAAAATGAAGCCGTTTGGATACACTGTTTCTTATAATCCTGAATTTATTGCACAAGGAAATATAATACACGACCAGCAATATCCCGATCAGGTTTTAATTGGTGATGCGGATAAAGAAACTGGTGATAAACTGGAATCTATTTACAGGAAAATGGTTAAGAACAATCCTGTTTATTGCAGAATGGATTCGCTAAGTGCGGAAATTACTAAACTGGCAACAAATTGTTTTCTTACAACTAAAATTTCGTTTGCAAATTCAATTGGTGATCTGGCAATAAAATCAGGAGCAGATTATGAAAAAATAATACAGGCAATTGGCGCTGATTCAAGAATTGGAAAAAAATATTTGAATTATGGTTTTGGTTTTGGCGGCCCTTGTTTTCCAAGAGATAACAGAGCTTTAGATGCTTTTGCAAAAAAGCAGGACTATCCCTTACTTATCAGTGAAGCTACTGATGAGGTAAATAAAAAGCATCTGGAATTTCAAGTGCAGCGCTATCTTGAAAAATATGCGATAAACGAACCTATAGAATTTGATTATGTGTCGTACAAAAAGGGTTCGGTAATAATTGAAGAATCGCAGCAATTGGCATTAGCCGTAAAACTTGCAAAGGCGGGACGGAAAGTGATAGTAAATGACAGGGAAGAAGTGAAAGAGGAAGTAGAAAAAAAATACCCGGGATTATTTGAGTTTCCGTAATTTTATAATCTTTTGAAGCAGACGGTATCTATATCAAAAAAAACATTGCTTACATCACGGAACATTTTCCTGTTCACGCTGCTGCTTACATTATTATTATATGGCAACACCCTGAGAAACGGCTATTGCTTTGATGATACAATGGTGACGCAAAAACACCTTTTGACCTCAAAAGGTATAAAAGCAATTCCCGACATTTTTACATCCTATTACTATGAAGATGGGATGGGATATAAGTATGAATACAGACCGGTTACCCTTTCATCATTTGCAATTGAACATCAGTTTTTTGGTGAGAAACCGGTAGTAAGTCATTTTGTAAACCTGTTACTCTATTTTTTTTGTTGCTGGGCTTTTGTTTTGGTTTTAAAACAATTATTTACCGGTATGAACGAATTATTTGTGATAGTGCCTGGATTGATCTTTGCAGTTCATCCTTTGCACACAGAAGTAGTAGCAAGTATAAAAAACAGGGACGAAATTTTATCTTTATTATTTGCGTTGTTTGCCTTTTATCAGAGCGTCCTGTTTTGCAATAAAGGAGGAGTAGGGCGCGTACTTCTTATTGCTGTATTCCTGGTCTTGGGTTTGCTTTCCAAATCATCTTCAGCATCGTACATGATCATTATTCCGTTAGCAACTGTTTTAGTTCCAACTGTGGATATCAAAAAAACAGTTGGTGTAGTTGCGGCTGTTTCTGCTGGACTGCTTGTTTTTTTAATATTAAAAGACTATCCTCTAATGTGGTTTTTTTATTTACTGGTTGAAATAACGACTATGCTAGCTGTTGTTATTATTTTGCGGAATCCGGACTTGCGGACAAAAGCCCTTCAGCTTATAAAACCAGTTACTCTATCTGAAAATAATGTATTAGTTAAAGCCTCTTTTTCTGAGCTAACTTTAAGTGATATTCTGTTGTACTTATTTGTGTGTATATGCTGTGTGATTGCGTATTTAAATGATATTTATTTTCTTTTACTGCTTCCGTTATTTTTTCTGTTGTTCAGTAATTTCTGGACAAAAAAATATCGCTTTGATTTTATACTACTTACTATTCTTATAGTAGCATTTTCAACGCTGTTTCATTATTCTATTTACAGTTTACTGTTCCTGCTTGCCTATGTGTTCCTACTAAAAGACAGGGTTGATACTTCGTCTTACAAGTGGTTTATTCCTTTAGGTTTAATAGCTGTAGTAGCGTATTTAAAGTCGTATCTTAATCATTCAATCGGAGACTCTCATATAATTTTAGCATACGGATTAATCTTTCTTGCTCAGAAATATATTAAATGGCGCTTTACGCAATTTTTACTTTGGATAACAGCACTTGCTATGCATATTTTGTTTGCTACTATATATTACGAAGAACCCTTGCTTAAAAATGTTTTTCAAACAATTTTTTTTATTGGTGTTGCAATTTCTGCTTTACAGATTTTGCCAAATTTAAAAAAGAAGTTATCGTTAACTTTTTCCATAATGATACTGTTGAGTTTTACTGCTGATATTTCAACAATAGATCAATTTGATTTATCTATACTAAAAGTGAGGAATATAAAATCTGTACCGATTGATGAAAAGCCGATATTATCAGTAAGAAAAAAAACGGATAAAAATAAAATCGTAGCCTTTGCGACTATTAATAAAGAGGATCGGCCCCTTGATTTTGTAGAATTTCCTTTAGGTTTTAGTCCCAAACTTTCTGAAAAAGCAGGAACTGTTTCAATTGTTTTGGGGCATTACTTGAAAATGATGTTTTTGCCGATTAATATGAGTTTCTATTATGGGTATAGTGAAATAAATGTAGTGAATATATCTGACAAGCTGGCAATTTTTTATGTTATATTATACTTGCTGATTCTGATTTCCGGAATTTATTTTATCAGAAGTCACCCTTTGTATTTTTTAGGAGTATTTATTTATTTAGTATCAATATTTCTTTTTTCAAACCTTGTTGCGCCTGTTGCCGGAATGATAGGAGATAGGTTGACATTTACAGCATCAACAGGTTTTGCAATTGCAATTGGATATCCATTAGCAATGCTATTCATTAATTCTAACGTTATAGCTAAAAAAATACTGTCAGCAGGCATGGTGATTGTTTTTTTATCTTTTTCTGTTCAAACAATTGCAAGAAATACGCAATGGAAAGATCATCTTACATTATACAGGCACGATATAATGCATCTGGATAAATCTGCTCAGGCTCACAATCTATTGGCTACAAGATTGGTATTCGAGTCAAATAAATCGAAAAATGCAGAGGAACAAGAAAAACTGAGGCGAGAAGCCGTAACGTATTACAAAGGTGCATTGAACATTTATCCATCTTTTTTTAATGCCCAGTATGATTTGGCCCGTACTTACGGTTTATTAAGAGATGCAGAGAATGCTATACGTGAGTATGAAAAAACGATAGCGCTTGATTCATTATTTCCATATCCCTATATGCAAATTGCACTTATTTATGAGGCGCTAAATCAACCCCAAAAATCGGTAAAGTACTATGAAGGGTTTCTGAAAATAAACCCCAATGATTTGCAGGCATATATTAATTACAGCACATTGCAGTTTACACTTGGAAGTTTGACCAAGGCAATTGAAATCAATCTAAAAGCAGTTGAACTTTTTCCTGGTGCTTATGATCCTGTTGTAAATATTGGTAAAACCTATTTCACAATGGGCGATAAAAGAAATGCACTTATCTATTTTGAAAAAGCTTACCTGATTAGTCAAAGTGATAAAAACCTTCCTTTAACTATTTCCAAGATTTATGGGGAGATGGGAAATAGAGAAAAGGCTCAGTATTATTTTTCAAGAGCCAATACCATAAAACGTTAATGCTTTCTGTGAAATCAACAGATAAAAAACACAAAATCACTGCAGGATGGTCACAACAGAAGTTGTTACTCGTAATTGCGGTTTTTGGTTTTTTGCTTTATGCTAACTCTATTCCTAACGGTTACAATATTGATGATAACTTAGTGACAATTAATCATCAACTTACCTCAAAAGGAATCAAGGCCATACCTGAAATTTTTACTACGCCTTATTATAAAGATGCGGCAGGAAATCAGTATGAGTATCGCCCGGTGACGTTGTCTACTTTTGCAATTGAACATCAGATTTTTGGTGACAATGCACATGTAAGTCATTTGGTTAACACACTTATTTTTGTTTTGCTTTCACTTGTCTTGTACCTCACGCTTTCAAAATTATTCAGTTCATATAACTATTTCCTTCCTCTTCTAATCACGTTTCTTTTTTCAGCACATCCTCTTCACACAGAAGCTGTAGCCAGTATTAAAAACCGCGATGAGATGCTTTGTCTTTTGGGTGGTATTCTGGCTTTGTATCATTCACTTCTGTTATATGAGAAAAATAAGCTTAAGAACTATTTGCTTTTTATTTTCTTCTTTGTTTTTGCACTGCTTTCTAAAAAAAGCATATTGCCTTTTGTTTTGCTTATACCTCTTTCTCATGTTGTTTTTATGCAAACAACCTTCTTAAGACTTTTTTTAATGTCACTTCCTCTTTCGGTATGTGCTGCCTTCTTTTGGCCACTTGATAATCTTTTTCAGAGAATAGGATTTGCTCTTATTCCAATTATTATTCCGCCATCAGTTTATATTATTCTGTACAAACGAGAGCTTATTTTAAAACCAGTATCAGATTTTTATAATAGTCTTAGAAATATAACTTTTATGTTAAAAGAGGATTTGTCAGAATCAAAAAGACTTAACGGATATAAGTTGCAATGGATATTATTGTCGGCAAGTTTTGTTTGTGGGATATTGTGTTGTTATTATGACATGAAGATTTTTGTCATTTTTTATTTGTTTTTTCTGTCACTGATGTTTCTTATTTCCTCGTCAAATACAAGAGTTGGTATCTTTTACGATATAATATTATTTGTAAGTATTGTGTCTTATTTCTATGATGGCATGTATTTAATGATGATGTTATTTGCTGCCGCACTGGCTTTGTTTTTTAATGGAACTAAGAGGTTGAAAGAAATAATTCCGATTGCACTAACATTAGTTCTCATTGTCTTATTTAAATTCAAAGGGTATAAAGTAAACTATGAGTTATTGTTTTTAATGCCGGCAATTTTTTATCTTTTTTTTGAAACTAATAAAAAGTTAGTAGCTCTTTTGTTAATTGCGGTTTCAATTACACTAAATTTAATAGTCACTTTTAAAATTAATTTGGGCTTAGGCTTTTACCTTGTTTGTATATCAATTTTGATTCTGCTTTATTTCTTTCCCAAACATCAGAAAAATTCAGGTTCCTTTTTTTTTATGCTGGCCTTAGTCCCACTTACGCTACTTCATTTTTCAATGGAGTGGAATCGTTTGCCGAACAATGAAATTCTCTATAATACAAGTGAAGAATTTCAGAAAGCAAGAATGAGCATTGAGAAAGTAAAAGTTATCCCAGCATCAGGAAGAAATCTGAATTTTGTGGAAATGCCGCTTCGGAATTCCGACCCTGTTTCTATAAAAATTGGTACATCTTTTATTGTTTTAGGTAAGTACATTCAACTATTATTTATTCCTTATAACCTTGGCTTTTATTATGGCTATGCACAAATTGTGCCCACTGATTGGAAAAATTTTGCATCAATATTTTCAATTGTAATTCATCTTTTTCTGATTCTTTCTTTTTTTTATTTTTTCAAAAAACATCCAATACTATCTTATGGAATATTTTTTTACCTTATTTGTATTTCTGAGTTTTCAAATCTTGCAGTTCAAGTTGCGGGACTTATGGCAGATAGATTAGCTTTTGTAGCCTCCTTAGGTTTTTGTATCGTACTTGGATATTCATTACTAATGCTTTCAGGAATAGATATTAGGTCTCATAAATTTCAATTTAATTTCAGCAATAAGTGGATTTTTGCAACCATATTAATATTGGTTTTATACTCAGCAAAAACATTTTCCAGAAATTTTCAATGGAAAGATGAAGTAACTCTTATGAGGCATGATGTAAAATATCTTGATAAATCTGTTCAGGCAAATAATCTTCTAGCATTTCATCTGGTTGAACGATCTTTTAAAGCAAAGAATCAAGCAGAAAAAGAAAGTTATTTGAAAGAGGCGATAGCCCATTTTAAACGAGCACTAGAGTTGTATCCCAAGGCCGATTACGCATGGCACGATTTAGGACAAACATACTTGCTGCTAAATAATATATCCGATGCATTGCCCGCTTTTCTTAAAGCGGTTGAGATCGACTCAACATATGTTAATGCTCTGATGAAAGCTGGAGGAATTTATAGCAAAAAAAATAATCATGAAGAGGCGACCCTTTATTTTGAACGAGCAGTTAGAAACGACAGTCTGAATATACAAGCATATACTTCCTTAAGTCAGGAATATTTTTTGCAGAAAAATTATCAAAAGGCTATTGATGTGAATTTAAAAGCATTGTTAATTGCTCCAGGCGCTTTTGATTTACTTTCAAACACAGGCAAAATTTACTTTGCAATGGGTGACAAAAAAAAATCATTGGAATATTTTGAAAAGGCACAAAAACAAAATCCTGAAGATATGAATCTTGTTTTTGTGATGGCTAATATTTATAAAGATTTAGGGGATATTGAAAAAGCGAACTTTTATTTTTTAAAGGCAAATAAACTCAAACATTAGCGTTTTGATGTTACAAATATAAGTTCTTTGAAAGTATTGTTATTATTGAGTTTCAGCGATTTTATTGCCTGCAACGATTTGAATTTATGAGTTGAAAATATTTTTTATTTTCTTGATAAATAAGTAATTATGAATCAAGGT
>CANKAM010000054.1 GCA_947479755.1 Bacteroidota bacterium
AAAAACAATGCTTCATTTTACGTTCAGGTAAAACAGGATGCCATTAAATAAGAAGGGTTAAAACCATTACAAATGTGATAAAAATGCTTCTTATGCCAATTGAATAAGCTATGGAAATTACTGAAACAGAAATAGAAAAATTGATTTCCATTGGGAAAGCAGAAACCTCTACAACAGAGGAGCAAAGGTATTTTTTCAATCGCAGGGAAATCAACCGAAGGTCGTGGACTGACATTGCCAAAAAAGAAAAGAGTGATGACCTGATTAATCTTTACAAAGGACTTGTTATTATTGAGGGTGTGACCAGATGGGAAGGTGGCTCTGTTTCAGCAGCTATATGGGTTTACAAAGAGATTGATAAACGAAGTTTAGATGAAGATAAAAGCCTTGCTGAGTTCGGTTTCAGGAATTGCGAGAATGAATATATCCCTTTCGGACATTATTACGGAGGTAAGGACAGGAGCTATAAAGGTTACTTAGCTCGTGAAGCAGAAAAGGAAAGATTGAGAACCGAAAAGGCGGAGCGAATGGATAAGCTAAGACCAATTGGAGACCGAAAGAAACTGCGAAGTGAAGCCATTGCTGAATTAAGAAAACTAAGTTTTGAGGAGCGAGGAAAAATACATCAGGAGCTTTCGGAAAAATATTCAGGAATAACAGCAAAAGAGAAATTAGAGTTGATGGCAGCAGAGGAGATATATCCCCCAGAATATTTTCCTGCCGAATGGATAAAAGTTCCTTTTGAGGAATTAGAAAAAATGCAGCTCAGTTTAGTAACAACCCTATATGACAAGCTCTCCACAAAAACGAAAGGAGAATGGAAGAGGTTTGCGGGGGAGCTAAAAAGAATTGAAGAAGAGGCTTCCAAATAACAGCCCTTTTATCAGAAAAAAGATTATTTCTATAAACGTATGAATTAATACATTTATAGAAATTTGCATATTCTATAAATACGCGGATTCACGTATTTATGTGCAAACATTAGAAATTATTTCCCCGACTTTATTGCCATAGCTGATGATGAAACCAATTGGATAATTGAAACAAAAGGAAGAGAAGATATAGAGGTTAGGCTTAAAGACAATGCTGCGGTTAATTGGTGTAAGACGGCAACGGAATTGACAAAGAAGAATTGGAAGTATATAAAAGTTCCACAAAAAGAATTTGAGCAATTGCATCCTGATAGTTTTGCGGAATTGCTTGCTGTATTAAACCCACCAACTTTGTTTGATTGAGAAATTCACCCCAAAATAACACCTTAAATAGTATGTTATTTCGGGCTAACTATCTTTCTTCATTTGTTGGTGTAGCTCTTTCAAAAGTGGTTATTTCGGGGTAACTTTTTATAGAAAAGCTGTTTAGGTATAAAGCAATTTTTTCTTTCAGTTTATCGTCCATTTCAGTCAAAGAAAGCAACTTCGTTTTCGCCAATTCCAAAACTATTTTTTGAAAATCGTTTTTCCCGAAACGCGAAACTAATTCCCGAAACCGTCTTCGTTTATATTTCAGATTTTCTTTATTGTTCTGCTTTAAGGCACTCCAAAATTTAGGGTTTCTCCCATTTAATAACAACTCCCGTTCTCTCCGCCTCAGCTCTTTTACAGGAATTGTGTTATCGTAAATCAACAGTTCGCTAATCGCTGATAACAACAGTGGGATTAGCTTTTTAGTTTCATTTATATTCAGAAGGTCAGCAAAAGTTTGTATTTGAATTTTTCTTGCTGTAAAATATTCCATCTTCTTCACTTTAATTTCAATCCGCAGGAGGTTTTTATTAATCCCATACTGCAAGCCCTTATCATAAATTTTTAGCTCGTAATGGTTAAAACGAAACCGCAACATATACCCGCCTCCCTCAAACTCTCTCTTTTCATATTCCTTGCCCTTGTAAGAAATAATTGCGTTTAAGAACTCTTTTGCATCCATTGGCAGTTCTACGTTAACACCGAACTCTAAATTGTGCAGAGAGGCTAAAAACGGGTTGATTTGAAATTTATTGGTGAGGTCTGCCATCACCTTAAATAAATCCTCTACGGCAAAATCATTGTGGTTGTGCTTCCCAGCATTATGGTATTTATGTAAGCTGCCTGATAGGTTTACAAAAAGGTCATTTATTACCGTGAATTTTAAACCACAATGTTTACCTGCTTTTTTGTTTTTTACTTCTCCTGAAATGAATACTTGAAAGGAAAATTCGGGTATGTCCGTTTTTAAAAGCTCAGGAATATTCATCCCTCTCAGGGAGCATTTATGAAAATCAAACATTATCTTTGTGCTGCATTAGGTTACATCATTAAAAAGCTCGCTACATCTTGAGAAATTGGCGAGCTTTTTTATTTAACTTGACTTCTTTTTTCTGATGTTTACAAAATCAGATGCCTGTTCATGGATTTCAGAGATTGTCTTTTTTTGCCCCTCCTTAACCCAATCCATTAGTTGCTGTTTTGAAAAATACAATCGCTTGGATTTTTTCATCACAGGGATTTCAGCACGGTGGACGTAACCATATAATGTAGGCACAGTAAGATTTAGGAAAGCGGATGCTTCCTGAATGGTCAGGAGGTGGTCGGAATCGAGATGATGTTCGTGCTTCTGTGAACCTAAAATCTTTCTAATCGAGTTTTCAATTAGTATTTCAAGCTCAGGAGGGGTAATCTGTGTTATTGTGACTGCTTGCATAGTGCTTCGTGTTTGTTGGGCACAAAGAAACTATATCATAAAGGCAAGTATGTTTTGGTGTACGTACAATTAAATGTACATTTTATTTTTTGTTGGTTCTTTTGTATTTAGATATTCATTAATTCTCGTGATTACTGTCTTATCAATCAATGGGAAAAGTACATCAACTAATTTTTTCTTATGGCGGTTTGTTGAGTTATCATTGAAATTCTGCCTGACTCTGTCACTGTAAGGCAAATTATGGTCTTGACAAATACGCTTGCAGTAGCTTTCTACACTTTCAGCGCCTTTTTTTTCTTTTATCTTACTATCGTTAACCAACCTACAAAACAAAGCTATTGTGGGTGCTTGAGGCTTTTTACCGTGTGTCGAAATTGGCTTTTTTTGATAATGTGTTCTCATTAAATCCAATTGCGCTTCAATCATATTCCGCCTTTCATTTGATATTACTCGGCTATTTTTAAGCAGCAATTCTGCATCACTTATCATTTTTGCAATTTTCTTTTTCCCATCAGGCTCATTGAGCATTTCAATAATGACATTTTCAAAGCCGATTAACTTACCTTCCTTTTTTGCCTGTATTCTCTTTTTATTAAATAACTCAGGCAATTTATTAGTAAACTTCATAATAACCGCTGTAGCATCAGCCATTCTTTTCAATTCATCTATGCTATATTTTTCCAATTTAGTTGAAAGGGTATGAAACTCTGAAATATTAAAGGATTTCTTTATCTCCTCTTCAATTTTCGTAATAAATGCATCTATCGCCTTATTTGTTTCAAATTCCTCATAGGACATATTCAGAGCTTCGTTTACAAGCTCGTCAAATTCCCTCAGCCGAATATTTATCAAAAAACTCATTCAATATATATTTTAAAATGCCATTAGCTTTTTAGCGATTTCCCTTTTGGTTTCATCTTCAAATCCTCCTATGTAGTTTTTAGTAGTTTTCGGATTGTTATGACTTAATGCTTCCATCAAAAACTCAATAGTTCCCCCGTTATTAATTACAGAAGTGGAATAGCTATGTCTCGCCCAATAAGTAGAAATGTCACCTGTAATATTGTTATTAATGGCTAATTTTTTCAAGTTTTGATTGATGAACTTAGTGAAATTTTTAACCTTTTTATGTTGTATTTCGGGCTTATCATTATCAGAAATGATAGGGAAAACAAAATCTTTATTTGAGGTTTGAGGGTTAGAATATTTTTTCAAAACCTTTTTTGTAAAATCATTCAGGTAAACAATCACTTCCTGTAAATTGCTTTTTGAGGTCTTTATAGTCTTAGCGCGAATAAACCTGATACTTTCTTCATTCAGGTCTTTATACCTGATTAAAGCAATGTCTTTAATATTCATCCCATTGCAGTAATAACTAAAAAACCAAAAATCTTTTGCCTTTTGCTGCTCAGGGGTCATTGGCTTTGCTTTATACAATTTTCCTAAATCTGCTTTTGGCAATGATTTCTTAACCTTCCTCGTATTTGGAGGACTATACTTCTTTCCTCCGAACGGATATATTTCATTGTCTATATCCTTATCTGCAATGGCGCTGTTAAAAACAGCTCTAAGGGTTCTGACATACATTGATACCGTTGTCCTGCTACGCTCTAATTCACCAATCATATAATCTTCATATTTCTGTAACCATTCAGGAGTAATATCGAAGAATGATATTCTTGCTGGCTCTTTCCCTTTCTTTTCAGTAATAAAGGTGATAAACGACTTTAAACTTAGTTCGTATGTGCTTGCCGTTCCAAAGCTTTTATTAGCCTTAAACCTGCTGATGATTTGGTGATAATGATAAATCAGATTTGTATTGTCTCCTGCTTTTTGAAGGAACTTTTTCTCAAATTGAGGAAATGAGAATGGAATAAGCTTTTTAGAAACCTCATTAGCTCTCGTCTCAATCGCTTGAATTTCTGCCCTTAGTTCTTTATGCTCATTTCGAGGTTTGGTGGTAACGACAATGCTCTCAAAATCCTTTTTACTTAAATCGAATTTGGTTGAATAGAGTTTAGCCTTTTTCTGAGTTATGTGATAAACTCTGAGTTTTACAGGAAACAAGCCGCTCTGCTTGGCTCTCCGTTCATCTAATACTATTGAAATTGAGTAGTCCATTTGTTTATAGATTTGTGCAAATAACTTCATTTGCATAATATTTGCACAAATTTAAACAAAATAAACAATAAACAAACAAATAATAAAAAACCATTAAAACCAATGGAAACAGTATATTTGCAAAGCATTACAGGAAATAATTAATAAAAAAACAAGTAGTCAATATTATGCCTTACAAGCAGAGTGTCACTGGTTCGAACCCAGTAGTTCCCACAAAGCCTCGCAGAAATGCGGGGCTTTTTTCTTTTATAGCTCCTTTTTTCCAATCTTTACAGACATTTTAACTCTTTCAAGAAATAAATGAAAATCGGTATAGTCTGTTATCCCACCTTTGGTGGAAGTGGTGTGGTGGCAACTGAATTAGGCAATGCACTTGCCCATAAAGGACATCAGGTGCATTTTATCAGCTATGATATGCCAGTAAGATTTGATAGTTTTTCTCCCAACCTTTTTTACCACGAAGTGCAGGTAAGCGATTACCCTTTGTTTGATTACCAACCTTATGAACTGGTACTTTCCAGCAAATTAGTAGATGTAGCAAAACATGAAAAGTTAGATTTACTGCATGTGCATTATGCCATTCCTCACGCATCTGCGGCTTACATGGCAAAACAAATCTTAGCATCACAGGGAATAAAAATCCCCTACATCACCACACTGCATGGAACCGATATTACTCTTGTTGGAAAAGATGCTTCGTTTGAACCTGTTATCACGTTTGCAATTAATGAAAGCGATGCTGTAACTTCTGTTTCAGAAAGCCTGAAGCAGGACACGTATAAGTTCTTTAACGTAAAACGCGACATTGAGGTAATCCCCAATTTTGTGGATATAGACTTGTACAGCAAGGCAAAAAATGCACTCAGCAAATTCAATTACAATACAGGCGACAGAAAGGTGTTATTACACATCTCCAACTTTCGCCCGGTAAAGCGTGTTGAAGATGTTGTACGCATTTTCGATAAAGTGAGAAAAGAAATTCCTGCCAAACTTTTGCTGGTGGGCGATGGTCCTGAACGCAGCAAAATTGAAGCACTTTGCCGTGAACTAGGAACCTGTGAAGAAATACAATTTCTTGGTAAACTGAAAGCTACTGAACAAGCACTGGCAATGGCTGATTTATTTATTCTTCCTTCCGAAACAGAGAGCTTTGGTCTTTCTGCATTGGAAGCAATGGCAGCTTCTGTTCCGGTTATTTCAACAAATACGGGAGGTTTGCCCGAAGTAAATGTTCATGGAGTTTCGGGGTACCTGAGTAATGTGGGCGATGTTGACGACATGGCAAAGAATGCAATCAGTATTTTAAAAGACAAAAAAACACACGACACTTTTCGTAAAAATGCACTGAAACGCGCCAGAGATTTTGAGCTTTCAAAAATTCTTCCGCTTTACGAAAGCCTTTATGAGCGTGTGATTAATAAATAATTTATATGCATAAAACAAAAGTTCTTATCTCCTCCTTTTTCTTAATTCTTGCTTCAATGGGTTTGTTGTTACTTTTTTCGGGGAAAGAAAAAAGACAGCCTTTACCCGCAGAAATTCAGGAAAATGAAGAAATGAAACAAAGGCGTAAAGAATGGTGGGAGAAAAAACATAGCGCTGCCGAAGGTGTTGACTGGAAAGCAATGGACGAACAAACACGAAAGGAAAGAGCCGAAAAACGAAATCAGTATCGCAAAGAGCTCTACAAAAAAGGACAACTTAAATCAAACGAAAAAATACTTGAAACGCTGGGCAACGGTTCGCTGACAGGCGAATGGCGTGAGCGCGGCAGCACCAACATTGCAGGACGCATGCACACCTGCGACATTGATTTTGAAACCAACACGGTTTATGCAGGCTCATCAGGCGGAGTGCTTTGGAAAGGAACATTGGATGGTGACGACTGGCAGCCGCTGAATGATTACATGAGCAACGAAATTATTTTTGTTCGCCACCTTGAACTGCAGAACGGAAACCGCCTTTATATGGCCGGAGGAAAGTACTTTTATTACAGTGATAACGATGGCTTGAGTTGGGAAACCGCAACAGGTTTGGAAAGTCTGATTGACTGGGGCAATGTTGTTCGCGTAGTGGTTACTTCAACTGAACCAAAAATTTTCTACACCTTAGTGTTGGAATGGGATTACGGACCGGCCTGGGAACCCGTTGCAGCACTATATCGTTCTGATGATTCAGGCGAAAGTTTCACACGATTGATTTCTTATTCCGGCTGGGCAGATAATACCGACATCTGGACAGACCGCTATGGAATATCCGGAGATGTGTACTTAATCAATGAAGCAGATTTTTACAAACTGGATAATACAGGACAACCTGTTTTAGTTACCACTATCAGCGGTGCGGGCGGAAGAGCGGTGCTTACAGGTGTTGAGGAAAATAACGTAACAACACACCTTGCGCTTTATTCCAGTGATGAAGTTTACAGCAGTAATAACTCAGGAATTAACTGGACCAACACAGGAACTGTACCCGATGGATTATGGGGACGCAACAGTTTTAAATGTTCACTTGACAATCCTGACAGATTCTACATTGGTTCTACTAATTTATCTATCAGCGGTAATGAAGGAGCCACTTGGTTTGACCGCAACGAGTGGTTTGAGTATTATGGCAATGTTCGTTATGCACTTCATGCCGATATTGACGGAATAGATATGTTTCGGGATGCAGTTGGCAATGAACTAATAATGGTTTCAACTGATGGCGGACTTTATAAATCATTCAACCAATTAGATCAGGTTGAAAATATTACCCTCTCCGGGATAGGCACAGGGCAATTTTACTCAACCTACACCAATCGTGTAAACACCAATTATATTTACATGGGCAGCCAGGATCAGGGTTTTCAAAAGTGTCGTGTTGATTCGGGTGGAGTGTTAGGATTTAAACAAAGTATAAGCGGTGACTACGGAAGTATTGTTTCGGGTAACAACGGAAACAGCCTGTGGACGGTCTATCCCGGCTTTGCCATGTATTATCCCGATGCGGCAGATCTGGGTGATTTTGCTGCCTACTGGGATTTTGTTGGTGATGGATGGCAATGGATGGCACCCATGATGCCTGACCCGTTTGATTACAATTATGCGTTTACAGGCGGTGGCGATTCTGCAGTGAGCGGGCAATACCTCTGGCACCTGCAACACATCAGCGGTGATGTTGAAGCAGAGCGCCTTCCTTACAATTTCAGCATTAGCAATACCAACGAAATTACGGCTGTTGCCTACTCGCCTATCGACTGGAATTACCGATATGTGCTTACCAACCGCGGCCGCTTTTTTTATTCTGATGACGAAGGACAAACCTGGACTTTATCTGCAAGTTTTGACGAACCTGATTTTCGCGGAAACGTGATTATTCCTTCACCAACTGAGTTGGGAAGAGTAATAATTGGTGGCAGCGGCTATAGCAATCCGGGAGTATTTATTTCTGAAAATCATGGACAGAGTTTTTCACCCTTGGACAATGCTATTCCTCAAACATCATTCAATGACTTAAAACTTTCGTCAACCGAATTATTGTTGTTTGCCGCCACAGATGTTGGACCGTATTGCTATAATTTCAATACTCAGGAATGGTTTGACATGGCTGGCATAACTGCTCCTGATCAGAATTTTACAAGCGTTGATTTTATTCCTTCACTTAACACTGTTCGGTTTGGCACCTACGGTCGCGGCACCTGGGATTTTGCCATTACTGATGAACCTTTGGTTTCGGTTGCAGAAAATGAAACACAGAGTCGACTGAATGTTTTTCCGAACCCTTTTTCAGAGACCACTAAAGTTTCATTCAACATTGAAAAACCAGTTTCAGTTATAATAGATGTTTACGATGTGAAGGGACAAAAAGTATTTTCTGAAAACAAAGGAAATCTTGTTGGGGAACAACGGATAAACCTTAACCGTGAAAAGTTGCAAAGCGGGGTTTATCTGGTAAGCATTAGAGCAGGTGATGAAAAATTCAGCAGGAAGATTGTTGTTCAATAGATTCAATTAACGAAATGTCAGAGAAAAAGCCTCCCGCTAACCCGCAACCCAATAATCCTTTACACGGAATAACATTGTCCACCATACTGGAACGCCTTGTTGAAGAATATGGCTGGGAAGAGCTTGGGCAGCGTGTGAGGATAAAATGTTTTATCACCAATCCATCGCTGAATTCGAGTCTTACCTTTTTAAGACGCACACCCTGGGCGAGGGAGAAAATAGAAAAGCTTTACCTGAAACTGGTAAAGAACTAAACGCAATTATTTATTTAACGGAGCACCCACGGCAATGGCACAATCATGTCCGGGTTGTCCGTGCGGTGGATTCATTCCGGGAGCAGTTGCAGCCGGTGGCGCAGCTACGGGTGTTTGCGTTGGTGGCGGTGTATTAAATGTGGGTGTGGAAGTTACTGCAGGTGCTGCAGCAGGTGGCGAATTAAGCGGTGCGCCTACAGCAATATCGCAACGGTGTCCGGGTTCGCCATGTGCGGGGTTCATGCCGGCTGCAACAGGTGTGGCAGCTTGCGGTGTTACTGTTTGCTGACCAGGATTAAAAGTAGGTGATGCCGATGGAGGCAGCGCAGTTGGTGCAGTGGTTTGCGCAGCTCCCTGCGTTGTGCCTTCGGTTTTATCAGTTGCTTTTTCCTGTTCATTGGCGCACGAGAAAAATAAGAATGAGCCTGCGCAAAGTGCTGTAACGTATCGTTTCATTTGTGTGTGGTTTATGATTTCAAAGGTAGGATTAATGAGAAAGAAAAACGGGAGAACTAAAAATACCGCTCAGCAATATCTTTCAAACTGTCGATAGAAACAGGCTTGCTGATGTAGCTGATAACGTTGGGAAAGCTTTGTGATTTAAAGCGGTCGATATGAAACACGGAAGAAGTAAGCATAATGATTTTTACTTTCTTCAGTGCCGGTTCAAACGTTAGCTTTTCAAACTCTTCCAGAAACTCAAAGCCATCCATTACGGGCATATTGATGTCTAAGAAAATCAGGTCTATTTCATTTTCAGCATCACTTTTGTATTTCTCAAAATCCGAGAAATAGGCCAATGCCTCCTCCCCGCTTTTTTTGCTGGTTACCTTTTCTGCTATTCCTGCTTTTTCAATAAACCTGCGGGTTACATAAATGGTAGTGTCGTCATCATCTACCAGCATTATGTGTTTTATCTTTTTCATTTCGCAGATGCTAAACTATACAATTTTTCAATGTTTTATAAAAACGCTGAAAGTTGTTCCTATTCCGGGCTCGCTTATAATCCCAACTTTTCCTCCCATTGCTTCCACCTGCGACTTAATAATAAAAAGCCCGATGCCTTTTCCTTCGGTTCCAACGTGAAAGCGTTTGTTCATCTGAAACAGTTTGCTTCCGTACTTTTTCAGGTCAATACCCAATCCATTGTCCGCAAAGTCTAAACGCACAAAACCGTTTTCTATAGAGGATGTAATTTCCACTTGAGCTTTTTTATCGGGCGAACGATATTTGATTGCATTAGTAAGCATGTTAATCAATATGCTGCGAAACTGTGATGCCGGGTAACTTACCTCATTGCATTTGCTGAAATCAAAATTCACGGCAATGCCTGATTTGTTGATATCCTCCTTCACACTTTCCATTACATCTTTCAATGTTTCTTCAATGTTAATGTCAATTTTTTCGTCAAACTTATTTTTGTTTACCGCCACAATATCAATCAAATCGCCCAGCGTGTTGTTCAGTATTTTCACGCTTTCCTCAAATTTCTGAAAGATGAATTTATTCTCCTCATCCTCCGGGTTTTCTTTGTTGTAAAGATTAAGCAGCGCCATCAGGTTGGCAACAGGTGCGCGCAAGTCGTGTGTTGCCATATAGGCAAAGCCTTCCAGCTGCTCGTTTGATTTCTCTAATTTTATTACCGTTTCCTTTAGCGCTTTTTCTCTGAACTTTTTCTCTGTCACATCATCACCCGAACTGAGCACACCAATAACGTGTCCTGACATATCTTCCAGCAAACTGTTGTGCCAGCCTACTATACGTTCCTCACCCTTTTTTGAAACTACTTTCCGTTCATAATATTCAACCAACTGAGTTTCGCCATTTATAACTTTTTTAAACCCTTCAATTAATGCAGTCCGTTCACCCTTTGAAGAAAAATAATCAAACGCATTTCTTCCGATTACTTCTTCTTCATGGGTTAATCCAAGAATTTCCAGACCCTTTTTATTCAGCATACTTATGTTCTGGTGGCGATCAATTACTACAAGTATGGAGCCTGCCATATCAAGATAACTCTGTGCTTTATCTTTTTCGGCACGCAAGGCAACCATAACCTTTTTACGTTTCTGATAATTGATGCTGTTTAAAATACTGACCACCGAAAGCACCAACGCCAGAATGCATGAAAACATAACCAGCACATTCAGCAATGTCCATTTCCAGGCAAGTTCATCGGAATATTTTGCCAGTTTTTTTCTTATTTTACTTGTGGTGATATCATTCAGTTCAAGCGCCTCATTCAACTCGCTTTTAAATTCTGTTTCCAACTGATTTATTTCCACTTCCGACTTTTCTGCCTGACCGTAAATACCCGAATGTATAAGTACAGCCCTACGCACAATAGAGTCCAATGAATAAATGTAATCAGCCATTTCAGTCGTTGGAGTATTTCTTTCTCTGAAATTATTTACAGTTTTAGTGTAGGTTTCCAGTCCTGATTCCCAGTTGCTGTTCGTTCGGTATTTATCTTCAAGATAAACGGTCTGAAGTTCAAGAATGGCATGGTTTATCGCATTAATCTGTGTAATGGCTCCAACATGATTAGATACATCATCGCGTTGTTGTTTTACAGAACGAATCAAGGTAACGCTCCATACCACAAACAGCAGCGAAAGAATTACTGCAACGATGGCGTATATGCGGGAGGTGTTATTCAAAATTAAATTCGGTGAAAAGTAAAGGTCATAAATATTTATGAGACGCGAGGTAATTCTTTACGTAATCATCAATTCCCGCTTCTAATGAGGTAAACTCTTTTTCGTAACCCGCAGAACGCAGTTTATTCATTTCTGCTTCCGTGAAGTATTGATATTTATCACGTATATCTTCGGGAGTATCAATGAAGTCAATGTTTTCAGCAATACTCATTGCGCTGAAAACATTTTGTGCAAGCGCAAGAAAGGTTCGTGCATTTCCTGTTCCCAAATTATAGATACCATTATGTTTCCGGTTAAGCATAAAATGAAAACACACATCGCAAACATCCTTCACGTATATGAAATCACGTAACTGCTCTCCGTCTTTATAATCAGGATTGTGCGAACGAAATAATTTCATTTTGCCGTTTTGCTTCACCGAGTTGTAGGTATGAAAAATCACTGACGCCATGCGTCCTTTATGATATTCATTAGGACCATAAACATTAAAAAACTTCAGCCCAACCCATAAATACGGTTTGCGTTTTTGTGTCAGCGCCCATTTATCAAAATCATTCTTTGAATCTCCATAAGGGTTCAGTGGTTTGAGTTGGGGAATCAGTTCTTCGTTATCAGAGAAACCAAATTCTCCTAATCCATAAGTAGCCGCAGAGGAGGCATAAACCAATGGCAAACCAAATTCAACACAGATATTCCAAACCTCTTTGGAGTAATTGAGATTTAGCTCATCAAAAACTGCTTTATTGAATTCAGTAGTATCAGTGCGGGCGCCCAGGTGAAATACAAACTGAACAAAGCGGTGGTTTTCTTTCAGCCAGTTGAAAAACACGTTGCGTTCAACACGGGCAGATATTCTCTTTCCTTCAAGATTTTTATTCTTTTCTTCATCAGAAAAATCATCAACAGCTACTACATCATAATACTGTTCACGATTAAGTTTTTCAATCAAACAACTTCCAATAAAACCTGCTGCGCCTGTAACTACAATCATTTAATTGGTAATATGAAGAGTTGTTCCGTCATAATAGGTCTGGTATCTTTTCAGGGGCAAACCTGCGGGACCATTGATTACCGAACCATCTACCACAATAAATTTTGAGCCGCAACAGGTGTCAACCAAGGTAATATTATCGGTATCCATTTTTACTTTCCCGCAGGTGTTAGTTGGTTGATAGGTGCAGTGACGATCAAACGCATAAAACTCGTCTTGAGTAAAACGGTATATAATAATTCCACGCGAACCGCCATTGATGTAAAGCCAACCGCCAATAACATTGATGTCATTGTATTGCGGATTGGCGGGATAGATATCAATGTTTACGGGTACGTAAGGAATATTGCTGCTGTTATTATTCTTACTGCAGGATGTAAGCAGGATTAGTGTAACAGAAAGAAGAAGAAAGTTTTTCATTGTCGTCAAAATTAAGAACACTTCGACTACGCTCAGTGTGAGATTATAAATTATTCGGTTTTGCGCGCAGGCATAAAGAATTTCAGAGTCTGTTCTCTGTCATTTATCTGCAGGCGTGCAACAAAAATTCCGCCTGCATGTCGTGGCTCTTCTATAAGCATATTAAATTGTCCTGCCGGATGATTGTCATCATCAACAAGCAATGCTTTTGCACCGTTTATATCAAACCATTCTATTACCACCTTACCTGCATTGGCAACATTGTAATGCAGATAGGAACGCTGCGTTGCATCACCATAATAAACATAAGCACCAATTTCTAACGAAGGCGGAATAATCACATAATCGCGTGCTTTTTCAACTGCACGTTTTGCATTGATTCGTCCGTGACCAAGTTCTTCGCTCCACGGACCTGAAGGACCTGCTGCATTGTAATCATACCCGCCAACAGTATCGCAGGTTGATTCTAAAATCGAGCGGGCTTGTGCCTGTGTTAATTCAGGGCGGATGGAAAGCATGAGCGCCATCACGCCTGCTGCATTGGGACAGGCAGCAGATGTTCCGTTAAAGGTGTTGTAATAATTAGAATTAGCGCTAAAGCCATTTGTTCCGTTCATATCCGTGGCAGGGATTTTTACTCCGGGCGCTGAAACATCCAAGCCATCTCCCCAGTTACCGCCCCACCAGGTTTCATTGTCGCAGGAAGTGTTGCTTTTCCATTCATCGCACATGCTGGTTGCATTTACTGAAATAACAATATCGGTGCGGGCAGGCCAGATGGGAATAGTGTCAGTCAACCCGTCATTGCCACTGGAATGCAGCACCGGTAAACCTTTTCCGTTTCTTCCGCTATTCACTGCTTCGTTGATTGCTATATTCACAATTGAATCTTGTCCGGGAAAGAGCGACAAAAAATTATCTGTTATTCCCCACGAGTTGCTGGAAACATCTACATCTGCAACCTGCCACTGGTAACTAATTCCGTTTACAAAAAACTCGCTGGTTGACCACGGAATTGGATCACCACCCACACCAATGGTGATGTAATAGAACACTCTGATGGGAACTATTTTGCAATTGGGTGCAATGCCTGCAATGCCAAGACCATTATCGGCAACAGCGCAAACAATACCTGAGCAGCAAGTCCCATGTCCGTCTTCGTCAAAGTTGGGTGTGGGATAACCTTTTGTGTTTTGTGTGGAGTCCTGACAGGCATCGTAACCCGTCAGAAGATTATCCATCAAATCTTCGTGCAGTGTATCAACACCTGAATCCAAAATACCAACTTTGATATCTGTAGAACCCATGGTGATTTGCCAGGCTTCTGTTACTTTCATATCAGCACCGGGAGTGCCGTTGTATTGTTGCGAACCACCTAGATTTTCCAAATTCCATTGACGGTTGAAACGCGGGTCATCAACCGTTACCGTTGGTGAAAAATTGTAGTTGGGTTGTGCATAAGCAAACTTTCCTTGCTGCATAAAATACTTCGAAAGTTCAAAAGGATTTGCCTGTGAATTTTTGTCAACTCTGAGTTTATAAACGTTGCTGATGAATTGATTTTCGCCAATAATCTTTGTTTTGGTTTGCAAGGCAAGTTCACGCAATTGTTGAATTTCACCTGCATGATTTAGTTTTACAAAAAACTCATCGCCCATGGTGATGAATTGATTTTTGCCAGTGCTGTAAAGAGGTGCGACATAGGCTACAACATCCAACTTATTGAGTTCTTCTGAAACGATTTTGTAATCAGCATCCGCACTTAACTCAACTAATGTTGTTTTATAAGGGAAACGGTTTCTTGAGTCGGTTGGTTTTATTCCCTGCACCGATTGAACAAGCGTGTTTAGTTCCTGAGTAGAAAGGTTTTTAGTAAAACGAACAAACAGTTGGTGTATTTCGGGTTCAGGCTTTGCGGTGGTGTTTATAATGATTGCAAAGAAGAGTATACAGAGCGAGAAGAGTTTTTTCATTACGACAATAATTTTATCAAAGGTAAAATAAAAAAGTCCCTTGCCGAGGCAAAGGACTTTTCGTTTTTAATAGAGGATTGTTAATAGACTATTGCGCTACCGCAGTTGCCGTTTCTTCCTGTTTTACTGTTCCTGCACCGTTGATATCGGTGATGGTGATATTCTTTTCTGTGTTCTCATTCAACGATGAAGTTGCAGGAGAAACTACTGCATTCGGTTCTTCGTGTTTTACAACGTGCTCTACAGCAATCAAAGGCGCAATGGTTAAACCAACCAGTGATGATAGTTTAATAAGGATGTTCATTGAAGGACCTGAAGTATCTTTGAAAGGATCTCCAACAGTGTCACCTACAACGGCAGCTTTGTGCGGCTCAGATTTTTTGTAGAACATTTCTTTCTTTCCGTTTACTTCAATCTCTACACCTTTTTCAAATGATTTTTTTGCATTGTCCCATGCGCCACCTGCGTTGTTCTGGAAGATAGCCCACAATACACCGCTAACTGTAACACCTGCCATGTATGCACCCAATGCTTCAGCACCCATTCCCAAACCTATAATAATAGGAGTAACAATAGTGATAGCGCCCGGAGCCAACATTTCGCGCAATGCAGCTTTGGTAGAAATCTCCACACATTTATCGTATTCAGGAGTTCCTGTTCCTTCCAGGATACCCGGAATTTCGCGGAACTGTCTGCGAACTTCGTTTACCATGTCCATCGCAGCTTTACCAACTGAGTTCATTGCCAGGGCAGAGAACACAACGGGTATCATACCACCGATAAATAAAGCAGCCAAAACTTTCGCGTCAAAAATATTGATACCGTGAATTCCGGTAAGCGTAACGTAAGCAGCAAACAAAGCCAGTGCAGTTAAAGCCGCAGAAGCAATGGCAAATCCTTTTCCAACAGCTGCAGTTGTGTTACCAACCGAGTCAAGCACGTCTGTTTTTTCACGAACTTCTTTAGGCAATTCGCTCATTTCAGCAATACCACCTGCGTTATCAGCAATAGGACCGAAGGCATCAACCGCTAATTGCATAGCTGTTGTAGCCATCATAGCTGATGCAGCAATACCTACTCCGTAGAAACCTGCCAAGGCATAAGCGCCCCAGATAGCTGCTGCGAAAATGATAACCGGAAAAGCGGTTGAAAGCATTCCTGTTCCCAGACCTGCTATAATATTAGTAGCTGCTCCGGTTGCTGATTTCTGAACAATATCACGAACGGGTTTCCCGCCTAAGCCAGTGTAGTATTCAGTAATCATAGAGATTAAATAACCAACCACCATACCGATACAAACGGCATAGAATACATTCATGGATGAAGTAGTCATTACGCTGAATTCACCTTGGCTGAACGCACTCATGAGAATGGTTTCGGGCAACATTAGTTTTATCAATACAAATGAAGCGGCAAGAGCCAGCAACATAGAAATGTTATTTCCACGGTTCAGTGCGCTTTGTACTGTGTTTACATCTGCTTTTGCATTTTCTTTAATGCTTACAAAGAAGGTTCCGATGATGGAAGCGATGATACCAATTCCCGCAATTGCAATCGGTAACAGGATTGGTCCGATGCCACCGAAATTATCGGCAATGTTTCCGCCATTATCGCGGATGATGTAGTTACCAAGCACCATAGATGCCAAAACAGTAGCCACATAAGAACCGAATAAATCGGCACCCATACCGGCAACGTCACCTACGTTATCACCTACGTTATCGGCAATGGTTGCAGGGTTGCGCGGGTCATCTTCAGGAATTCCTGCTTCCACTTTACCAACTAAGTCAGCGCCCACATCGGCAGCTTTGGTATAAATACCTCCGCCTACGCGTGCAAACAAAGCGATTGATTCAGCACCTAATGAGAAACCTGCCAATACCTCGAGCACTTTGGTCATGCCATCGTATCCGCCACCGGTTGCAAAATCACCGCCCATGAACTGGAAGAAGAATATGATAAAGAGTGAGCTTAAGCCTAATACAGCAAGACCTGCTACACCTAATCCCATTACGGTACCGCCACCGAAAGAAACTTTCAGGGCTTTAGCCAATGAGGTTTTAGCTGCCTGCGTGGTGCGCACGTTGGCTTTGGTTGCTATGCGCATTCCCAGAAATCCGGCAAGCGCTGAAAAGAAACATCCTATTACAAAGGCTGCCACAATCAAAACGCTTGAATGTGCAGCTACTTTAGGAACCTGCGAAAGTATACCCAAGGCTGTTCCTGCCAATAATACATAGATAGCCAGAATGCGGTACTCAGCCTTTAAGAACGCCATAGCGCCATCGGCAATGTTTTTTGCAATGCCAGTCATTTTTGCATCGCCTGCATCTTGTTTTGTTACCCAGCTTGAAAGTATGGCCATGTAGGCCAAGGCTACCAATCCAAACACGGGAAGAATGTAAATCAGATTTTCCATAATCTTAGTCTAAAGTTTAAAGTTCAATGTTTAAAGTTAATCGTCTTCTGTTTTTTTGAGGGGCGCAAAGGTATTATTAAATAGAAATTATGCAAAAAGATGTAGGAACGTCATGCTGAACGCGTTTCAGCATCTCATTGTCATCCTGAGCTTGTCGAAGGGTTTGAAAACCACCGCCCCGTGTTTCAGCCCACCGCTTCTACCCGCTTTCCGCTACAAGCTCCCGCGCCTGCTGCGCTTGTCCCGCTCTCAGGCGGGAGGCTTTCCGCTGCAATCGGGTTTAGCTTAATACGTCAGTGTTTTATACAACCGCCTGTCACCCTGAGCATGGCAACTACTCTCTTTGCCAAAGGCAAAAAATGTCCTGTGGACATTTGAGCGAGTATGTGCGAAAGCGAATAGGCTTAAACTTTCCCGCTCCGTAGGTGCGGAATTGTAATAGCAAAAATCTATACCCTGTTTCTTAACTCCGTAGGAGTGCCCTGTTTGTAGAAACACCAACAGCATTAAAAATAGAGCCCCATCGGGGTGACCTGTTATTCCTTCACCACCTTCTCCGTTTTCACCAACCCACCCTTCTCATCAAACAATTGCAGCACATATAAACCCTGCGACAAATTGCCGACATAAAGTTTATTGATTTTGTTTGCTTCGGCTACTGTTTGACCAAGCGTGTTGCAAAGTTTCAAGTATGTTGGATTACAGCCGCTGATAGTTAGTACATCAATGATAGGATTCGGGAAAATGGAAACAATGTTGTTCGTTTCTGAAACTCCAACAGGAAGAGGGTAATAACAATAAGGTTCTGAAATAACTGCACAGCTAAAGTTGTCTGTAACCATGACTGTGTAACAAGTAGTATCTGCCACAGGTAGTGAAACAGAATAGTTCTGATTTGTCGCACCATCAATTAATGTATCATTCCGATACCATTGATTGCCTGTTAATGACGAAGATCTTAAAAGATTTCCATCAGGAAAAATTGTTGGTTGAGTAAAAGTGCATCCTTCCAATTTAACCACCCAATAATCATTTCCTCCATGATTACCTGTAACATCACCATTATTAAAATTTGCGGTTCCTGTAATAATATAACCTCCATCTGTTGTTTCTTCAATGCAAGTTGCAACCTCATTATCAGTTCCCCCTAATGATTTTTGCCACAAAACAGTTCCGCTATTATCAATATTTACAATCCAGTAATCAGAAGCACCAGTTAATCCATGATGCCCCGTAACATCAACATCGTTAGATGATGACCAACCTGCAACAACATATCCGCCTGAGCTTGTTTTTGATATTGAGTTACCTTGGTCGTATGATGTTCCTCCAAAAGATTTCTGCCATTGAATAGTTCCAGTGTTGTCAAGTTTAATCAACCAGTAATCATATAAGCCATTATTCAAGGGTACATCTCCATCAGTTGATTGTGTCCATCCTGCAACAATATATCCTCCATCATTCGTTTGTAGAACGGAATTAGCAACATCATTACTTGTTCCTCCTAATGACTTTTGCCATTCAATAATCCCTGCATTATCAATTTTTACAACCCAGCAATCTGAAATAAAAGTTGTCCCGTGATGCCCTGTAACTTCCCCGTTATCAGAATTAGAATTTCCCGCAATAATAAATCCACCATCAGTTGTTTCCTGTATTGAACGCGCTCCGTCATAGCTTGTCCCGCCATAAGTTTTTTGCCATTGAATAAGACCAGTAGTGTTCAATTTAGCCACCCAATAATCATAGTTTCCATGATTGCCTGAAACATCTCCATCATTAGAATAGACTTCACCCGCTACAATATATCCTCCATCACTTGTTTGAATAACTGAATAAGCATCATCGCTTCCTGTTCCTCCAAGACTTTTTTGCCATTCAATTGTTCCCAAGTCATTCAGTTTTACAATCCAGTAATCCTTGACCTCCGAACCACCTCCATGATTTCCTGTAACATCTCCGTCAATGGATGCTGAATGTCCTGCTACAATATATCCTCCATCGCTTGTTTGTTGGATGCTATTTGCACCGTCATAACTTGCTCCTCCAATTTTCTTTTGCCATTGTAAAATTCCACTGCTATTTAATTTCACAATCCAATAATCATACTTCCCGTAATTTACAGAAGCATCTCCATTATCAGATGAAGACCAGCCTGCAACAATATAACCGCCATCAGCAGTTTGTAATATTGCTTTTGCATCATCACCGCTTGTGCCACCATAAGATTTTTGCCATTCAATTAAGGGAGCTTGAGCAAAAAGAGCTGTGATTGAAACAACAAAAAGTAAAAGCGTTATAGCTTTTCTCATTTTACTTCAATCTTCTTAGTCCATTTCCCTTCGCTTGTTTGAAGAACAAGAAAGTATAAACCCGAGCTAATTTCCAATTCGAGATTTTTTCTGTAAAGACCTTTATTTGTTTTTTCACTTATTGAATAAACGCATTGTCCTATTGTATTTAAAACATCAATCTGAATAATTCCGTTAGTTTTAAAAAAGGTTTCTATACCTAAGCTGCCGCTTGTTGGGTTTGGGGAAATATTTAAAAAGTCATTTTCTGAGTTTTCAATATTACCAACCGAAATAACTTCATGGCAACTTGAAGTGTCCGAGCAAACACCATCTCTAATAATTACAGCGTAAAACCCGCTTGATGTTGCAGGATTAAAAGTTTGTTGAGTTGCTCCATTTACAGGTTCATAATTATTATTACAATCCAACCATTGGTAAGCAACATTTATTGCGTTTGCTTGCAGCGCACTTCCTAATTCAGTTACAGAAGTATCTTGAGTAATTGTTCAGCCTTCCAACTTCACTACCCAATAATCATATGTGTTTGTTGCGCCATGATGTCCCGTTACATCTCCATCATTTGAAAATGAACTCCCAGCTACAATATAACCTCCATCACTTGTTTGTTTAGTATTAAAAGCATCATCGCCAGAAGTTCCACCTATTGATTTCTGCCATTGAATCCCACCTAAATTATTTAATTTTAACAACCAATAGTCTCTGCTGTTATGATTCCCAGTAATATCTCCATCGGTTGATTGCGAATATCCTGTAACGACATAGCCATTATCACTTGTTTGTTGAATCCCAGAACCATAATCTTGATCTGTTCCACCATAAGATTGCTCCCATTGTATAGTTCCTGTATTATCCAGTTTAACTACCCAATAATCAAGTATAGAAGAAGTTCCATGATGTCCAGTAACATCTCCGTCATTTGATCCTGAATATCCAGCAATAATGTATTCATTATCATTTGTCTGTTGAACTTCAAAAGCATTTTCTCCGCCCGTTCCTCCTAATGATTTTTGCCATTGAATAATCCCATTATTGTCCAATTTAACAACCCAATAATCAGCTCCTCCATTATTGATTGTAACATCTCCGTCATTAGAAGATGTAACTCCAGCTATAATATATCCATTATCGCTAGTTTGTTGGATAGAATTAGCATTATCAGTTGCGGTTCCTCCCAATGACTTTTGCCATTGAATAACTCCTCCGTTATCTATTTTAACAATCCAATAATCATTTCCCCCGTGATTACCAGAAACATCCCCATCATTAGATGTTGATAGACCGGCTGAAATATAACCGCCATCATTAGTCTGTTGGATAGAGTAAGATAAGTCATTTCCAGACCCGCCCAATGATTTTTGCCATTGAATAGTTCCGGTATTATCTAACTTAACAATCCAAAAGTCCATTCCTCCATGATTTCCAGAAACATCATTATCATTTGAATTTGAATATCCTGAAACTATATATCCTCCATCATCAGTTTGTTGAATTGCTCTTGCTGCCTCCGTGTCTGTTCCTCCTAATGATTTTTGCCATTGTATAGTTCCGTTATTATTTAATTTCATTAGCGTTTTGATGTTACAAATATAAGTTCTTTGAAAGTATTGTTATTATTGAGTTTCAGCGATTTTATTGCCTGCAACGATTTGAATTTATGAGTTGAAAATATTTTTTATTTTCTTGATAAATAAGTAATTATGAATCAAG
>CANKAM010000055.1 GCA_947479755.1 Bacteroidota bacterium
AGGGCAAATAGATCCTGTTGCCATTTGTGCTTTTGCATCCTGTCCTATTAATAGAAGCAGAAAAAAAAGACTTGTCAGAATTGATAGTAATTGTTTTTTCATTTTTAGTTTATATGGGTTGATAATTTTTTTTGGGCACACAAAAATATAGATATTAATGAACCAATGACTTTTATTCAAATTTTTTTGTGATAATTTTTGTCACTTATTTAATTATAGACATTTAACCATTAATTCCTCTTTGTTTTATATCTTTGTTGCAAATACAAAAATTATAAAATGAAAAAAATAATTACAATTACTTTTCTTGCTTTAATAGCAAATCCTTTGTTCAGCCAAAATTCTTATTTTGAATTTTCTAATTTACAAACCAACCTTTGGGGTAATGCAAATGATCAAATGACAGGCAGGGCTTATATCAAAAATATAACTAATGATACTATGCATGTAAAAGTGAAAAGAACTACAGTTAGTGTGGTTCCCGGTTCTTCCAATTCCTTTTGCTGGGATGTTTGTTACACCTCCATTACCAGTGAATCTGTTCACTCTGTAACCATGATTCCTGATAGTGCTTATCCAAATTTTTATGCAGATTTTTTGCCTAACGGAAATGTTGGAATAAGTTCTATTAGATATTGCTTTTTTGACGAAGATGTTGCTACTGATTCTATTTGTTTAATAGCTTATTTCAATGCCTCGGCTACCGGAATTGAAACCAATATTTTACCTGAAGGAAATTATATTTCTGATGCTTTTCCAAATCCATCAAACGGAATTTCACAGTTAATTTATTCTGTTAAAAAAGATGCGGGTAGTTCTAAACTGGAAATGCACAATATTCTTGGTTCATTGGTAAAAGTTATTGACCTGAAAGAAAAGAACGGAACAGTAAAACTTCCTTTAGAGGAGGTTGGTTCAGGAATTTACTTCTGCTCTCTGGTGGTTGATAATAAAACCATTTCTACCAAGAAGCTGGTAGTTTCAAAGTAAGTTCAGGAACATTTTCTGATTATTTTTTGTTTACTGGTAATGTAAATCATTTTTGACCTTTATCTTTACCATTGAACTTCCAGCTTACATCAGATTATAAGCCTACTGGCGATCAGCCCGAAGCCATTAAACAATTAGTGGAAGGTGTAAATCGTGGTGATGAGAACCAAACCTTATTAGGTGTTACAGGTTCAGGAAAAACTTTTACGATTGCCAACGTAATTCAGCAGGTGCAAAAGCCTACGCTGATTATGAGTCATAACAAAACGCTTGCGGCACAATTATATAGTGAGTTCAAACAATTCTTTCCGCAAAATTCTGTGGAATATTTTGTTTCGTACTACGATTATTATCAGCCCGAAGCTTATCTTCCAACCACCAATACCTTTATAGAAAAAGACCTTTCAATAAATGAAGAAATTGAAAAGCTGCGCCTTAGTACAACTTCTGCCTTGCTATCGGGTAGGCGGGATGTAATTGTAGTTTCATCTGTTTCCTGTATTTACGGTATTGGTAATCCTGTTGCCTTCCGTGAAAATATTATTACGCTGGAAGTGCATCAGAAAATTAGTAGAAATAAAGTTCTGCATGCGCTTGTATCATCCTTGTATTCGCGAACAGAAGCAGAATTTTCGCGTGGAAATTTTCGCGTAAAAGGTGATACCGTAGATGTGTATCCTGCATATGCCGATTATGGTTACCGCATTGTTTTTTTCGGTGATGAAATTGAAGAGATGGAAATGTTTGACCCTGCATCAGGCGGAAGACTGGAAGGACTGAAACACATGGTTATTTATCCTGCCAACATTTTTGTTACGTCAAAAGATACCATGACCGATGCCATAAAAGATATTCAGGATGATTTGATGAAGCAGTATGAATATTTCAATGATACCGGTCGTGTGCAGGAAGCCAAACGCCTGAAAGAACGCACTGAATTTGATCTGGAAATGATGCGTGAACTGGGCTACTGCTCCGGTATTGAAAACTACTCGCGCTACTTTGATAAACGTTTGCCGGGAACTCGTCCTTTCTGTTTGATAGATTATTTCCCTGATGATTATCTGATGGTGATTGACGAGAGCCATGTATCACTTCCGCAGTTTCGCGCCATGTATGGTGGCGACCGTTCTCGCAAATTAAATCTGGTTGAATATGGTTTTCGTTTGCCTGCTGCAATGGATAATCGTCCGCTTAAGTTTGATGAGTTTGAAGCACTGCAAAATCAGGTAATTTATGTAAGCGCAACGCCTGCCGATTTTGAATTGCAAAAATCAAATGGGGTAGTGGTGGAGCAGGTAATTCGCCCTACCGGTTTGTTGGACCCGCCCATTGAAATTCGCCCTGTATTAAATCAGGTGGATGACTTGTTGGATGAAATAAACATCACCATCAAAAACGGTTCGCGTGTTTTGGTAACAACGCTTACCAAACGCATGGCCGAAGAATTATCGAAATACATTGCCAACCTTGGTGTTAATTGCCGCTATATCCACAGCGATGTTGATACATTAGAACGTGTAGAATTACTTCGCGATTTGCGTCTCGGAAATTTTGATGTATTGGTTGGAATAAATCTTTTACGTGAAGGATTGGATTTGCCTGAGGTTTCTTTAGTTGCAGTTTTAGATGCAGATAAAGAAGGCTTTTTACGTTCGGCACGTTCACTTACGCAGATTGCAGGTCGTGCTGCACGAAATGTAAATGGCCGTGTAATCATGTATGCTGATAAAATAACCGACTCCATGCAGCAAACCATTGACGAAACAACAAGGCGCAGAGAAAAACAAGTGAAATACAATATTGAAAATGGCATAACACCGGCTTCTACAACAAAGTCAAAAGAATCGATAATGTCAGGAACAGGGTTGGCGCGCAGCCATGCTTCTCTTCATAAGTCCAAAGTTTATGTTGAAAATGAGTCATTTAATCTGGCTGCCGACCCTGTAATGCAATACATGAGTAAAGCTGATCTGGAAAAATCATTTAACAAAACCCGCAAGGCCATGGAAGCAGCTGCAAAAGAGCTTGACTTTGCAGAAGCAGCTCGTTTACGTGATGAAATGTATGCCATCGAAAAGCTGATGAAATCGAAATAAATTTTTTATAGATTGCACCCATAATTTTAACATTCAAAACCTAACATGAAAAAACTTTACACGCTTCTTTTTGCCGCAGCTCTTTTCTGCACGAGTGCAAATGCACAGATAAGTGCAGGTGGTCAGCCTGAATCATTTTCTAGGCCAAATCTTAACCAAACTTTTGAGGTAAAGACCATGCCCGTGCTGGACATACCTGCTATTAAAGCAGCAGAGGCAGCCCGTGGAGATGAACCCCGTCCTTATAAGTTCGGTGAAAATATTTCGGTTGATTACTCTTTGCAAAATTCAGGAACTTGGATAGAGTTAGAAAACGGGAGATTATGGAGACTGGCAATAAAGTCAGAAGGAGCTTTTTCACTCAATCTTATTTTTAGTGATTTCTTTATGCCTCAGGGTGCGAAGTTTTTTATTTACAACGAACAAAAAGATTACGTGTTGGGCGCATTCACTTCACAAAACAACCGAGAAGACCGTGCATTTGGAACAGATTTAGTTAAAGGTGATATGTCTATTCTGGAATATTATGAACCCAACCAGGTTCACGGACAAGGCAGCATACAACTTAAGACTGTAACACATGGCTACATCAATATTTTTGACATTACAGGAGGAACTTCAGGTTCATGCAATAACGATATCAATTGCCCTGGATGGGAAGATTGGCAGGACGATAAACGTGCAGTTGGAATAATGATTTCTGGTGGAAGTGGATTTTGCACAGGCACTATGGTGGTGGATGTTCCGCAATCAGGAACACCTTATTTTCTGGGAGCAAATCATTGCATGGGCGGAAGTCAGAGTGCATGGGTTTTCCGTTTTAACTACGAGCATACTACCTGTAATCAAAGTGCAACGCCTGTTGCTCAATCTATCACAGGTTCTACCTTAAGAGCAAGTTCTGCAAATTCTGATTTTGCATTGATGCAATTAAGCAGCACACCACCGGCAAACTACAATGTGTATTATGCAGGCTGGACAAATGATGTAACTGCAGCAACACAGGCAACGGGAATTCACCATCCCAGCGGTGATGTAAAAAAGATTTCACGTGAGAATAATACACTCGTTACACAAACATGGGGAAGTCCGGCAGCGCAGACATGGCACGTTACTCAATGGGACGATGGAGTTACAGAACCCGGTTCATCAGGCTCTCCCTTGTTTGACCAGAACCATCATATAGTTGGTCAGCTTTTTGGTGGTGCATCCGCCTGCGGAAATCCAACAAATCAACTGGACGATAATTACGGACGATTTGACATATCGTGGTTAGGTGGCGGTACAAACGCTACTCAGCTGAAACACTGGCTTGATCCGGATGCTACCGGAGTAGTAGCAGTAGATGGTTGGGATCCCAATGTTCCTTCTGTTTCTTTTGATGCAAGAGTTAGTGGTATTAATGAACCAATTGATAACAATGTTTATTGTACAGGTGATGTTACTCCGGTGGTAGTAATTAAAAATTCAGGAACAGCTACCCTTACAACTGCTGATATTTATTACAATTTTGATGGTGGTTCTGCAAGTGTTTACAACTGGACAGGTTCTTTAATAACCAATGCATCAGATTCTGTTACCCTGCCTCTTGCTACATTATCAGCAGGAAATCACACGTTCTCGGCTGCTACCAGCATTCCAAATGGAAATGCAGATCAGAATACAGCTAATGACACCCTGTCGGTAGCATTTAGTGTAATCCCTGACGGTCTTCCTGTAGCGGCTTTTACTGCTAACAACCTCCAGGTTTGTGAGGGCAGAACTGTTGCCTATACCAACCAGACTTTGACCTGCGCAACGGCTACTTATGCATGGACGTTTCAGAGTGGTTCACCTGCATCAAGCACAGCGGCAAATCCAACAATTACTTACAACACACCCGGAATATTTAATGTTCAGTTGATAGCAACCAATACTAATGGAAGCAATACTTCGCTTATGAATGGTTACATCACCGTAATTGAAAGTCTCCAGATTACAGTGTCTTCTACTGTTGACCATATTGGCTCACCATTGGATGGTACTGCAACAGTTCTTGTATCAGGCGGAACTCCTCCTTATACCTACTCATGGAGCAACGGACAAAGTTCAACATCAGCAAATACATCCAATACCATTACAGGACTTGCTGCTGCTAATTACAACGTGCAGGTAACCGATGGAAATGGCTGCTCTGACTCGCAATCTATACTTGTAAGCACCAACACAGGAGTTGCAGAAGAGGAACTGGAAAAACTTGTAAGTGTTTATCCTAACCCTGCAAAAGATATAATTACAGTTGAATTTCCTGCAGGCAAACAAGCTAAAACCTGTGACTTGTATAATGTGATTGGCTCAAAAATGGAAAGCTATTCTGTAAACGGAAAACAACGCCTGCAACTTGATTTGGGAGTATATTCAAAAGGAATTTATTTCCTCCGGATTAATGTTGACGGAATGCTAATCACCAAAAAAGTAATTCTTACTAAGTAAATACTGTTAACCAAAGAGTCTCTCGCCTTAGGCGAGAGACTCTTTTTTTTAATACCATGAAAAACGCTCTACTGTTTATCTTTTTCTCTGCATCCATTTTCCTCTTTTCCTGTAAGGCAAAACAAAATGCATCAACCACCGAAACCGGAAAAGAAAGAGAAGAGGTAAAAAAAGTGCTCATTGATGCTGCCCGCGAAATAGCGGAAGCAAAACAAAAAACCTACACCCTCAACTCCTTTTCCATTCAAGGCGACACACTTTCATTGGAAGTAACTTATACAGGCGGCTGCGGACAAAATACCTTTGAACTATACAGCAATGGCCTGCTCATGAAAAGTCTGCCACCACAATTCAATGTATATCTTGAACACACTATTGAAAACGAAACGTGCAAAAAAGAAATAAAACGAACCCTGAAGTTCGACCTCAGTCCCTTAAAGAGACCGGGCAACCCTAAAATAATTCTGAATATAAATTCCGCTGACAATAAAGCGGAGTGGAAACTTCAATAATTGCTGCTCGCAAATTTTTCCAGTTCTTTTAACTCACCGGCAACTTTTTCTTCCCATAGTTTTTGTTGCTCATCATTAAGACTATGCTCGCTTTCGCGGTCATAATCATCTTGCATGTTGGCGCATTCCTTAAAATTGCTTCCGTAAATTTTGTCTAACTCTTTTATGTTTTTTCCGCAAGGGTCGGTTAGTTCACTTATTCTTTTCCTTAGTTTGCGGGTATAAAGTTCCGTGATGTCAAAATGCAATTGCTCGTGACGAAGCAATTCTTCAGCATCAATTTTTTCTTTAGTCCATGACTTGTTTACATTAAAGTAGCAAAAGATTTTTAAGTCTAATATTCCATCATGACAAGCAACAGTATAGCCAATTCCTGCTTGTGTCATTGCAAGAAGATTGGTGGTTTTGTCGGCTCTGCCTTTAAAATCCTCCCATTTTAGTTTTCTGTTTGCATTCCAGTAAATGGTGTCTTTGCTTTGTGCAGCTGCAAAGCTGCTGTAAAAAACAGTAATGAATAAGGTAAGCATTTTCAATTTTGATAGTGGCATTTGTCTTTTCCTTTTCTATCTATAAACGCTTGTTTTTAAAATTTGTTGTTAGTGTCGTTTAATTCAAAAAAAAGTCCCACGCTTCAGCGTGGGACTTTTTTCAACATAAAAAGCAGACTTCTTAAGCTTTCTTAACGTTTACCGCGTTAGGTCCTTTTTTTCCTTCCTCAACCTCGAAAGTTACTTTGTCGTCCTGACGCACCTGGTCTGCTAAACCGCTTGCGTGAACAAATACTTCCTGATTAGTTTCGTCTACTTTAATAAATCCGTAGCCTTTTGCTGCATTGTAAAATTTTACTGTTCCTGTTGACATTGTGTTTGATAAATAAAAGATTAATAATGAGTGCAAAATAAATAGTTATTTCCATACGCCCGACAAAAAAGTTATTTCATCCTATAAATTCATCATTCTATTCAGATTAAAATAAGATTTGTATCATTGAACCATTAACCTAAATTCATTCATTATGCAATCAAATATGTTGCTTTCTGTTGTAATGCCCATTGCCTTGGGCATTATCATGCTCGGTCTTGGTCTTTCACTGAAAATTGATGATTTCAAAAGAGTGGTTGTTTACCCCAAAGCAGTGGTGGTGGGCTTATTTTGCCAGATGCTGCTTCTTCCTACTATTTGTTTTTTTGTGGCAAGAGGCTTCGGACTTTCACCTGAATTAGCTGTAGGATTAATGCTCTTGTCTGCTTCTCCTGGTGGCGCAACGGCCAATCTGTATAGTCATTTATCAAAAGGCGATGTGGCTTTAAATGTTACGCTTACAGCAATTAACAGCGTGCTTACACTTTTTACACTTCCTTTAATTGTAAATCTTTCTATCGCTTATTTTATGCAGGCAGGTCCTGATGGTCCGGTTGTTACCATGCAATTTAAAAAAGTGGTTGAAGTTTTTGCTATTGTGTTGGTGCCCGTTAGTGTTGGAATGTTTGTAAATGCAAAGTGGTCAGACCTGTCTAAAAAATTGGAAAAACCTGTGAAAATTATGTCTGCTGTTTTTCTTGCACTTATTATTATAGCTGCCGTAATGAAAGAAAAAGAACACATGGTTTCTTATTTTCAACAGGTTGGTATTGCAGCTTTGGTGTTTAATCTGATGAGCATGACAGCAGGTTTTTTTATTCCAATACTACTTAATCTTGGCAAGAAACAGGCAATTGCAATCGGTATGGAAATAGGGATTCACAATGGAACACTGGCTATTTATATTGCCATGCAAATTTTAGATAATACGGTAATGGGCATTCCTGCTGCCATCTACAGCCTGATCATGTTCTTTACAGCTGCCGGCTTTGGATTTTTAGTAAATATGAAGAAAGAGTAAATCATGAAAAAGAACATCCTCATCACCGGAGCAACATCAGGCATAGGCGAAGCCGCTGCCCGCATTTTTGCTGCCAATAATTACAACATCATTATTACAGGAAGAAGACAAGACCGACTTGAAAAACTTGCCGAAGAATTAAGAAGTAATCACAATGCAGAAGTTCTTCCTCTGTGTTTTGATGTGAGAGATAAAAGTGAAGTGCAGAAGAATATTGCTTCATTGCAAGGCAATTGGGCAACCATTGATGTCTTGCTCAACAATGCCGGTCTTGCTTCCGGACTTGGCCCAATCCAAGGCGGAGAACTGGATGATTGGGAAAAAATGATTGATACTAACATCAAAGGATTGCTTTATGTTACTCGTGCAGTTACGCCTTTAATGATTGCAAGAAATAGCGGACACATCATCAACATTGCTTCAGTTGCCGGCAAAGAAGTTTATCCAAATGGAAATGTGTATTGCGCCACGAAACATGCAGTAGATGCGCTTTCGCGCTCCATGCGCATTGATTTGTTGCCGCACGGAATCAAAGTAACCAACATCGCTCCGGGCTTAGTAGAAACAGAGTTCTCTGTTGTCCGTTTTCATGGCGATAAAGAAAGAGCCGATAATGTTTACAAAGGTTATCAGCCCTTAACAGCTGATGATATTGCAGATGCAATCTGGTATGCCGCTTCGCGCCCTGCGCATTTTTGTGTAAATGATATGGTGCTTACTCCGCTTGCGCAGGCAAATGCCTATGTGGTGAAGAAGGATTAAGTAATAATCCCACAAAGGCACTAAGTTCACAAAGGTTTATTGTTTGTGTTCTCTGTGTCTTTGTGGGAAAGAACAATCAATACCCAAACACATCTTCCAGTGTCAGATATTTCACTTCACCGTATTTCTGCAAAGTCGGAATATCCAGTTTCTTCTTATCACCCAGCACAAGAATGTTAAAGTTTTTTCCTTTAAAGTAACTGTTGTGAAATGCTTTCACTTCTTCCAATTTCATCGGCTGCACTTTCTCGAAAATATCTTTGCGCAGGTCGTAGTCCAATCCCAATCTTTTCGCACGCTCGTAACTGAATAACACACTTGATTTAGTAATTCGTTCTGTTCTTATTTTCTGGATTACCGCATTTTTAGCTGCATTGAACAAATGTTCCGACTCAGGCATTTCATTCAACAAATCATTCATCCCTTTCATAGCTTCAGGTAATTTATCAGCCTGTGTTCCAATGTATGCAAGTACATAATTTGCTTTTTCTTTTTTGCCGGGAGTACGGAATGATGCAAACACCGAATACGCCAAAGCCTTAGATTCACGCATATCCTGAAAAACTACAGACGACATTCCGCCACCGAAATATTCATTAAACATAGAAGCCTGTGGCATAATGCTTTTGTTATAGTTCTCACTTTTCGAAAGCATCAAGACTTCCGCCTGTTGCATGTCGTAATTAACAACGTACACTTGTGTTTTCTCAACTCCGACTTCTGCGAACGGAGTTTCTGCGGGAACTGGTTTTAATGCTTCAGGTGTTTTATGTAATTTGTTCAGTTGCTCTGCAAGTTTGTCTGAATCTTCTGAGCCATAATATAACACGCGGTGCTCATAAGAAGTAAGTTCTTTAATCAGTTGAACAGCTTCTTCAGGTTTCAATTCCTGTAATTCCTTTGCAGAAAGAATATTTGTGAAAGGCGATTTACTTCCATGAACCCCATAGCTATACATCGCGCTCCAGAGTATCTCATCTTTTGAAAGTTTTGCATTAGCTCGTCTTTTCAAAATATCAGCGCTTAGGTTTGTTAGTGCTTCGGGATTAGGTTGTGCATCGGCAAGCAACTCCTCAAACAACGCAAGCCCTTTTTCAAAATTTTCGGTTAGTCCGCTCAGGCTAACCCAAACCTGATCGTCTGAGTTGTAAACATCAAAAGAGCAGCCGAGTTTATACAATTCTTGTTTTACTTCTGCGGGTTTTAGTTTTGAAGTTCCAAGGAAAGGAAGATACTGAATAGCAACCGAAAGTTTCTTGTTGTTATTGCTTCCCATGTCAAGAATATAATAGAGGTTGAAAGTCTTATTCTCATCATTTTTTTTGTAAAGCAGCGGAATATTGTGATTGAGATTTACTGTTTTTATATCCTCTTTATAGTTCACAAAAACAGGCTCAATATCAGGAACTGTTTGATTCAAAATATTTTTCACAAACTCACTTTGCGATTCGCGGTTTACTTCAACCGGAGTGATTAAAGGCTTCTCAACTTTTTGCTGATTCTTATCTTCGCCCGTGCGTTTGTAAACCACTACATAATTGTTTTTGTAGTGTGCGTTAGCAAAATCAACTAGTTCTTTCTTCGTGATTTTTGCAAGTTTTTCGGTGCGTGCAATGTAATCTTGCCATGGAACTCCCAATACAAATGATTCAACAAATTTATCTGCACGGCTTCTGTTGCTTTCATAAGATTTAAGTTCCTGTAATTTCATATCGTTAATTACTGCTTCGAGCAACCAATCAGGGAAATCACCTTTTTTAATCAGTTCTAATTGCGAGAGCAAAAGGTCTTTTGCCTCTTCCAGAGTTTGTCCCTGTTTTACTTCCGCTCCCATAATGTGTGCCGAGTAATCTTTCATAATCATTGGATAGGTCCAGCCTTCCAATACTTTTTGTTGCTGATTAAGATTAAGGTCAATTAATCCGGCTCTTGAATTGTAAAGCAATTTGTCAATAATAGTAATCATTTCAGCATCGTGAGAATTGAAACCGCCAAAGCGGAAACCCAATGCCATCACCGCTGCATCAGGACCAATTACTTCTTTTACAATCGGTTCTTTTATTTCATCTTCAACCGCTACAACAAATTCCTGTTTTGGTTTTTGCTGATAAGAGCCAAACATGTTTTTAATCCATACAATTGCTGAATCAGGATTGAAATCTCCCGACAAACAAATTGCCATATTATTAGGAATGTAGTTGTTGTCAAAATATTTTTTTATCTCGGTAAGTGAAGGGTTTTTCAGGTGTTCTACGGTTCCAATTGTAGTTTGTGTTCCGTAAGTGTGTTTCTGGAAAAGTCCTTCCAGCATAGCATCCCACAGTTTGCTGTCGTCACTGTCTAACGAAATATTTTTCTCTTCATACACTGCTTCCAATTCAGTATGGAATAAACGCATCACAGGTTTTCTGAAACGTTCCGATTCAATTTCCAACCATTTTTTCATTTGGTTGGAAGGAATATCATTTACATAAACCGTTTGTTCAACCCAAGTGTAAGCATTGGTTCCTTTTGCGCCAATAGCCGACATCAGTTTGTCGTATTCATTGGCAATTGCGAATTGTGCAGCAACACTAGAAACGCTATCAATAATGTGATATAATTTCTTGCGTTGCTCGGTGTCGGTTGTTTTGCGGTAAACTTCAAACAGACTGTCAATTGCGTTTACCAAAGGCTCTTCTTTCGCAAAATCTTTTGTTCCGAATTTATCAGTTCCTTTGAACAGCATGTGTTCGAGGTAGTGCGCCAATCCTGTTGCATCATGTGGGTCGTTTTTACTTCCCGCACCAACTGCAATATAAGTCTGAATGCGTGGTGCATCCTTGTAAACCGACATATACACTTTTAGTCCGTTGTCAAGGGTGTAAATACGCGTGTTCAGTGGGTCGTTGGCAACGCTTTCATATTCTGCAGTGGGCTTTTTATCGTTGCAGGTGCACGATGTTAAAACCAAAGAAATGATTGTAAAGCTTAAGAAAATTAATTTGAATTGTTTCATGTTGTTGTTGTGTTTAATTATCAGTCTATTTCTAAATCCAGTTGTTGGCGAAGCTTGTTAATGCTCGGATTTTTCTCCGCCATGTGCATAAATTTTTCGCGTTGGGTGTAAAGTTTTTTTATGTCGACAACGAAATTAATTTTGGTTTTCAATTGTATTTCGGTGTTCAAAAGTTCTTTGCGCAGAAGTTCAAGAAAATCAAGTTTTTCAACATCTAATGCTTTTTCAGCAGCCTCATTATCAATTTCCAATTCAATCAGAAAATTTTCTTTCAAAACCGGGTTGCTTTTTGTCAAAGCGGTATGAGCAAAACTGCTTAATTTATTTTGTTGCTGAAGTTGTTGAACTGATTTTGTCCAGGCAACTTCTAACTCTTCTTGCGAGAAATTTTTCTGCGCTGCTTTTCGCTCGGCAATTACAGTTTCTGATTCAGCTTCTGTTATTTTTTGTTCCTGTTTTGGAGCTGAAGCTGCATTAATAGAGGTTGTTCCCGATATAATTCGTTTGGTGTAAATCTGTTGTGCGGGTTCTATTGTAACAGGTGTTTCGACAGCAAAAGGTTCTGATTTCTCAATAGTTGAAGCAACAGTTGGCGTTATTTCTGTCGGTTTTGCAGTTGCAGAAACCGTCCCCGGACTATTAATTAAGTTTTTTTTTTCAGGTTCGCCTTGTTGTGGGCTTCCTGTAAGTGAGCAGATTTGCATCAGTGCAAGTTCTACCTGCAGTCGCTGGTTCTTGCTCGTCTTATAATTTATGTCGCAGCGGTTGGTGATGTTAATGGCACGCAGCAGTGTTTCCATGCTGTATCGCTGCGACTGATCCATGTATTTGTCTTTGATGTTTTGTCCTACTTCCAGCAATTGAATTGTTGAAATATCCTTGCACACCAGCAGATTTCTGAAGTGCGAACCCAAGCCGTTGATGAAATTATGTCCGTCAAAACCGTTGTCTAATATTTCATTAAAAATCACCAATGCTTCAGGAATATTGCTATCCAGTGAAGCAGCTGAAATTTTGAAATAATAATCGTAATCAAGAATATTCAGGTTTTCAATTACTGCTTTGTAAGTAAGTTTATTTCCTGCAAAACTTACAATCTGGTCGAACATGGATAATGCATCACGCATAGCACCATCAGCCTTCTGTGCAATAATATGAAGCGCATCGTGCTCTGCTTCTATGTTCTCACTTTTTGCAACATAAAGAAGATGTTCTACCATATCTTCAATCTGTATGCGCTTGAAATCAAAAATCTGGCAGCGAGAAAGAATAGTCGGAATTATTTTGTGTCTTTCTGTTGTTGCAAGAATAAAAATCGCGTGTTTAGGCGGCTCTTCCAGCGTTTTCAGAAAAGCGTTGAAAGCTGCTGTGCTCAGCATGTGAACCTCGTCAATGATATAGATGCTGTATTTTCCAACCTGAGGAGCAAATCGAACTTGATCTACAAGGTTGCGGATATCATCAACAGAATTGTTGGAAGCCGCATCCAGCTCATGAATGTTGAATGATGCATTTTCGTTAAACGAAACACATGATTCACATTGGTCACAAGCTTCAGTGTTTTCGGTGATATTAAAGCAGTTGATAGTCTTTGCAAGGATGCGCGCACAGGTTGTTTTGCCCACTCCGCGCGGACCACAGAACAAAAATGCCTGTGCAAGGTGATTATTCTTTATCGCATTTTTCAGCGTAGAGGTAATCGCTTTTTGTCCAACCACCGTGTTAAAAGTGGATGGACGATATTTACGTGCTGATACTACAAATTCACTCATTTTTTCCGAATGGGACGACAAATATAAAATTTAAAAATACCTGTAAGTAAAATTTAAGATTTGTTGTGATTCATAAAATTACAACATTCTTATTTTCATACTTTAGCGCCTCAAATTTTTAAAGGAATATGAAAGTTGTAAAATTCGGTGGAACATCGGTAGGCTCAGCGGAGCGCATGTTCTCGGTTGCAAAGTTGATTAAGAGCAGTGAACCGCGCATTGTAGTGTTGTCTGCAGTTTCGGGAACTACCAATAGTTTGGTTGAAATCAGTTCCGCTCTTTACAAAGGTGATAAAGACGGAGCGAACAAACTTATTGATGCTTTGCACAATAAATACAAAGTATTGGTAAAAGAATTGCTCAAAACCGCTGATGGCATCAAGAAAGGAAACGAACTTATTGATGAGCATTTTGAATACATCCGCAATTTCACGAAAGACCTTTTCACTATTCACGAAGAGAAGGCGATTTTAGCGCAAGGCGAGTTGATTTCAACTGCGTTGTTTCATTATTACTTGGAAGAAAACGGTGAAAAATCAGTGTTGCTTCCAGCTCTTAATTTTATGCGTACCGATGAAGAAGGTGAACCTGATTTGAATTATATTTCAGATAATCTGAAAAGAGAATTGAAGAATTACCCGAATGATAAATTATTTATCACGCAAGGCTATATCTGCCGCACTGCATTTGGTGAAATTGATAATCTGAAACGTGGTGGAAGTGACTACACTGCTTCGCTTGTTGGAGCAGCGATTGAAGCAGAAGAAATCCAGATATGGACTGACATAGACGGGATGCACAATAACGACCCACGCATTGTTAAAAAAACGTTTCCGATTGAAGAGCTTTCTTTTGATGAAGCAGCTGAGTTGGCTTATTTCGGAGCAAAAATTTTGCATCCTTCTAGCGTATTGCCGGCAAGGTTGAAAAATATTCCTGTGCGTTTATTGAACACCATGCAGCCTGAAGCAAAAGGAACCTTGATTTCTCAGAAATCTTCAGGCGGAAATATAAAAGCAGTTGCTGCCAAAGACGGAATTTATGCGATTAAAATCCGCTCGGGACGAATGCTGATGGCTTATGGTTTTCTTCGTTCGGTGTTTGAAATCTTTGAACGTTATAAAACACCTATTGATATGATAACTACTTCGGAAGTTGCCGTTTCATTGACCATTGATGAGCCTAAAAACTTGGAAGCAATTGTTGCTGAGTTAAAAAGTTTTGCAACGGTTGAAGTGGATAAAGACCAAAGCATTGTTTGTGTGGTAGGCGATTTTCTGGGTGAACATAAAGGTTATGCTGTTAAAATTTTTGAAGCATTGAGAAACATTCCTATCCGAATGATTTCTTATGGTGGCAGTCCGAATAACGTTTCTGTTTTAGTGGAAACAAAATATAAAAATGAAGCATTAACTGCCTTGAATGACGGACTTTTTAACAGCGGAAACAAATGATGAACTTTCCTGTTAATAAATTCTCAAGTCTCGCAACGCCTTTCTATTATTACGATTTGTCGTTGCTGGAAGCAAATCTTGTTGCACTTAAACAAGCTGTCAATCCTGAATATATTGTACATTATGCCTTAAAAGCAAATGCCAATAATCGCATTCTTGATGTCATCAAAAACAATGGAATTGGTGCCGACTGCGTAAGCGGAAACGAAGTAAAGAAAGCGGTTGAAGTTGGTTTCAATGCTTCTGAAATTGCGTTTGCAGGAGTTGGAAAATCAGATGAGGAAATCTTAGTCGCGCTTAAAAATGATATTTTCTGTTTTAATTCCGAATCGGGTGAAGAGATAAAAGTCATTAATGAACTGGCTGCAAAATCAGGGAAGACAGCACGCATTGCATTGCGCATCAATCCAAATGTACATGCGAATACGCATAAGTACATTACAACCGGTTTAGAAGAAAATAAATTCGGAATAAACCTCTGGGAATTGGATTCTATAATGGAATTGCTGAAGACCTGCAATAACATAAAGCTGTTAGGCATTCATTTTCATATCGGTTCACAGATTAATGACCTCAGTAATTTCAAAAACCTTTGCACCAAAGTAAACGAGATACAGCAATGGTTTGAAGAACGCAACTATAAACTGGAACATATCAATGTTGGTGGTGGTTTGGGAGTGGATTACCACCACCCTGATGAAAATTCTGTTCCCGATTATAAAGGCTATTTTCAGGTGTTCGAAAAATTTCTTGAGCTGCGTAAAGGACAACAGTTGCATTTTGAATTAGGTCGTGCCATTGTTGCCCAATGCGGAAGCCTGATTTCAAAAGTGCTGTATGTAAAGAAAGGTGTGAACACCAGTTTTGTTATTCTTGATGCAGGAATGACTGAATTGATTCGCCCGGCTTTATATCAGAGTTATCATAAAATTGAAAACCTCTCAAATCTCAAATCTCAAATCTCAAATCTGAGGTATGATGTTGTTGGCCCCATCTGCGAATCCTCGGATTGTTTTGGCAAAGCAGTAATGCTTCCCGAAACCAATCGCGGAGATTTATTTGCTATCCGCACAACCGGAGCTTACGGAGAAGTAATGGCTTCTAATTATAATCTCAGAGAGAAAGCAAAAGCGATTTATTCAGATGAATTGAAATAAGATGCTTGTAGAAATAATCACCATCGGAGACGAAATCCTTATCGGGCAAATAGTTGATACTAACTCTGCCTGGATGGGTGAGCAGTTGAATTTGGTTGGAATAAAAGTTCATCAGATTACCTCTGTTTCTGATAATGCCGAACACATTGTAAAAGCATTGGATGAAGCAAAAAGCCGCGTTGATATTATCCTCATCACAGGCGGACTTGGTCCGACCAAAGATGATATTACTAAGCATACACTTGTAACGTATTTCAATACCTCATTACGTTTTGATGAAGAAGTTCATCAGCATGTGAAGGCTCTGTTTGCACGATTTGGAAGAGAAGTAACGGGTGTAAATTTGAAACAAGCGGAAGTTCCTGAGAACTGCACCGTTATTCATAACGCAAACGGCACAGCTCCGGGAATGTGGTTTGAGCAAAACGAAAAAGTATTTGTTTCCATGCCCGGTGTACCTTATGAAATGAAGAAGATGATGGGTGCTGAAATTCTACCGCGCCTCAAAAAGAAATATAGTCTTCCAACTATTGTTCACCGCACAATTCTAACGCAGGGAGTTGGCGAATCATTCCTTTCCGAAATTATTGCAGAATGGGAAACCAGTCTTGAAGCAGAGAAAATTAAGCTTGCTTACCTGCCTTCTCCCGGAATGGTGCGCCTGCGTCTTTCTGCTTCAGGGAATGATGAAATAGCTCTGCGAAAATCCGTAGAAGATAAACTAGAAGAGCTGAATAAACTCATTCCACAGCACATCTACGGCTACGAAAAAGATACGCTGGAACAAATTGTGGGCAGCTTGTTAAAAGAAAAAATGCAAACACTTTCGTTGGCCGAAAGTTGTTCCGGTGGCTTGATTGCTCACCTTGTTACTTCTGTTCCCGGTTCATCGGCTTATTTTATGGGTGGTGTTGTTTCTTATTCGTATGAAAGCAAAACAAAAATGCTGGGAGTAACAACAGAAACATTGGAAAAGTTTGGTGCTGTCAGCGAAGAAGTAGTTACACAAATGGCTCTTGGTGCAAAAAAAGAATTCAAAACCGATTGGGCAGTTTCTGCTTCCGGAATTGCTGGTCCTGATGGTGGAATGGAAGGCAAACCCGTGGGCACCGTCTGGATAGCAGTGGCCGGACCCAACGGAGTGAAAGCAAAGAAATTCCAATTTGGTGGCGACCGCGAACGCAATATTGCTGTGACAGCAATTACTGCTCTCAATATGTTGCGCAAGCAGTTGTTGGCTGTTGAATAAAAAGTCTTCGACAGGCTCAGACTGACAAAAATCTGGTCACACTGAGCTTGTCGAAGTGTTTCTAATTTCCAACATCAAACTTCTATCTTTGCCACCCATGTCATCCGAAAAACTCTTCTCACATTTTCCACCCCATACCCGAGCACAATGGGAAGAGCGTATTTTAAAAGAGCTTAAAACCGATAACATCTCTGCGTATTTCAACAGGGGAGGAGAGGACAGCATTCACATCAGTCCGTTTTTTGTAAAAGAAGACTTTCATAACCTGCAGGGGTTTGATTCTCCTTTGTATGGACATAAGGAGTGGCAGATACAACAGCAGATTTCGATTAAAAATATTTCGGATGCAAACCGTAAAGCATTAGCAGCTTTGCAGGGCGGGGCCAATTCATTGTATTTCGGCAATGCGGATTTGCTGATGACCAAAGCCGACCTTTCCCTTTTATTGAAAGACATTTTTGTGGATGCCGTTTCCCTGCATTTCAGTGCTCAGAATAATCCTTTAGAATTAATTAAATGTCTTACTGAAATTGCATCGCAACAATACATAGATATTAAATCATTGTCAGGTTCTGTTGAGATTGCACCGCTTTCAGGAAAAGGACAGGATGATAACGAACTATCAAAAACCGCTGCATTTGTTTTGTTGCTGGATACAGAACTGCCCGGTTTCAAAACCATCAGCATTGATGCAGGAGTTAATGCTTCACTTTCACAACAGTTGGCTCATGCGCTTTCCCAGGCTGATGAATATTTCTCGCGCCTCACAAAAAAGAATGTTCCTGCTGAGAAAATTGCACATCAAATGCAGTTTAGTTTTCCGGTGGGCAATGATTATTTCCTGGAGATTGCAAAGCTTCGCGCCTTCCGTTTGCTCTGGAAAAAAGTTGCCGTCAACTATATTCAGGGCACTATTCCCGAGGCATTTATTCGCAGTTATACTACGCTGGCAAGTCCTGTCAACAAGAATAATTTCAACAACATGATCCGCTCCGGTTGCTCTGCTATGTCAGCAGTTGCAGGTGGTTGTGATGTGCTTTGTGTTTTGCCTTACGATGGAAACGAAAACGAATTTTCCATGCGCAACGCACGCAACATTCAGTTGGTGTTGAAAGAAGAAGCATTCTTTGATAAAGTTGCCGACCCCGCTGCGGGTGCGTATTATATTGAGACACTTACGCATGAATTGGCTGAGAAAGCGTGGAGCCTGATTGGCGGTGGTAGCAGTGAAACAAAAACTGCCGACTACGGACTACCAACTACGGACTCAGTTTGGCTCTCTCCCGAAAATATTCCCGTAAAATCATCCTTCACACATTCCGATACCAACGATTTTGAACACCTGAATTTTGCTGCAGGCATCTCACCTTTTCTGCGCGGACCTTATGCATCCATGTACTTGGCCCGTCCCTGGACCATCCGACAGTATGCGGGTTTCAGCACAGCCGAAGAGTCGAATGCGTTTTACAGGCGCAACCTTGCAGGCGGACAAATGGGCTTATCCGTTGCATTTGATTTGGCAACACATCGCGGCTATGATTCCGATCACGAGAAGGTAGTGGGTGATGTTGGTAAAGCAGGAGTTGCTATTGATTCGGTGTTGGACATGAAGATTTTATTTGACGGAATTCCCTTGGATAAAATGTCTGTTTCCATGACCATGAACGGTGCGGTGTTGCCTGTTCTTGCGTTCTATATTGTTGCGGCAGAAGAGCAGGGCGTGAGTGCCGACAAGCTACAGGGCACAATACAAAACGACATTCTGAAAGAGTTCATGGTGCGCAATACGTATATCTATCCGCCTTCGCAATCCATGCGCATTGTTGCCGATATTTTTGAATACACTTCAAAGCACATGAAGAAATTCAACAGCATCAGCATTTCGGGTTATCATATGCTGGAAGCAGGTGCTACTGCGGAAATTGAACTTGCTTACACGCTTGCTGATGGACTGGAATACATCCGCACCGGCTTGAAAACCGGAATGAGCATTGATGATTTTGCGCCACGCCTTTCTTTTTTCTGGGGCATAGGCATGAACCATTTTATGGAGATTGCCAAGATGCGTGCAGGCAGAATGTTGTGGGCAAAAATTGTAAAGCAGTTCAATCCCAAAGACGAAAAATCAATGGCCTTGCGAACACATTGTCAGACTTCGGGATGGAGCTTAACAGAGCAAGACCCGTTTAACAATGTAACGCGAACCACTGTTGAAGCAATGGCTGCTGTGCTGGGCGGAACACAATCGCTGCACACCAATTCACTCGATGAAGCCGTGGCTTTGCCAACCGATTTTTCGGCTGGTATTGCACGCGATACCCAAAAATATATTCAGCAAGAAACACTGGTTACTAAAGCCATTGACCCCTGGGCAGGCTCGTATTATGTGGAATACCTCACGCACGAGTTGGCGCAAAAAGCATGGAAATTAATTCAGGAAGTGGAGGAGCTGGGCGGCATGGCAAAGGCCATTGAAACAGGTTTGCCTAAAATGCGCATTGAAGAAGTGGCTGCCAAACGTCAGGCGCGGATTGATGCCGGAAAAGACGTGATAGTTGGCGTGAACGCTTACCGCACCGATAGCGAAGAACGCTTTGATGTGCTGGAAGTGGACAATGTGGAAGTGCGCAAGAATCAGGTTGAACGTCTGCGGAAATTAAGGGCAGAACGCAATAATGATGAGGTGCAAAAAGCGTTGGATGCACTCACTTCAGCTTGCGAAACAGGCAAGGGAAATCTGCTCGAGCTTGCCATAGATGCAGCACGCAAACGTGCTACACTCGGAGAAATTTCTTATGCTTGTGAAAAAATATTCGGCAGATATAAAGCAGTGACACGTTCCATCTCAGGTGTATATTCTTCAGAAGTTCCGGGCGATGAAAATTTCCGCAAAGCCCGTGAAATGGCCGATGCGTTTGCAAAAAAAGAAGGCCGCAGACCGCGCATTCTTGTTGCCAAAATGGGACAGGACGGCCACGACCGCGGAGCAAAAGTTATTGCCACTTCCTTTGCCGACATGGGTTTTGATGTGGACATAGGACCACTGTTTCAAACACCTGCCGAAGTTGCCAAACAGGCCATTGAAAACGATGTACACATTCTCGGTATATCCAGTCTTGCGGGCGGACACAAAACCCTTGTTCCCCAATTAATAGAACTGCTCAAAGGCTACGACAGGGATGATATTCTGGTGGTAGTGGGCGGTGTTATTCCCCGTCAGGATTACGAATACCTGATTAAAGCAGGAGCCACAGCTGTCTTCGGCCCGGGCACGGTTATACCCAAAGCCGCGCAGGAGATTTTGGGGAAGATGATGGGGAAGTAGCCCCCGCGTCTAATTTTAAAAAATTCGCGCTTCGCGCGATTAACCGATTGAACCCCCCGAAACTTATATGCAAAATGCGCAGAGCGCAAGCCTCTTTTTTGCGGGGGTAAGCAGAGTTTTTTGCTGGGCGGTTTAAAAGTAAGAGCTAACGTTCCGCGCACAGGCGCATACCCTTTTCGGGTTGCGCTTGTGCGCTGTTAAGGGCTGGCTTATTCCTTTATTATCTTAAATGTTTGTTTCAAATTCTCCCCAACTCGGAACAGATAAACACCATCTGAAAAATTACTCAAATTCACAGTTGTGTTTTCTGAATTTATTGCCCCTGACATCAGTAATCTCCCTGTATTATCATAGATGGTGAAAACAGAACCCAATAATTTAGTATCTGCTTTTAAATTAATTAAAGTACTGGTCGGATTAGGGTAAGCAGAAATAACAAGATCGTCTGAACTTATATTTTG
>CANKAM010000056.1 GCA_947479755.1 Bacteroidota bacterium
GCGGAGAGAGAGGGATTCGAACCCCCGGAACCTCGCGGTTCAACGGTTTTCAAGACCGCCGCAATCGACCACTCTGCCATCTCTCCGGGCGCAAAAGTAGAATAATTTTACATGCCCAAGCCTTAGCAGAATCTTTTTCTTCAGAATTCACCCAAAACCCTTGATTAGCTTTTAATTAGTAATTTTGTAACGTAAGATTTTACCTATGAAAAAGAAGTTATTACTGAGTTTATGCCTGCTTTTTAGTACTGTTGAATTTCTTTCGGCAGGCGGTATTCAAGCCTATTTTGCCTATTCTGCGTTTGCCAAAAACGGTAAAAGTCCTTTTATTGAAACCTACTTTACTATTGCAGGAAATTCAGTTAAATATGTAAGCACAGGTAATGGTATTTATCAGGGTAAAGTGGAGGTTGTGCTAGTTTTGAAGCAGGGAGATGCAATAAAATTTGCGGATAAATATACACTTCTAAGCCCCGGAACTTCTGATTCTTTAAACGGGAAAGACTTTATTGACCAGCAGCGTATTCCTTTGGCAGCAGGTGAGTATGTACTCGAGTTTGCGCTCAAAGATTTGAACTCAACTGATACAACTGTAAGGCATTCAGAAAAAATTTCTATTTCTTTTCCTGAAGACAAAATCAGCATTTCAGACATCAGCTTTTCGGAAAGCTATTCGGCAACTGTTAACCAATCTGTTTTTTCAAAAAGCGGATATGACATGGTTCCGTTTCCAAGTGATTTTTTTTCGGAGAACATGAATAAACTGATATTCTATTCTGAGGTTTATAACAGCAATAAATCGCTGCCGCAAGGAGAGGCTTTTTTAGTAAACTATTTTGTTGAAGATGCTGATAACTTAGAGCTTGCTGGAGGATTAAGAAAATTTGTGAAAGTAACACCAAAGGATGTGATTGTTGTGTTTAACGAATTGCCGATTGACCATCTTAAATCGGGAAATTATAATCTTGTGGTGGAGGCCCGTGATAAGGAAAATAAATTGTTGGCCGTTACCAAGAAATATTTTCAGAGAAGTAATCCGAATGTTGAGGATGTTTTGACAACAAGTAATTTAAGTACACTTGATGTTGCAACCACCTTTGTAAGTAACATTACAAATTCAGAAGAAATTAAAGACCATATTCAGTCAACATTCCCCATTTCAACGCAATTAGAAAAGAACTTTGCCCGCAACCAATTGAATTTTTCTGACCTGAAAATGATGCAACAGTATTTCTATAGTTTCTGGAAAAAAAGAAATGAGATTAATCCTGAAGAAGCGTGGTTGAAATATTATGCAGAAGTTAAAAAAGCAAATAAAGAATACGGAACGTCTATAATAAAAGGCTATGCAACCGATCGCGGAAGGGTTTATCTGCAATATGGTGCTCCAAATACCGTTACAGCAACACGCAACGAGCCAAGTTCATATCCTTATGAAATCTGGCATTATTATGTAATTCAGGGCACTGAAATTAACCGCAGACAAAGTGATAAGCGTTTTGTTTTTATGAATGCTGACTTAATAGGCGCAGACTATCAGCTTATACATTCTACCGCTTATGGCGAGGTAAAAGATGACCGCTGGCAGCTGCGTTTACAAGGTCGTAATGAGCAATATATTGACCTTGACCAGCAGGATGGACGCGACCATTTTGGCAATCGTGCCAACGAATTATTTAACGCACCGAGATAATACAGGTTGATGAAAGCAGCCGTTGTTATCCTCAACTGGAACGGAAAAAAATTTCTTAAAAAATTTCTTCCCTCTGTTATAAAGTACAGTGCTGATGCAACTGTGTTTGTTGCCGACAATGGCTCAACCGATGATTCTGTTTCTTTCTTAGAGAAGAATTTTCCGAACGTAAATATTCTTAGGTCTTCACAAAACAAAGGTTTTGCCGGAGGCTATAATGAAGCCTTGAAAGAAGTGAAAGCGGAATATTTTATTCTTCTGAATTCTGATGTTGAGGTAACAGAAGGTTGGATAAAACCCGTTATTGATTTAATGGATTCTGATAAAACCATTGCTGCATGTCAGCCCAAAGTCAGAATGTATGCCGAAAAGCAACTATTTGAATATGCCGGTGCTGCAGGTGGTTATATTGATAAATACGGTTACCCGTTTTGTCGCGGCCGTGTTTTTGAAACACTGGAAGAAGACAAAGGACAATACAACGATAACTGCGAAGTTTTCTGGGCAACAGGTGCTTGTATGTTTGTAAGAAGTGAAGTGTTTTTTCAAGCAGGTGGTTTTGATGAAGATTTTTTCGCACACATGGAAGAGATTGATTTGTGCTGGCGGATGAAAAACCTTGGACACAAAATTATGTATTGTGGCAGTTCAACTGTTTACCATGTTGGGGGCGGAACACTGCAAAAAAGCAATCCATTAAAAACGTATCTCAACTTTAGAAATAACCTGATGATGCTGATAAAAAACACGGAAGGATTTAAATTATTCCGTGTGCTTTTTGTTCGCGTTGTATTGGACGATGTGGCTCAACTTAAATTTCTATTAAGTGGAAATTTTAAAGATTTTTTGGCAGTTCTACATGCGCAGTTTTATGTGTTCTTCCATTTCTTTAAAATCAGAAAAAAGAGGAAGGCAGTTAAAGAAAACGTAAGCGGAGTTTACAACCACAGCATTGTAGCAGATTATTTTCTGCGTGGTAAAAAGAAGTTTTCTGATTTGGATTTTTAATCCGTCATGCTGTCCGCCTTAGACGGATTCAATATCTATTATGATGCCCTTCGACTACGCTCAGGGTGACACAACGATGAAGCTCTCAATGGCAAGGCGATATGAATCTAACCCAAACCCGGCAATCACACCCTTGCAATTTTTAGCCATTAACGAAACATGTCGGTAATCCTCGCGGGCATACACGTTGGAGATGTGAACTTCAATCACCGGAGTTTTAATAGCTGCAACAGCATCTGCAATAGCCACTGAAGTGTGCGTATAACCTCCGGCATTCAAAATTATTCCATCATAACTGAAGCCTGTTTCATGCAATTTGTTGATGAGTTCACCTTCAACATTGCTTTGGAAATAGTCGAGATGTAGTTGCGGAAATTTTAATTTCAGTTCAGCAAAATAATCATCAAACGAACGGTTGCCGTAAACACTTTGTTCGCGTGTTCCAAGTAAATTCAGATTGGGTCCGTTAACGATAATCAGTTTCATTTTTTGCCTTTTGAAAAGATAAGCAGCGATGGGCTGTAAGCTATCCATGCGCTGCGGGTTTCGGCTACTTTCTTCCAGTATTTAATGTCGAGAACTACTAACTGAAATTGTTCTAAAAACACTCTGTCTAACGGATGGCTTTCGTTTATATTCAGTGTGGTTATTTTTACTTTTTCGGGGTCAATAAATTTCAGTGCGTAATCAGAAAGGTATTCATCTGCTTCTCCGCTTATCAGAAATAAAACATGCTCCGCTGTTCTGAAATTATTATCCACTAAAATACCTATTGTGCAATCAAGGCTTTCAATAATGTGTTTGATTTTGCCACCTGTAATTTTTTCGGTAAAGGCTGATTTTGCTGAGCCAACCAGCAGCAGTTCATATTGCCCTTGCTTGGCGGTTTGAATAATTTCTTTTTCTACATCATCAACCGCTTTGTATTTGGTTTCAAAGCCAAGACCAAGTTCATGTCCCGTTATGCGCACGGGTCCGAATGCCTCTTTCTCAAACAACAGTGCATCATGCGGATTAATCTCAAGGCTGGGCGTAAGGTGCATGGCCGTTATTTTTTTTGCACGCTTACCGGCAGTTATAAAATTTGCGAGGCGCAATAATGAACTTCCTGTTTTTGAAGGACCGAATGAAATAAGAATATCGAGGTAGGCATTCTCAGGAACGGTTTCAGTTTTCTCTTTGCCAAATCTGGCAAAGGCCCAGTCAATCAGCTCGAGCATTGGATTGGTCATAAATGTTGTGAAAAGAGCCATCAAGACCAGAATGGTGAAAATCTCTTTTCCGAAAATCCCCAAATCGTAACCTATGTTTAGAATAATTAATTCCATCAGTCCGCGCGAGTTCATGATAACTCCCATTGACAATGATTCTTTCCAACTGTGTTTTAATAGCCTTGACGATACAGTAGCGCCAATGAATTTTCCTGCAATTGCAACCGAAATAACAACAAAAGCAATAAGCCATAAATCAGAATTGTCCAGCAGATTTATTTGTGTTCTCAAACCTGTAAATACAAAGAAAAGAGGGAGTAAAAGCACAAGGCTTACGTCTTCAATTTTTTCGGTAATAATTTTTTTGAAGTTAATGTTGTGAGGCATGATAACTCCTGCCATAAATGCTCCCACAAGCGGGTGAATTCCTATTATCTCAGTAACATAAGAAGAAAAAAACAGAACAACAAAAACAAAGGCAACCACTGTTTTATTCAGATTTTCTCTTGAAACATAAACGGAACCGAATTTTTTCATGAATGGCTGAACCATTTTTAGCATAACAAAAACATAAGCTATTGTAAGCACAATAGTTGACAGCGAATTGACAAACCCTCCCGATTTAACAACTGCAATAATTACTGCAAGCAAACACCACGCTGTCATGTCATCAATTGCGGCTGTTGTAATTGCCAGAATGCCCAGCGGAGTTTTTGTTATTCCCCGTTCCTGAATAATCCTTGCCAGAACCGGAAATGCAGTGGTACTCATGGAAATGCCCATAAATAAAGCAAAAGCTGCGAAGGCTACTTTGTCGGGAGCAAATGAATCGTATAGAAAGTAAGCTAATAAAACACCCAGAAAAAAAGAGAACACAATTCCTGTGTGACTTATGATTAGGGCGTCAAAGGCGCGGTTTTTCAGTGCTTTTAAATCAACCTCCATGCCTATTATGAACATGAAAAGCATTAGTCCTATCTGGCTGAAAAATTTCAAGAACTCCAGCGAGTCGATATCGCCCTGGGCCGGTTTTGGAAAAATAAATGCAGAAACTTCAGGGAAATACAATCCCACAAGTGAAGGGCCGAGAACAATGCCTGCAACAATTTCACCGATAACAGAAGGTTGCCGCATTTTAGTAAAAGCATAGCCGAAAATTCGTGCTACAAGAACAATAATTACCAATTGCATAATGAACACCGCTAACGGGTGATGGAGGTTGCTCAAATACCCGTTTACCAACTGATGCCAGATATTAACAGGAAGGTTTTCTACAACAGAGATTTCTGTAGCAACTTGTACAGAATTTTTTTCAAGCAAATAACCTTGTTGAATAACATACCAGCCCAACAGGCCGAAAACAGCCAGAAGCAATAGATAAAATATAAGAGTTTTGCCTTTTATCATTTTCTAAACTTGCCGAAAATACAAAATAAAAAAGCAAGCCTATCTTCGCGCCATGAAAGTGATTGACAACAGGGCTGTTTCAGTTTATGCGCTTTTCCGCAAAGAGTTGGAAAGCCTGTATCCTAAGGAAGAAATTGAAACGTTCCTGTTTTTTTCGTTCAGCGAATACTTTGGTTTTTCGCGCAGCGATATGGTGCTGAAAAAAGAATTGCGCCTGAGCGAATCGGAATTGCTGAAGTTCTTTCGGGTTATCCGCAAACTGAAACTACATGTGCCTATTCAATACATTTTAGGCAACTCAGAGTTTTATGGTTTGAAGCTGAACGTAAACGAGCATGTTTTGATTCCACGACCTGAGACGGAGGAATTGGTGGATTGGATAATTAAGGATGTCACCCTGAGCGTAGTCGAAGGGCAATCATTAAAAATTTTGGACATCGGCACCGGCAGCGGCTGCATTGCCATAGCCTTGAAAAAAAATATGCCCGATGCAGAAGTGTATGCACTCGATATTTCTGAAAACGCCCTGGCTGTTGCAAAAGAAAATGCTGCAATCAATAATGCTGAAATCAATTTTCTGCAAGGAGATATTCTGAACACTTTCTCACCTTCTCACCCTCTCACCTTCTCACTTATAGTCAGCAACCCACCCTACATAACAGAAAATGAAAAGCCCGCCATGAGCGCCAACGTGCTGGATCATGAGCCCCACACCGCGCTGTTTGTGCCCGATAACGATGCGCTTTTGTTTTACCGTGCCATCCTTGATTTTGCAAATGACAAACTTGCAGCAGACGGTAAAGTTTATTTTGAATTAAACAGCACCTATGCTGCTGCCGTTGCCGAGCTTGCCACAGCCAAGGGTTTTATCAATTGCAGCATCCGAAAGGATTTGAGTGGGAAGGAGAGGATGTTGAGGTGTGAGAAGGTTTAAATCCCTCACCTCCCAATCTTCTCCCAATACTTATCCCTTTCCGCTTCCGTTTTTTTAAGTTCTTCTTTTATTTTTTCAAGCTCCGTTTCCAGACTTTCTATTTTTTTCTGCAGCAGCTTTTCGCGTTCGGTAGTTTGCAGGTCTTCGGGCAATAGCACGGTATAGTGTTCAAACAGGTTTGCATTCAGCACTTCACTTAATATAAGCAGCAGGCTGGGGCGTATATCATCACCCTGCATATTTTCATAAAGGTAATTTTCGCTTTTCCCCATTTTAAAGCTGAGCTTACGAAGCGAGGTGCGTTTATACTTTGCCCAAGCGCGCACAATAGCAGCTACGCGAGGCAATTTAACTTTGGCTTTTATGGTTTTCTTCATTGCTTTTTAAATTTATTCACAGAAAATCTGTTCGCGTCCACAGGAAACCTGTGTATGTCCACAGGAAGTCTGGGCACGTCCACAGAAACTCTGTGTACATAAGCAGGAACTCTGTGGATGTACATAGGAAATATCTTCACGTGCTCGGAAAATCTTGTTATGGTATAGCGAAATATGGTTATGTTCACAGTAAGTCTTGTCAGGGTTTAAACAAACCTCTTTGCGGTGTTCCGCAAAGAGGTTTGTTCGTCATTGCGAGGCTTTTTCAGCCGAAGCAATCTCACTTAAAAACGAGATTGCTTCGCTTCGCTCGCAATGACGGTGATGTTATCCTATGGTTACTCTGAAACTGCCGGGTGTTCCGTAGTTGTTCTGCACCACCATGCTGTCACCGCCCGGAGCCATAGCGCCCATGGTTGTTTCCTGCGTGGCACCCGGGTTTACAGCAACCCAGTTGCCCGTGGCAGCTCCGTTAAAAGCAAGCGCAAACTGCAAAATAACACCGCCCAAATTCTCGAACTTAACAGGGGTAGCTGCATCATACTCCAGCGTTTCCACTATTTTTTCGGTAGTGCTCGGGTTTACATCATCTTCATATACATCTGCACCGCCCCCGCTTGGATTGTCATCAATAGCCCGCGCCAGTTGATATTCTTCCCACAGGTCAACATTATCAAAGCGGTAGCTGTCAACATAACCGTCCAGCTTATTGAGCAGGGTGCGGCTTTCGGGTATAAGTCTGTCAATTTTTTTGCCGGCAACGGCTTTGGCTTCAATGGCATCTTTTGGCTCGGGAATAGCTCCAAAATAAGCGGTTGTGTGGATACCAAGGTCGGCTAACTCAACAGCTGTGATGTTATAGCCCGCTGTAAGTGCGGCATTGATGACAGGTGTAATTAAACTTCCCAGGCGCAGTGCTTTTTCAAGCAGCAGGGTATCCTGCATTTTTTGCAGATCGCTCATGATATACTTTGCCTTTTTGGCAAGCTCATTCATGTTATTATCCTCGGCATACGAATTAAGTGCATTGGCTATCTTGAACATTGATTTTTCAAGCGTGGTGCGCGCTGCCTTTTTATCTTCGGTAACACCGGTGGTATCTTCCGTAGCAATACCGGCCGCCTCAAGAATGGACTGGATTTTTGCGTCTAACAGAACTTTGGTGGGCGCTATCTGTGCGTGCGTGGAATAGGCAACTGAGTTGTCTTCCAGATTGTCCTGAACTTTTAAGAGCATGTTCAGGAATGCTTGTTGTAAATCATCCATGGTTTGGGGTTTTGGTTTATAATTAGTGTTTGATTAGTTCATTGCTTTTAGCAGTTTCTTCAGCGTATCATTAGTTACTTTTTGCTGAGTGGCCATGTGTTTCATTTCTTTTTGCATTCCGGCTATTATTTTGTTCTGGCTTTCAATCTGCGCATCTTGTTTTTCTATCCGTTGCTGCAATTCATCAAACCGCGCATATTCATGTTTGCGTTGATAGGCTTCTTCGGGTTCGCCTAATACAAACAGGCGGTCTTTATAATAGTAATGGAAGCCTTTCATTTCCGTGAAATCTTTTGAAAAATCCCAATTGATAACGTGTCCTATTTCTGCGATAATTTTTTGTGAAATTTCAGGCTCATTTAATTTGAGGTAGAAATTGCCGCGCTTTAATCCCAACCGTTTTATCAATACGGTCTTTTGCATTTTAGATTCTTTAATGCGTTGGTCAATGATTGAACGTTTGTCTTTCATTGCTGGCAAATTTATTTGCCTATCTGTTCAGTTTATTGAACACATATTGGACACTTTTTGCGGGAAGGGAAACAGAGGGTGGAAAGTAAAAGAGTGCTTGTAAATGCCCTCAGCAAGGTTTTTTTATAAAGGCTTATATTTGCTTAAAATTAAAAGCAACATGGTATTTGAATTTAGCAAACACGCTTTAGAACAAATGCAGGCAAGAGGTATAACAAGAAGTGTTGTGAAAAAGGTTTTAGCTAAACCCGACAAAATAAAAAACGAAAAAGGGAAGAAAGTATATCAGTCAATTATAGAAAAAGGAAGTTACTTAATTCGTATTTTTGTAAATGTAAATAAAACACCTCCTTTGGTAATTACAGTTTATAAAACATCCAAAATAAAAAAGTATCATGAAAGTTAAATACGACAAGGAAGTTGATATAATGTATATCGTCTTCAACGATAAAAAAATAAAAGAAAGTGATGAAGGTAAGAAGGGAGTTATTATAGACTATGATAAAGACGGTTCTATCGTTGGCATTGAAATTATGGAAGCCTCCAAACGAATGAAAAGTCCAACTAAAGTAGAGTACGAATTAGCATAACTTGTTTAGTTAAACGGATTTGAAAATGCAAACAAAACCCCGCCACAAGCGGGGTTTTGTTTTTGCTTTTCACACCACAAAAAAATGCTTTAAACACATTTCAAATAAACCTATTTTTGAACGCTTAGAAAAAAACAGAAGCATGACCAGCGAACAAGCAAAAGCAAGAATAGAATACCTCTCCAAAGAGATTGAGCAGCACAATCATAATTACTATGTGCTGAGCAATGCCACCATCAGCGACTATGATTTTGATATGCTGCTGGAAGAGTTGCATCGCCTGGAAAAAGAATTCCCCGAATTTGTTTCATCCGATTCGCCAACGCAGCGTGTAGGCGGAGGCATTACCAAAGAGTTTAAAACGGTGAAGCATAAATACCCCATGTTATCACTTTCCAATTCGTATTCGCGCGAAGAGGTGCAGGAGTTTGAAGGCCGCATCCACAAGCTGATAGAGCGCGAAACGGAATATGTGTGCGAGTTAAAATACGATGGCGTTGCTATCGGACTAACGTATGTAAACGGACAATTGGTGCAAGCCCTAACCCGTGGCGATGGTGTGCAGGGCGATGATGTAACAACCAACATAAGAACCATAAAAAGTATTCCGCTGAAATTGAAAGGCTCTGATTTTCCTGCTGAGTTTGAGATACGCGGTGAAGTTTTTCTTCCGCTGAAAGCATTTGAAAAAATGAACAAGGAGCGCGAAGAAGCAGGCGAAGAATTGTATGCAAACCCGCGTAACACCGCGTCAGGAACATTGAAAATGCAGGATTCTTCTGTTGTTGCAAAGCGCGGATTGGATTGCTTTCTTTATTTTTTGTTGGGCGAAAATTTACCGTTCAATAATCATTACGATAACCTTACCAAAGCACGTGAATGGGGATTTAAAGTTCCTGAATACATGCGCAAGGTGAAGGACATTAACGGCATATTTTCGTTCATTGATGAGTGGGATGTCAAACGTCACGAGCTTCCTTTTGAAACGGATGGTGTGGTGCTGAAAGTGAACAGCTATGACGACCAGGATGCCTTGGGTTTTACTGCAAAAAATCCCCGCTGGGCAATTGCCTATAAGTTTAAAGCCGAGCAGGTTTCCACATTGTTGAATGAAGTTACCTTTCAGGTGGGGCGCACGGGAGCTATTACTCCTGTTGCCAATCTTAAGCCTGTGTTGCTGGCGGGAACTACTGTAAAACGTGCATCGCTGCACAATGCCGACCAGATTGAAAAACTGGATTTACGCCTTGGCGATACCGTGTTTGTAGAGAAAGGCGGAGAAATAATTCCGAAAATAATTGGTGTTGATTTGAGTAAACGTTCTGTTGATTCAGAACCACTGAAATACATAACACACTGCCCCGAATGCGGAACAGAACTGAAACGCAACGAAGGTGAGGCCGTGCATTTTTGTCCGAATGACACGGGCTGTCCGCCACAGATAAAGGGCAGGATGGAACACTTTGTAAGCCGCAAGGCAATGGACATTGACAGCATTGGTGCCGAAACTATTGAACTGCTTTTTCAAAAAGGTTTGGTAAAAAATTATGCCGACATCTACGACCTGAAAAAGGAAGATGTCATTACGCTCGACCGCATGGCTGATAAATCTGCAACCAACCTTATTGAAGGAATTGAAAAGTCAAAAGCAATTCCGTTTACGCGGGTTTTGTTTGCGCTTGGAATTCGCTTTGTGGGCGAAACAGTGGCTAAAAAATTAGCTTTGCATTTCAAAAACATTGACAATTTGATGAGTGCTACTTTTGAGCAATTGATGGAGGCCGATGAGATAGGGGAGAAGATAGCAGCAAGTATTAAGGAGTTCTTTGCCAATGAAAACAATGTGGAGATTGTAAACCGTCTGCGCGAAAAAGGTTTGCAGTTTGAATTATCAGAAGCGGAGAACACCAAAGTTTCTGATAAACTTGCCGGAAAAACGTTTGTGGTTTCGGGTGTGTTTGCAAAGTTTTCGCGTGATGAATTAGAAAAAGCGATTGAAGACAACGGTGGAAAAAATGTGGGTTCCATTTCAAAGAAAACAACCTACATTGTAGCCGGTGAAAATATGGGACCAAGTAAGTTGGAGAAGGCGCAGAAGTTGAATGTTCCGATTATTTCGGAAGATGATTTTTTAAAGTTGTTAGAAGCGGAAGCAAACTGATTTATCTGTGTTAATCTGTGGTGAAAAAAAGGTAAAATGGCAAAAGACGGCAATACGGTTGTAAATACTGTTCGAAAAAAAGCTTCGAACTATTTCCTTTCGCGTGAATACAAAAAAGTAAAGCGTAAGCCTGAGGTGAGCAACCTTGCTCAGTCCCGCAACATCGGAATTTTGTTTGAAGTGCGCAGTAAAGAAGATTTAGATACAGTTCGTTCTTTTGTTGCGCAGATAAAAGAACGTAACAGAAAAATAACTGCGCTGGGTTATGTTACAACCAAAGAACTGTTGCAGACATTAAGATCTGACAACGAATTTGATTATATCTCGAAAATAGATTTCAACTGGTATTACAAACCCGAGAAATATGTAATCAAAAACTTTATGAGTGATGGCATGGATTTACTCATTGACCTGAGTTTGAAAAAAAATCCTGCCTTGCTTTATGTTGCTGCCTTCACCGAAGCAAAAATGAAAGTAGCTCGCTTTGATGAAAAACAAAAAGAATACTTCGACCTGATGATTGACATCAGTAAAGACAACACGCTAAAACATCTAATAACTCAAATAAAATTCTACATCACAAAAATCAATGAGCAAAGCACACAGTAAATTCAGAGGAACAGGAGTTGCAATTATTACACCTTTCAAAAATGACAGAAGTGTTGACTACAAACAATTAGAAAAAGTAGTTCAGCACATTATTAAAGGCAAGTGTGAATACATTGTAGTCTTAGGCACCACAGGCGAATCGGTAACACTAAGTAAAGACGAAAAAAAGGCAGTTGTAAAATGTGTGGTTAAGGCTGCGCAAAAGAAAGTTCCTGTTGTGCTTGGTCATGGTGGCAACAACACTCAGGAATTGCTCGAAGGGTTGAACACGCTCGATTTCAAAGGAATTGATGCTTTGCTTTCGGTTTCACCTTATTACAATAAACCAACTCAGGAAGGCATTTATCAGCACTACGCAGCAATTGTGAAAAAAAGTCCCTTGCCTATAATTCTGTACAATGTTCCAGGGCGCACTGCTTCCAATATTACCGCAGAAACAACGCTGCGTCTTGCTCATGACTTCAAAAACATTATTGCCGTAAAAGAAGCATCAGGCAATATTGAGCAGATGATGAAAATCATCAACGGCAAACCAAAGGATTTTCTGGTTATTTCAGGTGATGATGCACTCACGCTGCCTTTAAATGCTTGCGGTGGTGATGGTGTTATTTCGGTTGTTGCCAATGCTTTTCCCAAAGATTATTCAGAAATGACACGCCTTTCGCTGAAAGGTGATTTCGCAAAAGCGCAAAAACTGCATTACAAACTGCTCGATATCATAGGTCTGCTGTTTGTTGACGGAAATCCTGCAGGAGTAAAATATGCCATGAAACAACTTGGCGTTTGCAACGACACAGTTCGGTTGCCTTTGGTGAGCATTACCAAACCAACAGCCGACAAACTGAAAGAACTGATTAAGAACTATTGAAAGCAACTTTCCAATCTTTCAATCTTTATAATCGTTCCAATTAACCGTAAAACTTTGCATTTCATCACAAAAAGTATACTTTCGTATGTGCAAAGGACGAATTAGTATCAGCCAAAACCTGATTAATCTAAAAAGTACAATCGGGTAGAAACTTTAAATATACTTTCGTTCCGGCAAAAAAATTAACCTCGCAAAAACTTATCCTATGGAAAAGTTGGTTATCGAAAAAACCGACACAACACCCCAGATTGATTTCGATCCCGAACAGGGATTGTTGAAAATTACAGGGCGTTCAATACCTCTTAATCCTAAACGATTTTATGAGCCAGTTCTCAGTTGGATTGCTTCTTACGTAGCAAATCCTAAGCACGATACGGTGCTGGATGTTTATATGGATTATTTCAATACAGCTTCAACCTTTCTCATTACCGATATTATCCGTCAGCTCAATAAAGGGCTTACAGGTAAAACGCTTATTGTAAATTGGTACCACGATGCCGGTGATGACGATGTGCTTGAAATTGCTGGAAATATGGAAAGCGTTACCGGTATCAAATTCAACTACCACGAGGTAGAGGAATAATTTTTCTTTTCTTTGTGTTCACTATGAACACCATTTTCAAACCCAAACTTTTCTCAGGAAAAACCGCTATTATCACAGGAGGCGGAACAGGCATAGGCTTCCGCATTGCATCGGAACTTGCTCATTTAGGCGCTACTGTTATCCTTGCCAGTCGTAAAAAGGAACTGCTGGACAAAGCAGTTGAAAAAATAACAGCCGAAGGCGGTAAAGCCTTTGCTGTGGAATGCAATATCCGTGACGAAGAAAGCGTGAAGAACTGCATCACAAAATCTATTGAGTTGTGCGGGAAAATTGATTTTCTGGTTAACAACGGAGGAGGCCAATTTCCTTCGCCTGCCGAGTTTATCAACCGCAAAGGATGGCACGCTGTTATAGAAACCAATCTTACGGGCACATTCTTCATGTCGCAGGAAATTTTCAATAAACAGTTTGTAAAAACAGGCGGTTCCATTGTAAATATTATTGCCAATATGCGCAATGGTTTCCCCATGATGGCACATACAGGTGCTGCAAGGGCAGGAGTGGAGAACATCACAAAAAGCCTTGCCAACGAGTGGGGCCGTTACGGTGTGCGTGTAAATTCCGTTGCCCCGGGAACCATTGACTCCAGCGGTTTGGAAAAGTACGATGCACAATACAAGGATTTTATTTATGGCTTTGCAAAGTTCAATCAAACCTATCGTTTGGGAACAGAAGCAGAGGTGGCTTCTTCCGTAATTTTCCTGCTTTCGCCTGCTGCAAGTTTTATTACAGGAGTTACACTTGCTGTTGACGGAGCCGAATCATTGTATTCTCCGCTAAGTCCGCCTGTTGAAAACGATAAGAATCCTCCGTTTAAAGGGTAAATCTCGTCATGCTGAACTCGTTTCAGCATCTCAGTAGTTACGGGAGACCCTGAAACAAGTTCAGGGTGACGACAATAAATCCTTCAGTGCACTCTCCGCATTCGGGAATTTGAATGGATAACCCAATGCCAAAGCCTTTTCAGGCTTTACAAACTGACTATCTAATAAAACCTGTGCGCGTTCACCCAGCGCCAATTCCAATGCAAATGAGGGAGCAGGGAAAGCAATTCGTTTACCGCTCACGCTTCCCAGTTTTTTAATAAACGCTTTGTTGGAGAGTAGCTCAGGCGCTGAAAGATTTAGTGCACCGCTCACCTTTTCATTTCCAATCGCAAATAAAATCAACCCGATTTCATCTGCAATATGTATCCAGGGAAAACCCTGTGTGCCGCTTCCAAACCACGAACCGAAACCAAATCCGTAACTGCGTATAATTTCTTTAAACGCCCCGCCTTCATTGGCCAACACAATTCCTGTGCGTAATAAAACCGTGCGTATGCTGCTGAGCGAAGCTGCTTTTTCCCATTGCTTGCAAACATCTGCCAGAAATCCTTCTCCGTGTTCTGCTTCTTCGGTTAAAATATCTTCGCCTCTGTTTCCGTAAAAGCCCACAGCCGAAGCATTAATAAAAACGTTTGGTTTTTTCTTGACAGCGTTTATATAATCAACAAACGCAAATGTAGATGCCGTTCGGCTTTCAACGATTTGTTTTTTACGCTCTAATGTCCATCCTTTATCCATCACCCCTTCACCAGCAAGATTAATCAGTACATCAAATTCAGTATCAGTTTGCGGAATTTCTTTGCCGTCCCATTTAAGAAACTGTAAAGCAGAGGCGGTATTACTTCTTTCTTTTCTGCTTAGAATAACAACACGATTTCCCGAAACAATAAGTTGCTCGGTAAGTTTTCTGCCGATTAAACCTGTGCCTCCTGCAATAAGAATGTTCATGCTAAACAAACAAGGGATATAAATTTTTGTTCTGGAAAATCAATGGCTGCAATCTCTTCCGTGCGCTTTATCGTTGCTCTTTTCTTCTAACTCTTCTTCGGCCAATTGTTCTTTTAGTTGTTGCGAAACTTCTTTGTCGTAGAACTTAGAAAGGTCGGGTTGACCCGCATCAACCCAGGCGGTATACCACAAACTGCCCACTGTAATAATGGAAGCGCGCATTCTGCGCTCAACCATTCCATTCAGCATGCTGTTATAAGCAATGGTAAATTCATCAGAATAGGTTTTTACAGTTGTTGTTCCCCGTTGTTGAAAAGCAAATTTGCGGTCTTCCGGAAACTTTTTGCTCAACTCTTTTTCAAAATCCAGCACCGAATCTTTAGCCGCAAAACTTACTTCGCAGGTGTTCCATGCATTCTCAAGTGGTGATTTTATGTAGTACGCACGACCTGTAAATAAGTCATAATCTTCTGCTTTCAGTTCCGGAATAGTTGATTCCCAAAAGCCATGAATGCCGCGCTGATTGGTTAATTGTCCGTTATAGTTTTCGGTGTTGTGCAACGGAACATGCGAGTCGCCAATGTAATGCCCAAGGTCGGCACTCAATCGTAAAATATCATCCAGATTACCTTCGCGAAAAGCTTTGGTAAGCCAGTGCACAACACTGTTGATGTGCCAGGGAACGGTGCCGTAAGCCTTTAAAGTGTCTTCCGTAAATTTAGCAACCGCATCATCCCATTTGCGCGGCATAACCACAAAAGGATTTTTCTCCAGACTGTAGTGGTCAATATCAATATAGTGTCGGGGAGCCTCTTCAGGATTGGCATATCTTCTTTTGTCAGGGTCAACAGCGTGCTCTGTAACAAACTCGATATTGCGTTTGTAAAAACCAATCATTTCGGGAGGAAGCGTAAAAACAGCCAGTCTGTTAATTCGTTTGTGTGCGAAAAATCCCCACGAATAAAGTGGTTCGTTCACAGAAAAAGTGAGCAGGCAAAAAATTAAAACAGAAATAAAGTAGCGGAAAATTTTCATCAATACACAAAAGTAAAATATTAACCCGTCATGCTGAACTTGTTTCAGCATGTTAAGTTTTTCTTAACATTAGTATCTTGTCAGATAAAAATCAGTCAGAATAAACTTCCTTGTTTTCAAGTGCACGGATACACGCAATTCTTCCTTCCTCAATCATATCTTTTGCACGGTAAAACTCATACACGCTGCTAGTGTCGCGTGAGATATTGACCACATAATCGGGTTTGTGATGAATGATGCTCATCAAACACATACGATCCTGCATCAGGTCATAACTCTTGTTCAGTAAACCAAAGTAGCCGAGCGTTTCGTCATTATCTTCAACAGTTGGTTTTATGTTCAGCCATTTCTTCATGCTGATTACCATTTTATCCATATAAGCATCGCTTTCAATGGTAATTGGTTCTTGTTTTATGATTTTTGCTTTCGTAGGAACCGAAGCATTGATGTTTACCACCACCAGCAAATCACTTTTTGTGCGCAACACCGGCTCAACGGGTAAAGGATTTAAAACACCTCCATCAATCAATAAGCGGTTGCCAAGCTTTTTAGGTGTTAGCAAGGTTGGAATGGCGCAAGAGGCACGTATAACACTGAATAATTCACCTTTGTCTAACCACACTTCTTCCTGCTTGTTTATGTCGGTGGCAACAGCGGTAAACGGAATATCAAAATCTTCAATTCTCTTTTCACCAATTATTTCTTTCAGTACAGTAAAAATTTTTTCACCGCGGATAAAACCTTGTGATGTGAAGGTAAAATCAACCAACCGGAAGGTTTCCATTTTAGTCAGTTTTTCTGCCCACTCTTTAAATTCAGGTAGTTTTCCTGCGGCATAGATTCCTCCAACAGCAGCGCCCATAGACGAACCTGAAATGGCATTTATTTTATAGCCGCGTTTCAACAATTCTTCAATAGCACCTATGTGCGCAAAGCCTCGTGCACCGCCACAACCCAGAACCAAAGAAACTGTTTTTGCCATAGCTTATACGTTAAACATCTTTCTGAAAAGATTGCCTGTAAGCGAGCCCAATCCTGCAACTATTCCTCCAATCAATGCGGTAACCAATGCAACAATCAAAGGCATTTGCGGCAGGTGAAACAATGCCGCTATTTTTTTTGAGAGAAGAAACCCGTTTTGAATATCAATAATGCTTGCATAAATAAGCCAGTAAATAAAGATGCCGTAAAATCCGGAGAAGAAAGAAAGTGATGTTTTTCCGCCAAACAGTAATTCAATTGCAAATGCAACAATCACAATTATCCACCACGGCAGAAAAAATTGCAAGCCAAAACTTATGACTGCAATCAATGCAATTTTCAGTAAAATTATTTTCATTTCACAGGAATTATTTGTTGAACATATTTTCCCTGCGCTTGATTTTCTTTGTTCATAAAAACCAATTCATAGTATTCTGATTTAGCCCATTTCTCAACAAAAGCAGTGTAATTATGACTGCCCGGATTTCCGCTTTGTCCGCCCGGATAAACGCCCCATGCTTTTGGTTTATCGCCTAGTTCAACCACCATTCTCCATGATGGTCCGTTAGGAGGCGAAACAGCATTTACAGCATATTTATAGCCACCTGTAACTAAGTTGTTAAAACTGAATGCAGGAATTCGTGCAAGGTGCTCAACAGTAATTGCATTTTGAAAACCCCACTGTGGATGTTCATCCTGAGTAATGAGTTCATTTATTTTCAATCCTGTCCAATAAAATGCGTCATAGCTTAGGTTCACTGCATTTTTTGGTGTTCGGTCTTTTGTTGTTTGGTGAATAAATAATTTGTCGTTAGGAAACTCTTTCATAAATCTCAACATCGCTGACGGGTGCGGCTTAATTAGTTTGTAAGGTTTGTCTTCAAATTCATCCCATACAAAAGTGGTGTATTGCTTCCACCATAAATCAAAAGCAGTCGGACCAATCATTTCAGCTTCGTGGGTGTAATCCCACTTTTCCAAAGCATCTAAGACCAACTTCTCAACTGAATCATTTTTTAATTCATTTCTCTTCGCATATTCCAATATTAGCGGAAGATTTTCCTCTGCCATTAAATTATAGTTGTCGTTTTGCAAAAGGAACATACTGTCCGCAGAAATTTTTTGCATGCGAGTAAGTTCATTGTTAATTCTACGGTTGCGGTAATGCTCAAACATGCCGAGATAGTAATATGGATAGGTTTCATCAACACCGTGTTGATTGGCAGAACTTACAAACCCACGCTCAGGATTTTTAACGTGCGGATTTTGCTTTTGCGGAATAATAGCTTGCCATTCATTTTCTTTTACACTTCCGTCCATAATAAATTTCCCTTGCTCTTTCCAGCGTGCAGGAAACCGGCCTTGTTGCCAGATAGCAATATTGTTCTGTGCATCAGCATAAACAAAATTTTGCCCGGGACACTGATAGAAAGTCAATGCATGTTCATAATCATCATAGTTTTTTGCACGGTTCAATAAATAAAAAGTTGCCAGTTCATTGGAGGGTGAATGCGCAGTCCATTTAAGTGCAAGGTTTTGTTGCTGGCTTCCGCTTGCATTAAAACTGCCCTCAAAAACAACAGGCCCAAGATGAGTATAGTAAACTGTATCGTAAAAAGTGTTTTCTCCCCGCACTTTTATTTCTTCAACTCTGGCAGTTGTGTTCAACCATTTTTCATTAAAGAGGTATTCTTTTTTAGAATTATCTTTAAATGTGATTTCATACCAGTCACGCACATCTACCGAAGCATTGGTAACACCCCACGCCACCGAATCATTAAAACCGATTACCACGCCCGGTGAGCCCGGCAGCGAAACACCGTAAACATTAACATCAGGAGCAGTTAACTGAATTTCATACCAAATGGAAGGCAGGCTTAATTTCAGATGCGGGTCGTTGCAAAGAATAGGTTTTCCGCTTGCCGTTTTACTTCCTGAAACTGCCCAGTTATTGCTACCAATATGAGCATCTGTCTTTTCAATTGGTGCATAAGTTGTTTGTTTTCCCTCCGTAAAAACTTTCCCGGTGTCAATATGGACTGAAACACTGTCAAACGCAGTTCCTCGCGGAATAATCGGGTCAGTTCCCGGGAAATAATCAGGAAAAAGCAAGTCGAATTTTTCTTTACCAATGAGATTTACCATATTGGTGTTTTCAAAATCCCGTTCGTTGGCAGTCAGCATTTTTGCCATAAACTTTAATAACAACGAGCTTTTTAGAGAAGTCCATTGTTCCGGTTTGTAATCCAAAAGTTTGTACTCAAGCGGTACTGTTTTTTCTGTAAGTGAATTGATGTAAGCGTTTATACCTTCAGTGTACGCTTCCATAATTTGTTTGGAGAGCGTGTCTGTTTCAAAAACTTTCACAGCGTTTTCTGCAGAAAATAACATTCCAATTCTGCGCTGTTCGCGGTCAAACGGAATTGCTTTTTCGCCAATGATTTCTGAAACTCTTCCTGCAGCAGCATGTGTCTGAAACTCCATTTGCCACAGACGATTACTGGCTGTTACATATCCTTGAAGGAAATACAAATCATGCATGTTTTCAGCAAAAATATGTGGGACTAAACGCTCATCATAAATTATTTTTGAAGAAGTATTAACGTTTAATTTTAGTTCAGCAGAAATTTCAGGTTCAGCCTTTTCTGCATTCTGCCAGAAACCGTTTACAGGGTTAATAAATTTCCCCAAAGGAGGCAGAACCCCTATTTTCATATTCATTACAAAAACAAGAATGAATGTAACAGAAAGAGAACCTATAAACTTCAGGATTTTCATAAAAGCAGTTTTCTTTTCAATATAAATACCTGGTTTTTCAATTGCTTCCAGTATTTCGGGAAGACAAGCACCAAATGCCTGTCAAACATGGTAAATAAGTTTTTGGCAGACTTTATTAAATTCCTGATCAATGTGTTTTGTAAACTCGCCATATTTTCTTTAAATCTTTCTTTCCTAAATACGAAACCTCTTTAGGGGTTTGTCGTTAAACTTTGTGAATTAACAAAAAAAACTAATAGAAATTCCACTATAAACAAAAGCGGTCTAATTCTTGCTTCAAGGTTATCCAAAGTTAGAAATTAAACAAGATTTGTTATAAAATGATGAAAAAATATACCCACGCAGAATTAGTGAAGTTACGAGTTATTATACCTGCTCTGTTCCTTTGCATAACTTCTTTTTCTCTCAATGAGGCATTTGCCCAACCAGTTCCTGCTGAGGATGAGAACATTCCTTTCCTTGTTACTTTTGGAAATGCCGGCTTAACAAGTTGGGGGGATGATGATTTTTGCCAGACATTTTTTCTTTCCGTTCCGCTGACACAGAAAACTCCAATTTACATAAGAGTTTATGACCCGGATTGCGGAGGTCAGTTTGATGAGGTATATGGAGCAGAAGATACTAAAACCAAATTTTTAATTTATGGAGGTGTTGGTGCATACTCTGATAGAGATGCGAAGCAAGTCCACCCTGTTGATAATTATAAAAGCGGAACACTGCTTGATTCTAAAACATTTGGTGCAGACCCAAAATATGACAACGGTTGGTATACGTTTGGCCCTTTTAACCCTTCTGATGGAGAGAAAATGACGGAATACA
>CANKAM010000057.1 GCA_947479755.1 Bacteroidota bacterium
ACTTGCGCAAACGAGCTTACTGAACTTACTGAACTAAAAACCGCCCCGGTTTTTAACGCTTTACCCATAATATAAAAAACTACCGAAGGTTCCGTGCAACAGAGGCTTCATTGCGTGTGCTTCGCACACAACGAAGCCTTAGTTGTTAGTGGCTGGTTTTCGTTCGTTGTAATGCACCTCGAAATCATTGCTTATTTAGCTTCGGGCTTGATATGGCAATAAAAAAAGCAATAATTGGGGTCAGAAGTAGCGACCATAAAACAGTTTTTCCGTAACCAATCTCTCTATTCTTTCCTACCTTTTCTGCAACTAAATGAGTTAATGCAAAGAAAAGGATAACAGTTACAATCCAAGCGTAATTCATAGTTTAATTTTTAGAATGTTTTTGTTCATTTAAAATTTGTATTCATTTAATTCTTTTACAGCTATGTCATATGTGAAAGTGTCAGCCATTAATTGGTCAAATGTCATTTTTTTTAATATCAATTAAGAATTCAACAAGGATTTCGGCTTCATAATATTCGAAGATGAATTGATTACCCTCCCAAAAGGAAGTGTCTTTATAAAGTTCAACTCTATTTTTAAAATTGTAAGTCGTGTCAATGCTTTTGGGAAGAAGGTTTGCTGCATATTCTGCGTATCCTTCTTGCTTCCAAGTCGGTAATGAAGAAGCTCTTTTGCTTCCTATTTTATTGTAAACAAATGAATGAATTATTTCGTGGCAAATGGTTTCTTCAATATTGCCTTCCATTGCGGAATAGGGTACTATTTTATTTGCAGATTTTCTGTCTGAATGTACTTGTTCTATGAATGGTCGGGAAATGTATATTTTGTTAAATGCATTCATATTAAACCCTTGTGCAGGATATCCTGAACCCGCAACAGTTGCATAAAATTTAAACTTTCTTTCTGATGAAAATAAATAAATATTATGCTCTAATTTTTCATCATATAGTTCACAGGCTCTCAATCGCTGGTCTATTTTCTCAAGAAACTCTGAAGAATTGTCAAATTTTGAATTCGTATATAACGTGTATTGTCCAAATTTATAATTGTCCGAAAACCAATATTTGGTCGTCCAAAATATTGATAAATAAATTAGCACAAACAAAGCGATTAAAGCCCCTGTAAATATTAATATTTTTTTTAGTCGTTTCATTTTAAGCATCGTATTTTGTCTGTCGGAACTGGTTTTTAAACTTGCCACTAACATTTATTATGCGAAACAAACTTACCAAAACTTTCGCATTTCCTCTGCTTAAACCATGGAAAAGCGAAACTCCCGGTTTCGCTTTTCCTAAATCAGTTTATCTAAAGGCGATTGTATTTTACTCAATTGTTTTTTGCTTACATGGGTATATATGCTTGTAGTTGAAAGACTGTTATGCCCAAGCAGTTCTTTTATACTTATTAAGTCAGTTCCGCCTTCCAGTAAATGGGTGGCAAAGGAATGACGTAAGGCATGTATGCTTCCTTTTTTAGTAACTCCGGCTTTTTCTTTTGCATCTTTTAATACTAATTGTGCGCTTCGTGTGCTGTATTGCTCCCCAAACTGTCCTTCAAACAACCAAACTTTTGGTTTGTATTCTTTAAAGTATTCACGCATCAGCAATAATAGTTTTTCACTCAACATAACTTGCCTGTCTTTTTTACCTTTGCCCTGTCTTACAGTTATTACCATGCGCTTGCTGTCAATGTCTTTAATCTTCATGTTCACAATTTCGCTTACCCGCAATCCGCAGGCATAGGCAAGGCATAAAATAGTTTTGTGTTTAATGTTTTCTAATGCAGTTAATATGCCTTTTACTTCTTCTTCAGCAAACACGCTGGGCAGTTTCCATTCTTTTTTTGCGCGCGGCAAATCATAAACCGTACGCGGTTGTTTCAATACCTGCTCGTAAAAAAACTTGATTGCATTAATTACCTGATTTTGATGCGTACTGCTCCAGTTCTCTTTTCTGCGCAGCATAACCAAGTAGTCCATAATTTCATTCTTGGTTATAAGCGAAGGTTTTTTGTTGCCGAAATAAAGCAGAAACGGAATAAAATGGCTGCGATAATTTTTAATAGTATTGTCTGAATAGTTGCGAAGCCTTAGTGTTTCAATATAAGCTGCCACTGCCAGTTGCTGTATTTTATTGGGGTAGTATTCAACTGTTTGCACCTCTACTACGCTCGGTGTGGCATTAATTTTAACTTGTGAATTGTGTATTGTAATTTTAAATTTCGTTCTGTTCTCTTCCGTATCTGGCACAAGCCAGCAGCGCAGGCTCTTACTCCATTGCACATCGGCAATAGCTTTTATTTTGTCATTTAACTCTTTGTTAAATTCAAAATACAAAGCAATGCGCTCTTTATTTTTGTACAATATAAGTTCAGCCCGCCAGATCATAATTTATAATTTCTGTCAGGTAAAAATAGTTTTTCTTTACAAAAAACTACCTATTTGGAATGCTTTTTTTACCTCCCTATTTCCATCACCACCAGTTCATAGCCCAGTGGTTTAAGAATTTTGTTTGCTGTTTTGGTGCAGGGGTCAACCTTGTCGCGCTCAATGTCTGAGAGATGACTTTGGTCGGTATAGCCGCATTCATCGGCAAGTACCTCTTGCGATTTTTTTACTTCAAGACGCAGCTCTTTTATTACCGCACCAATTCCGTTTTTTATTGTTTTCATAGAGTTAGGTTTTTTACAAACCTAAAACCTATATTTTTTCATTCACTTGGGTTCTTACCCAAGAGCAGTGGACTTTTTGTACCATACTATTGTATCCGTCTTTCAGGGGAAAGCCCTACAGCAAACGTTCTTTGACATATTGAAAACAACAAGCAATCACTGAAAAACGCATTGGAGTTCCGTAACGCTGTAATGGAACTCCCTGACTATAACAAGGTATTCCATTTTTCAACCAAGGAATACCCTCAAGACAACAAAGAATTCCCAAGCGCTGTTAAGGAACACCCTGACGGCAACAAGGAATTCCCCACGCTGCCACGGAACACCCTGACGGCAATAAGGAGTTTCCCCGCGCTGCCAAGGAACACCTTGACGGCAATAAGGAGTTTCCTCTTGCTAACAAGGAACACCCTGAAGGCAAAATGGAGTTTCCTCTTGCTAACAAGGAACACCCTGACGGCAAAATGGAATTCCCTCTCGCTATTACGGAATACCCTGACTGCAACAAGGAGTTTCCTCTCGCTGCCACGGAACACTCTGACGGCAACAAGGAGTTCCCTCGCGCTGCCAAGGAACTTCCTGCTCATTTTTTACAAAAACAAACAATCAATTTAGTAATAACCCGGTGGAAATTTTTCTGCCAATAAATTCAATAATAAAATGGTAAAAATCAGATGTAAATTAAATTATCACGAATTAAGAACAACTAAAATCAAAGTTTTCGCAATTGGTGTACGCGATGGTGTATTTGGCAATAATCCGCCATTTATTACTCCGCCAACTACAATAGCTGCCTTGCAGTTATTGATAGACGATTATTCAGCTAAATACGATGCATTTTTATTGCACACGGCTTCTTTGTCTGAAGTGGATGACGCCCGTGATTTGCTGATGGAAGGGCTTGACCTTATCAGGCCGTATGTTGATACGGTAGCAAACGGGAATGCAACTATTGTTTCACTTGCAGGTTTTGTGCCTACTAAAGGAAGTACAACTAATGTAATTATACCGGTGCAGCCTTTTGGTGTTAATCTTGTGCGTGGTATACAGGGCGAGCTGATTGCAGAATGTGCTGTAATAACCGATGCCGATAGCTATGGTGCTGTATTAGCCAGCCAGCCGCTGCCGCCATGGTTTACTATTAATGGTTTCGGGCAGGTTGTTATTGAGCAGGGAAGTACCCCAACACCTGTGCCTCCATTACCTCCTTCAGCTCCTTCGGCAGGCACTATTGGCGGAATACTTGACCTTACCAAAACCCGCAAAAAAACATTCAAAGATCTGGAAGTAGGTGTTACCTATTACGTTTATTTCTGGGCTGTGAATGCAGCCGGTGTAAGCCCGCTGAGTAATGCGGTGAGTAAGAAGGTGATTGAGTTGTAGGACCACCCCCTGCCCCCTCCTTGAAAAAAGGAGGGGGTAAAGGCAATCTGCAAAACAGAAAAATTGTAACTATTTTGTTTACTCGCGTTATACTTCCCCCTCCTTATTTCAAGGAGGGGGTGGCACGCAGTGACGGGGGTGGTTACTCCACCACCACCTTCTTCACCCTTAAAACACTTCCTTCCCTGTTTTTCAGCGAAAGCAAATAAATCCCTTTGCCAAAATGCTGCACAGGCAGCACGAGTGAATTTGTGTTTTTGCCAATGCTGTAAGCAGCAATCCGTTTGCCGGTAACATCACTTACTTCCAGAAACAACTCTTCGGCAGTCTGATTTAATAATACGGTAACGTTGTTAGTAGCAGGATTAGGATAAATAACCATATCGGGCGTTGACCAATACTTGTTGTCAATTCCCGAAATGGTTGCTGAATCGCAATTCACATGCTGATACAAAAAGTCGCGCACCGTCCAGGTAGTAGAATCCATGTATTGCGATGCAGGCGGAATAAAAGGAATGGGAAGAATAAAGGGCACGTGTCCCGCACCGATAAAGGAGTGCAGGTAATTTGGCAGACCAACATTGTTGGCACGGATATGCACCAATCCGCTGCCCATTAACAAGCCTTCAACCGAAGTGGTGTCTTGTGTATAAGAAACAAGGTCATCGGCAGTGCCATGAACGCTTACCAGAACAGGGTCGGTGGCTTGAATCCACAACGTATCAGCAAGCGCACCGCAGAGGTTTATAACACCTTTCACTTTTGTTGAGTAGCCGGGATTTCCGCTCTGCCCTTCAATGCCGCCTACTTCGTCATAAGCACCCTGCACCCAGTCGGGTGGTGGATTGGTAAAAATGCTGTCTTTAAAATAGCCGTGGTTCAGCGCAATAAACGCCCCTGCCGAAACTCCTCCTGCAAAAATCTGAGTGGTGTCAATGCGAAAATCATTTACGGTTGACGCATCTTTGTAAAAAAAACGGAGTGCAGCTTTCATATCCTGAATGCCGCGTATCAGTGCCTTGAATTGATTGGTGTCGCTGTCGTTGCCGTTTTCAAATCCCAGACGGTAATCAATGGTAGCGGTAACATAACCGCGTTTTGCAAAGCGGTCGCATAGTGTTAGAATATCAGGACTAAAGCGGGTGCCGGCAGTAAAGCTTCCGCCAAAAGCAAAAACCAGCAATGGTCTACGGGCAAAATTATCGCCATCGGGTTCATAAACGTTCATCAGCAAATCAATGCTGTCGCCATCAAACTCGGCATTGCGCCCGAAGGGTATGTTGGAAGTGGTTTTTACCGAGAACAGTTCATCGTAGTATCGGCCGTCACACTGGGCATTAGCAAGTGATGTAAAAAGGAAAACCAATGCAAAAAGTAGTAGAATGTTTTTCATAAGAATTGGGTTTAGGTGGCTGAAAGGTAAAAAACAAATTTACTTTTGTCCAAATTTGATAATTTAATAAAAACAAGAAAAGCTATTTATGAAAATAGAAACAAGAAATAACTCAGCGTATGTTCTGCAAATGCTGCTGTTTTGTTTGCTGATTGGTTTTCCTGTTTTTATGCATTTAGCTACACTGCCTATCCGCCTTTGGGACGAAAGCCGCTTAGCCATCAATACCTATGAAATGAGTAAAAACGGCAACTATCTGGTTTCTTTCTTTCAAGGCGAGCCTGATATGTGGAACACCAAACCAACCTTATTGCTGTGGTTGCAGGTGCTTTGCTGCAAATTAATAGGTACAGGTGAGTTGGCAATCAGGCTTCCTTCTGCTATTGCGGCATTTTTTACAGCTCTTGCACTGGTGCTTTTTTCTGTTAAGTATTTCAAAGATTTTTGGTTTGGTTTCATCGCCTCCCTGGTATTGATTACCTCTTTTGGCTATATGCATGTTCATGGCACACGAACTGGTGATTATGACTCGCTGTTAACCTTTTTTATCACCACCTATGCATTGCTTTTCTTTCTCTACCTCGAAAACAGAAACAGAATTTATTTACACTTGTTTTTTCTGGCTGTTTTGCTGGCAGTAATGACAAAAAGCATACAGGGCTTACTCATTCTTCCGGGTCTGTTTATTTATGTGATTATTCAAAAACAGTTTTTCGTTTTTAAAGATAAATGGGTCTATATAAATCTGCTGCTTTGTATAGCAGTAATAGCTTGTTATTATCTTTCAAGAGAGCATTATACTGCAGGATATTTGAAAGCAGTGTGGGAAAATGAGTTGGGCGGCAGATACATGACTACGATTGAACATCATAAAGCCGATTTTATGTATTACTTTAATATGCTCACCGATCATCACTATACCAACTGGTATTGGCTGGTTCCATGCGGTATGGCGGTTGGTTTTTTTATCAAAGACGAAAAACTAAGAAAAGTAACTCTGTTCAGCACTCTGATTGCAATTACATATTGGCTGGTAATTTCAAGTGCACAAACGAAAACAGAATGGTACGATTTACCCTTATTTCCCTTTCTTGCCCTGATAGTAGCTGTAATTATTTACACAGGATTCAACTTTTTAAAGAACTCAACTGATTTGACAAAACTGTTCAGTTTTAATGTTATTCCTTATGTTTTTCTTTTTGCTGTTTTCTTAGCACCCTATGAAAAAATTATTGATAAAGTCTATAAACCGAAAGAAGAATATGCACATCAGGAATTTTATCAGCTCAGTTATTTTTTGAAAGATGCTGCAGATTTAAAACATTCGGTTAAAGATTATTATCTGTGTTACCATGGTTATGCTGCACACCTTTTATTTTATGTAAATCTTTTAAACGATGCCAATCAGAATGTTAGTTTTAAAGACTGGAATAATCTGCAACCCGGTGATATGATAATTGCTTCTCAGTCCAACGTTCAGTCAGTCATTGAAAATAACTATTCTTATGAATTAATTGGTGCAGTGAATAATGTGAAACAATACAAGATTAATGGAAAAGCAGAGATTAACTAAAGAGACAATTACTATCTGTGAATAAAGTTTTAGCATTCATTCTATTTTTATTTTCCATAGTTCTGCTCACGTTGGTTTTCACCACCACCGATGGCTATGGCGGTGCTGATAGTTTTCAGCATTACATGATTTCACGCTACTCGTGGAAGCATCCTCACCTTTTTCTCGACCATTGGGGCAAACCTGTTTTTACGTTGTTGTCTTCCCCTTTTTCGCAGTTTGGCTATAAAGGTTCGCTTGTATTTAATGTATTGATAACCTTGTTGTCTTCATTTTTTGTTTACCGTATTGCAATTAAATTAAATAAGGAATATGCAGGATTATCAGCTTTATTTTTTCTGGCAATGCCAATGGTTATGCTTGTTTCTGTTTCGGCATTAACCGAACCATCGTTTGCGTTGGTGTTGGTTTTGTCAGTGTGGTTTTATTCCGAAAAGAAATATTTCCCTGCTATTGCAGTGCTCTCCTTTCTTCCTCTTGTGCGGAGTGAAGGTTTTGTTGTTTTTCCTGTTTTTATTCTTGCGCTGTTGTTGCAAAAACAATGGAAATATATTCCGCTTTTTGCTCTTGGTGCATTGTTATACAGCCTGCTTGGTTTTATTGCATTCGATGATTTTTTGTGGCTCATCAACCGCAATCCGTATAAAATGGAAAGCGGACTTTATGGCTCAGGTCCATGGCATCATTTTATTATGAACTACGAAGTGATTTTTGGGATACCACTTGCAATTTTACTTTTTATTGGTTTGTGGTATTATGTTCCCAAAAACATAAAATGGCTGCAACAAGAAAACAACATTCTCAGGATTCTTATTGCCGGAAGTTTTGCTGCTTACTTTGTTGCCCACTCTTATGTATGGTGGAAAGGCACTGGTGGCTCACTTGGTCTGGAAAGAGTAATTGCAGGTGTTTGTCCGCTGGCAGCGCTTATTGCTTTTGAAGGATATTGTTTTATTGCTGAAAGAGTAAAGAACTATTTTTCTCCCAATTGGATACTGCTTCTTTTTTTTATTGCAATAGTTAAAAATACTTCAGGAAAAGTGTTGCCGGATTTGACGCAAAACGAAAAATCTTATATGATGCAACAAACAGCTGATTGGATAAAATCAAAACCTGAATTAATTAATCAACGATTGTTTTACTACAACCCTCAGATTGCATTTTTACTGGATAAAGATATTTTTGACCGAGCACAGGTTGAGCAACTTTGGGGTTTAATAGACGCGAATCATCCCTTGCTTTGGCTGGAAGACGGACAATACCTTGTGTGGGATTCGCATTTCGGTAATAATGAAGGACAAACTCCGCTTGAAAAAGTACTTCATAAGCAAAACGTGAAAATTCTGAATCGTTTTTACCCTGAAGAGCAAGGCGAACAGGTGTTAGGCGGACATACCTACGAAATTTTTGTCTTCGGAAAACAAAGCGGATGGAAGGATACAATTATTGAAATAATTCCCGACTCGAATTCAACCCTTGGATTATTAAAGAGCAAAAGTCTTTCAGTTTCAAAAGAACTGGAGTATGTTGATGTGTTTGAACACAATTTTGCTGATTTATCTAATTCAGAGTTGGTTTACTTAGACCTGGAAATAAAATACCCGGCAGAAAAAGTGCTTAATAAAGATGAGTTGATTTTTGTGCTGGATATGAATTGCAATGGACGTTTATTAAAATACGATGCCACTGATATTTCCTTTTCACAAACAGAAAACACTGATAAAGTTTTAAGAAAACGCTACATGCTTCCACCACTTACGAACGAATGTGGAAAAGTAAAAACCTATTTATGGAACAGAGCTAAAACAGATTTGCAGAATATTAAAGTAGAAGTAAAAATTCTTCACGTTCCTCAAAATCCCTGATTAAGCAGCTTTGTCTTCATTTCATTTATTAACTCACTTTGCGCCCTCTGCGGGCTTTAACTCTGCGTCCTTTGCGGTTAAAGGCTGTTGCCACAAAGCCCTGCCATACTAATACAGGCATCAATTATAACCGCAAACAAAATTTTCCTTTCTTTGTTGTAAATATCAAACCAATGAAAAAAATAATAGCACTACTTATTCTAACCACAACGCTTTTCACAGCCTGCGATTCATTCAAATCAGGAGCCGGAAAAATAAGCGAAGGAAAAATATCATATAAGATAGATCTTTCATCTTCCGAGATGGGAATGCTTGAAAAGCAACTGCTGCAAATGGCAAAACTCAATATAAGTTTTAAAGATGCTATGATGAAAACAGAGTTTGATATGGGCATGATGGGAACCACAGTGGTTGTTGATGGCAATACAAAATCAGGGCTGATGCTTTTCAACGCAATGGGCAATAAAACAGCAGCAAAAATGACGGCTGCTGATTTATCGCAAAAGGAAAAAGCAAAAGGTGCTTACACCGTTGAATATTCAGACGAGACAAAGGAAATTGCCGGATACAAATGCAAAAAAGCAATGCTGAAAATGGAAAATGGTGCTAATCTAACTTTGTTTTATAGCGAAGACATTCAGCCTGCAAAAATGAATACCGATTTTACGTACAGTGAAATAAAAGGATTTCCCTTAGAGATGCAGATGGATATGAACGGTATGAAATTTAACATGGTGGCAAGCAGCGTTGAAGGAGCTGCTTTGTCTGCCGATAATTTCAGTATGGCAATTCCCGAAGGATATACTGAAACCACCATGGCACAGTTCAGCGGAATGATGGGAGGCGGAGCAAACTAAGAACATTCATCGTCATGCTGAACTTGTTTCAGCATCTTGTCTTAGACACTGAAACAAGTTCAGGATGACAAAACTTAATAAATACTATGAACAAAAAACTAAAACAGGAATTTGATGCGCTTGAAAAAAGCAGAATAGATTTGTTTAATAAATTAGACAAACTAGATGCATCAAAAATGAATAAACAACCCGATGCAAATAGCTGGTCGGTTGTTCAGGTAATGGATCATTTGATTCAATCCGAAACAAATTCTGTGGTTTATATTAACAAGAAACTTAGTTTTAATCCGCAATTAAAAAAGGCGAATTTCAATACAGTTTTTCGTATGTTTTTACTCAAAGCTGCATTAACACTTCCAATGAAATGGAAGGCACCTAAAATTATTGCCGTTGCAAATAATGACAGAACCTATGCTGAAGCAAAAGCAGCATGGGCAGCAGTAAGAAAAAATTTGATTGACCTGCTTGAAAAGTTTCCCGAAGAACATCTGGAAGCAGAATTATTTAAACATCCCGTAGCAGGAAAATTTACAATTGTTCAGGCGGTGAGTTTTATGCATACACATTTAGGTCATCATCTGTCACAGATTGACAGGATAAACAGAGCTGTTCAGTAATTTGAGTACCTTCAAACTCAAATTATTCAACTTGTTTAAAAATATACTATTTGTTTTCTCATTATTTTTATTTTGTAACAACCAACAAGTAGTTGCTCAAAAAGCAGTTGAACTTGCAGATATCGTTACATACTTTACCCTTGATGCATCTGATGTTGCTACTATTCAATCCTGGGATTTCGGAACGGAAGCAGGTTCACCTGTAACGTGGAGTGATGCTCAGTTGCAGTGGGACGAAACATCATCAACCTATCTGAAACACGGAACGGCACAAATCACAGTTGAAGGAGTTCCAACAACCTTTTCGGTTATTCTCAGCGGAACTAAAATTGTAGTAAACCGTGTGCAGTTAAATTTGTCAAAATCATCTGCTGTCCCGGTTTTTGAAATGGAGAGAATATTGAATGCGGGTGGAATAAAAACAGTTTATCAAAAGTGCGAAAATGTAATGCCAAAAAGCTTTGGAACCTTGGCTTATTCTCTTTTCATTCCAAAGAAAAAAGAAGCATGGGTTGCCTATATCTGGCAATGCCTGAAAGGCGAGTGCTCTGCCAATATCAATATTTACTACGAAAAAGATAAGGTGGAGAAACTGCCTTGCTACTGAAACCTCAGAGCGTCTCTGCTACTAATTTTCCGTCTTTCAAAACAGGAATTACCTTGCTTTGATTTGGAGTAAGACAGAACTTCACATCCTCATCAAGATTAAGGTGCGCAAGGCGTTTGCGGTGTGAGCAGGTGGCAAGAAATTTCATCATGTTTCTTTTCACAGTGCGATAAACAAGGCTTGAAGCATTTGCCGAATCGCATTCTGATTTGAATGTTCCGCTTTCTAAAAGCAAGTTGGTAAGCGCACCTGCAAAAAGTGAATCTTCCATATTGAAACGGTTTTTCCAGCCTGCACAAAGTATAACTACATCACGGTCTTTTTTTACAAGCCATGTTGCTAATGCATCAAGGTTAATAAATGAACCAATAACAACGGAATAAGCATGTTTTGCTGCTTCAATTGCCTGTGTTCCATTGGTAGTAGTCAGCGCAATTTCTTTTCCTTTCATTTCAGGCTTCATGTAGCTGAACGGTGAATTTCCAAAATCAAAACCTTCCTGAACAATTCCGTTGCGCTCACCACCGGCAAGGTAGCCGCGCTTTTTATATTCCAGAGCTTCTTCGAGTTCAGCAACGGGAATGATTGCTGCAACTCCATTTTCAAATGCAGCACAAATAGCAGAAGTAGCGCGGAAAATATCAACAACAACAACAATACTGCTGTCGTCAGCAAACAAATGATACAACTCAGGAGAAAAACAGACTTGAACTTTATTCATTTCGTTTGCGTCATTCCGAACTTGTTTCGGAATCTTGGTTTGATTTACGAGATGCTGAAACTAGTTCAGCATGACGTTAACTATTTAAAAGGCATTTTAACAACCTGCGCTTTCAAAGGCTTATCGCGAACGATGATGAAAATTTCGCTTCCTACTTTTGAAAATCCAGAACTCACGTAACCCATTCCAATCGCTTTTTTAAGTGATGGTGCTTGTGTTCCTGAAGTTACTTTACCAATTATATTTCCTGCTGCATCTGCAATCTGATAATCGTGACGTGCAATGCCGCGGTCAACTAATTCAAAGCCTACTAATTTTTTAGTAACACCTTCTTGTTTTTGTTTCAAAAGTGCAGCGCTGTTGGTAAACTCTTTGTCAAACTTTGTAATCCACCCAAGGCCTGCTTCAATAGGCGAAGTGGTGTCGTCAATATCATTTCCGTAAAGGCAGAAGCCCATCTCCAGGCGCAGTGTATCACGCGCTGCCAAACCAATTGGTTTAATGCCGAATTCAGCTCCCGCTTCAAAAATATCGTTCCACATTTTTTCAGCATACTCGTTTTCAAAATACACTTCAAAGCCTCCTGCACCTGTGTAACCTGTTGCGGAAACCACAACATTATCTACACCATTGAATTTACCTTTTTTAAAACTGTAATACTCCATTCCAGCTAAATCCATGTCGGTCAGTTTTTGCAAAGCTGCAGTAGCTTTCGGACCTTGCACAGCAAGCAAAGATGTTTTATCAGAGATGTTGTGCATCTCTACACCTTTGGTATTGAACGAAGAAATCCATTCCCAATCTTTGTCAATGTTGGAAGCGTTTACCACCAACATATACGTTTTTTCATCAATGCGGTAAACCAGCAAATCGTCAACAATTCCGCCTGTTTTATTGGGCAGGCAGGAATACTGCACTTTGCCATCAAACAGTTTTGATGCATCATTGGAAGTAACGCGCTGAATTAAATCCAATGCGTTTTCGCCTTTCAGAATAAATTCGCCCATGTGCGAGACATCAAATACACCCACAGCGTTGCGCACGGTATCGTGTTCGGCAATAACGCCTTCGTATTGCACAGGCATATTATATCCTGCAAAGGGAACCATTTTGGCTCCCAGACTAATGTGTTTTTCTGTTAGGGCTGTGTTTTTCATAAGGGATTTTTCAAGCGAACAAAAGTAGAAAATTATCGGTGTTGGATTTGACTGAGTATTTGTTGACGATTTTTTCTCTTGTTTTTGTGCTGAGTTCGCTCAGTTTATTTTTATCGTTCAGTAAAAGCGAAAGATATTTTTTCCAGTCTTCATTCGTGTTGCAGATAAAACCATTCAAATCGTGGTCAACAATTTTCGTGTTTACACCCACAGGTGATACCAATGCAGGAATTCCAAGCGACATATATTGCAGCGCTTTGAAACCGCATTTTCCGTTACTCCATTTATCATCGCGCAGTGGCATGATACCAATATCGAAACGCAATAAATCAACTACCTCTGTTTCTTTTTTCCATAGAACAAAGTTCAAAGACTTCAATTCAAAATCAGGTTTGCGGTCAGATATAACACAGAGTTCAAATGAGTATTCCATTTCTAATTTTTTAAAAACAGGAATTAAATCATTGAGGTATTGAACAGTGGAATGTGAGCCTGTCCAGCCGATTACAAGTTTGCTGTTTGCTGTTTGCCTTGTTTTGTTGTGATAATTCTCAGTATCAATGGTTGTGGGATTGTAAACCACATTGCTGTTAAATTCCTTCGCGAAATTACAGAGGTATTCATTGCCGCACGAAACTTTGTATGCCCATTTGCAAATGCTTTTTGTGTTGCCGTAAAATTTAAGGATGGAGAAAATCTTATTGCTTTCCGAAGTGTTCGGAATCCAGATAGCATCATCAAAATCAAAGATAATTTTCTTGCGGAAAACTTTTGCTATCAGCCATTCCAATAACGGAGGACCTACAGGAGCAGCCTCGCGGTGGATGAAAATGTAATCGTATTTTGAGAGTGAGAATAAAAGTAAATAGCGTTTTACAAAACCTTTGAGTACAGCAAAAATCTTGTGCCCGAAATTTCCTTTCGCGTAAAGAACATCCCATACTTTATCATCCAGAAATGGAACTACAACAAAGGAAATACTGTTCTTCTCCAATGCGCTAAAATATTGCTCAAACCTGAAACGCTGGCTGGGAGCAACACCAAGAGGGTAGGGTACTAGGAAGAGGATATTCATTCGGGACAAAAATATGTATTTGTTGTCCCCTTCACAATTACCTCAATACAACTACTTGTCCTTTGTAGGATAAGACTTTGTTGTGGATGTTCTTCAGCAGAACAGTATAAACATAAACACCCGGTTCAATAGGTATTCCGTTTCCGTTGTGGTCGCCATACCAGGTTCCATTTACATCAAAGGTTGAGAAAACCTGTTCACCCCAGCGTGTGAAAATTCGGAATTCAAAACCTTCAGGTTTTATTCCTTTACCATGAACATGGAATCCATCATTCAATCCATTTTCGTCAGGAGTAAATGCATTTGGAATATAAATCATAAAGTCAGGCGTTATACGCACTTCTCTTTGCACGCTGTCTTTGCAGCCTTCCTGAGAAACTACTGTTAGCCAGATTCTGTATCGTCCTGTATCAGTGTAAAAGTGTTCAGGATTCACAAGTGTAGAAGTTGAGTCATCACCAAAATCCCAATGCCATGAGTGTGCTCCTGAACTCTGGTCGTTAAAACTAATCCATGCTTCCAGCACATTTTCAACTGTTGGACTTAGTGTAAAGTCAGAGGTAGGCCGGGGAAAAACTTCAATCATATTGATCATGGTAATTGAGTCTACACAACCATCTGAAGTGGTAGCAATGAGTTGTACATCATAAAGTCCTTCCTGATAATAAGTATTAACAGGTGAAGAGGATATAGATGAATTATCGTCACCAAAATTCCATAAGTATGCTGCAGGAGTTGGAACAGTATTATCAGTGAAGCCAACAGTCAGTGGTTCGCAACCTGAAAGCGTATCAGCGTTGAAATCAACAACCGGTAAAGGATAAACGGTTACAAGAATTGAATCCATTGCTACCGGAGTGCCGCAGTTATCATTTGCTGTGAATACATAATAGCCGGTTGTAACAGGCGTTGCTGTGTAAGGTGAAGTATAATTTCCGGATGTTGAATTTATTGTCCAGGAATATATGCCATTACCACCAGCTGCAACACAATTAATAGAAGTACTGAAACCCGGACAAACACCAGTTGGGCCATTGTAAGATAATGTAACAGCCAGCGGAGGATTAACAGGAACACTGACAGCATCGGCAACTAACACACATCCGTTAGCATCTGTTAGCGTAAGTATGTACGTTGTTGGAACGATAGGCGAAACTGTTGGATTTTGGTCAGTAGGTGTAAGCGAGACATCTGCAGGTGATGCTGCCCAACTGTAAATGTAAGGCGTAGTGCCTCCAATTGGAGTTGCTGAAATCTGAGTGCTTTGACCGATGCAAATTACATTGGAGCCACTCACTGAGACATTGAGTAAAGGTGGTTCTGAAATAGTAATACTCTCCATCTCATGGCATCCCATAATGTCGGTTACAGTAACATCATGAATTCCGGCAACAAAATTTATAACGGCTGCTGTGGTTTGTCCTGTTTCCCAGAGGTAGCTATAAGGTGGAGTTCCCCCACCGGCATTGACGGAAGCGCTTCCGTCATTTCCTCCGTTGCAGAGTACATCTAAAAAAGATGCGATGGTAGCGGTCACAGCAGTTGGTTCTGTAAGTATAGTATTATCCAAAGCGATGCAGCCATTGTTATCCGTTACTGTAATTGAATAATTACCTGCTACAAGACCATAAACATCTTCAACAGTTTGTCCGTTGCTCCAGGCAAATGAATAAGGAGAAGTTCCCTCAGTAACAGTTAAATCTATTGCTCCATCAGCAGCTCCGTTGCAGGTAATATTGAATCCGCTTATGGTAAGCGAACTGCTGAAAAGACTTGTTGTAAGTGGATTTGGTTCTGTAAGTGTTGCATTTAAATTTATAGTGCATCCGTTAGCGTCAGTAATAGTTACAGAATAATTTCCTGAAGCAATGTTGTTGATGTTTTGTGTGGTTTGTCCGCTGCTCCAATTATAGGAATAAGGCATGGCTCCTCCGCTTAAAGTTGTATTAATTGAGCCGTCTGTAAATCCGTTACACGAAATATTTACGTTTCCGTTGTAAGTTGATAGAGTTAAATTTCCTGCAAGAACTGCCGGCTGTGTAAGTGTTGCAGATGCAGTTGATGTGCAACCATTGGCATCGGTAATAAGAACAGAGAAAGTTCCTGCCGCAAGATTAGTAAGGTCTTCCGTTGATGCTCCGTTGCTCCATGCATACGTAATTGTTCCGTTGGCATTATTTACCGTAAGGTCAACAGAACCATCGCTTGCTCCGTTGCACGAAATAGTGTAACCTCCGTTATAGGTTTGGCTTGTAACAGATGACGTCATTCCTGGTGGTTCGGTAAGTGCAATGATAGACGTAACGGTGCAACCGTTTATATCTGTAACGGTTAAGTTTTGGTTTCCTGCAGTGCCGTTACTTATATTTTGTGTTGTTGAACCGTTGTTCCATAAATAAGTGTAAGGCGCAACTCCATTTGTTAGGATAGAATTTACCACTCCATCGTTATAGCCGGTGCAGGAGATATTGAACCCGCCAACAAATGTTGGACTATTCAATGCAACAGACATGGCAAGTGGTTCTGTAAATGATACTGTGTTAGTTGCAGTGCAGTTATTTGCATCTGTAATTGTTACCGAATAATTTCCTGCCGGTGCATTGTTTAAATCTTCTGTTGTTTGTCCGTTGCTCCACAAAAAAGTATAAGGTGTTGTTCCGCCAGCTACAGTTAAATCAGCTGAACCATCGCTTGCGCCTGTGCATGAAATATTATCACCTCCCGGAAAAACATAGGGAGTAACAGAAGATGAAATTGCAGTTGGTTCTGTTAATGTTGAGCTTGCCGTTCCTGTGCAGCCAACATTATCGGTAATGGTAACGTTTACATTTCCGACAGGCAATCCGGTTGCCGGATTGGTGGTTTGTCCGTTGCCCCATAAAAAACTGAAGGGAGCCGAACCGGAAGTTACATTAGCTTGTGCAGTTCCATCGCTGCTGCCGTTGCACAAAGGGGCGGTGGGAGTAATAGTTGCAGCTACTGCGTTGGTAACAATAAGTATGAAGGTGTGCGAGCCTATACATCCGGCTGCAGAAGTTCCTGTGATGGTGTAAAAGTTTGTTGACGTTGGGTTTGCAGTTACCGAAGTTCCTGTTGTAGCTGATAATCCGGTTGCGGGTGACCATGCATACGTATTTGCTCCGCCAGCAGTAAGGGTAGTAGATGCTCCATTGCAAATGCTGGGCACAGCAGGAGTTACGGTAACAACCGGAATGGGGTTGACGGTAACCGTTACATTGCCTGAGGCAAAACATCCGCTTACATTTGTTCCTGTAACGGTATATGTTGTTGTTGCAGTCGGATTAGCTGTAACTGTTGCGCCTGTGGTTGCTGATAATCCGGTAGCGGGAGTCCATGAATAAGTGTTAGCGCCACTTACCGTTACGTTTACAGATGAGCCATCACAAAAAGCAGGATTTGCAGGGGTGAAATTTATAACAGGCAAGGCATTGACCGTTATGCTGGTTGTTGCCGTATCACCGCAAGGAAGTGGTGTGATGTAAATTATTGTATGCGTTCCTACTCCGGCAGTTGCAGGATTAAATGTTCCGGTTGCTGCATTGGTAATTCCGGTTCCACTCCATGTTCCTCCCGGATTATTTGCAACAAGATTTACTGCTGCTGCATCCGTACAGAAAGGTCCTGCGGGAGTAATTACCGGTGCAGGATCAGGGTAATAATCAAAGAATGCAGAATCTTTATGCACACAACTTAAGGAGTTGGTTGAGGTGAGATAAAACCAGGTATCCTCAGTGGGAACAGGAAATACGGAAGGTGTTAATGTTCCTGCCGGATTAGCAATTGTAGCTGCCGGACTTGCCGACCACAGATAATTAGAAGTTGAAGTTAACGTTAATGGCGTTGCAACAGGGGTTGGTACGGTATAAATAGAAGCGTTTCCCTGTGAGCACGAATTATCATTGATGACAGAATTAATATTCCCTGAATTGAACGTTATTGTTGAAGGTCCGCAACTTGAGTTTCCTGTAAATGTAATGGTAGCATTTGTCAATGCTCCAACATCTCCGCCAATACAATCAAATACCTGAACACGCCAGCCACCTTGCGTAATATCACACCCGTATAGCAGTGACCAGTTGTTGTTGTTTGTGTTGTAATTATTAGGAGTTCCCGGACCATATATTCCAAAAGTTCCTGTAAGAGGCGTTCCGGCTCCGCAAACCTGAAGCATATTAGAGGCAGTAGTTGAAAAACAAAGATTATTGATGTTGTTTCCTGCATTGCAACAACAGCCCTGAGCCCCGTTAATCCATTGCGGATGCGGTGCAAGTGTAAGAAAGGGGCTTCCGCACGAAGGCGGACCTATCAAATAAAAACCAAGATCTGAAACATACGTGTGAGTTACCCTAAGGCATACGGTGATGGTAGTTGTAGGCCCAACAATAAATGGGTCGGGTGGGGGATTGTAATAGGTATAATTATTAGTGGTTGTAATGCTTCCGCTCAATGAAAACGGATTGCAGCCGGGAGCAATAGCTGCTACATCAACCGTAGTTTGTTTTGCCCAAACCCATGCTCTGTAACAACCGCGGGGCGTGCCTCCTGCATCAACAACAACAACACGGTAACCGCCACTGGGTATGTTACTTAAGGTTGAGGTGGCTCCGTTCTGAGTGGTTAGTGCTACCCACGAATTTGTTGCAAGATTGTAGTTAAACCAGTTAAAGGTATAGGGCCCAACGCCCCCGCTTCCTGTAATGGAAAGCGATCCGAGTATATTTTGACCCTGTGCATTGGGCGAACAGAAAATATAAATACGGTCGTTTGTAGCCCCATTTGTATATACCGTAGTTACAGAATTATTTGCCGTAGGCGAAGTAATTTGTGCCTGACCGTTTATTGTAAACGCAAAAAAAGACAATAAAATGTAATACCTGCTCTTCATTCTAATACAATCGCATTAAAATCAGTGAACTCTTGTTCATTGAATAAAACAACACGGGGATTTAATAAAGAGAGTATTTCGTGAAAGGATGTATTCAGCAACTCAAACGTTTCGGTTTTAAATTCACAGATAAGAAGCAAATCAGGTTTTACATCATCTTTAATAAGGGTAACAGTATATTTTTCGGGATGCTCATTTAATGCATTTCTAAGTTGCGTAATAGCTTCTGTTTCCAGTTCAACATCTTTTACCACAAACGATAATTCAAAGGGAACACCCTCGCCCGATAATACCTTGCCATCTGAAACATTAATAATTGCAACGCCTGTTTGCGCCATCAGCTTTAAGGAAAGCAATAAGGCAAACAGCATAACCGGTATTGCTTTTTTAATGAGCGTATACATGCAGACAGGGTTTATTAATGAGGATTTAGTTTACTGCAAAGTTCGTGAATTTTAACATTTGTTTAACATGAAATTTGTTGAATAGCGCAATTGGCAGATAAACAGAAAACCCTTCGCAGTTTTTTGTTGCGAAGGATTTCTGTTGTAGAGACACGATGCGGTTGTCTCGATTGAAGGAGGCGCAAGCATTGCGCCCCTACCTGTTGGCTGTGTTTATTGGTCAGTTCCTAAAAACTAAAATTAGCTGTCACCTCACTACCTGTTATCACATTAACACCTTGTGTCTGAAAGCCGCCACCCATAATAGGGGGTAGTTGTGCCCTTACCGTTTGAGGGCCTGCGGTTATTCCGCTGATGCTGAAATGTCCGGTTGCATCTGTTAGTACAATTGGCAGGGCAACACCCATAATGCTTACGGCTACGTTTGCAGCAGGCATGCCGGTAAAGGTTATTGTACCTGCCACTGTGCCGCCAATGCTAACAACAGGACTGAGTTCAGCATCCAATCCTGCTATTTCACCTGCAACAACGGTTACGGACAGTGTCTCCACTTCAAATCCAATTTTGGTTATTTCAAGGTTGTAGTTGCCGGGGCTCAGATAGGTAACAAGGTAATCACCATTACTTTCGCTCAGGGTGGTTTCGTTGGTTTCCACTACTCTTATTTCGGCATCTTCCACTCCGTTGCCGGTAACTTGGTCTGTTATTTTGCCTTTTACCGAGAACTCGCTGGGGTCTAATGTTTCGCCTTTGCGTGGTATATATACTACGCCCCATTCGCGGGCTTGCCTGCGCATGCTGGGTTTGTCACCTTCGTCAAAATAGGTTTCTATTTCGTTCCAGCATTTGAGAATAAGTTTATCGGCTTCAGTGTTGTCGGTTTCCAGCGCCTGCTGTGCATTATCGTAAGTGGTTTTGGCGGCAGCCTGCGTTAGGTTTTTGGTTTTAAAATCGTTTACGGCTGTATCCATTTGCAGCAGCGATGGAAAGGTAATGGGTGCGCCACCTGCCCCTGTGCGCACGGTTTCGCCATCGTGGGCGTTTTCGCCCCAGTCCAATACATCCTGTTCGGTGCTTAGTTTAGGGGTGTTGGTTTCGCTCAGTTCCAATCCGTAGAGCGCACGCACATCCGCAGCAAATTCACCGCGTCTGATGGCCCGTTGCAGGGCTTCATAAAAGTCATCAACCAG
>CANKAM010000058.1 GCA_947479755.1 Bacteroidota bacterium
CAATGGAATTTTGGTGATGGCTCGCAAGACTTGTTTACCGAAGATGCTTCACACACGTATATACAATCGGGAACATACACAGTTAACTATCTTATTTCTTCAGCTAATTGCACAGGCCTGCAGGTTCAACATACCATCTATGTTATTGATCCGCCAATGGGGCTTGCCTTTGGAACTAATGCTTCGTGTTTTGGTGTTTGTGACGGAGAGGCAACACTGGATATACAAATAGCTCCACATGGTAATTATGACCTTTTGTGGGACGACCCCAATAACCAAACCACTGCAATTGCCTCGGGATTGTGTGCAGGTAATTATGCAGTAGATATCTCGGATGTGTATGGCTGTACTGCTTTTTTTAATGAAATTATTGTAAACGAACCTGATGAAATAATAGTGGAAGCCGGTTCTGATATTCAAATTTGTGATGGAAGCCAGTGGCCGATATGGGATGCTGCCATTGTAAGCGGAGGGCAGGCACCCTTTACCTATTTGTGGACACCGGGCGACAGCCTAGACAATGATACCATACTAAACCCAATTATTACTGCAGGACCAAGTGCCTATGGTGTTTACACGCTTACCGTAACCGATGCCGATGGTTGCAGCGGAAGTAATGATTTGCAGGTAATGCAAACTCCGGGTGCAATTCATGGAACTATAATTAATCCTGGCAGTGGCGGTGTTATGGAAGGCATACTTGTTTCGCTTATTAAAGTAGGAGGCACTAATACGCAATGGGAAACCTATGATACCTTTACAACACTTCAAGATGGTATGTTTCACTTTGTCAATCTTCCCCTGGTGGATTATATTGTAAAAGCTGAACAGACTCAGATACCTATTGAATATATGCCTCTTTATTATCATCCATCTTCTGATACTATTTTTGATTGGGAAGAGGCACACGTTACAAGTGTTGGCTGTGGAGATATGTTTTTTAGCACTGATATTACCATGGTGCTAGCTCCTGGCAGCATGGGTGGCGATTGCGATTTTGAAGGAATGGTTTATCTGGTAACTATTGGCAAAACCCAAACCGAAGATCCTATTCCTTTGATTGATGTAATTGTTAAAAAAACACCTCCGGGTAATGCTGTTGCATGGACTCAAACGGGTGATGGTAGTCAGGCACCCACTTTGAATTTAGGTCAATTCAGGTTTGAAAATATGCCGGCATCACTTGACTCTACTTACAGTTTTGTGGTAAATATTCCAGGATTAGGAATGCAAAGCAATTACAGCATTGAAGTTGCATTTGATGATTCTCTTTATGGAAACCTTAATTTTTATGTAGATACTACTCAAGGTTCTGGCGGAATTTATACCTACAACCCACTTGGAGTTGAATCTATAAAATATATATCGCATGAAATGATTGCCTACCCAAATCCTTTCACAGATAATTGCGAGTTGCGTTTTACAAACATTGAAAACACGGGCTTCACCTTTACGCTGTTTGACATTACGGGCAAACAAATTATCCGCGACCAAAAGGAGCAAGGCAATACCTATACTATAAATACCCAACATCTTGACCAAGGTATTTACATTGCCGAGGTAAAAACGGGTGATGAGGTATTCAGAACGCGGGTGATGAAAAAGTAAGAAAAAAAGCATTAAAAAGAAAAGCCTTCTGCACCTTTCGTAGAGGGCTTTTTCTTTTTCAAATAATGTTTTTTTCAAGTGAAAACCTATTTCAAAATGTATCGTTCAACGACACACTATATTCCCCCGCCCATGTCAGAACTAAAAAGTCATTACCTGTTCAAGAAACTCAGCAACGATAGGCTGAGCCTCATTTTCAACGGAGAAGTAAACGACAAAATCACAGACGGAATCATCCGTCTTACCGATTTTAATGTCAACAGTCTTGAGGATTTATCAAAAATGCGCAACCGTGTGAACTTCATCATGGTTGAGTGTTTTCAAAATCTGGTGCGCCACGGCAAACCCGATAATAGTGACTGGTTAAACGACAGTACTCTGTTCTCGACCCGCGTGGTAGGTCAGGCAAATTACATCAGCTCTATCAACCTGATTGATGCAAGCAGAGCAAACATGCTCAAAGAAAAATTGAAGCAGCTTAACACCCTGGAGAAAGACAAGCTAAAAGCCCTGTACTTTGAAATTCTTGAAAATCAACAGTTCAGCGAGAAGGGTGGCGCAGGCCTGGGGCTTATTGAAATAGCGCGTAAAGCCGGCCAGCCAATTGACCATTCCATTGAGAATGTAAACGATAAATTTTACAATTTCTATCTCTCGCTTAAACTTGCTTCGCGCGAAGAGCTTATGCAGCGCGAGCATGGCGAAACGCTGCGTTTTACCCGCCAGTTTGATGACGAGATAAAGAACTCAAACATATTGATGGTGTATAAAGGCGATTTCTCAAAGGAATCAATTTTGCCCATCATTAATATTATTCAGGAGCGTATGTATTCGCCTGACGAAAGCTCGCGCGGAAAAAGTCTTTACTCCATTTTGGTTGAGTTACTGCAAAATGTTTCTCGTCATGCATTAGATACCCAAAATAAAGAAGGGCTTTTTATGATTACCTTTCACGATAACACCTACACTATAAGCGCAGGAAACATGGTAACAGCAGAAACAAAAAACGCTCTTGTTGAAAAAATTGAAAGCCTTAACAAACTAAATAATTACGAGTTGAAAGACCTTTACAAGAAAACATTAAAAGAAGGTATGTTCAGCGAAAAAGGTGGTGGCGGACTGGGGCTTATTGAAATAGCCCGCGAAAGCAGCGGACCTCTTGGATACGCCTTTGACGATACAGACAATAACCTAAGCTTTTTTACCCTAAACGTAACGTTCTAACACATCATGCCAGAAGTAATAAATATACCCGCAACAGAAGATACACCGGCAATAAGACTTGATGCCGGCAAAGGACAGATAGAAATATCAGGCAAAGCACTGCCCGAAGATTCGCTGGCATTTTTCAAACCGATTTACGACTGGTTGAAAGAATATTATCAGTCGCCACTGGATACCACTGAATTGCATTTGCATTTAGATTACATCAACTCTGCATCAACCCGCCACCTGTTCAACATCATCAGCGGCATGCAGGATTTGATTGATAAACAAAAGAAAGCCAAAGTAATCTGGCACTGCAAAAGCAGTGACGAAATGATGAAGAACAAAGGCGAGGAATTGCAAAGCATTGTGGATCTTCCGTTTGAAATAAAAGAGAGCTAATTAATGAATTACAGAACACGTTATTTTATTTACGGAGCCATTTTCGGTTGTTGCTTTCCCGTTATTTCCAGCATAGTTGACGTGCTCGTTCAGGGACTTCCTTTCTGTTTCGATAGTATTATACAAGTGCAGCGCACCCAGCCTTTGCATTGGGTAATTGACAGTGCACCCCTTTTTCTTGGTCTGTTTGCCATGCTTGCCGGTATAAAACAGGATGAGGTAATGCAAATGAATCAAAACCTTGAAAAGAAAGTTCAGGAACGTACACTTGATTTGCATGAAAAAAACAGCGAACTATCACTTGCACAAAAAGACCTGAGCAAGTCGCTTGAAAAAATATCACAGAGTATTGACTATGCGCAGCGCATACAAATGGCATTGATTTCAAATGCCGAACAAATGAAATCTGATTTTCCGGGTTCGTTTTTATTGTTCCGTCCCCGCGATGTGGTAAGTGGTGATTTTTTATGGTACCATCGCTCCAATGGTTATGTGTATGTGGCAGCTGTAGATTGCACCGGGCATGGTGTTCCGGGAGCTTTCATGTCATTGATAGGCTACTGCCTGCTCAATAAAATTACCAGTGAAAATAAACACATCGGCACTGCCGAAATTCTGGATACCATTCACATTGAAATTCAAAAAATACTAAATCAAAAGCGAGATTCAGAAGTGCATGACGGAATGGAAATGGCGTTGTGCCGCATTGACACCAAAAACAAAACAGTTGATTTTTCAGGTGCAGGAATGGGGCTATGTTATATAGGAGCTAATGGCGAAATGCGTGAAGTAAAAGCCGATTTCTTCAGCCTTGGTGGTTTCCACTTCAAACCTAATTTTAAATATTCCACACAAACTATTTCCTACCAGACAGGCGATCGCTTCTACATGTTCAGCGATGGCATCACCGACCAGTTTAATGATAAAGACGAAAAATTCGGACTAACCCGTTTGCGTAAAAACATGGCATTGCATTCAAACAAACCTGCTACCGATCAGGAAAAATTATTTGCCGCTGAAATAGATAATTGGAAAAAATCTACCCGCCAGTTAGATGATATGATGTTGGCAGGAATAGCCTTGTAAATTACTTCCCTCCATTAGCAGCATCTGCTGCCGTTGCTGCTGTCATTGAAGCCAGGTCGCGGTCAAACAGATAAAGTCCGCCACGGTCTTCGCCCAGCAACTCTAGCTTATCAAGAATAGTCATGGCTTGTTTCTCTTCTTCAACCTGCTCCGAAACATACCATTGCAGAAAGTTGTGGGTGGTATAATCTTTTTCTTTTAGGCAGGCATCAACAAGTTTATTGATTTCGTGAGTTACTGCTAATTCGTGTTTCAGTAAATCTTCAAAAACTTCTTTTACGTTTTTAAATTTTGCTTTTGGTGCTTTTGAACCACCAACAGCAGCATGCGATCCCCGCTCGTTTATAAAATGAAAAAGTTTAAGCATATGCACACGCTCCTCATCAGCTTGTCCGTAAAGAAATCCTGAAACTCCGTTCAGGCCCTTTGCCTCGGCCCACGAAGCCATGGCCAAATAAAATTGTGATGATTCAAATTCTAACTGCACCTGTTCGTTCAGTAGTTTTTCTATATTTTTTGATAACATGATTTTCCTTTTTTAGTGTTTACAAATCTAACAATTTCTAACCTTAAAAGTTTTAAAGCCCGTATCTTTCTCTCAGCACATTCAGGTGGTGAAGCTCGTGACCGGCAATAACAAAAGCCAAAGCAATAACTGATGCAGGATTATTGTTGGCAATTCCTTTTCGCGATAATAGTTCGTCATCAAATGATTTTACAAGCTGAATAGTGCTTTGTCTTACAGATAAAAATTCTTCAACCACATCAGCAAGGGTTCGTTTTTCGGCAGCACAATTATCTGCCCATATGTTTTCATCATAACCGGGAAGTGGTGAGTTATCGCCTCTTGCAATACTCAGTGCACGATAAGCAAACACTCGTTCAGTGTCTGTGATATGAATAATCACTTGCTTGACATTCCATTTGCCATCAGCATAACTGTAATTGCCCTTTTCCTCAGCAATAGAGTTTAAAAAATCACGCGTAGTTTTAGAATTGCTTTCGAGAACAGCTAAAATATTTTCGCCTTTTACGAGCGAGATATAATTGTCAAAGTAAGGATTGTAGTCGCCCGATAATGGTCTCATATTCTATGTTGCAAAAATGGAAGCATCGTTTTTAAATGCTTTGAATTCAAGAGCATTTCCGCTCGGGTCAAGAAAAAACATAGTTGCCTGTTCGCCAACTTGTCCTTTAAAACGGATATACGGTTCAATGATAAATTTGATGTCGTTGGCTTTCAGATTTTCTGCCAGTTTTTCCCATTGTTCCATTTCAAGAATTACGCCCCAGTGCAAGACGGGAACATTTTTACCGTCAACAGCACTGCCTTCAACCTTGCGTGTTTCCGAAGGTTTTAAATGTGCCGAAAGCTGATGACCGAAAAAATCAAAATCAATCCAGTTTACATCGGTTCTGCCAACTTTGCAGCCAAGAATTTCGGTGTAGAATTTTTTTGTTTCCTGTAAATCTTTTACCGGAAAGGCAAGATGAAAAGGGCGAATTGACATGATGGTTTCTTTAATAATTTTCACAATAATAGAGAAAACTATAAATCAATCCAACGCTTTTTTATTAAACAGAATATAACCTACGTTAAATAAAAACGACCAGTTATCGTTTTGTTTGTCATAAAAATTTGCACTGAAACTGACAGGTGCAATAGGAGAACTGAACACCAACGCAAACGAAGCCATAAAGCGTGGCATCTTTATTTTATCGGCATAAGAAGCTGTAAAGTCATCGTTGCGGACTATCTCGCGCCAGGGTTGAAAAGCATATCCTTCTATACGCAAATCAAGGTTTTTAAGAATTTCAAAAACGTTTCGTGCACCTATACCCACATATTGGTTTGCACGAAAATCAGGATAAAATAATGTAGTGGTTTCAGGGAAAGGTTGAAATGCCGGAGCAAATTGTGCACTGGAAGAATAATTAGAAAAGAAGGGTTGTGAAGAGTAAACCGCTTCGGCATAAATACCTAGTTTATAAAAACTGTAGCTTTTCAGGTAGGTATCAAAAACTACTTTTGCCTGTATCCAGCGCTTGAAGTCAACGGCACGCATATCGTTTTTGCTTGTTGAACCTGGGTTCTCATACACATCTGCCTGCACATAGCGCACACGCATATTGAAAAGTCGGCCCTTGTTGGCATACTGTTTCCGGTTGTGTGTATTGGTTTCGTAAGATGCATGTGTTGAAAGAAATTTGAAAGTCAGATCATCAGTGGTATCAGTTTGCAAGAAACTTTTTGTCTGGTAGTATTGATTGATGATTCGTCCGCCATTAAGACCTATTACAACTTTTCCTTTGTAGGTAGCCGGCATCCCTGCTGAAACCTCGCCATAAGTATCAGTTGAAATAAGGAACGAAGGTTTTATAGTTTCGAAAAAAGTGCTGGCACTGTTGAAATAATTCCACTGATTAATGGTTGCTCCGGCTTCAAGATAAAACGGAACCACAGCTGGGATATCAATTCTGCCTTTGAGTTGCCCTGAAGTATAAAATCTGCCGAAATAGGTGTTGGCTGAAATGCTTACTGCTGCGAAGCCCAGGTATTTATATTGCAAACCAATGAATGCATTGTTGATGGAACGCGAAGAAAAATTTCCACCAAACTGCGCAATAAAATCATTGTCTTTCTGGATATCAAGATACAAGTCGTAAAACCCACTGGTGCGGTTGAATTTTGCGCGGGGATATATCTTTTTGATTTTATCATCAGCTACTAATTTGAAATAGCGTTTCCGCAAATCTGTAACAGTGATATTTTCATTTTTCTTCTTTTTCAGACTGCGCTCAACATATAGCGCTTCATAGCGGGTAAGTCCGTTGATGTAAATATTGTCAAAAACAAGCTCATCTTTTTTGTTCAGAAAATTGTTGCGTTTGATTGTGCGTTCTTCCACCGAAACCCTTCTTGCAATAGCTGCCTTTATTTCAGGCATTCGCTTCATTGTTTCTTTATAGCCTTCATCAATTACGTATTTCGATTGACTGAAATCAAAAAGTCCGATGTCGTTCAGTTGTGGCTCAATAATAATTCCGTTTTCGCAAATTACGCTGTAATCGGTTTTCATCATCAGCATGTTTTTGATTTGGCTGATTACATTGTCTTCGTCAGGCGGGGCTGTGTTTGCGGCAACGGTGCTTCCTATTATCATATCGGGATAGAAATCTTCCAGAACCACATCAGCGGGAAAGTTGTTATACAAACCCCCATCAAATAAAACCTGCCCGTCAACAGTAATTGGTTTCAAATAAAACGGATAAGAAATAGTTGAACGTATAGCTTCGGACAGATCCCCTTTTCTGAAAATTACCTGCTTCTTGTTTGCCACATCGGCAGCCACACAGCGGAAGGGAATAAACAAACTGTCGAAGTTATAATTACAAGCTGCTGAAGCACCGGCAGCCAGTTCCATCAATGAATAGTCCATTGGAAAAGGCGACATAATGTTTGTTGGCAGCACGGCTTTAAACACTGAATCTTTGCTACGGTTAAATCGCAGAGAAATCCAATCCGACTTTTCTTCTTTAGATTTAAAATAGTAGATAAACTGTTCTTCAATAATTCCTTTACTCATGTTTATGAATTGCTGAGAACGGACAAACTCTTCCATTTCTGCGGGAGTCATTCCTGCTGCATACATTCCGCCAACAAGGCCACCGGCCGAAGTTCCTGCTATATAATCAATAGGAATATTATTTTCTTCCAGCGCTTTCAGCACACCAATATGTACCATGCCGCTGCTACCGCCACCGCTTAATACAACACCAACTTTTTGTGCAAAAGAAAAACAGGAGCACGCTGTTATAAAAAGAAAACCAAGAATACTTTTTCTGACAAAAGCAGCAAAAAACATAACAGCAGGAAAGAGTGAGAAGAAGAAAACCCGGCTGTAAAATTAAGAAAGATAAATGCGTGTTTACAACAAAGACAAAACATTTTCTGGAGGTCGTCCAATCACCGCTTTATTGCCCTTTACCAATTATTTAGAAAAAGAAAAGAATATCCGAAGCAGCAAGACGGGGTTATCCGTTTTGCTGAAAACCCGACCAACGAATGAATGCTTTCATTTAGTATTGAAGAAGAAAGGAACATCCTGAGCAACGGGGCGGAAATGCAATTTCCTTTATGTTCCGAGCGGCATTACAAATGCCGCTCAGCCTATCTGCCGCTTTGCATAATACCTAAAAATGAACATTCCGCTCAGCGGGGTCTTTAATCCCGGATTAGCATTATAATAAGCTTCAGCAGAATCCCGCGTCACGAAAAAATTACTGTCTAAACTGTTCATACCTGCAATATGATACTGAGCAATAGAATTGTTGGCAACTGTAGACAAAATGCAGATAATGAGTAATTGCGGGTAGTTTTTCATAATTTTGATTTTGGTTTATAGTTTAGAATATTTAGTAGTTAGGTATTGATCCCCTACCTGTATTTTAAATATGTAAATTCCGGTTACCCATTCAATAGTATTTATCATTAAAATAAAGTTATCTGAATTTGATTTTTTATCCTTCTGGTAAGTTTGTTTTCCATTGATATCAAATACCTCAATATGTACTTTTTCCTGTTTGTTTTTTAACTCTTTTAATTCAAGAATAACTTGCTCTTTACCTGGGTTTGGATAAAGACTTAATTTAATATCATTCTTATTAAATGTTTCAATTGCCAATGGTATCTCAAGGCTTAAGCTATCCAATAAAAAGCGAGAGGTTAAAGGATAGCCCCAAATTCCAGATGTAGAAGTAACGAAAAGAGAATCGCCACCGATTACTACACCCGAAGGTGCTATATCTGTTTCAGCAAATAAGGATATGTAATTATTACTCGAAATTACTGTATGCACATCGTAGATAACACTTAATTCATTGGTGTCTAATCTCACAAATTCATATTTGTGACCCACATAATTTCCTGCATAATCAAATTTTTGAAACAAGATAGGTGCATAATTTTCATCAAAAAAATAATCACCAACAGCAATTAAATCAGTACCAGAAAAGAGTATATTTCTAATATACCCATATAGCGAGTCATAAATAAATCCTGTTTCTAACTCACTCGTAAGTCTTTCGATATAATGAACTACATAAGGTCCATCGTAATTAGGGTCATATAAAGAAGCATATAATAAATTATCGGGACCTAGTTTTATCTTTAGTATTTTGCGATTGGCAGAATCATAATGTTTTTCATACACTTGATTGTGATTGACGTCATATTTATAAATGTAGGTTTCATATTTTTTGCTTACATAATAATTTCCTGAAGTATCGACTTCTATCTGATTAACATTAAATTCTAAATTACCAAGATAGTCAATGCTTCCATCGCTATTAAGAATTAGCACAAACGAACCTCCTTCTATACTAATACCATCTATTCCAAAAGGGCCATCACTTTTACCAAGCAAGTATAATTTTTCATTTGGTCCAATAGACATATCTAAAACATAACTGTCAAAGTTTACAAAACTCGTGTCAGCACATTTTCCCCAAATTGCTTCTCCATCTTCATTATATTTAGCAATAAACATTTTAGCATAAGGATTGCCTGTGGGTGGCGGAAAATTCAATGTAATATCATCAAACCAAATACTGTCAATAAATAAACCTGCCATATAAATATTTGCGCTGTCATCCACCGCAAGAAACATTACTTCATCACTGTCAATTCCCTGATAAGGACATCTTTTGGGGGTTTCTACCCAAACCCGTTCACCATCCGGTGCATGTTTACAAAGCACACAACGGAATTCATCGGGAATAATTGTATCTCCCAAGTTGTAGCCATTAATACCAGGTCCTGTTATTAGTGTATAAGTATTACCAAGTTCATCAATCGTAACAGCTTGGGGGATATCTTCGCCTTCACTGCCTGTAATAAGGTTTGTCCAGTTCTGAGAACGAAGAGAAAAAGAAGAGAAAAGAAATAGAAGTAGAATAATGATTCTCATAAACTTTATTTATAATTTTCTCCAAAGCTATAAAAACCCACTAACAAACCAAATTTATTTCCATCAAACTTTATAAACGGTAGCATCTGTTTTGTTAACGGTCATTTTTATGTTCTAATTTTCACAATTTTTATAGAAATAGGCATCTTTTACCTACATAATACTATCGTAAATTAAGTAAGCAGCATTTTACACCTTATTTATAGTATGCCGTGTATTACCACCCCCGCTGTAACCGTTACAATGACTTTGGGAATAAGCTGAACACCTCTGTAACGGTTACAGCCATATTCAGAATAAGCGGAAATTTAATTCTACTGCTTCTTACCTCTATAGCTGCAACCGTTTGGAATACGACCTGATGAGGTGCTGAATGAAATACTATCCTGTGAAAAGAATTTTCCCTTGTAACGGTTGACTTGTGCATCTACATTCATAATTGCGTTGTTCACTTTTACTTCATACGCTCTTCCTTGTATGGTAATATTGAGAATGGAATCACGGGTGTTTTTAGTGATACTGATAGTAACGGTATCGTTATGATAATTGATTTCAGTATAATCTGAAGTAAGCGACTGACATTTGCTTCTGCAAAAATATGTGCCTACATAAGCATCGCGATAGTCTTCTGTTGGCGGTATAAATGCTGTGCAAATAAAAAATCCGATAGCAAGAAATAATAAGTGTGTTTTCATTTTTTATTGAATAATCAATTTACCTGTTGCAATAACTTCATTTGGTGATTTAATTTTATAGAAGTAAATACCCCCTGCCAAATCTTCTTTTTCCAGTATTACATTTTTTCCGCTGAATTTTGTGTTTCTTACTTCTTTGCCGTCTATGGTGTAAAGCGATAATACTGAGTTTTTTATTTCTTTGTTTAATGTTAGGGTAGTGGCAGCAGAAAAGGGATTCGGAAAAACAGTTACCCCCACCTTATTTGCGTTTTCATTAAAACCTATATCTAATGGATTCCAGCGTGCAATGCGTTTGGCGGGTATGCCCCCTGCATTAGAAAACAAACCACCGGCATACAACTCATTATTATACCCGCACAATGCATAAACAGTAGAATCTACTCCGCTTCCTAAAGCCGACCAATTTACTCCATCCCATTTTGCAATGCGGTTGGCAGGATTTCCACCCGCTATAGTGAAATTACCTCCTGCATAAAGTTCTCCATTAAATGAGCAGAGTTCAAAAACAGTAGTATCTATTCCATTGCCAACTTCCGACCAGTTTATGCCATCCCATTTAGCAATGTGTTTGGCGGTAATTCCCCCAGCAGTTGTGAAATTGCCACCGGCATATAGCTCTCCATTGTGAACGGCTAAAGCCAGAACTGAATAATTTGTGCCGTTTCCAACTGCCGTCCAACTTGTTCCATTCCATTTTGCAATATAGTTTGCAGTATTACCTCCTGCTGTTGTAAAGCTTCCTGCGGCATATAATTCTCCATTGTAAACAGTCAATTCACTAACAGGATTATTTACTCCTGAACCAACTGGTGTCCATACACTGCCATTCCACTTTGAAATATAGCTGGAACTGCCAAAACTTTGCCCCGCATAAAGTTCTCCATTATAAAAAGCTAAAGAAACAACATTAGGTTCAAGTGAATGTATAGATAGCCATTGAGTTCCATTCCATTGAGTAATATGTCTGTCAGTACTGGTCGGAAAACCCGAAAAGCCACCACCTACATAGAGTTCTGAACCATTGACTTCGAATGTAATCACCCAATTCAAATTATCACTGCCAAATGTAGACCAAGTTGCTCCATTCCATTTTGCAATACCAATAGCAGAATCGTTTCCGGCAAAATAAAAGCCACCACCTACATGTAGTTCACCATCATATACAGATAAAGCGTAAACTCTTCCATAGCTGGATGTTCCGCCACTGACACCTGCACTTAAAGAATCCCAGGTTTGAGCATTTACTATGCAAGCGCAAAAGAAAAAAATAAGAGATAAAAATTTTGTTTTCATAGCTTCGTGTATTAATCGGGGCATTCCATAGTTTGAATAGCAAAATAACCCGTGTTTGTGGGGTTAATTGTAAAGGAATCTCCTACTGTATGTGCAGCAATGGTTTGGTTTGTAATTTTTCCTCAAAGCTATAAAACCCCTTTAATAAACCAAGTTTATTCACATTAAACTTTATTAAAGGCAGCATCTATTTTACTAACAGTCATTTTTATGTTTCAGTTTTCACGGTTTCTATAAAAGGAGGCATATCTTATCTACATAATATTATCGCAAATTAAGTAAACAGCATATTACACCTTATTTATAGTATTCCGTGTATTTCCACCCCTTCTGTGGCGGCCACAACACCTTTCTAAAAATCGCTACCCCCTCTGTGGCCGCCACAAGGTTAATCCGGATAAGCCAACTTGCTCTGTGGCGACCACAACGAAGTGGGGAATAAGTCAACTCCTATTGTGGCGGCCACAACCTTAATCTGGATATGCCAACTCACTCTGTGGCGGCCACAAGGTCAATCTGTATTTGCCAACCCGCTCTGTGGCGGCCACAACCAACCGGGGAATAAGCCAACTCATCTTGTGGTGGTCACAACCTTAATCTGTATTCAGCCATTCGCTCTGTGATGGCCACAAGGTTAATCTGTATTCAGCAATTGGTGTTGTGGCGGATTTAACAGTAAAAAAGAAAAAGAGGTGCTAAAAAATATTTTTTCTGGTGAACAATAAAGTAAAAACGGCTGCGTTATTAAAAGTAGAGAGATGCTGATCCGCCTGAGGCGGACAGCATGACGGAGGCGAAAAATATTTTAACGGTTACACAATAAACTAAATAATGCTGCGTTACTATAAGTAGAGATGCATCGACAAGCTCAGCATGACAACAACGAAAAAAATCTTTTAAAGGTTAAACAATAAATAAAAATAAGGCGCGTTACTAATAATGAGATTGCTTCGCTAAAGCTCGCAATGACGTAACCGAAAAATAATTTACATGGAACACAATAATAAAATAAAAACAGCGTTAATAAGATATACGAGCATCGTATTACTGAACATAAAAAAGAAGAGAAAAAAAATATTTTTCAATCCATACAATAAATAAAAAATACCAACGTTAATACTATTAAAGATCTGGGCGAATGCCCTCACTAAAAGAAAACTAAACAATTAAGTTACAAAACAAAAACAAACAAAACAATCATTATGAGCACACCAGTTTTTTCATTCAGCGAAAACCCGTTCTTAAACGGTACTGTAAACAGTTACAAAAAAATGAACATCATTTCTGCCGATACCGACAGTAAGTTGTTCGGTCAGCAGAGCAACCCGCTTATAGGTCCTGCGTTTACGTTCTTCAATCCCCATCGTACACTTTACTCACAAAAATATATTGCCTGGAAAAGCAGGCTGGCGGCATATCATGGCGCAACAGCTAAAGTGTATCGTCTGATAGCAGAGTTGAGCGGAACAAAAATTGAAAACTTTGATGTGCGCATACAAGTAGTGTATGCACGCGACACAGAGGAGTACATTGCATTGCTCCCCGAATATCGCGGGCCTTTTCAAACCGGTGAAATTGATGAGCGTATTGCCGCATTGGCAACACTGATTGAGAACATTGGTGCGGATGCTGCGCTTGCTGCTGTTAAAACAGACATTATTGCTTTTCATGCGTTGCTTGCAGGTGCAAGAAATGACCAACAGGCACTGGAAGGAGAGTCAAACATAAAAAGTGCTGAACTGGAACATGAGCGTGTTACCTGTGCACAGGCTATGTACGGTGTGTTAGGTATGCTGATGAATGTGTACCGTGTTGACCCTTCACAAATAGCAGATTATTTTGATCTTGAAACCTTGCGCGGTCATGTAAGTGATGTGGTTGACCTGTTGTTTGAAGGTCCTGTAAACGCAAACTCAGTAGTGAATGTGCTTAACCCAGAGGTGGTACAATATGAACCGGGTGTTATGTTGAGGATTAAAAACACCACTGCTGGTCCTGCTATTGGTGGCTTGTTCTTCTACGCTGCCGATAGTGCTACAGATGGCTGGAATGGACTTGGTCAGCAACTGCAGCCCGGACAGGAGGCTACTCTTACGCTTACCGCTGCACAATTCAGAGCATTCTTTAACGTACAAAACCAAGGTCCTAATTTACAGACCTATGAAGTGGAGATAATAATGCCGTAGTTGTTGCTTCAAATAAAAAGTCCCTCGCCTTAGGCGCGGGACTTTTTTATTTATTAATTACAACGTTCAGATTAGTTTCAGCACATTTTCAGGCGGTCGTCCAATCACAGCTTTATTTCCTTTTACCACTATGGGGCGTTCAATCAATATAGGATTTTTAACTAAAACCTCCATCCACTTTTCATCGCTTAGTTTTTTGTCTTTGTATTTTTCAATGAACAGCGGTTCTTTTTTGCGGATAATTTCCTGAACATTTAATCCGAGTTTTTTAAGCAATGATTTCAGTTCTGTTGCCGAAGGTGGCGTTTTCAGATATTCCACAATTTCAGGTTTCTTTTTTTCAATCAGCGCCAGTGTTTCGCGGCTTTTGGTGCAGCGCGGGTTATGATAGATAACAAGCTTATCAGTTTTTGCCATATTCCATTAAATAAGTTTTGATAAAATCATAAAGGTCGCCATCCAGCACTCCTTGTGCATTGGAAGTTTCATAATCGGTGCGCAGGTCTTTAACCAGTTTATAAGGATGCAAAACATAGTTGCGTATTTGCGAACCCCATTCAATTTTTTTCTTGGAGCCTTCAATAATATCACTTGCCTCTCTGCGTTTTCGCATCTCTATTTCATACAACTGCGATTTCAAAAGCTTGATTGCATTCTCTTTGTTCTGCATCTGTGAGCGGCTTTCCTGGTTTTTGATAATAATGCCGGTTGGCTTGTGCAGCAGGCGTACAGCTGTTTCTACTTTGTTTACGTTTTGTCCGCCAGCACCACCTGAACGGAAGGTTTCAAATTCCAGATCACCGGGATTAACATCAATTTCAATACTGTCGTCAATTAATGGATAAGCATAAACCGAAGCAAATGAAGTATGGCGTTTTGCATTGGCATCAAAAGGTGAAATACGCACCAAACGGTGAACACCGTTCTCTCCTTTCAAATAGCCGTAAGCATATTCGCCTTCAATATGTATGGTTGCAGATTTTATTCCTGCCACATCACCATCCTGCATATCCACATCAATTACTTTGAACCCGTTTTTTTCAGCCCACATTCTGTACATGCGCAAAAGCATAGCTGCCCAATCACAGCTTTCTGTTCCGCCAGCACCGGCATTAATGCTGATAACACAATCCAAATGGTCCTCTTTACCACTCAGCATGTTCTTGAATTCTAAATCTTCAATAACTTTTTGAGTGGTTTTGTATTGCTGCTCTAATTCCTCTTCACTAACCTCATTGGCCTTGAAGAAATCATACATCACAGCAAGGTCATCGCGTGATGCCTCCGCATTTTTAAAAGCATTGGTCCATGCTTTTTTTGAATTAATTTTCTTGAATAGTCCCTCGGCTTTTTCGGGGTCGTCCCAAAAGCCCGGTGCGGTTGTTGTTTCTTCCTCTTCCGCTATCTCACGCAGTTTTCTGTCGATGTCAAAGATGCCTCCTCAGAGCCTCTACGCGCCCGTTAATCTCTTGAATATTGTCTACTGTTACCATGGTGCGAAAATACAGTTTAATTTAAAATCGTCACCCTGAATTTATTTCTGGGTCTTTCATCAGCACATGCCGGCTCAATGTCCACTGGACATTACCCGGATGCTGAAACAATCCCGATAACTATCGGGACAGCATGACGAAAGAAATTATTTCTTGAACATTTTTTCTACTGCTTCTCTCACTAAATCATTTTCAAAACCTTTGCCTACAAGAAAAGTCATCAGCTTATATTTCTTTTTCAGCGGATGTTTTTCTTTAATCAGTCTTGACTTTTTCTCTGCCGACTCCTGTAAGGTCTTAATGTATTCTTTTTCATCAATCTCCTGAAGTCCACTCTTAATGCAGTAATCGGTGATGCGGTGCTTCTTCAGTTCGTATTTTATTTTCACGCGCCCCCATTTTTTTATTCTGAATTTGCCACGCGCAAATGATTTTGCAAAACGTTCTTCATTAATAAACCCCTCGGAAATCAATTGTGAAATAATCTGCTCCACCTCTTTCTGATGCAGCTCCCAGTCATAGAGTTTATCGCGTACCTGTTGCTGGCAACGCTCTTCATAGGCACAATACTTCCGGGCTTTTTCTAATTGTTCGTCCATTGGTTTAAGCGCAAAGGACGCAAAGTTTTTTCTTTACTGCAAAGGCGCAAAAGGCGCACAGAAAAACAGGTAGCTTTGCCGCGTTTTTATGAAAAACAAAAAAGCCCTCGCACTTCTTTTCACAGCCAATGCTATTTCCGGTTTTGCTCAGGGTATCAGCATGCTGGCTATTCCTTGGTATTTCACAACCGAACTAAATGATCCGGGTGCATTTGGAACTATGTATGCGGCTGTTACTTTCCTTACCATTTTCTGGAGTTTGTATTGCGGAACGTTGGTTGACCGCTTTCCACGCAAAAACATTTTTCTTATTGCGTCACTTTCGGGTGGAGCTATTCTTTTAGCAGTTGCCCTTTGTGGCTACTTAACAGGTAGTATTCCTGTGTTGCTTGTTATGTTTGTTTTTGCAGCAACCATGTTCAATTACAATATTCATTACCCAACATTGTATGCGTTTGGACAAGAGTTGACAACCAAAGAGAATTATCGCAAAGTAACTTCCTATATTGAGATTATGGGACAGAGCACCAGTGTGCTTGCCGGAGCAATAGCTGCTATACTTTTATCGGGAACAGACAATGGAATATTTGATTTGTTGGGCATAAAAATTCACTTAGGCTTTGATATTCCTAAATGGAATTTGCACGATATTTTTCTGTTAGACGCCAGCACTTATTTCATCGCATTTGCACTCATTCTTTTTATCCGTTACACTCCGGTTGAACAACTGGAGATTGACCGCGAAAGCATTTACAAGCGTGTACTTTCAGGAATAAAATTTCTGAAGGAACGTCCTATGATTTTTCTTTTCGGGAACTGCTCTTACAACATTTTTGTAATACTTCTAGTAGAGATTCATCTGCTGCTTCCGCTCTATGTTGACCGGCATTTGCACGAAGGAGCAGATGTATATGCATCATCTGAGATTTACTATGCTTTAGGAGCTTTGCTTGCCGGATTCGGAACTAATTATTTAATGCGGTTTATGAACGAGGTAAAAGCCATTATTGCAAAAATGTTGCTCACCACTTTTGTTTTAGTTCTTTGTGCATTTACTCAAAGTGTAGGTGTGTTTTTTGCGATTTCATTCCTGATTGGAATTACCAATGCAGGCACACGAATTCTCAGAGTAACCTGGTTATTTCATCATATCCCCAACAACCTTATTGGAAGAACAGGCGGAGTATTTCATGTGATAAATATTTTGCTGCGCTCAGGCTTTATCGCCTTGTTCTCTATTCCGTTTTTTTCACAAGGCAGTAATATTACCTGGGCGTATTTTATCTGTGGGGTGTTTGTGTTGATAAGTGCGCTGCCACTTATCGTTTACAGAAAACAAATGGAAATGTAATTTTAGTGCGGCAGCTTATCTCTCAGCAAACCATAAACAAGGGTTCCAAACGTAGCGCTGATTAGCACCACTGCAAATACAGTTGCGCCTGTGCCGATAAGCATATAAACTGGTCCAGGGCAGGCGCCTGTTAATGCCCAGCCCAGCCCGAAAATAATTCCTCCAAAAAAGTAATTCTTCCAGGCTTTTGTTTTTTCAGGTGGACTTATTTTTTCTCCTTCTATAGTTTTCCAGCCGAATTTTTTGGCAAGAAAAATAACAATTGCTCCCAACACAACTGCCGAACCTATAACACCATACATGTGAAATCCCTGAAAGCGGAACATTTCCTGAATGCGATACCACGAAATGATTTCACCTTTGGTAAGCGTAATGCCAAACAATACTCCTGTTAATATGAATTTGATGTATTTCATTTTTTTCTAAACGTCATGCTGAACTTGTTTCAGCATCTTCTTAGGACCCTGAAACAAGTTCAGGGTGACGGAGTTTTCATAATTTTAAAATATAAGGTAAAATGAACCAAGTCATAATTAAGCCACCAATAAAAAAACCGATGGTTGCAATTAGTGAAGGCAATTGTAAATTACTTAATCCGCTGATGGAATGTCCCGATGTGCAGCCTGCCGCATAGCGTGTTCCAAAGCCAATCAGAAAACCGCCCACAACCATAAAGACAAATCCCTTCAGGGTAAACAGACTTTCCCAACTGAAAATGGATGTGGGTAAATATTCGTTTCCATTTTGAACAATGCCAAGGTTGTGCAAATCTAAAACCGTTGCTTCAGAAATAGCTATTGGCTCTGTATTCGGAAAAAACTGTGTGGCAATAAAAGCACCTAATACTGCTCCTCCCAGAAAAAGTAAATTCCACAATTGGTCTTTCCAGTTGAAATTAAAAAAATCAGAAAATTTCCCGGCACCACAAGCTGCGCAAATAGTACGCATAGATGAAGAGGCAGAAAAACTTTTCCCGAAATAAATCATCAGCAACATCACCAAGGTGATAAGCGGACCACACACAAACCAAGGCCAGGGCTGGCTTAAAAATTCAATCATAAGGCCTGCAAAAGTAATCTTAGTTTTTAATTCTTTTTATATCTTACTTTTGCCGCGTGAAAGTGAGACAAAATATTCCCAATGCCATAACCAGCATGAATCTGCTTTGTGGCTGTTTGTCAATTGCTGCATCGTTTGACGGGTATGATAACGCACCGGCTATATTCATTCTTGCGGCAGCGGGATTTGATTTTTTTGATGGCCTTGCTGCACGTATTTTAAATGTACAGAGTGCAATAGGAAAACAACTTGATTCGCTTGCCGATGTTATTTCATTTGGCGTTGCGCCTTCCATTATTCTGGTTATGTTGCTTCGTCAGAAATTGGGATTAAATCCTCATGACGGGGCTTTTCTGGCTGCAGGAGTAAAAACGGTTCAGTATTTCCCATTGGTGCTTGTAATTTTTTCGGCCATGCGCTTAGCTAAATTCAATATTGATACACGGCAATATGATTCATTTATTGGTGTACCCACTCCCGCCAATGCTATTTTTATTGCATCACTTCCTTTAATTATTCAATCCATCAATTCAAACCTTTTTCACGGAATGGTTTTTAGTCAGGGATATAATCCGGTAGCTGAGTTTATTGCTTCACTTACTGAAATTCCCGGGGTTATTATCGGGTACAGTGTGGTGATGAGTTACCTGCTTGTTTCAGAACTTCCGCTTTTTGCGCTTAAATTCAAAACGCTCTCTTGGGAAGAAAACAAAGTAGTATTCATTTTTCTCATTTTATCGTTGCTGTTATTTTTCATTTTAAATGTGGCAGCCATTCCAATCATCATCATTTTATATATAGTTTTGTCCGTTATTAATAATAAAATTAATCCCGTTCATCTTCCGCCATTTGGGGAGAACAACGAAAACAAAAAATAAACCACCGATGAAATTCAGAGCAGAAATTGATGTAATGCCCTTAAAAGAATTGCTTGACCCGCAAGGAAAAGCTGTGGGCGCAGGTATGAAAAATTTAGGTCTTACCGAAATTCATGATGTGCGCATTGGCAAACATATTACGCTTGAATTTGAAGCTGCTACCAAAGAAGCTGCTACCGAAAAAGTAGAGCAGGCCTGCAAAAAATTATTAGCTAACCAGATAATGGAAAGCTA